>NZ_CAURVL010000004.1:0-133896 GCF_963528215.1 uncultured Streptococcus sp.
ATTTATTCCCTAGTCCTTCTCCTTTTGAAGCACCTTTCACAATTCCAGCAATATCAGTAAATTCGAAGGTTGTTGGAACTTTCTTCTGTGGTTTGATGAGTTCTGTTAATTTATCCAGACGAGCATCCGGAACTTCTACCCGCCCGACATTTGGATCAATTGTCGCAAAAGGGTAATTAGCTGCTTCTGCACCTGCTTTTGTAATTGCATTAAATAAAGTTGACTTACCAACATTGGGTAAACCAACGATTCCTGCTGTCAAAGCCATTCTTATCTTCTCCATTCATCTTTTCAATCCAAACCATTATACCATAAATCCTTATCCTAAACAGCGGATTTAAGTTATTTTTTCTAGCTTTCTTTACAAAAATGTAAAATAAATTGAAGAAAAAAATGGTATAATATAGCTAATATTCTTATTAAAGGAGTCCCTAATGAAAAAGAATACTTTCAAAACACTTTTTCTTTCCTTCCTTGCGGTTTCCGCTTTGTTTGTTTTAGCTGCCTGCAGCAGTCCTAAAAAAGCTTATTTCCAGCTGATTGACCAAAATACTAAACAAGATAGCCGCATCACTGTTGAATATAAAGGTGATGAGCTTCTTATAAACGAAACAAACAACACCTTCTACTATAAACCAGTTGGCTTGACAAAAGACACTGCTAAAGAGCAGACAGAAGCCTATGCTAAATCTATTGAGGGTATCAAAGGATTAACTCATAAAATCGAGTACAAAGATGATTATTTAACTGAAAAACTGACAATTGATTTCAGTAAAGCTGATATTGAAGAACTACAAAGTAAACAGCTTCTTCAAACATCTGGTAATCAAAAAGCTGATTACATCAGCTTTAAAGAAACTGCTAAATTACTCGAAAAAGCAGGTTATAAAGAAGTAAAAGACGGTAAATTTGAAAATCTTAAATAAAAGCAAAATGGATAGGACTTAAAAGTCTTATCCATTTTTGCTTGAAAAATTAAATCTAAATCTGAACTTCAGCAATGCAAATTAGTTTTCCACAATAGCATTTACGATGATTTTTAGTTCAATCAATTATTTTCTTCATTTTTCTTTCAAAATCGTGACGACTCATCATCACAAGATGTTCACAATTAGTACAACGGATTTTGATATCTGCACCAACCCTTGTGATTTCCCAGCGATTCGCCTTTTTCCCAGTCGCTTTAATGGTGCAGGCATGGGGCTTTTTCATCTCTATAAAATGACCAATTTCATACATTTTCTTTCTCCTTTCAAGGAACTAGCATAGTCCAGGAAGAAAACTTAAGCATCTATCATACTTTGTAAATGAAAAGAGCTTAGAACCAAGAATTAAAAATCTTTAACTTGGCCCACTGCTTTTCATCTTAATTAGTTCTGACAGGTGTAATCAGCTGAATAAAGTTTTCTGTGTCTTCACTTGGTACCAAGGTGAAAGGACGAACGGATGAGATAAAACTAATCGTTACTTTTTCACTGTCAATGGCCTTCAAAGCATCAATCAAATAAGTTGGATTAAAGCTAATAGTCAAATCTTCGCCAGTTACACTTTCTGTATCAATTTCTTCGTTAACACGGCCAACCTCTGGTGAATTTACATGGGCACTGACAATACCGCCTGCAATCTCCAGTTTAACTGTTCCATTCTGTGTGGCATTAGACAAGAGACGAGCGCGTTCCATAGCTGCACGCAAATCAGAAGTATTAAAAGTAAGGACACTCGTAAATTCAGTCGGAATCAAACGATCTGTATCTGGATAATTTCCTTCCAAGAGGCGGGTGTAGAAGCTGATATTTTCGCTTCTGAAAAGAATTTGATTGTTAGCAAAGAAAACCTCTACCGTTTCAATTTCATCGGTAAAAACAGCCGTAAATTCCCGTAAAGAGCGACTTGGAATGACTACGTCGAAATTATCTCCATTTTTCTCCAGAGTAATTTTCTTTTGACTCATTCTGTGGGAGTCTGTCGCAACAGTCTTCAAAGAACGGTTATCTATCAAAACAAAGTGAACACCAGTTAAAATTGGACGGCTTTCCTGAACACTGGCTGCAAAGGCTGTTTCGTTAATGACATCTTTGAGAATTTTTGTTTCAAGAACCAAGGGATTGCTGACAGAAATTTCCTGGATTCGTGGATACTGGTCAGCGTCTTTTCCTTTCAGGGTAATCTCTGATTTGCCGCTAGTCAAAACGATTTGTTTTTGTTCAATTTCTTTAAAATCCAGAATAATATCTGGCAGGCTGGAAACAACATTAATAAAGAAAGTTGCTTCTAATAAAATTGAACCTGTTGAGTTGACAAGCAAGCCTGCATTTTCATTTTGAATAGAAATAAAGTTTTCAATCGACACTTGCCCATTCGAACCAATTAAAGTGATTCCCTCTTTGGTAACATCAATTTTCACAGTAGAAAGAATAGGAATTGCATTTTTATGGCTGATAGCCCTTTTAGTGGTATTTAACGCTTGTAAGAAGAGATTTTTATTAATAGAAAAATGAATCATAGGATCTCCTTTTTATTTATTTATAATTATAAGATTAATAGTAATAGTAGTTTATGTGAATTATGTGGAAAAATAGCTTGGTCCTTATTCTAACAAGTTTTGAGACTTGTTCACAAAGTGTGGATAAGTTTTGAAAAAATTCTGTAGTTTTCCACACGCTATTTAATTTTATTCTTGATGCTTTCAATTTCTAAACGTAAATTGTCGTCTGATTCAATCATGGTTTTGATTTTTCCATGTGCATGGATAACAGTCGTATGATCTTTCCCGCCAAATTCACGACCAATTTTAGGCAGACTGTTGTCAGTCAGCTCACGAGTCAGATACATAGCTACCTGTCTAGCTAAAACGATATTTTGTACTCGACGGCTGCCTTTCATCTCTTTGACACTAACACCATAGAATTTCCCAACTTCAGACTGAATCTTGTCAATCGGGATAACTGTTACCTGGCTTGAATCCTGCTTGCGTGCTCGAATAGCCTCTGCAGCGATATCAATGGTGATTTCCTTCAGATGACGAACTCTAGCAATGAGACTGATGTCATTCAAAGCGCCTTCCAAGTCGCGGACATTGGAATCGAACTGTCCCGCAAGATATTCCAAGGTATCATTCGGGAAAATATAATCCAAGTCTTCAATTTTGTTTCTTAGAATTGCAATTCGTGTTTCAAAATCTGGCGGTGTAATATTCTGAGTTAATCCCCATTTGAAACGTGTTACCAAGCGTTCTTCTAAATTGTCAAGATGATCAGGACTGCGGTCGCTGGTTAAAACAATCTGTTTATTTTCACCATGAAGAGCATTGAAAGTGTTGAAAAATTCTTCCTGAGTTGAAACTTTTTTTCCTCCCAAAGATTGAATGTCATCAATCAGCAGAAGATCCAGACTACGATAGATTTTTTTAAAGCTATCCATTTCTCCCAATCTTAAATGTTCGAGGAAGTCGTTAATAAAGGTTTCAGCCGGTATATACTTGACACGCGCATCTGGAATATTTTCTAAAATCTGATTGCCAATAGCATTTAATAAATGAGTTTTGCCCAGGCCAGGCCCTCCGTAGATAAAAAGAGGATTATAGGTTGTGGCTAGATTCTCAGATACCGCTAAGGCAGCGGCTTTAGCCCAGATATTTCCGTCTCCCTGAACAAAATTGTCAAAGGTATATTTTGACTTTAAGCCAGTATCAATAGGTGGCAAGCTTGGCTGAACAGTGCTGATTTGAGGACTGGTTACTGCAGATTTCGGTGTATCAATGTTAGTCTCTTCTTCAAAAATATACTTTCCAGCAATCTGATCATTAAAAATCTCAAATCCTGCAGTAAGAATAACTCCTACTAAGTTTTGCTCCCAAAATAGTTGTTTTACTGGACTATCCAGGAAAATAACAGCTTGTTTTTCTTCAACTTTGACAAGCTTGGCTTCAGCAACAAAGAAATCATAAGTTGTCTGTTTTAGCTGAGCATGAGCCAATTCTAAAATACGATTCCAAAAGTCCTGTTCTTTGGTCATAACTTCCCTCCTTTTCTATAATTTTCTGATTCATACGCATCTTATTTTATCATAAAGGCTTAAAGTTTTCCACAAGAACTGGAAAAGAATTCACATTGTTAGCTGAAGTTATCCACAGAATGTGAATAAAGCTAAAATTTCTTATTCTAATAGGCTTCCTAATTGATTTAACAGTGGATAATTTTGTTATTTTAAAAAAAGAAAATAACAGTTTTATTTAAAACTGTTTATAATTCTTTGATATTCTTCTTCGCTTTCAAAAGGAATAATCAGCTTTCCTTTACTCTGGCTTTTTAACTGAATAGAAACTTCCAGACCGAGAATTTTTTTAATTTTTTCCTCTTCAGATTTAGCAAACAGTTCTTTATTAGGTTTCTTTTTGAGACTCTTTTTTTGCTGGAGAAGCTTTTCAACTGCTCGAACTGATAAATCATCTCGACAGATTTTTTCCAGCCATAGTAACTGTTCTTCTTCTTTTAAGGGAACCAGCAGGCGAGCATGTCCTTGAGAAATCTCTTCTTCCTTGATAGCTTGGCGAACTTCTTTAGACAGCTGTAAAAGTCTGACAATATTGCTGATATAGGGTCTAGATTTTCCCATGATTTTAGCAATTTCATCATGTGTCAAGCCTTTGTCAATCAAATTTTGATAAGACTCAGCCTCTTCTATAGGATTCAAGTCTTCTCTTTGAAGATTTTCGATAATGGCCTGTTTCAGCATTTCATCATCAGATAATTCTTTGACGACAGCTGGGATCGTTTCTAGGCCAAGAAAAGAGGCAGCTCTAAATCTCCGTTCTCCTGCTAAAATTTCATAACCAAAAAGTGAAGATTTCCGAAGAATGATTGGCTGAATGAGACCATTTTCTTTGATTGATGCTGCTAATTCTTCAATCTTTTTTTGTGAAAATTGTTTACGAGGCTGATAAGGATTGGTTCGAATGTCTTTAAGTGCAATATATTGAAAGTTTTCCATTTGTATATAGAATAACACACCTTTACGATTGTGTAAAGGTGTGTTGACAATCTTGTAAATAAGTTAATTTGAGCTTAACTCTTTTGTTGATTTAGTGAGTTTGATTTTGACTGTTTGAGATTTACCATCTCGATAATAAGTAATTTCTACTTCATCTCCAATACTATGCTTGTAGAGAGCAGATTGTAAATCACTAGTGGATTCCACATCTGTATTATCTACTTTTGTAATGACGTCATTTTTTTGAAGCTTGCCATCAGCAGGCATCCCTTGCTGAACAGAGCGAACAAGAATACCTGATTTCACTGAAGAAGGAAGATTTAATTTAGAAAAATCAGAAGTTGTCAGATTAGATAAATCCATCATTTGAATCCCTAAAGCAGGACGTGTGACTGTTCCATTTTTCTCAAGTTGATTGATAATATTTACGACATCATTAGATGGAATGGCAAATCCCATCCCTTCAACAGAGGTTTGGCCATTTGTTGAAATTTTACTTGAAGTAATCCCAATAACTTGTCCTTGGATGTTAATCAATGGGCCGCCAGAGTTACCAGGATTGATTGCAGCATCTGTTTGCAGTGCAGTTGTTGAAATATTTTCACCATTTTCAGATTGTAATGTAACGTTTCTGCCTAAACTAGAAATAATTCCTTGTGTGACAGAGTTAGCGTATTCTGTTCCAAGAGGACTTCCGATAGCAATAGCTGTCTCACCAACTGTCAGAGATTTAGAATCTCCAAATTCAGCAACATCAGTTACTTTTTCAGAGCTAATTTTAACGACAGAAATATCTGAATAAACATCTGATCCAACTACTTCTCCTGGAACCTTGTTTCCATCAGCTAGCAAGATATCTACATTGGTTGATCCGTTAAGAACGTGGGTGTTGGTTACCAGATAGGCTGATTTTCCGTCTTTTTTATAAATTACGCCAGAACCTTCACTGGAGATTTGTGATTCATCGTTGGAAGATTCATCATTGATAACGCTGCTAGAAGATTCAGCATAAGTAATTACTGAAACAACCGCATTTTGAACCTTTTTCACAGCTTCTGAAATGTCTGTAGAGTTTTTATATGAAGTAGTTACACTGGTTGTTGAATTTCCATTCATTTTTACACGTGAAGTTACTAATGTAGTAACATAATTCCCTAAACTTCCGCCGATAAAACCTACAATTAACACTGCAAAAAGCAATAAAGCCTTTTTGATGGCATTTGAAGAGTTTTTCATGTTTTCCTCCTTGAATTACAATTGATGAAATTATAGTTAGCTAAACTTAATTATAACTTAAATCCTCTAAGTTTTCCACACCTTGTGGAAAACTTAGAAAAACTGTTGATAGGCATTAGAAAATACACAGATTAGCCGATTCCCAGATAAATTTTACTTGTTAATAAAGTGTGAAGTATAGATGAATATGATAGAATAAACTTATGAAAATAAAACTTGTAACAGTTGGAAAACTGAAAGAAAAATATTTAAAGGATGGAATTGCCGAATACATGAAGCGTCTCAATCGATTCTGCAAGGTGGAAATGGTTGAGCTAGCGGATGAAAAAACACCTGATAAAGCTAGTGATTTAGAAAATCAGCAGATTTTTGAAAAAGAAGGAAATAAAATTCTGGCTAAAATCAATGAGCGTGAATTTGTTATTGCTTTGGCAATTGAAGGAAAGCAATTTCCGTCAGAAAAATTTAGTCAGCTCATGATGGATACTACAGTGCATGGCTTTTCTGATATCACTTTTGTTATTGGCGGAAGTTTAGGTTTATCTCCTGCAGTAAAAAAACGGGCAAATCTTCTGATGAGTTTTGGCAAATTAACGCTACCTCATCAACTGATGCGCCTTGTTTTAATAGAGCAAATCTATCGAGCTTTTATGATTCAGCAGGGGAGTCCTTATCATAAGTAATCTTGACGGCAATCCTATTTTCTGATAGAATGAGATAGTATTGGTCTCATAGCTCAGCTGGATAGAGCATTCGCCTTCTAAGCGAACGGTCGCAGGTTCGAATCCTGCTGAGATCAGAAAGGTAAAAAAATGCGAAGTATTTTACAATATTTCGTGTTTTTTTCTTCTATTTTTTTGGTATAATGTCATTTTGGGGATAAAAAATGACATTTCAGGGAAAATTGTCACTAACTCTTTCTATTTTTCTATAATGATAAATGTAAGGTGACTTACAAGATAAAAAGATAGGAGATAGTTATGAAAATCTATTCTTTTCAAATTGCTGCAAATAGCAATTCACTTGTTCAAACCTTTTGGGATATAAGAGGTATTCCAAATCCATGGGATTGGATTTTTGGAAGATAAGAATTTTAAAGTTTAGGGGAGAAATTTATGTCACTTGAAATAATAGGATTAATTGTTCATCCTTTTATTAATGTAGCTGCATTTTTAGTGATTTTATCAAAAATCACTAAAATTAAGCATACTTACTTTTTTGTAGGTGTTTGCTTTGGTCTTGAGATTATAATTCCGTTTATAATTGCTTTTTTAGGGCATGTGTTTTCATTTGAAATCTCATTTCCATCATATGCGCTGTCATTTTTTCTCCCTCTATTTATAGTTTGGTATTTTTGTAGAGTTGAAAAGATTAAAAGATACCAATCTTTCTTACTTTCCTTCTTTTTATGTTTGTCAATTGATAGCTCTACTACTTTCTTTTCAGTTATTATTTCATCTGTTTTAGGAGATGATTTTGTAGCTCAGTACATGGGCTTGTTTCTGACATGTATCAACTTAATATCCTTGTTCTTTATGGTAAAAGTTATTGATATTTTTGATTTCAGAATAGATTATCTTAAAAGAAGTTTCTTTAAATCTCAGATTCTGATGATTAGTAGTTTATATGCAATGAATTGGCTGATTTTAAATCTCTCTCACTGGATTAGTAATATAAAGCATTTCAACAGTTTTAGCAGTATGATTGCTACTATTTGTTTCTTGGCCTTTCTTTCTACCTTGGTGACGTTCAAGGACAGCCGTGAGAAATACGAAAAAGAAGAGCGTTTGCGTCAAAAAGAATCTGAACAGCTTCGACTTCAGGAATATACTGATGAAATTGTGAGATTGTACTATGAAATCAAAGGATTTCGTCATGATTATGCTAGCATGCTGACAAGTATGCAAGTGGCTATTCAAACTGGAGATATCAAGGAAATTGAGCACATTTATCAAGAGGTCTTGGCTGATGCAAATTTGAACCTGCGTTCAGATAAATATACAGTTTTTGATTTGAATAATGTAGGAGATTCAGCTTTAAGGAGTGTCATGACTGAGACAATCTTTCAAGCGCGTGAACATCAGATTCAGCTGACTTTTGAAGTTAAGGATAAAGTGGAACGCCTTCCAATCAAGTTGTTAGATCTGGTCAGAATTGCTAGTATTTTATTAAATAATGCTATTGAGAGTGCCATTGACAGTCTAGAAAAAATTGTCCATGTTTCTCTGGTTCAACTGGATGATAGAACCATTTTTGTTGTTCAAAATTCTCGTAAAGAAGGAAAATTGGATTTGGAAGAACTCTATCAGCCAGAGTTTTCAACTAAAGGAGAAAATAGAGGCTATGGATTGAATAATATCAAGGAAATTTTAGATAGGTATGAATTTATCACTCTTGATACACAAATTGAGCCAAACAATTTTACACAGATTTTAACAATTAGGAGATAGAATTTATGAAAGTGTTAGTTTTAGAGGATACCGTATCTCATCAAGTCAGGATGGAAACGACATTAGCAGAAATTGCTGAGGAACTTGGAATTGACATCCAGGTTCAGGTTACAGGAAAAATCAAAGAATTCAAAAAATATATTGAAAATGGAGATGTTAACCAGCTTTATTTTTTGGATATTGACATTAAGGGGGAGGAAACAAAAGGGCTGGAAGTAGCTCAATTTATCCGTCATCATAATCCTTATGCCATTATAGTTTTTGTAACCTCAAAATCTGAATTTGCCACTATGACTTTTAAATATAAAGTATCAGCACTTGATTTTATCGATAAAGATATCAACAATGATGCTTTTAAAAATAGAATCAAAGACAGTATTCTTTACACTAAGAGTACACTAATTGAAAATACCAATATGGTAGATTATTTTGAATATAGTTATCGTGGCAATGATGTTCGAATGCCTTATAACGATATTTTGTATATCGAAACGACAGGGAGCTCTCATAAACTTCGGATTGTCGGTAAAAATTTTCTTAAGGAGTTTTATGGAACGATAACAGATATTCAAGAAAAGGATCAGCAATCCAAACGATTTTTTTCACCACATAAATCTTATTTGGTTAATATTGGCAACATTGTTGATTATGACAAGAAAAATCGAGAAATTATTTTTTACGAAAATCATCGCTGTCCGGTCACTCGTTTAAGAGTGAAATATCTGAAAGATATTTTCGAAAATAAAGGGAAAAGAGTTGACAAAGCTTAAAAACCTGATATAATGGAATATGTTCTGAAAGAGAGCATACCATATGGTCCGTTGGTCAAGGGGTTAAGACACCGCCTTTTCACGGCGGTAACACGGGTTCGAATCCCGTACGGACTATATTATCCGGCATAGCTCAGTTGGTAGTAGCGCATGACTGTTAATCATGATGTCGTAGGTTCGAGTCCTACTGCCGGAGCTAGAGACACTCCTTGTGAGTGTTTTTTTTTATTATTCAAAAAAGGCCTTCACTAGCATTTTAATGAAGAGCCTTATTTTTTTATATATTTACATTCTATGTCGTTTCCTACGTAGAAAATTATAGCAAACAAATAAGATTATGCCAGATATGAAAGCAATGCCACCTTCTTTCAGTCCATTAGGAATGAAAGTGAGGACAACATTTCCTTCTCCTTTTTTCACATCTAATTTCATAAAGCCATTTTGAGCTCGTTTTAGTGTGACAGGCTTCCCATTAAGAGTGGCTGACCATCCCTTATCATAAGGAATGGTAAAGAATAATGAAGTATCCTTTTCCGCTCTATAGTTTGTTTTTACTGTGTTTAAATCAGTAGTTGTGGAAACAGGCTGCTCTTTTAATTTTTGAATGACCTTTTGATATTGCTCAGTATTAACGGCAAAAAATTCTGGCGTATCAAATGAAACTGTCGAATTGTCTGGGAATGTAAAGCGAATAGATACTGTTTGACTTTGACTGAAATAGCCAGCATTAAAGAAAGGAAAAACATTATTAGTTGTATAACGTTCCGTAAAATTATTGACAGTAATGTCAACATCTGTCTGATCATCATTACTAAAATCAATCCCAGCAACATTAACATATAGTTGACTGTTAGCAGGTACATTGACAGTATAGACTACGCTAGCAAAGCTTGTATTCTGTTCTCTGTCAACATTCACAGTCACTCTGTTACCAATTTGCTTGACATTTTCATTAGTAGTTATAGCATCTACTTTATCATAATATTTAAAATCAAAGCCAGTCAATTGATTCAAAAATTCTGTCTGATTATCTAAAGTCAAATTTGTAAACTTTACGTCATGGTAAATATCATTGGTCAGAAAAGCTAAACCAAGTGCAGCATCATTTTGGTAGAGAGACATTTCTTTTTCAGTTTTTTCAGGAAGAAAACCAAATTTTTGAGGATCTGTTTCAGATAGATTGTAGCGAACACCAAAAATACTGTCCATTAAAATACTGTTATTTTGATAACGGAGATTCAGATTTGTTCCTGCTGATTTAAAACCAAGTTTATCTAAAGTAGAACTTGCCTGAGTATTTCTGACAGATGAAAACTGAGAAATTCCATTGTAGTTGAATTTCATACTGTCGTTCCCAGTTTGTGGATTCAATCTTTCAGTTCTAAAAAAGTCAATATTTTCCTTTTTGGAATAATTGACAAGCTTGTCAATCTCGTCAAGGTGACTGGCATATGAAGAACGAGTGGCAAATACCCATTCTTTAGCAATTCCTCCAACTTGATAATAGGAATTAAGCGACAATTCAAAAGTAACAAAGAAAAGCAAGACAGGGAGAATGATTTTTGGTTGAATCGAAGATTTTGCTAAGACAAAGCTAATCAAGAGATAAGCCAGCAGAAATTCTAATGTTAGAATATAATTCTCAGGACCCAAAAAGTCATAATGTTTTCTCTGAATAAACGTCATAATAAATCCAAGGCTGAGTAAAGTGAAACTAATGGCAACATTCATTAATTTCACATCTTTCCAACGATTTAAAGTCTCAGCAGACATATAGATAACTACCAGAGAAAATAGCCAAGAATAACGGTGAAGAAACATGTTCGGAGCATGCATTCCCTGCCAAAGTAAGTCTAAATATTGAAGATAAAAACTAGCTATGAAAATTGCGATGAGTAAAAAGTAACAAAGTTTCACGTGAAACTTAACAGATTTTAAGGTGAAAAATAAGATAGACAGAATCAAGGGGAAGGTGCCGACATAAATCATAGGGATAGAACCATACTTGGTTGTATCAAAACTGCCAATAAAATTTTTAGCAAACACATCTAAGAACCAACTTTTTTCTGTCAGCAAAGAAGAAACTTTTGTCAAGGTTTCACCATGAGTACTTATGTCTAGGTAAGTTGGCAGAATCATGATTAGGCTAGTCAGACCTGCTAAAGCAGATACGATTGTAAAGTCAAGTAAACTTTTAATTCTATTTTTGAAATCCCAAGATAATTGAAGAAGGTACCAAAAGACCAAAAAGATTGCCATCATATATCCAAAATAATAATTTTGGATGAAGAGAATTGACAGTGTTGTAAAGTATAGTACGCTTCCTTTTCCAGTTATCAACCTATGTAAACCTAGAATAATTAAAGGTGCAAGGATAAATACATCCAGCCAGGTTTTAATTTCCAATTGACTGACTGAAAAACTCATTAAAGAAAATGAGGTCGAAAGAGTGATGATGAGTAAAGCTGGAATCTTTTTAAATATTCCTTTGACACTGATAAAGGCAGAGAGTCCAATTAATCCAAACTTGATTAAGGTAAATAGATAGACGGCATCTGGCATTGATTTCAAATCAAAGAAATAAACCAAGGGAGATAAGAAGCTACCTAAATAATAACTGGATAAAGCATAGAAATTCTGCCCAAGTCCACTGGAGAAAGTATAGAAAATACTATCTGTGCCATGAAGGATATTTCTTAGGTTGGTGTCAAAAATGACATACTGATGAAAACCATCACCAAGCAAGGGAGACGTTTCGCTATTCCAGTAAATTCCGTACATCAAGTAGACAAAGAACATGATGAAAAATGGAAGAAAGAAGGCACAAAAATAAGGCCAATTTTTTTTAAAATATTCTTTAATGTGATTCATATTTCTTATATAGAAAGAGGCAGAAACGTTGTTTCATGCCTCTGTAAAGCTTTGTAAATATAAGTTGACAAGGAATTAATCTTTCCAAAGTTCCTTGACTTTTGCCTGAACTTCCTGATTTTCCAAGAATTCATCATAGGTTTCGTCAATGCGGTCAATCACACCGTTTTTAGACAAGACAATGATATGGTTGGCCAAGGTTTGAATAAATTCATGGTCATGGCTAGCAAAAATAATGGATCCTTTGAAGTTTTTCAATCCATCATTTAAGCTGGAGATTGATTCCAAATCTAAGTGATTGGTTGGATCGTCTAAGACTAAAACGTTGGATTTAAGCAACATCAACTTAGATAGCATGACCCGAACTTTTTCTCCTCCTGACAAGACATTGACAGACTTGTTAACCTCATCTCCAGAGAAAAGCATGCGCCCAAGGAATCCTCGAAGGAAGGTGTTGTCATCCTCTTCTTTGCTAGCAAATTGACGCAGCCAGTCAAGGATTGATTCGCCACTAGCAAAGTCACGAGAATTATCTTTTGGTAGGTAAGATTGACTGGTTGTGACACCCCACTTGACAGTTCCTTCATACTCAATATCACCCATCAAGGCACGAATCAAAGCTGTTGTTTGGATATCGTTTTGGCCAATTAAAGCTGTTTTATCGCCAGGACGTAAAATGAAGTTAATATTATCAAGAATAGTTTCTCCATCTATCTTGACAGAAAGGTTTTCCACCGTCAAGAGATCATTACCTATCTCACGTTCTGTTTTGAAGCTAATAAATGGGTATTTACGGCTAGATGGAACAATTTCTTCTAACTCAATCTTGTCAAGCATCTTTTTACGGGAAGTTGCTTGTTTTGATTTTGAAGCATTGGCAGAAAAGCGAGCAACAAACTCTTGAAGTTGCTTGATTTTTTCTTCTGCTTTGGCATTTCGGTCAGCTAGAAGCTTAGCCGCTAGTTCACTTGATTCTTTCCAGAAATCATAGTTTCCGACATAGAGCTTGATTTTTCCAAAGTCAAGGTCGGCCATATGAGTACAGACTTTATTCAAAAAGTGACGGTCGTGAGATACAACAATAACTGTATTGTCAAAATCGATAAGAAAGTCTTCCAACCAAGTAATAGACTGAATATCCAAACCGTTAGTTGGCTCGTCTAGAAGTAAGACATCAGGTTTACCAAAAAGGGCTTTAGCTAAGAGTACTTTAACCTTGTCTCCGTTAGAGAGCTCACTCATATTTTGGTAGTGAAGATCTTCTGGGATATTGAGATTTTGCAATAATTGTGAGGCTTCACTTTCAGCTTCCCAGCCACCTAGTTCAGCAAACTCTCCCTCAAGCTCGGCCGCACGTACACCATCTTCATCAGAAAAATCAGGCTTCATATAAATAGCATCTTTTTCTTTCATGATGTTGTAGAGATGCTCATTTCCCATGATTACAACATCAATAGCCCGTTCTTCTTCATAGTCAAAGTGGTTCTGGCGAAGGACTGAAAGACGTTCATTTGGTCCTAGAGAAATGTGGCCTGTTGTTGGCTCGATATCTCCAGCTAAAATTTTTAAAAAGGTTGATTTTCCAGCGCCGTTAGCTCCAATCAATCCATAAGTATTTCCTTCTGTAAATTTGATGTTGACTTCATCAAACAATTTTCGGTCACTGAAACGCAGTGATACATCTGATACTGTAAGCAATGTCTTTCTCCTATATATATAATCTTCTTAATTTTACTAGAAAACAGAACTTTTTTCAAATAATTCTGAGATAAAAAGAAAAAATCTAAGCAAAAAGAAAAAAGGAGAATAGAATGAACTAAGACTTTTAGGTTTTCCAGCCAGAATGGTTTGTCAATTAAATTTACAAATATTGTAAAGGGATGTCAATCAAGCTGTAAAAACTGGAATTTTCGCTTTTTTCTAGAAACTTCTTTCTCATTTTCATTGAAAATGATATAATGAACTCATTATAAATTGAGGAGTAATAAATGACTAAACCAATTATTTTAACAGGAGATCGTCCGACAGGAAAATTGCATATTGGTCATTATGTAGGAAGTTTACGGAATCGCGTGCTTTTGCAGGATCAAGGTAAATATGAGATGTTCGTATTTTTGGCTGATCAGCAAGCTTTGACAGATCATGCAAAGGATCCTCAGACAATTGTTGAGTCCATTGGGAATGTAGCTTTGGATTATCTAGCGGCTGGATTGGATCCTGAAAAGGTGACTATTTTTATTCAAAGTCAGATTCCTGAGTTGGCAGAGTTGTCAATGTATTACATGAATTTGGTGTCATTGGCTCGTCTTGAGCGTAATCCTACTGTCAAGACTGAGATTGCGCAAAAAGGATTTGGTGAAAGTTTGCCGACTGGGTTTTTAGTTTATCCAATTTCTCAAGCAGCAGATATTACTGCTTTTAAAGCTAATTTTGTACCAGTAGGACATGATCAAAAGCCTATGATTGAGCAGACTCGGGAGATTGTTCGCTCTTTTAACAACGCTTATCAGACAGATGTTTTGGTAGAACCGGAAGGAATTTATCCTGAAAATGAAGCAGCTGGACGTTTGCCTGGTTTGGATGGCAATGCTAAGATGTCTAAGTCTCTCAATAACGGTATTTATCTGGCAGATGATATGGATATTCTGCAAAAGAAAGTTATGAGCATGTATACAGATCCTAATCATATCAGAGTGGAAGATCCTGGGAAAGTTGAGGGAAATATGGTCTTTCACTATCTGGATGTTTTTGGTCGCCCAGAAGATGCTGCGGATATCGCTGCAATGAAAGAGCATTATCAAAGAGGTGGTCTGGGAGACGTCAAAACCAAACGCTATCTGTTAGAAATTTTAGAGCGAGAGTTAGGTCCGATTCGTGAGCGTCGTGTGGAGTTTGCTAAAGACATGGGACAGGTCTATCAGATGCTGCAAGAAGGATGTGATAAGGCACGTCAAACTGCCGCTCAGACTCTTTCAGAAGTGAAGTCTGCGATGGGGATTAATTATTTTAAATAACGAACATTATTGATTGTAAACCACAAAAACTATCGTTTTTAGTTTTAAAAATGATGGTTTTTATTTTTTGCTTAATAATGATTGACAATTTCCTATAGAATGGTATGATATTAACAACAAAAAAACCAGCTCTTATTCAAAGAAATCTGAACTTCAATTTTCTTTGGGTATTAGTTCAAATAAGAAGGAAAAGAGGAAACTGTGGATGTCTAACTGGGACACTAAATTTTTGAAAAAAGGTTTTACCTTTGATGATGTGCTGCTGATTCCAGCTGAAAGCCATGTACTGCCCAACGATGCTGATTTGAGTACCAAGCTTGCTGAGAATCTGACTTTGAATATCCCAATCATTACTGCTGCCATGGACACTGTTACAGAGAGTCAGATGGCTATCGCTATTGCCCGTGCCGGCGGTCTTGGAGTTATCCACAAAAACATGTCTATTGAGCAACAGGCTGATGAAGTTCGAAAGGTTAAACGTTCTGAGAATGGCGTAATTATTGATCCTTTTTTCCTAACGCCAGAGCATACGATTGCTGAAGCAGATGAGTTGATGGGACGTTACCGTATCAGTGGTGTTCCTGTCGTAGAAACTCTTGAAAATCGTAAGTTAGTAGGGATTTTGACCAATCGTGATTTGCGTTTTATTTCTGACTATGACCAACCTATTTCTCGTCATATGACCAGTGAGAATCTTGTAACGGCGCCTGTTGGTACAGATTTAGGAACAGCAGAGCGCATTTTACAGGAGCACCGGATTGAAAAGTTGCCTTTGGTTGACGATAAGGGCTGCCTTTCAGGTTTGATTACCATTAAAGATATTGAAAAGGTTATTGAGTTTCCAAATGCTGCTAAAGATGAGTTTGGCCGTCTCTTGGTAGCTGGTGCTGTCGGTGTTACTTCAGATACTTTTGAACGTGCGGAAGCTCTCTTTGAAGCTGGTGCAGATGCGATTGTTATTGATACTGCTCATGGCCACTCAGCTGGAGTTTTACGCAAGATTGCTGAGATTCGTGCTCATTTCCCTGATCGCACCTTGATTGCTGGAAATATTGCAACTGCTGAAGGTGCACGCGCTCTTTATGAAGCAGGTGTGGATGTTGTTAAGGTCGGAATTGGCCCAGGCTCTATCTGTACAACCCGTGTCATTGCTGGTGTTGGTGTTCCTCAAGTAACTGCTATTTATGATGCAGCTGCTGTGGCGCGTGAATATGGAAAAACCATCATTGCTGATGGTGGGATTAAGTATTCTGGAGATATTGTTAAGGCCTTGGCTGCAGGTGGAAATGCTGTTATGCTGGGTTCAATGTTTGCAGGAACAGACGAAGCGCCAGGCGAGACGGAAATTTTCCAAGGTCGGAAATTTAAGACTTACCGTGGTATGGGATCCATCGCCGCTATGAAGAAGGGCTCTAGTGACCGTTACTTCCAAGGGTCTGTTAATGAAGCTAATAAGTTAGTTCCAGAAGGAATTGAAGGCCGCGTGGCGTACAAGGGAGCTGCTGCAGATATTGTCTTCCAGATGCTGGGTGGTATCCGCTCTGGAATGGGCTATGTTGGTGCTGCAAATCTGCAAGAACTTCACGATAATGCTCAGTTTATTGAGATGAGTGGCGCTGGATTGAAGGAAAGCCACCCTCATGATGTGCAAATTACAAATGAAGCCCCTAACTATTCAGTTCAATAAAAAAAATAAAACGAGGTCGGGAATTTTTCCTAACCTCGTTTTAAATTTACGATTTAAATTGACATATATTTACAATTCAAAAGGCTATAAAAGCTGTTATAACAATAATTTGATATAATTCGTTTACACTATAAGCAATATTTTGTAAATGAAATTTACAAAAACGTAAATCTCATGTAATGCTAGGATTGAGACATGATTTGTCCTTGCTGAATGGTGAAAATTTTAATATCTTGTGGAAGATTTTTTAAATGCTCTAAAGTTGTTGTAGTGATGAAAGTTTGAATATCCTGAGAGATAGTTTCTAATAATTTTAGTTGACGGTTATTGTCAAGTTCGCTCATTACATCGTCAAGCAACAAAATAGGGGTCTCCTTTGTAATGCTTTCTATTAACTTGATTTCAGCTAGTTTTAGTGATAAAACAAGACTGCGATGCTGACCTTGACTACCAAAGTTGGCATCCATCTGGTTGATAAAAAAAGCAATATCATCACGATGGGGACCAACACCTGTATTTTTTTTGAATAGGTCGCGTTTACGGCTGCTTAATAAGGAAGAACGGTAAGTTTCTTCTAAATTGTCAATTTG
This sequence comes from uncultured Streptococcus sp., assembly GCF_963528215.1. Classification (GTDB taxonomy): domain Bacteria; phylum Bacillota; class Bacilli; order Lactobacillales; family Streptococcaceae; genus Streptococcus. Next base: position 17,608 of record NZ_CAURVL010000004.1, read on the forward strand.
GTGTAAAGGTATAGATGACAGATACTTGACAGTCAATTCTTCCAAATTTTGAGAGATGTCCCAGTGCTTGTCTTGAGCAAAGATTTCTAATTTTTGCAAAAAATCCAACCGATGCCTTATGACACGACAGCCATAGTCAACTAGCTGCTCATCAAGGACAGTCAAGAAGGTTTCATCAACTTTGTCATTAGCTTTCAGATAGGCATTGCGTTGCTTGAGAACATGGTTGTAATTGGATAAATCGGATAGATAGACAGGCTTGATTTGTCCAAGTTCAATGTCTATAAATTTACGGCGTAGACTGGGAGAGCCTTTAATCAACTGTAAATCTTCAGGAGCAAACAGGACAACATTCATAGTTCCAATATAGTCTGATAATTTACTTTGTTTCAAGTGATTGACTTTTGTGATGCGACCTTTTGGTGTCAAGTTAATGTCAAGGGGGACTTTACCAGTCTTTTTTTCTAAGATGCCAGAAACAAGGAGGTCATTTTCTGTAAAATGAATCAGATCCTTATCTGAGCGTGTACGGTGGCTTCTTGTTAAGGCTAGGAAATAAACAGCTTCTAAAATATTGGTTTTACCTTGTGCGTTCTGGCCTAGAAAGACATTTAAGCCAGGATGGAAGTCAATATCAGCTTCCTGATAATTTCGGAAATGCTTGATTTTTAATGATTGCAGCCACATGATTAGATACCAGGGAAGCGAACAGGGCTTTTAGTAGTTTTCTGCTTTTTAGGTACCCCTGTATTCCTACGCTTTTCTTTTTTAGAAGTCTGCGATTTTTTTAAATCCTTGTTCATGGCTTTGACAAGTTCAGCAACTCGTTTTTTTTCTGCGATTTCTTTTTGGTGTTGCAGAATTTCTTCTTGACTAGGACCTGTCAGATTAATTTCAATTCCTTGCTTGGGAAGGGAAATCGTGTCATTGACACGGAGTTTTTTTCCCCGGCGGTTTTCTCGCTCACCGTTAAAAAGAACTGGATATTCACTTAGAAATGTTTTAATTGCTCCGCCGCTTTGGATAATTCCTGTTTCTTTTAAAAGTGCTTGTAGCGTGATGTAGTCATCAAATAATTTATATTCCATATTTCACCTCAACCCTGTCATTATACCATATTTGTTAGTAAAAAGTGCTGAGGTGCTTTGGATAAAAGTGGAAATTTTCTCCTGTTATCAGAAAACGTTTTAATCAGCAAAAAGCTTGGTAGAACAAACAAATCAGAGGCATTTCATGATATAATAGTAGTCTATATTATTCAGTATGAGGGGCGTCATGGAAATCACTAAAGGAGTTCGTCTCCATTTTATTCAATCAGAAAAATTTAAAACAAACAAAATTAGGGTTCGTTTTTCAGCGCCTATGTCCAAAGAAACAGTAGCTGGTCGGGTTTTAACAGCCAGCATGCTAGAAACTGTCAATGCAGTTTATCCTACTTCGCAGGCCTTCAGGGAGCGTTTGGCCAATTTGTATGGTGCTGATTATTCTACGAGTCTTTCAAGGAGAGGATTGGTCCATTATTTAGATATCAATCTTTCTTTTGTGCGGGATAAATTTTTGAGTCGCAAAAATGTCCTGACTGATGCCATGCTTGATTTTTTGAAAGCTAGCTTGTTTTCTCCATTGGTAAGTCAGGACGCTTTTGATGAATCTGCTTTTGAAATTGAGAAGAAAAATATCTTGAATGATTTGGAAGCAGAAATTGAGAATCATTTTTATCATGCTCATCGAGAATTAGACAAACTCTTTTATGAAGAAGAGGAAATGCAGATGCCTCGTGTTGGGACGATTGAATTAATCCAGAAAGAGACAGCTGCAAGCAGTTTTGTTGCTTTTCAGCAGATGCTTCAGGAAAATCAGATTGACTTTTTCTTTATTGGGGACTTTAATGAAGTGGCTGTTCGGGAGAAAATTCAATCTTTCAATTTTGCACCTCGCCAGCAAGAACTTCAGTTAGTTCATCAGCAAGAATATTCCAATGTTTTGCGAGAAGGACTGGAGCAGAAAGATGTCCATCAGTCAATTATTGAGTTGGCTTATCACTTCCCTATTCAGTACGGAGAGAGTGAGCACTTGCCTTTAGTTGTTTTAAATGCTTTGCTAGGTGGCTTTGCCCATTCAAAATTATTTGTCAATCTTCGTGAAAAGGAAGGGCTGGCTTATACAATTTCTAGCAATTTTGATATTTTTTCAGGAATGATGCGGATTTACGCTGGTATTGACCGCAGTAATCGGACCAGAACAGTTGCTTTAATCAACCGACAGATTGTTGATTTGAAGCGTGGGAATTTTAGTCTGGAAGAACTGAATCAAACCAAGAAAATGCTGAGAACTTCAGTGTTGTTAGCTCAGGATCGACAGAATACAATCTTAGAGAGAGCTTATATGGCTTCTGTTTTAGGGAAAAAATTCTTATCTCTTGAAGCTTGGCTGGAAGCTTTGGAACAGGTTCGTAAGGATGATATTATCAAAGCAGCTGGTCTCTTAAAATTACAAGCTATTTACTTTATGGAAGGAAAATAATGCAGGGAGAAGTGCTAGAAAAAATCAATTATTCAGCAGTGGGAGAAACTGTTTATCAGACAGTATTAGCAAATGGTTTACGTGTTTTTCTTCTGCCTAAAAATGATTTTAATGAAACTTATGGGATTATCTCAACTAATTTTGGTTCAGTGGATACAGGGATTGTTTCACGTGAAACCAAGCAGGTCACTCAATATCCGGCTGGAATAGCTCATTTTTTGGAACATAAGCTTTTTGAAGGCCGGCAGGGAAAGGATTTGCTGCTGGAATTTACTAAGCTAGGGGCTGAGAGCAATGCCTTTACAAGCTTTACTCGGACTAGCTATTTATTTTCTGCAACGGATAACATTTCAGAAAACCTCCAACTTTTGCAAGAACTTGTGCATCGGGCTGATTTCACAAAAGAATCCATTTTGCGGGAACAGGATATTATCGGTCAAGAAATTGAAATGTATCAGGATAATCCAGATTATCGTCTCTTTTTTGGAGCCTTGGCCAATCTCTATCCTCAAACACCTCTGGCAGAAGACATTGCAGGAACGAAAGAGTCTATCTCTGAGATTACCGTCGAAAATTTAAAGGAAAATTTCAGTAACTTTTATCATCCTTCTAATATGACTTTGTTTGTTATTGGTAATTTCGATTTGGAACAGATAGCTGCTGAGATTGCTGAGCAGCAGGAAAAACTAGTTTTTGCTGGGAGTTCGGAACCTATTGAAAAAATTCCTGTTAGCCTTCACCCAGTGGTGTCAACGGATACCTACCGAATGGAGGTGGCTAGTCCAAAACTGGCAGTTGGGATTCGAGGTACAGATTTTGTTGATGAATCGGAGTTGTATCGCTATAAAATCACTTTGAAACTCTTATTTGCCATGATGTTTGGCTGGACTTCCAAGCGTTTCCAGTCCCTCTATGAAAGTGGAAAAATGGATAATTCTTTAACGCTGGAAGTGGAAGTAGAAAAAGATTTTCACTTTGTCATGCTGACGATGGATACTCAGGAGCCGGTGGGACTTTCTCATCAATTTCGCTCAGCCATCAAGAATTTTGATAAGGATCCGGATGTGACAGAAGAGCATTTGGATACGATTAAAAGTGAGATGTTTGGTGATTTTCTGCACGGTTTAAACTCGCTTGAGTATATTGCAACCCAATATGAACCGCATTTGACGGGTGAGAATTTGTTTGATTTGCCGAAAATTTTACAGGATATCAGCCTGAATGATGTGATAAAACTAGGTCATCGATTTATCAATCAGTGTGATATGACAGATTTTACTATTTTTCCAAAATAATTCCAGAATCGTTTTTAAAATTTTGTTAAAATAGTGAAAAATAGAAATAAGGGAAAAGTACGTATGAGAAAAAAAACGATAGGAGAAGTGTTGAAACTTGCCCGGACCAATCAAGGGCTGAGCTTAGAGGAACTGTCAAAAAAGACAGATATCCAGCAGGATTTGTTGGAAGCGCTGGAACGGAATGACTATGATTTGCTTCCTAGTCCTTTCTATGCCCGCAGCTTCTTGCGGAAATATGCTTGGGCTGTAGATTTGGATGAATCCATTATTCTGGAGGCTTACGAAGCTGGTGAGATGATTGTCTTTGATGAAGTGGCACTGGCAGCAGATGAGGAATTCAGGAGCAGAAAAAATAAAAATAAAAGCTCTTTTCTGCCCTTGTTCTATTTTCTCTTGTTGGCTTCAGCTATTGCTGCTTTCGTGGCATACTATATCTGGAGCTATGCTCACACTAATTCGGTAAGTTTCAAAGCATCTAACAGCAATTATAGTCTGGTGTCTTCTACAAGTACTAATAGTCAGATGGGTTCCTTTTCTTCGGCTGATTCTAAGTCAGTTTCTTCCTCGGCTAGCAAGTTGACAGTTGGTGGAAGCGGAGATAATTTGATTGCTGAGTATAGCGGAGCAAGTCAGCCTGTCAAAGTGACCGTTTCTGTGGAGCAAACGACCAATTTGGTAAGCATAAGCGATTCAGAACTAGCCGAAGGTATCACCTTATCTCCTGAAAAATCAAGCCAGACGGTTGCTCTTGAGCCAGGCAATAAGTATCTTATTACGTTAGCACCTGTTAAAGGGGCAACTGTAACGATAGAGGGACAAAAACTAGATACTTCGGCTTTGACTAGTGATAGTGGAACCATTAGTTTGAACATTACGAAAGGATAGAAACGAAGGGAATCCCATGAAAAAAGAAAATATTCCAAACGCCTTAACTCTTGTCAGGATTGCTTTAATCCCTGTATTTGTTGTGATTTTAACATTCGGTCATTCTTCCATCATGCATATTTTGGCAGCTTTTATCTTTGCTTTTGCTAGTATAACTGATTATCTAGATGGTTATTTGGCTCGAAAGTGGGAAGTGGTAACAAATTTTGGTAAATTTGCTGATCCCATGGCTGATAAGCTTTTAGTGATGTCTGCCTTTATCATGTTGATTGAGATGAAAATGGCTCCTGCCTGGGTTGTGGCTATTATTATTTGCCGGGAATTGGCAGTAACAGGTCTACGCTTGCTTTTAGTGGAAACAGGCGGTACAGTCTTGGCGGCTGCTATGCCTGGTAAAATCAAGACCTTCACGCAGATGTTTGCTATTATTTTTCTACTGATTCATTGGACTCTCTTAGGGCAAATCCTTCTGTATATCGCTTTAATCTTTACGATTTATTCTGGATATGACTACTTCAAGGGAAGTGCCTATCTCTTTAAAGATACTTTTAAATAATATGGAAAATATCATCGAAGTAAGAAATCTTAAGTACAAATACGATAGTGAGTCTGAGAATTACACTTTAAACGATGTCTCCTTTCAGGTAAAAAAAGGAGAATGGCTGTCTATTGTCGGTCATAATGGCAGTGGAAAATCAACCACTGTTCGTTTGATTGACGGTCTTTTAGAAGCGGAAAGCGGAGATATTATTATCTCAGGCGATAAGCTAACAGCTGAAAACGTCTGGGAAAAGCGTCGACAGATTGGTATGGTATTCCAAAATCCAGATAATCAGTTTGTTGGAGCAACTGTAGAAGACGATGTAGCCTTTGGTTTGGAAAATCAAGGGTTGGACTATAATCTGATGGTAGAGCGAGTCCAGCAGGCATTAGAGCTTGTCGGCATGCAGGATTTTAAGGAGCGTGAACCAGCTCGTCTTTCTGGAGGCCAGAAACAGCGGGTAGCTGTTGCAGGTGTAGTAGCTCTGAGACCGGATATTATTATTTTGGATGAAGCAACTAGTATGCTGGATCCAGAGGGACGTTTGGATCTTATTCAGACCGTGAAAAAAATTAAAGATAGTAATCAGCTGACCGTCATTTCTATCACTCATGACCTGGATGAAATAGCCTTAAGCGACCGTGTTTTGGTTATGAAAGAGGGTCAGGTTGAGTCTACCGCTACCCCGAGAGAACTTTTTTCTCGAGAAGATTTGGAAGAGCTAGGATTGGATCAGCCATTTGTTAATCAGGTAAAGGCGGCTTTGCGTCAGTCTGGGCTTTCTCTGCCAGACTCTTACTTAACAGAAAAAGAATTGCAGGATCAACTATGGGCATTACTCTCAAAAATGTAAGTTATACTTATCAAGCTGGCACTCCTTTTGAGGGACCAGCGCTTTTTGGAGTGGATTTGGAGATAAAATCCGGCAGCTATACCGCTCTTATCGGCCATACTGGCAGCGGTAAGTCAACCATTCTCCAGCTTTTAAATGGCTTACTAGTTCCCAATCAAGGCAGTGTTGAAGTAGGCAGTACAGTCATCACGGCTGATTCTGTCAATAAAGACATTAAACAGGTGCGCAAGAAGGTCGGTCTAGTCTTTCAATTTCCGGAAAGTCAAGTTTTTGATGAAACAGTTTTGAAAGATGTGGCCTTTGGTCCTCAGAATTTTGGTGTTTCTAAGGAAGAAGCGGAAGCTTTGGCGCGTGAAAAGCTGCACTTAGTCGGAATTTCTGAGGATTTGTTCAATCGCAGTCCTTTCGAACTTTCTGGTGGCCAGATGCGTAGGGTAGCCATCGCTGGTATACTAGCCATGGAGCCCGATATCTTGGTTTTGGATGAGCCGACAGCAGGACTTGATCCATTTGGTCGAAAAGAACTGATGAGGCTCTTTGAAGAGCTGCATCGTGCAGGTATGACCATTGTTTTGGTAACACACCTAATGGATGATGTAGCCAACTTTGCTGATACAGTCTATGTTTTAGATAAGGGCAGAGTAGTCAAGAGCGGTCAGCCTGCTCAGGTCTTTCAAGATCTTGATTTTATGGAGAGTATTCAATTGGGTGTTCCTAAGATTACAAAATTTGCTCACGAATTGGCGGAGAAGGGGTTGACTTTCTCGCACTATCCTATTACAATTGAAGAATTCAAGGAGATCTTGCATGGATAAGTTGATTTTAGGTCGCTATATTCCCGGAAATTCAATTATTCATCGTTTGGATCCGCGGAGCAAGTTGCTAGCGATGTTTCTTTTTATTCTATTAATTTTCTGGGCTAATAATCTTGTGACCAATCTGCTGCTGTTTGTTTTCGTTTTTAGTTTGGTCTTGCTGTCCAAGGTTCCTTTGAAGTTCTTTTTAAAGGGTATCCAGTCCATGGTTTTTATCATAGCTTTTACTACCTTGTTCCAGCTATTTTTGACCTCGGGAGGGGCCACAATCTTTCGATTCGCTTTTGTCAGAATTACAGAACTAGGACTGTCACAGGCTGGCATTATTTTTAGCCGCTTTATTCTGATTATTTTCTTTTCTACTCTTCTGACTCTGACAACGACACCCTTAAGCTTGTCTGATGCTGTGGAGTCTTTGCTGAAGCCTCTGAAGGTTTTCAAGGTGCCAGCACATGAGATTGGTCTGATGCTCTCTATGAGCCTGCGCTTCGTTCCAACTTTGATGGATGATACTACTCGGATTATGAACGCCCAGAGGGCGCGTGGTGTTGACTTTGGCGAGGGAAAGCTTGTTCAAAAGGTTAAATCTATTATTCCCATTCTAATCCCTTTGTTTGCTTCTAGTTTTAAAAGGGCAGATGCTCTAGCAATTGCCATGGAAGCGCGTGGCTATAATGGAGGTGAAGGTCGGACACGTTTTCGCCGCTTGGCATGGAAAAGAAATGACAGCTTGGCTATTATTAGCTTACTTATATTAGGCATTCTGCTTTATATATTGAAAAACTGACCTGCTGTTTAAAGAGTTTTTAGAGAATAGTATAAGTTAAACTTGTCTATTTTTTGCTTGATCAAAGAAAATATTTGGCAAAAAAGCTGTAAAAGTCTGTTTTTAACGTCTAAACTAAATGTTATTGTAACGTTTGACTTGTTAATGTAACTTTTTGGTAATATTTTATGTGTAAGATAGTATTATCACCGAAAGGAGAATTACATTTTAATGAACAAAAAAACAGCAAAATGGACTTTAACAGGTGCAGTCGCTGCAGCGGCTTTCTTGGTTTCAGGTATTGCAAATGCTGAGACCTATACAGTTGAAGCCGGTGATACTTTATCAGCTATTGCTAACGAAAAAAATACAACTCTTGAGAAATTAGTAGAGTTAAACAAGATTGCAGATCCAAATCACATCCGTGTTGGTCAAATCTTGGAACTTGGAAATAGTGCCAAAACGTCTGAAACAAGCGTAGCAGCAACTGCAACTCCCGTAAATAATTATGCAGCACCTGCAGCAACAGCTAATTCAGCAGCAACTTCAGGAGGCCTTGTACTTAGCAATGGTAATACCGCTGGTGCAACTGGTTCTTATGCAGCATCACGTATGGCAGAAATGACAGGTGTTCCTGCATCAACTTGGGAAGCTATTATTGCCCGTGAATCAAATGGTCAAGTAGATGCTTACAACCCTTCAGGTGCTAGTGGTCTTTTCCAAACGATGCCAGGTTGGGGATCAACAGCTACTGTTGATGATCAAATTCAATCAGCATATAGTGCCTACAGTGCTCAAGGACTTTCAGCTTGGGGTTACTAAGATAAAACTAAAAAAACCACAGAATCCCTGTGTTTTTTTTAGTTTACATAAAATTGACAATTTATAAGCAGAAAATGGTAGTGTAGATAAAGATTTAAAGATAACAATCTTATCTAGATTGACAGCTATGTAAAGTTATGAAAAGTGCTCTTTCAATATTTTTAAAATGTGCTTGGGAGAATTAGCCAGCAAATCTGCTCCATTTTCTAGTAACTCTCTTTGGCTGCCAAAGCCCCAAAGGACTCCTAGAGTTGAGATTCCTACTTCTTTACCGCCAATTATATCAAACTTTGTATCACCTATAATTATGGTTTCTTCTGGATTTGCATCTAGTGTTTGCAGAGCTCGGCGCAGAACATCTGCTTTGTGAAATGAATCTGGCAGTGAGCCAAAAATATCATCAAATTGCTCAGAGATAGCTAGATTTGCTAATAAATCTTGTGCTGTGGGTTGATTCTTACTCGTTGTTACATAAATTTTATAACCAGCTTCTTTTAACTGTGTCAGTAATTCTGGTATCCCTTCATAGAGGCGAACGCCCCAGATGCCTTTTTCCTTATAGAAGCTACGATAATAGTTAATCGCTTCTGGAACTTGCCTTTCTTCAAGAACGGAGGCGAAGCTTACTTCCAGAGGCGGCCCCATAAAACTTTTGATAATACTTTCTTCAGGGCACACTTTTCCAAGTTGTTTGAAGCTGTATTCAAAAGATTCTTGGATGCCCTTTGAACTGTCAACTAAAGTTCCATCCAAATCAAAGAAGATATATTTCAAATGATTCATCTTGTCTCCTTGTTTACTATCTAGTAAATCTACTTGACAAATTTGTCAAAGTTATTCTCCAAAGATTTCTTTTGAAAGTCTGCGTCCTGTAGGTGTTGTAGCTAGACCGCCTTCAGCTGTTTCTCTGAAAGCAGTAGGCAGACTTGACCCAACTTGATACATGGCGTCAATGACTTCGTCAACAGGAATTTTAGACTCGATTCCCGCAAGAGCCATATCAGCTGCAATAAAGGCGTAACTGGCTCCCATGGCATTTCGCTTGACACAAGGCACCTCCACTAGACCAGCTACTGGATCGCAAATCAAACCCAGCATATTTTTGATGACAAAACAAATAGCTTGACTGGCTTGAAAAGGTGAACCTCCAGCAGCTAGAACTAAAGCAGCTGCACTCATAGCAGAAGCGGAGCCGACCTCAGCTTGACAGCCACCTTCAGCACCCGAAATTGAGGCGTTATTGGCAATGACGAGGCCGAAAGCACCTGCGGCTAATAGAAAGTTTAGCTGTTCTTCTTCTGAGAGTCCTAATTTTTCAATGGCAGATGTAAGAACAGCTGGCAGACAGCCAGCGCTGCCGGCAGTAGGTGTTGCACAAACCAAGCCCATTTTAGCATTATGCTCATTGACAGCAATAGCATTTTTTGCAGCAGTCAGCACAGTGTGGTCTGATAAAGCCTTTCCTGACTGGATATAGTGGTCAAGTTTTGCTGCGTCTCCGCCAGTCAATCCGCTGCGAGACTTGCTCTCATCGAGTCCAAGAAGGACAGAGGCTTTCATGACTTCCAGATTGCGATGCATCAACCGCAGGACTTCATCTCTTTCACGACCAGTCAATTCATACTCGGTAGCAATCATCAATTCAGCAACATTTCCTTGGTAATCCAAGTCAGCTTGCTCTACCAATTCTTTGATGGAATAAAACATATTTTCTCCTATTTAAAGAAATTCACATTGTGCAGATGAGGAATATTGCGAATTTCGTTGATGGCTTCCTCACAGCTGCGGCTGTCAACTTCAATAATCATAATCGCTTTTTCCCCAGCCTTCTCACGGGTGACATTCATCTGTGCTATATTGATATTGTAGCGTGACAGAGCTTCGGTGACATGGGCAATCATACCTGGGACATCCTGGTGGACAATAATGATGGTCGGAGTATTCATGCTCAGAGATACTGAAAAGCCATTCAACTCCGTTACTTGAATGTTGCCGCCACCAATAGAGACTCCAGTCACACTGATTGTTTTATGGTCATTTTTGATTGTAATCTTTGTCGTATTTGGGTGGGGAGCATTGCTATCTTTTTGAATCGTCCAGACAATCTTGATACCGCGTTTATGGGCGATTTCAAGACTGTTAGGAATCTCTGGATCATCTGTATCCATACCTAAAATCCCTGCTACAAGAGCCAAGTCAGTTCCGTGACCTCGGTAAGTTTTGGCAAAAGAGTTAAAGAGCTGGAATTCTACTTCCGTAGGCTCATCGTTAAAAATGGAGGAGACAATTTTTCCAATACGGACTGCGCCTGCCGTATGGCTGCTTGATGGACCTATCATCACAGGTCCGATAATATCAAAAACAGATTGAAATCTTAGTGAAGTCATGATTTCTCCTTGCAGCTTATTTATTATTTTCATTATAACAAAGTTAAGGGCTTTCTGCTGATTTTTTAAATGAATTAAAAGTGGAGATTATAAAATTTCATTAGATAGGAAAGTAAACGAGAAAATCAATGAATTTACAACTTTGTAAACATTCTTTACAGTTGATAATTCTAGTTGAATTTCTGATTTGTTTTCCTAGGCCTTTCATGCTATAATAGGCCTTGCTCAAGCGACCTTCAATCGTTGAAAGCACAGCACGACCTTCAATCGTGAAATAACGAAAAGATGGGAGAACACAATGAGTGATAACTCTAAGATTCGTGTCGTTGTTGGTATGAGCGGAGGTGTTGATTCATCAGTAACTGCCTTGCTCTTGAAAGAGCAAGGTTACGATGTAATTGGCATCTTCATGAAAAACTGGGACGACACAGATGAATTTGGTGTCTGCACAGCCACAGAGGACTACAAGGATGTAGCAGCTGTTGCAGACCAGATTGGCATTCCTTACTACTCTGTCAACTTTGAAAAAGAGTACTGGGATCGCGTTTTTGAATACTTCTTGGCGGAATACCGAGCTGGTAGGACTCCGAACCCAGATGTTATGTGTAACAAGGAAATCAAGTTTAAAGCCTTCCTTGACTATGCCTTGACACTGGGTGCAGATTATGTTGCAACGGGTCACTATGCTCAGGTGAAGAGAGACCAAGAAGGCGTGGTTCACATGCTGCGTGGCAAGGACAATAATAAGGATCAGACTTACTTCCTAAGCCAACTATCACAGGAACAACTGCAAAAGACTATGTTTCCTCTGGGTCATTTAGAAAAGCCAGAAGTTCGAGCAATTGCTGAAAGAGCTGGTTTAGCTACAGCTAAGAAAAAAGACTCGACAGGTATTTGCTTCATTGGTGAGAAGAATTTTAAAGAATTTCTGAGTCAATATTTACCAGCCCAGCTGGGGCGCATGATGACCTTGGAAGGCCGAGATATGGGCCAGCATGCTGGCTTGATGTATTATACTATTGGCCAGCGAGGTGGTCTTGGAATTGGTGGTCAGCACGGGGGAGATAATGAGCCTTGGTTTGTGGTTGGAAAAGATCTCAGCCAAAATATTCTTTATGTCGGTCAGGGCTTTTACCATGACAATTTGATGTCAACCAGCCTTGACGCTAGTCAGGTTCATTTTACAAAAGAAATGCCAGAAGAATTTACTATAGAATGTACAGCTAAGTTCCGTTATCGTCAGCCTGATTCCAAAGTGACAGTTACTGTAAAGGGTGACAAGGCAGTTGTCAACTTTGATCAGCCTCAAAGGGCTGTTACTCCAGGTCAAGCAGTTGTCTTTTATGATGGCGATGAGTGCTTAGGTGGTGGCTTGATTGACAGAGCTTATAAGAATGGTCAAGTCTTGCAGTACATTTAGATTGACAATTCAGCTCAATCTGCTAAAATAAGATAAGCAATACCTATGATGGTCAAAGCTCATGGATGTTGCAGGCTTTTTTGTCCTGCACTTCTAGAGACTTGGCCTTTTTTGGTGAAAAAATGAAGGAAAAAGAAATGTCACACAATTTTACTGAAAGTTATGATATTATCGTGATTGGAGCAGGGCATGCTGGGGTTGAGGCATCGCTTGCTGCTAGTCGAATGGGTTGTAAGGTTCTTTTGGCAACCATCAATATTGAGATGCTGGCTTTTATGCCCTGCAATCCATCTATCGGAGGATCTGCAAAAGGCATTGTCGTTCGTGAAGTAGATGCTTTGGGCGGAGAGATGGCCAAGAATATTGACAAGAGCTATATCCAGATGAAAATGCTCAATACAGGCAAAGGACCTGCTGTTCGAGCTCTTCGGGCGCAGGCGGATAAAGAACTTTATTCCAAAGAAATGCGGAAGACTGTTGAAAATCAAGAAAATCTGACTCTACGGCAAACCATGATTAATGAAATCTTGGTAGAAGATGGTAAGGTCATTGGGGTTAAGACAGCGACCCATCAGGAGTATGCGGCTAAAGCCGTCATTGTTACGACTGGAACAGCCTTGCGGGGAGAAATTATCATTGGTGATCTCAAGTATTCATCTGGCCCTAATCACAGTCTAGCAGCCATTCCTTTAGCTGATAATCTGCGTGATCTAGGTTTTGAAATTGGTCGTTTTAAGACAGGAACGCCACCGCGTGTCAAGGCATCATCTATCAATTATGATGTGACTGAAATTCAGCCAGGTGATGAAAAGGCCAATCATTTCTCTTACACTTCTCGTGATGAGGACTATGTGAAAGATCAAGTGCCTTGCTGGTTGACTTATACCAATGCGGAAAGTCACGAAATTATCCAAAATAACCTGCACCGGGCTCCTATGTTTTCAGGTATCGTTAAGGGAGTGGGGCCACGCTATTGCCCGTCTATAGAGGATAAGATTGTCCGTTTTGCAGACAAGGAACGCCACCAGCTTTTCTTAGAGCCTGAGGGTCGTGATACAGAAGAAGTTTATGTACAGGGGCTGTCAACCAGTTTGCCAGAAGATGTACAGAAGGACTTGGTTCACTCTATCAAGGGTCTAGAAAATGCTGAGATGATGCGGACAGGCTATGCCATTGAGTACGATATGATTATGCCCCACCAGTTGCGGGCAACCTTAGAAACCAAGAAAATTTCAGGACTCTTTACAGCAGGGCAGACCAATGGAACATCTGGTTATGAAGAAGCTGCAGGTCAAGGGATTATCGCTGGGATTAATGCGGCCTTGAAAATCCAAGGTAAGCCGGAGTTGATCTTGAAGCGCAGTGATGGTTACATTGGAGTCATGATTGATGATTTGGTGACCAAGGGGACCGTAGAACCTTATCGCCTCTTGACTAGCCGAGCTGAGTACCGTTTGATTCTCCGCCATGACAATGCAGATATGCGTTTGACAGAGATGGGACGAGAAATTGGTCTGGTAGATGATGAGCGCTGGGCTCGTTTCGAGATTAAAAAGAATCAATTTAACAACGAGATGAAGCGTTTGGAATCTATCAAACTAAAGCCTATTAAGGAAACAAACGCTAAGGTAGAAGCGCTTGGCTTTAAGCCTCTGACGGATGCAGTGACTGCCAAAGAATTTATGCGGCGTCCGGAAGTATCTTACCAAGATGTAGTTCAGTTCATTGGTCCGGCGGCAGAGGAGCTTGATGAAAAGATTATCGAGCTAATTGAGACAGAGATTAAGTACGAAGGCTATATTTCTAAAGCTCTCGATCAGGTTGAAAAGATGAAGCGCATGGAAGAGAAGCGGATTCCAGCTAACATTGATTGGGATGATATTGACTCGATTGCGACTGAAGCGCGGCAAAAGTTCAAGAAAATCAATCCAGAAACGATTGGTCAGGCAAGTCGTATTTCTGGTGTCAATCCAGCAGATATTTCTATTTTGATGGTTTACTTAGAAGGCAAATCTAGAAGTATTTCTAAAAATCAAGCGAAGTAACTCTTGTAAAAGGCTTAGTTTCCTTTGGGAAGCAGCCTTTTTGTGTAAATTTACAATAGGTTTACAAATTTGTAAACTTTGAAAGACTATTTTTCGCTTCCTTTACCCTTCTTAAATGCTTTGATTATTGGGAGAAATTCGCTTTTTTCTAGGATTTATGGTAAAATGGCGGAATAAGAGGTCTATGATGAAAAAATTTCGTTTTGCCCCAATTCACTTGGCGATGGCGGGTCTAATTTCCTTTATAATCTTAGCCATCTGTCTGAGGCTTTTCGGTGATAGTTTGGCCATGCTAGCTGCTCTCATGCTTGTGCTGGCTCTTTTGATTGTGCTTTTTATCCAGCAACAGAGAGTATCCGAGCTAGATGAGATTGAGCAGATTCATTATGTCAATCATCAAGCAGAAGGAAGCCTCGCTTCCTTGCTGGATAAGATGCCAGTTGGTGTCATTAAAATCAGTGAAGATAGTAGTGATGTAGAGTGGTTTAATCCATATGCAGAACTGATTTTTACAACCGAAGATGGTGATTTTGATGCTGATATGCTCAAGAATATCATGAAGGCTGCTTATTCAGACTCTGGTCATTATGCTACGGTTGGAGACAAGAAATATTCGGTTTACTTGGACCGTGCATCCAGTGTGTTTTATTTTTTTGATGCATCCAATGAATACGAAGCCACTGTTGGTCTGGTGACAACGCGCCCGGTGATTGGGATTATCTCTGTGGATAATTATGATGATTTGGAAGATGTCGTTTCAGACACGGATATCAGTCATATCAATAGCTTTGTGGCCAACTTCGTAGCAGAATTTTCTGAGCAGTTTCACATGTTTTACCGTCGGGTTGGCATGGATCGGTTCTATCTTTTTACGGATTACACAGTGCTGGAACAGCTGATGGAAAATAAATTTTCTATCATTGATCAATTCCGGACGGAAGCTAAAAATCGAGAGCTGTCACTGACACTTAGTATGGGCTTTTCTTATGGTGATGGCAATCATGATGAAATCGGTCGGGTAGCCCTGCTTAACCTCAACTTAGCTGAAGTTCGGGGTGGGGATCAAGCTGTCGTCAAAGAAAATAACGACAACATGAACCCAATTTTCTTTGGTGGAGGAACGGCGTCAGCTGTTAAGCGGACGCGCACCCGAACTCGGGCTATGATGACTGCGATCTCTGATAAGATTAAGAGTGTGGATCAGGTATTTGTAGTCGGACATAAAAATCTGGATATGGATGCCTTGGGTTCTTCTCTTGGTATGCAGCTTTTTGCTAGTAATATCATCGAGAAAACTTATGTGGTCTATGATCCGTCTCAGATGGCTTCTGATATTGAGCGGTCCATTACAAAGCTCCAGCAGGAAGGGGCTGACTATCTGGTGCCGCTTTCTGAAGCAGTAAATATGGTGACCAATCGTTCTCTTTTGATTATGGTTGATCACTCCAAGATATCTCTGACTCTGTCTAAGGATTTCTTTGATCAATTCAGTCAGATTATCGTAGTCGACCACCATCGCCGTGATGAAGATTTTCCGGAAAATGCTGTGATTGCCTATATCGAAAGTGGGGCTAGCAGTGCTAGTGAGTTGGTGACGGAGCTGATTCAGTTCCAGAATTCTAAAAAGAACCGTCTCAGTAAGATGCAAGCCAGCATTCTCATGGCGGGGATTATGCTTGACACCAAAGGATTTTCATCTCGAGTCACCAGTCGGACCTTTGATGTGGCCAGCTATCTACGAACTCGGGGCAGTGACAGTGTTGTGATTCAGGACATTTCAGCTACGAATTTTGAGGAATATCGTGCGATTAATGAGCTGATTTTAAATGGTAAGAAGATTTTGCCTAATGTCATTGTAGCAGCTGGTCCAGAGGAGAACACTTATGATACGGTTGTCATCAGTAAGGCAGCTGATACCATGCTCTCCATGTCAGGAATTGAAGCTACTTTTGTCGTGAGCAAGAATACCAAAGGTTATGTGTCTATTTCGGCTCGCAGTCGCAGCAAGATCAATGTTCAGCGAATTATGGAAAAGCTGGGCGGTGGCGGTCATTTCAATCTGGCAGCAGCTCAAATTGAAGGTAAAACAGTTTCTGAGGTCCTTCAGTCGCTGAATCAAGAAATTATGGACCAAGTCATTAAAGAGGAAGTAATAATAGACGAGGAGAAAAAAGGATGAAAGTAATTTTTTTAGCAGATGTAAAAGGCAAGGGCAAAAAAGGCGAAATCAAGGAAATGCCAACTGGCTATGCTCAAAATTTTCTGATTAAGAAAAATTTAGCCAAGGAAGCAACAGCGCAGGCTATTGGTGAACTGCGCGGCAAGCAAAAGTCCGAAGAAAAAGCTCACGCAGAACTAGTGGCAGAAGCTCAAGCTATTAAAGCTAAGTTAGCAGCAGAAGCTACTCTTGTTCAATTTACTGAAAAAGTTGGTCCGGACGGCCGTACCTTTGGCTCTATTACCAGCAAGAAAATAGCAGAAGAGCTACAGAAGCAGTTTGGCATTAAAATTGATAAGCGCCATATTAAGGTGGACTCACCGATTCGTTCCATTGGTCTGATAGATGTTCCAGTGAAAATTTATCAGGATATAACTGGGGTGATCCGTTTGCGGGTTAAAGAAGGATAATAGTGATTTGAAGGAAGGATTTACCGATGGCAGAGATTGATGAACTCCGAGCTCAGCCTCAGGATATTTTAGCGGAGCAGTCCGTCTTAGGAGCCATTTTCATTGATGAGAGCAAACTGGTCTTTGTTCGTGAGTATATCGAGCCTGCTGACTTCTTTAAGTATGCCAATCGCTTGATTTTCAAGGCTATGATTGACTTGGCTGACCGCGGCGATGCCATTGATGCAACGACGGTTCGCAATATTTTAGACAGCCAGGGTGACTTGCAGAATATCGGCGGTCTCAGCTACTTGGTGGAAGTGGTCAATTCTGTGCCAACATCTGCCAATGCTGAATACTATGCTAAAATCGTTGCAGAGAAGGCCATTCTAAGGCGGCTGATTTCGCGTCTGACAGAGTCTATCAATCAAGCCTATGATGGCGACCGGCTGTCAGAGGAAATTATCGCCGGAGCTGAAAAAGCACTGATTGATGTCAGTGAAACAGCTAACCGCAGTGGCTTTAAAAATATCCGTGATGTGCTGAATCTTAACTTTGGCAATCTGGAGGCTCGATCTCTGCAGACATCAGATATCACTGGGATTGCGACTGGCTATCGTGAGCTGGACAAGATGACGACTGGTCTGCATGAGGAAGAATTAATCATTCTGGCGGCTCGGCCAGCGGTCGGAAAGACAGCCTTTGCCCTTAATATCGCTCAGAATATCGGAACCAAGCTGGATAAGACTGTGGCCATTTTCTCTCTGGAAATGGGTGCGGAGAGCTTGGTGGACCGGATGTTGGCTTCAGAAGGGGTGATTAACTCTCATTCCATTCGTACGGGGCAACTGACAGATGAAGAGTGGCAAAAATATACCATTGCGACAGCTAATCTGGCCAATGCTAGTATTTATATCGATGATACACCAGGGATTCGGATTACGGAGATTCGCTCGCGGGCTCGAAAACTGGCCCAGGAAACGGGCAATCTAGGGCTGGTCTTGATTGACTATCTGCAGCTGATCACAGGAACTGGTCGTGAAAATCGCCAGCAAGAAGTTTCGGAAATTTCCCGACAGTTGAAAATCTTGGCGAAGGAGCTCAAGGTGCCGGTCATTGCGCTGAGTCAGCTCTCGCGTGGCGTGGAGCAGCGGCAGGATAAGCGACCAGTGCTGTCTGATATTCGGGAATCAGGTTCCATTGAGCAGGATGCGGATATCGTTGCCTTCCTTTACCGGGATGATTATTATGATCGAGCTGGTGAGGAGGAAGAAGGCATTCCCAACAACAAGGTTGAAGTCATTATCGAGAAAAACCGGAGTGGAGCGCGTGGTACAGTAGAGTTAATTTTCCAGAAAGAGTATAATAAATTCTCAAGTATTTCCAAAAGAGAGGACGAATAAAGATGAGTGATGCATTTACAGATGTGGCAAAAATGAAAAAAATCAAAGAAGATATCAAGGCGCATGAGGGACAAATCGTTGAGATGACGCTGGAAAACGGTCGTAAGCGCCAAAAAAGCAAGCAAGGCCGTCTGATTGAAGTCTATCCGTCTTTGTTTATCGTGGAATATTCCAATGAAGGCGGTCAGCCAGGGGAAATCTCTAATACCTATGTAGAGTCTTATACTTATTCTGACATTTTGACAGAAAAGAACCTCATCCGTTATTTTGATGAATAGAAAGGTCCGGTGGGCCTTTTTACTTA
This sequence comes from uncultured Streptococcus sp., assembly GCF_963528215.1. Classification (GTDB taxonomy): domain Bacteria; phylum Bacillota; class Bacilli; order Lactobacillales; family Streptococcaceae; genus Streptococcus. Next base: position 36,277 of record NZ_CAURVL010000004.1, read on the forward strand.
TATTTGAAGCAATTCCTCAGTCAAATCGACTTATATAGAGGATGATAAGCAAAGAAAACAGGTGGTCATCATGATTAAAAATTTGGTTTTTGATTTGGGCAATGTTCTGATTGAATGGAATTCTGAGAAAATCTTGACATATTTTGAACCTGAGAAAGAGCGGCAGCAGGTTCTTAGGCAGGTCATTTTTGAGTCGGGTGTCTGGCATCAGACGGACAGGGGAGAGCGGAGTTTGAAAGAAGCTTGTGAGGAAGTCCTGGCTCAGTTGGACGTCTCCTATCATTCTGCCGTTAAGAATATCCTCTATCACTGGTATGAGGTTGTGCATGTTTACAGTGGTTTACAGGAAAGGATTCGGCTATGGTCTGATCAAGGTTATCGAATCTATATCTTGTCAACCACTTGTGAGATTTTTTATCATATTGAAAAAGCTGGTTTGTTGCCCATTTACCCACTGCTGTCGGGCTATATCCTTTCCTCAGAGGTCGGTGTCGTCAAGCCAGAAGCAGAGATTTACCAAAAGCTGTTGAAAAAATATAATCTGAATCCAGTAGAATCCGTCTTCATTGATGATATTCAGGCTAACTTAGATACGGCAGCTGAATTGGGCTTTGAAACCATCTTATCCACAAGCGAGACAGAGAATATCAGGGCTATGGAGACTTTGCTGGCTGCGAAAGGGAAGTTTGACTGATTGATGATCGTTTGCTTTACTTATCGTTGAAAAGGAGTGAGTCCAAGCTTCAACCTTGACATTTGCTGATGATTGCGCTATCATAGTCCTATATATGGGAGTCTGTGTACAGTCTGAGAGGAAGTGTAAGCTTCGACCGCACCTGATCTGGGTAATGCCAGCGTAGGAATCATACCGAAAATAGTGGTATTTGTGCGCCTTTTCCATATATGGAAAAGGCCTTTTCTTTTATCATCTTTATCGATGGTGATATCTTGAAGAATTGCAGCACCAAAATGCAGGAAGGGAGGAAAATAGTTCTAATGAAAGCACTACAAAGGCTGATGCGGCAGCAAATCGGTCTCTTAGGTATGCTGGGTGTCCTTGTCATCTGGCAGGTCATGGGCTGGCTCAAGCTCTTGCCCAAGTTTATCCTGCCGACACCTCTGGAAATCGGTCAGGCCTTTATCAGAGATGCTGGATTTCTAGCAAGTCATAGCTGGGCGACCTTAAAAGTGGCCTTGTTGGGTTTATTGCTGGGTCTTATCTTGGCCTGTATACTAGCTATACTCATGGACAGCATGAGCTGGCTCAATGATCTGATTTATCCCATGATGGTCGTGGTGCAGACTATTCCGACCATTGCTTTGGCGCCAATTCTGGTTCTCTGGCTGGGTTATGGGATTTTGCCCAAGATTGTGCTCATTATTCTGACGACAACTTTTCCGATTATCGTCAGTATTCTGGACGGTTTTCGGCATTGTGACCGGGATACTCTGACTCTCTTTGAGCTTATGCAGGCCAATCGCTGGCAGATTCTCTGGCATTTTAAGATTCCAGCTAGTCTGCCCTATTTCTATGCGGGCTTGCGCGTCAGTGTTTCCTATGCCTTTATCACGACTGTGGTTTCCGAATGGCTGGGCGGTTTTGAAGGGCTGGGTGTTTATATGATCCAGTCTAAGAAGCTTTTCCAGTACGACACCATGTTTGCTATTATCATATTGGTTTCGGTCATCAGCCTTCTGGGAATGAAGCTGGTGGCTGTCAGTGAAAAATATGTCATTAAGTGGAAATAGGAGTTCAGCTCTGCTATTTCCCAAAGAAAGAAAAGAGGATAATGATGAAAAAAAGTTACAAAATGCTGCTGGCAGGTTTAGCTGCCGTGTCTATCGTTGGCCTAGCGGCCTGCGGTCAGTCGAAATCTACATCTGAAAGCAAGGATAAAAAGATTGATTTTATCCTAGACTGGTCACCTAACACCAACCATACCGGCCTTTATGTGGCTCAGGAAAAGGGCTATTTTAAGGAAGCAGGCGTGGATGTGGATATCAAGTTGCCACCAGAAGACAGCAGCTCGGATCTGATTATCAATGGTAAGGCACCTTTTGGTATTTACTTCCAGGACTCCATGGCTAAAAAATTGGATAAGGGTGCGGAAATCACTGCTGTTGCGGCCATCGTTGAGCATAATACTTCAGGCATCATTTCCAAGAAGTCTGCAGGGATTACAGGTCCTAAGGATCTGGCTGGCAAGAAATACGGCACCTGGAATGATCCGGTGGAGCTGGGCATGCTCAAAACCTTGGTCGAAAGCCAAGGCGGTCAGTTTGATGAGGTAGAAAAGGTTCCCAACAACGATTCCAACTCAATTACGCCGATTGAAAATGGTTTGTTTGATGCAGCGTGGATTTATCATGGCTGGGACGGCATCATGGCTCAGACTCAGGGCATGGATACTAATTTCTTTTATATGAAGGACTATGTAAAGGAGTTTGACTATTATTCTCCAGTGATTATTGCTAATAATGACTATCTCAAGAAGAATCCGGAAGAGGCGAAAAAGGTCTTGCAGGCTATCAAGAAAGGCTATCAATATGCCATGGAGCACCCTGAAGAAGCAGCGGATATTTTAATCAAGCATGCGCCGGAATTGAAAAACAAGCGCGACTTTGTCTTGGCTTCGCAAAAATATCTGTCTGAGCAATATGCATCGAATAAGGACAAGTGGGGTCAGTTTGAGGCTAGCCGCTGGAACGCCTTTTACAAATGGGCTAAGGATAATGATATCGTGGACAATGACTTGAGTGACAAGGGATTCAGCAATGAATTTGTGAAATAATGACAGAAATCAAACTTGAAAATGTAAGCTATGCTTACGATGAGCAACAGATTTTGAAAGACATCAGTCTAGAGGTAGAAGCAGGCCAGGTTGTAGCGATTTTGGGGCCTAGTGGAGTCGGGAAAACGACCCTCTTTAATCTGATTGCTGGGATTTTGGAGGTCCAGTCGGGCAGGATTGTCCTAGACGGGCAGGAAAATCCCAAGGGTCGGGTGAGTTATATGCTGCAGAAGGACTTGCTGCTGGAGCACAAGACGGTGCTGGGCAATGTCATCTTGCCCATGCTAATCCGAAAGGTATCCAAAAAGGAAGCGACGGATCAGGCGACTCAGATTTTGAAGGAGTTCGGGCTCTTTGATGTGGCAGATAAGTATCCACATGAGCTGAGCGGGGGGATGCGGCAGCGCGTGGCTCTGCTGCGAACCTATATGTTCGGCCACAAGCTATTTCTTCTGGACGAGGCCTTTAGTGCCTTGGATGAGCTGACCAAGATGGAGCTGCACACTTGGTATCTGGATATTCATCGTAGACTGGGTCTGACGACTCTCCTTATCACTCATAGCATCGAGGAAGCTCTGGCTCTCAGTGACCGTATCTATATTCTGAAAAATAGGCCTGGGCAAATCGTTGCAGATCTCCAATTGACCTGGTTAGACGGCGAGGATAAGGAACTGCAGAAGCTGCGATACAAGCAGGAGATTTTGAGGATTTTGGGAATATGAAGCAACTGCCTGAATTCCTTTGCTTTCAAGAAACAACTTCAATCAAGCCTTTTGGCTTGATTTTTTGCATGAGCCCCTTTACTTTTGACTTTATTCATGGTACAATAGCCCTTGTGTGAAATAGCAGCAGGAAAGCATGGAGCTCGTCAACAGAACATCAGCTATAAAAGTAGCCTTAGCTGTTTGGGCGAAAATGTTCTGCACGAATCAGGGCTTTCCAAGTGACTATTTCCTCAAAAATATTTTACAGGAGGACATTTTTATGTCACGTTATACAGGACCATCTTGGAAACAAGCTCGTCGTTTGGGTCTTTCTCTTACTGGTACAGGTAAAGAATTGGCTCGCCGCAACTATGTACCTGGTCAACATGGACCAAACAACCGTAGCAAATTGTCAGAATATGGTTTGCAATTGGCTGAAAAACAAAAACTTCGTTTCACTTACGGTGTAGGTGAAAAACAATTCCGTAACTTGTTCGTACAAGCTACAAAAATCAAAGGCGGAATCCTAGGTTTCAACTTCATGCTTCTTTTGGAACGTCGTTTGGATAACGTTGTTTACCGTCTTGGTCTTGCGACTACTCGTCGTCAAGCTCGTCAATTCGTAAACCACGGTCACATCCTTGTTGACGGAAAACGCGTTGATATCCCATCATACCGCGTAACTCCAGGTCAAGTGATCTCAGTTCGTGAAAAATCATTGAAAGTTCCAGCAATCCTTGAAGCTGTTGAAGCAACTCTTGGACGTCCAGCATTCGTATCATTCGATGTTGAAAAATTAGAAGGTTCATTGACTCGCCTTCCAGAGCGCGATGAAATCAACCCAGAAATCAACGAAGCACTTATCGTTGAATTCTATAACAAAATGCTTTAATTTGTATTTGTTCAGAAGTCGGTTTCCCGGCTTCTTTTTTATACTCTCAATGAATTAATTAGAGCTATTTCCAACTAAAAAATGTCAATGGATTGAGACAGCTGTTTTGGGAAATTATCTTATTTCTTTCTGCTCCTATCCAATCAGGTGAGACACTCTGTAAAGATTTTTTCCAGCTTTTTTACGGAAGATTTGCTGAAATGGTGTATAATGGGGACAAGACAGAAACAGAAAATTGTATGAAAGGAGTAGCGATGAAGGTTCTAGTGACAGGAGCGACTGGCTTTCTAGGAAAGTATGTTGTTGAAGAGCTGGCTGAACAAGGCTATCAGGTGCGAGCATTTGGACGCAATCTGAAGGCGGGCCGGCAATTAGAAGGTCCCTTAGTAGAGTTTTTTGCTGGGGATTTTACCAGAGAAGAAGAGATTTTTGCAGCCTGCGAAGGAGTGGATGCAGTGGTGCATGCTGGTGCCCTCTCAACGATTTGGGGACCATGGGAGCAGTTTTATCAGACCAATGTAGTAGGAACCAAGCTGGTTATGGAAGCCTGCCGACATTTTGGAGTGCAACGACTGGTCTATATTTCCTCTCCGAGTATTTATGCTGCGGCGCGTGACCAACTTGCTATCAAAGAAGAGGCTGCTCCTCAGGAAAACGAGCTGAATTTCTATATTAAAAGCAAGCTCATGGCTGAGCGGATTGTCCGAAGCTATCCTCAAGTTCCATCGGTTATCTTACGTCCTAGAGGGCTTTTTGGTATTGGAGATACCAGTATCTTTCCTAGGATTCTGCGCTTGAGCCAAAAACTGGCGATTCCACTCATCAGAAATGGCCAGCAAATGATGGATATGACCTGTGTGGAAAATGTGGCCTTGGCTGTTCGTCTGGCTTTGGAAATTCCAGAAGCGCAAGGACAAGTTTACAACATTACCAACGGAGAATCCCGTAGTTTCAAGGATATGCTGGATGAAGCTTTGGAAGGTTTACAGGTTCGTAAACGTTACATTAAGTTACCTGCTGCTTTTTTAGGTCTTCTGGCACAAGGATTTGAAAGCTTTTATCGCTTTTTTAACATTGAAAAAGAGCCACCTCTGACTCTTTACACTTATTACTTAATGCGTTACAGTCAAACGCTGGATATATCAGCAGCAGTAAGGGATTTGGGCTATCAACCCAAGTTGACAATCAGTGAAGGGATTGCAAAATATGTCCAACATTATCGAGAAAATTGAGTATCTTCAGCCTGGGCGCTGCAGCAGTCACTTGCAGCAGATGTTTAAGGGAGTTGCCAAGAAAAAAATAATTTTTCCAGCTGGCGTTTTCCTCTTGAAGCATCGTGAGAAAGGCTATATTCTCTATGACACTGGCTATTCTCCAGCTATTCTGAAGCCCAAACTTAAATACTGGCTTTATGGTCTGGGAACGCCTGTTGATATGTCAGAAGAGGAGCGTGTAGATCGTCTGCTTGAGCAAAAAGGAATTGCGCCAGAAGATATTTCTTATGTCATCTTGTCGCACTTGCATCCAGATCATATCGGCGGAGCTGCTTTCTTTCCCAAGGCTCGCTTCATTCTGACCAAGACCGTCTTCAAAACTTATCAACATGCCAAGCTTAAGGATTTGATTTTCAAGGAATTTCTTCCGCAGGATTTTGAGAGTCGGTTGGAAGTGGTGGAACCTCAGCAGGTCCAAGCAGAATTCCTCTATCGCAAGACAGTTGACTTGTTTGGGGATGGCAGTATATATCTGGCCTCAGTTGATGGCCATGCCGCTGGTCAAGCTTGTCTCTTTTTGCCAGATTATCATCTGTTTATCGGAGCTGATTTGTGCTGGGGCGTGGATCTGTTGCCTTATACGGAGCAGATGCGTTTCTTGCCGTCACTAATCCAAGATAACAAGGAAGAATACATGGCTGGTGTGGCCTTGCTGCGGCAGTTGCTTGCTGTTGGCTATCAGGTGCTAGTCAGTCATGATCCGGCTGAGAGAGCGGAGCAGATTTTGTATGAAACTAGGAACATTTCTAAAAACCTTTAGCGTCATGCGCTGGGGGCATCGATTTAAAGATCAACAGGCTCTGGAAAGCTATCAAGTCAAGGCTTTAGCAGCCTATCGGGAATTTCTGCAGCAGGAATCACCTTATTTTAAATCAGGCATCCCAGCAGATTTTAAGATGAATAAGGCCTTTATGATGGAGCATTTCAATGAGCTCAATACTCAAGGGCTGGATCGAGATGAGTTGCTAGCTTTGGCACTGGAGAGCGAGCGAACACGTGATTTTAGTCCCATGATAGGAGAGATTGCTGTCGGCTTGTCTTCAGGGACATCCGGTCACCGAGGTTTATTTGTCACCACTGAAAAGGAGCGCAGTATGTGGGCGGCAGCCATCTTGGCCAAGATGCTGCCTACAGGCAAACTCTTTGGGCACAAAATAGCTTTCTTTCTTCGGGCAGACAACCAGCTCTATCAGACTGTCAATTCAGGCTTGATTTCTCTGGAGTATTTTGATACTTTTCAGGGAGCCGAAGAGCATGTAGAGCGCTTGAATGCTTACCAGCCGACAATTTTGGTAGCGCCAGCATCAATGCTCTTGGATCTGGCTAAACAAGTCCAGGCAGGAAATTTGAAAATTGCCCCTAGCAAAGTCGTATCAGTGGCAGAGATTTTGGAAGAGCCAGATCGGCAGAGGATTCAAGAAGGATTTGCTCTAAAAAAGGTGGATCAGGTCTACCAAGCGACCGAGGGCTTTCTAGCCTGCACTTGTATCCACGGGAATCTTCATCTAAATGAAGACATTGTCCATGTAGATAAGCACTACTTGGATGATAGACGCTTTTATCCAATAATTACTGATTTCAAGCGGACATCTCAGCCAATTTTTCAATATGAGCTGAATGATATCTTGGTGGAAAATCCTGAACCTTGCCCCTGCGGTTCGGTCTTTACACGGATTGATAGGATTGAGGGGCGCTCGGATGATATTTTCATTTTTGAAAATGCTGCAGGTCAGTCGGTGGAGGTCTTTCCAGACTTTATTCGCCGCTGCCTGCTCTTAGTTGATGGGATTGGAGAATACCAAGTCGCTCAGAAACAGGACCATACGCTGACCATTGCTATCGAACATCGTAGTCAGCAGCGAGAAGACGAGCTTGTCCAGCAGTTTCAGAACTTAGCGACTGATAAAGACTTTCTTATGCCTGCTATTTCTTTTAAAGATTATCAGCGGGACAGAAGCCGTAAGTTGAAACGCATCTATCGGGCTTAAGAATGCCCCAATTTGGAAAACATATGAATTGGTGGCTCAAGTGCTTTGGCAGTTTACTCAGCTGCTGAGCAGCCCCAAGTCTGACAAGAAGGAGTTTAATATGACTGCAGTAAAGAATCATATAAAGATTGTTGGTTATGGTACGCATCTACCTAGAAATACTGTGACTTTTAAGGATCAGACCCGTTATCGAGTGGTGGAAAATGAAGAAACCCAGCTTTCTATGGCTGTTAAGGCGATTGAAAAAGCCCTGCAGCAAGCGGGCTTGACAATCAAAGACATTGACTGCATCGTGTCGGCCAGTGCAGTGGGCGTCCAGCCTATTCCCTGCACTGCGGCTCTGATTCATGAGTTGGTGGCCAAGGGCTTGTCCATTCCAGCCATGGATATCAATACGACTTGCACCAGCTTTATCTCGGCTTTGAGTCTCATGTCTCATTTGTTGGAGGCTGGTGAGTATCATAGAATCCTCATCGTGTCTAGTGAGGTTGGAAGTTTAGGGCTTAATCCCAATCAGAAAGAAAGTTTTGAGTTGTTCAGTGACGGAGCAGCAGCTTTGATTTTTGAAGCAACAGAGGAAGAGAGAGGGGTTATCTCCAGTCTGCAGCGAACCTGGTCCGAGGGAGCTCATGATACAGAGATTCGCGGTGGTTTGACATCTTTTCAGCCTAAGGAGTATTCGGATGCTACCAAGACTCACTACATGTTTGACATGAATGGTAAGAAGATACTCTTGCTCTCTGCCAGAAAAATTCCAGAAATGTTTAAAGAGTTTAAGGAAAAGAGTGGTCTCAGCCTGTCTGACTTGGATTATATCATTCCGCATCAGGCGAGTCGTGCTCTGCCAATGGTCATGCGCAGCTTGGGTATTCCTGATGATAAATACCTTAATATTGTGCAAGACTATGGTAATATGGTGTCAGTAGCAGTGCCCTTTTCTCTCTGCTATGCTCTGGAGCGCAATCTAGTCAAGGAAGGAGACACCATCGCTCTGATGGGAACAGCAGCTGGTATGACAGTCAATATGTTGGCTATGAAATTATAATACAATAAAAATAGGGTGTACAGAACCTCTTTTGGTTTCGTACACCCTGTTTAATTGTTCAAAAATTTGAGTAGAAGTGTGCCCGATGGGCTTAAGCAACTTCTTATATCATTTTTAAAAGAAATTCTGCTATTTGTTCAGGACTTTCTTTTTTTCCTCTGGAAACCCACATCTGGCAGACGCCGAAAAAGGCATTAGCGAGAAAGACCCGGCTGTATTCTTTTTCAAAATGATTGTAAATGCGATTGCTAAAGCGATCCTGAAGGCTATCAGCTAGCATCATCTGCAGCTTATGGCGCAGGAAATTTTGAATTTCTTTCGTTCCGTTTTCCGTCAGAAGAGCAGCTAAAAGCGGCTCTAGCTGGAGGAACTGAAAGACCTCCGTAATCGCAGTTTGAATATCCTCCTGATTGTTATCAAAAATATACCCCAGTTGATGAAAGAGGTTTTGCTGATAACGTTCAATCATATCGTACTTATCCTTGTAGTGAGTATAAAAACTACTACGGCTGATGCCAGCAGCTTGAGCTAGCTGGACAGTAGTGATATGGTCGAAGGACTGCTGATGCAGTAGTGAAACCATGGCTCTCTCAATAATAGCCTTGGTTTTTCGGCGTTTATTGCTTTCTAACATAAAATCTCCCTTTGAGGCTAAGCCTCAGTCTGCTCTTCAAACTAATAGCTATCATAGCAAACTACTTTTTCTTTTTCTCCATGTACTATTATATCAAATGTTTTTCAAGTGGAAAAGAGTTAAATTCCGAAAATAGGCATAGATAGGCAAAATTTTATTTTGTTAGGTTTCTTAGACTGGTAAAATAATAAAGCCAAGACTTAAAGCAAAGTCTCGGCCTTCGTTTTGAGCATTATTTAAAGTAGAGGTAGTCGGGGTCGGGAGTGACGTAAAGCAACTCACCCTCTTGCGAGAAGATAATAGAAATTTGTTCATTTTTATAAGAGTAAATCGTATAGGTATTTTGTAACCTTGATGCTTGAGAAATATCAACTACACCTGCTAAGAAAGCACGCGCTTGTTCGGTGTTGATTTTTTGCTCTTGAACCAGCCTCTTCAGATTTTCTAATTCTTTGTTTTGGAAGGCTTCGTATTCAGAAGCGAGGTCGGTGCTTACTTTTTCTGGCTCGCCGAAAATACTTTTAACTTTTTCTTGGGTATATCCTTTAAATTCAGGAATTTGAGCTTCAAAACCCCCAGATTCATAGGATTGGTAATAAACCTTGGCATCGCCAGTCGCATAAATCTTATCTTTCTTAGCATGATCGGCATCTTCTGGAAGACCATCTGTGGTTTTTTCTTGTTCTTTTCCGTCCTCTTGATGTTCAGAGCTGCTGGAAGATGAAGATTCTTTTGTTTCAGATTTTTTGCTGTCAAAACTTTTAGACTTGTTGGAGCTATCTTTCTTTTCTAGCTTTCTAGTCTCAGAAGACTGAGCTGGACGATTTGACCTTTGTGGCAAAAACAAACTGCAGGCTGACAGCAGAAATAGTGCTGCAACTAGAGAAAATAAGCTAAATAGTGTTCTTTTTTTCATTGTCTTAAACCTTTCTTTACTATGCTCAATCTGACTTGAGCTATTGTGATGTGAGGCATCTGCTGGCAGCAGTGTTTCACATGGAACCGTATCGTCAAGTTAAGAGCTCGATGCTTGACTCCATTTACCTCGCTTATCATTCTAACATAATACTGATTTCCAGTGTAGCTACCTGTGGCAAAAATTTTTTATCTACATGATTTAAAGCTTAAATACAGTAGAACCAATTTATTCCGCTTCCCTATAATCTTTTTAAACAAAATTAGACACCATGTCCAATTTTTAAAGAATAAACTTGTAATAATTTTCGATTGGTGTATAATCAATTTTATCGAAATTTGGACACTGTGTATAATTTTAGGAGGTAGACATGTTAAGAGAATGGAAAGCTATTTTAAAAAAGCCGACTTTTATCATTGTGATGTTAGGAGTATCTTTGATTCCTGCCTTGTATAATGTTATTTTCTTGAGCTCCATGTGGGATCCGTATGGAAAGGTATCAGACTTGCCAGTGGCGGTCGTCAATCAGGATAAAGCTGTAATTGCTAGTGGCAAGACTTTGTCTATAGGCGAGGATGTTGTTTCCAGCCTCAAGGAAAATAAAAATCTGGATTTTCACTTCGTCAGTAAAGAAGATGCTCAAAATGGTTTGGAAAAGGGTGATTACTACATGGTTGTGACGCTTCCAAGTGATTTATCTGAACGTGCAGCCAGTATTTTGACCGATAATCCTAAGCAAATGAAGATTGACTATCAAACGTCTAGCGGCCACAGTTTTATTGCTGGTAAGATGAGTGATTCAGCCATGGCTTCTTTGAAGCAGACGGTGGCGCAAAATGTGACGGATACTTATACAAGCGCCATATTTAAGAATATGGGAGATCTAAAAACGGGATTGGTTAAGGCATCTGATGGTGCTCAGCAATTAGCATCTGGCAGCCAACAGCTAGGTTCAGGCAGTCAGACAATTGCAGATAACTTAAGAACTCTGAATCAAGCTACGAACAAATTATCGTCCGGTGCAGCTCAATTTAATACAGGACTACAGACTTATACTGGGAGTGTTGCACAAGTATCGTCTGGACTGGGTAGTTTGTCAAACGGGATAAACACTTATGCAAATGGTGTAAGTACTGTGGCCACAGGTGCGAATCAGCTGTCGGGTCGATCAGCAGACTTATTGGGTGGAGTCCAACAGCTCACCCAGTCAGGAGATGGAGTTCAGGCCTTATCGACAGGTGTAACGAATCTGAACACTGGCTTGGCTACATTAAAGTTATCGGTAGATACAACCTTAGCTAACAATCAGCAAAACGTGAATGATTTGGCAACTGGCTTGACTCAGTTGAATGCAAGTATTCAAGCTGCAGCAAGTGACTCAGCTGTTTCGACAGACAGCATTGAGGCTTCACTGACTAGCATAGCAGCATCCGCTCAGGCCATTATCAATAACAATCAGGATGCAAAGGCTGCAGCTTTAGCAAGTGTCCAAGGGACGAGTGCTTATCAAGGACTTTCTAGCGAGGCTAAGGCTGAGATTGATGCAGCAGTCAGTGCTAGTCAAGCGGGAAGTGACCAATCTGCTCAGGCAATTTTATCCGAAGTTGATACGATGAGGGCTTCTCTTGAAACGATAAAAGGCGCTAGTCAAACAAAACTTAGTCAATTAGAAGGTGCATCAAATCAAGTTCTGCCACAGGCAGCTAGCATGATCAATGGCCTTTATAATGGCTTATCAACAGTGAGTGCAGGCCTCGGTTCAGCAAGCGGAGGAGCCAATCAACTAGTCGCAGGTGTAGACACCTTAAATGATAAACTAACGACTGGCGCGACACAATTGGAACAAGGGGTGACAAGTTATACCAATGCAGTCGGTCAGCTATCTGAGGGGACATCAGCTTTGGCAAGTAAGAACCCTGATTTGCTAGCAAATACAACAAAATTAGCAAACGGGGCTGCCCAATTAACAGATAAATCGCCAGAATTGACCTCTAGTTTCGGGAAATTAGCAGATGGAACCAATCAATTAGCGAGCGGTACAGAAAAGCTGGCTGATGGCAGCAGTGCTTTAACAGATAATCTCTCCAAACTTACTGTGGGAACAAGTGATTTGTCCAATGGACTCGCGGATGTAGGTGATAAATTGTCGGCTGTTTCAACCAAGGAAGACAATGCAAAAACTCTAGCAGATCCTCTGACACTGAGCAAGACAGATGAGAATAAGGTAGAAAAAAACGGCATTGGGATGGCGCCATATATGATTTCAGTAGCTTTATTTGTGGCAGCTATTTCAACCAATATCATCTTTAGCACACTTCCATCGGGTCAAGAACCTAAGACGAGACGAGACTGGCTGAAGGCCCGTATAGAGGTAAATGGAGTCATTTCTGTCGTGGCGGGTGTTTTGGTCTATGGTGCTGTGCACTTGATAGGCCTATCTGCTAACCATGAGTGGGCAACCCTCGGTTTGATTGTCCTAGCCAGCATGACCTTTATGGCTCTTGTGACAGCTTTGGTTACTTGGGATAGCAAGCTTGGTGCCTTTGCTTCTCTGATTCTTTTGCTTTTACAGCTGGCTTCTAGTGCAGGAACGTATCCGCTGGAGCTGACTAGTAAGATTTTCCAAGTTATCAACCCTTGGCTGCCAATGAGCTATTCTGTATCGGGCTTACGCCAAACGATTTCCATGAATGGCCAAATAGGTACTCAGGTGCTCTTCCTTGCTTTTGTTTTAGTTCTTTTCATGGCGCTTGGTACTCTGGTCTATCGAACAGATAAAAAACAGCTAGCTTAGTGCACGTGCTTTTATGAATCTGTAAAAATGTAGATGGAAAGTCTATCTGTAATTCTTTTACTTTTTCTCTAATCAACATCTCCTGAAAAGGGAGGTGTTTTGTTTTCTTTAAGTTTTCTTTATCTTTCTTTTAAGTTTTCATCTTTAAAATTGCATTACATTCAAGAAAGATAGAGAGGGGAGAAGCCCATGGCAAAAAAATTTTTTCAAAATCATTTTCAGCGCTTTGAAACCAAATACATCATTTCCAAGGAAACCTTGCTGGATCTATTGCTAGAGTTTGAAGGATATCTAGTGGAGGATGAGCGAGCTTATTCGACCATTAACAATCTCTACTACGATACGCCATCTTATCAGCTCATTTGTGAGTCTTTGGAAAATCCTCACTTTGACGAAAAGGTGCGCTTGCGGACTTATCAAGAGCATCCGACCGAGGATAGTCAAGTATTTTTGGAAATCAAGAAAAAGACTGAGAATCTGGTAACCAAACGCCGTCTTGCAGCAGATTTGCTGACGGCAGAAGCCTATCTGGACGGTGATTATAGTCAGCTGACTGACCTTCAGATAGATAAGGAAATGGTCTGGTTGACCCGGCATTTTGGCCATATTCAGCCTATGATGTATATCGGCTACAATCGTTATTCGATGAAGGGGATTGAGGATGAACGGATTCGGATTACCTTTGATCACGACCTGACCTACCGTCCTTATGATCTGAGTCTCTTGGCTGGTCGCCATGGAGATCATCTCCTGCCAGCCAACCACGTGATTATGGAAGTTAAGATTCCAGAAGCTTGTCCGTTATGGCTTAGCGAGATCATGGATCGCTACCAGCTGTCTCCGAGCTCTTTCTCCAAATATGGTTTTGCTTACAAAAAGTTAAACTATATCAGCAGCAAATAAAATAGATAGGAAAAGAAAAATGAAACAATCAAAATCAACCCTTAAAAAAATTAAATTGATGATTCCACTGGTCTTGATGACAGCAGTGCTGGGAGCATGCAGTTCAAACGCCAACAGCTCTACAGCTTCAAGCACTACCCAGACTGCTAATGCTACCAGTACCAGTCAGACCAAGACCAATACTTCTGATTACTTTGCCTCAGAGGACTCAGACGCTTCTTATGATGAGTCCAAGGTGACGACCATCAGCCTGAGTGGATCCAGTGCTAAGACCTCTGGTGACGGCGCTAGTGTCTCCGGCTCTACCGTGACAATCTCTGAGGCTGGGACCTATGTCGTTTCCGGAACGAGTGAAAATGTGCAGGTTGTCGTCAAAGCAGGTGATAGCGACAAGGTTCAAATCGTCCTGAATGGCGTAAATATGAGCGGGACAGACGCAGCTATTCTAGTAGAAAATGCGGGTAAAACAAGCCTGACTCTGGCTGACGGCAGCCAAAATACAATCTCAGACTCATCAAATCACAGTAATACGGATGCAGATGCAGCTATCTATAGTAACTCTGACCTGACTCTCAATGGCTCTGGAAGTCTGACAGTTGACGGCAAGTATGAAACAGCGATTAAGTCTGAGCAGACCTTGCGGGTGACAGGCGGCACTTATGCACTCAAGGCAGCTAAGAATGGTCTGTCAGCAGCTTCAGCCATTAATATCAAGGATGCTACTATTGACATCACAGCGACAGAAGATGCTATCCACGCGGACAATGATGAAGATACTTCTCTGGGAAATCTCTATATCCAGTCCGGCACCATCACGATTAATGCTGGTGATGATGGTCTGCATGCTAGCAATATTGCTTTGATTGATGGTGGAACGATTACGGTTTCCAAGAGTGTAGAAGCTCTGGAAGGAACCAATGTTACCATTAACGACGGCAAGCTGGACCTTTATGCGACGGATGATGGTATCAATGCAGCTAGTGACGTAACTGGAGCTGATATCTTTATCAAGATTACCGGTGGCGATATCAAGGTCGAGGTCGGCCAAGGCGATACCGATGCTATAGACTCCAACGGCGATGTCATTATGTCAGGAGGAAACTTAGACATTACTTCTACGGTATCTGCCTTTGACTTTGACGGAACGGCTACCTATACTGGTGGTACCATCACGGTCAATGGTGAAAGCCGGACAGAAATCACTGCCGACGGACCTGGCTCTGGTGGACCTGGTGGCGGCGGTGTCCCGGGCGGCCAAGGCGGTTTTGGTGGACGATAAGAAAGCTGACAAGATAACAATGAAATAGTGTCTAATGAAAGAGAAGAATCCTCATTCCAATTGGAATGAGGATTTCTTGCTATTCATCAATTTTGATAGAGATCTTCTCCGTATCCACGGTCACTTGAGCACCGATGGTAATGGTAAAAAGTGGCTGAGTATGAGCAAAGTCCAAGTCATAGAGGACGGGAATTGTCTTTAGAATAGGATGTTTATCCAAGATATAAAGGAGCAGCTCCTCTGTCATCTGACATTCTTTTGGAAAGCGGCCGATGAGAAGGGCCTGCGGGTTGGGATAGGCCTGAAGGAGGGCAGCTAGATTGCGGTCAAACTCCACATAATCATCTTCCTCCGCCTCTTCAACAAAGAGGACATAGTTATCATCTGTCGGGGCATAGGGGGTGCCACGCAGGAGTGAGAAGGTGGAGAGATTGCCACCGATAACAGTGGCTTGGGCTTGCCCGTGATGATAGACCTTCCACTCCGTTTCATGGAAGGTCAGTGGGGCATCAGGCAGATACCAAGCATTGTCGCCCCATTTTTCACTAGGAGTCAGCTCGTAAGAAGTCTGGCTGACGGCCTTGAGCCAGCTCTCAGTCTGATAGTCCTGCAGGGCATCCATCTTAAAGCTGGAGTAGGACGGTCCCATATAAGTTTTCATGCCGGTCTTGCTATAGATAGCGCTGAGCAAGGCTGTCGTGTCCGAGTAACCGCAGAAAATCTTAGGATTTCTAGCAATCAATTCAAAGTCCAGATAGGGCAGGAGCTCATTGCAGTTAAAACCTCCGATAGTGGCCAGAATAGCATCAACGGAGTCATCCGAAAAGGCAGCATGGATGTCTGCCACCCGGCTTTCGATGGAGGCAGAGTCTAGCATATCATTTTCCAGATAATGCTCCGAAAAAGACACGATAAAACCCAGCTTTTCCAAGCGCTCCTTGGCGGCTAGATTGGCCTCAAAGCCACCGATGTGTTCGATTGATGCCGAAGGGCTGACGACCCGAATGTGCATACCAGGTGCGAGTTTTTTCATAGGGACCTCCTTATGATAAATTTTTATAGAATATCATAGCACAAAGGCCAAGACCTGTAAAGCAAACTTAGGTCAGTGCGGGAATTTTTATCAAAAAAAGGGAGCCGCTGAAGACTCCCTGATTGTATATATTCTTTTCTATGATTTATTCGCTGAGCTTAATGCTACCGCTTTCGACGCTGGCAGTAAGTGTAGTTGTCGGATTTTCGACTTTACGGATGGCAGAGCCGCCAAGTTCATGGCCTTTGGAGTGCTCTACACTTATACTACTAGGGATGTCAATTTCACCTAGATCCGTTTTCAGATCAAAGGATAGCTGCGACAAACTGCCAGAAACCAGATGCAGATTAATATCGCCCAGTTGATTAGTGATAGAGATTGTACCAGCTAATTCCAACTGTTCAGAGTTCAGTGAGCCGCTTGAGATTTTCAGAGTGCTGTCGGAGATTTTGCTCGAGTTTAGATTGACCTCTCCCAGAGAGTTTGATATTTCGCCAGATGCGAACTGGCTGTTGCTCAGAGTGATGGTACCCGAAGAATCAATGATTTTTCCAGAGCTAATCTGACTGTTATTGATGGTAATCTCTCCCAGAGAGTTCTTAAATTTACCAGATGCGAATTGGCCATCATTCACAGTCAACGAGCCCTGAGATAGAGAGAAGTCAGCATTTTTGGCTGATAGATTGGACAGCGTAACATCTCCTAATGACGAACTGCCGCTGAATGTCTCAAGCTTGGTCCCCTTAGGCAGGGAAAGCTCCACAGTACGCTTCTCCTGAGATTCTTGGTCAAATAAGCTGAGTAAGGAGCGGATGCCAGTGCTTATGTGGAAGGAGCGGATGTCAGTGCTTATGTGGAAGGAGTCTGCACCATCTTCCTTGATGTTTAAGTTTCCATTTTCAGAACTTGTTGTTATTTTTCCAAGCATGCTGCCGCCAATCTGATAGTTGCCGTCTCTTTGGTAATAGGTCAAGTGAGCCTTGTCATCAGGAGATTCGCTGATGACGAGGTTTCTAGCTGCTAAGTTAATATTTAGGGAAGAAAGATCAGAGAAGCTTTCTTCTTTTTTCGTTAGTTTTACCTTGCTTTTGGCAGAATTGACCAAGTCGTTGACACCGCCTGTAATGGAGCCGATAGTTGTCAGGGCGCCACCAAAGAGGCAGGCTAAAATAGCTGCAGATAAAAGAGGTTTTTTCAATTTGATGTTAGCCATGACGTGCTCCTTTCTTTGCGAAAAGTTGAGCTAGTTTGACAAAGCCAGCCTTGCCAAACTGAGTAACAGGAGAAATGCCTGCGTAGAAGATGCCAGACAGTCCCAGAGCTAGAACACTGAGCCCCAGAGTGAACAGGAAGGCCGGGATCGATGTCGTCAGTCCCACTGTCAAAGTGTCCCAGATCAGGCTGATGCCAAAGATAAAGAAGGCAAAGGCAGCTATAGCCATGACTAGAGCAAAGATAAAGACTAAGAGGAAGAAAACGAAAGTCAAAAGTGCCACTACAATAAAGAGCGGAATAGCCAAGGGTGCTGCCAAAATGGATAGGATAGCAATCTGGACGATGTTCTTAGTGTTTTTTGATGAACTGCTGTCTTGATTATCTTCCTCGACTTTTTTGTCCAAAAGATTCAACATAATCTCGTGGGCCGCTTCCTTAGGGCTGCCTAAATCAGTAATAGCAGCCGCCTCACCCTCTGAGCCTACCTCGTCGAAGTACTCAGTGAAGTAATCCATAGCTTCCTGGTAGTCCTTGCGTGGCAGTTTTTTCAGATATTTTTCTAGCTCAGCTAGATACTCGGTTCTTGTCATGACGGATGCTCCCTTCTATGATACCGCTGATGGTCGTAGTATAAGTTTGCCACTCTTCTTTTAGAGTGAGTAGATGTTCATGCCCGTAGGCAGTGAGTGAATAGTATTTTCGTTTTCGTCCTTGGTACTCCTGCGAATAAGTCGTGAGGCAGTCATTTTGCTCCAGCTTCTTCAGAATAGGGTAAAGTGTTGATTCTTTGATATTGGCAATCAGCTTAATCGTCTGGCTGATTTCATAACCGTAGGAATCGTCTTTTTCAAGGATGGCTAAGATGAGAAACTCAATCAAAGCCGATGATGTGGGGAAAGACATAGGACCACCTCCTTGTGTAAAATATTTATATATAATCTTTCTATATATAGTCTACAACCTCTTAGAGAAAAAGTCAAGCAAAATATATAAAATTTTTATATATTTTTTGAAAAAGTCTTTTAATGGCTGTTTATAAGGCACATCAAAGTACCTTTCTTCCTTACAAGAACTTTACATCTTCCTTAGCTTTTGTGTTGAAAACATCTTCCATAAAATGGTAAAATGGTGTAAGTCTAACTAAAAATATAAGAGAGATCAATGAAAAAACATCAAACCCTATATAAGTTTTTGGGCCAAACCCTACTATATTTTGTTATCTTTCTGGCCTTGCTTTATTTCTTTAGCTATCTGGGTCAGGGTCAGGGTGGCTTTATCTATAATGAATTTTAATGTGAGAGAGTAGGAAACAATGTCAAATAAAGTGATACATGATATGATTGAAGCGATTGAGCATTTTGCTCAGGTACAGCCGGATTTTCCAGTTTATGATATTTTAGGTCAAGTTCATACTTATGGCGATTTAAAGAAGGATTCCGATTCGTTGGCGGCTCAGATTGACCGTTTGGGACTTCCTGACAAGTCTCCAGTTGTGGTCTTTGGCGGTCAGGAATACGAAATGCTGGCTACTTTTGTGGCCTTGACCAAGTCTGGTCATGCCTACATTCCTATCGACAGCCACTCAGCCTTGGAGCGCGTGGCAGCGATTGTGGAAGTTGCTGAGCCAAGCTTGATTATTGCCATCAATGATTTTCTGCTGGCAGATGTGGCAGCTCCTATTTTTAGTGCGGAGCAAGTTCAGACGGCTTTCAGAGAGGGAGCATCCTACGAGCTTAGCCATCCAGTGCAGGGAGATGATAACTACTATATCATTTTCACATCAGGGACGACTGGCAAGCCTAAGGGAGTGCAGATTTCCCACAATAATCTGCTCAGCTTTACGAATTGGATGATTACAGATAAGGAGTTTGCGACTCCGGAGCGTCCTCAAATGTTGGCTCAGCCGCCTTATTCTTTTGACTTGTCGGTCATGTACTGGGCACCGACTTTGGCTTTGGGAGGGACTCTTTTTGCCCTACCTTCGGCTGTGACTCAGGATTTTAAGCAGCTGTTTGAGACGATTCTCAGTCTGCCTATTGCTATCTGGACTTCGACGCCTTCCTTCGCGGACATGGCCTTGCTGTCGGATGACTTTAATAGTCAGAAGCTGCCTCAGCTGACGCATTTCTACTTTGACGGTGAGGAGTTGACAGTCAAGACAGCTCAGAAACTGCGTGATCGCTTCCCTCAAGCTCGCATCATCAATGCTTACGGTCCGACTGAGGCAACAGTGGCCCTGTCTGCAGTAGCAGTGACAGATGAGATGCTGCAAAATTGCAAGCGCCTGCCGATTGGCTATACTAAGGCGGACTCTCCGACCTTTGTCATTGACGAAGAAGGGCAGAAGGTGCCGAATGGCCAGCAGGGAGAAATCATCGTCTGCGGCCCAGCTGTATCCAAAGGCTATCTGAATAATCCTGAGAAGACAGCGGAGGCCTTCTTTGAATTTGAAGGTCTGCCAGCCTATCATACAGGAGATGTAGGCTCGATGACAGATGAAGGTCTGCTACTCTACGGTGGCCGGATGGACTTCCAGATCAAGTTTAATGGTTTCCGTATTGAGCTGGAGGATGTGTCTCAGAACCTCAACAAATCGAAATACGTTGAATCTGCAGTGGCTGTGCCCCGCTACAACAAGGATCACAAGGTTCAAAATTTGCTGGCCTATGTTATTCTCAAAGACGGTGTGGCTGAGCAGTTTGAGCGGGAAATCGATATTACCAAGGCAATCAAGGAAGATCTGCAGGATATCATGATGTCCTATATGATGCCGTCCAAGTTCCTCTATCGAGAGACCCTGCCTCTGACCCCGAATGGCAAGATTGACATCAAGGGGCTGATTAGCGAGGTCAATAAGCGATGATGGATTTCTTGAAACAGCTGCCTCACTTGGAACCCTACGGCAATCCAGTTTACTTTGTCTATATCGTTCTAGCAGTTCTGCCAATCTTTGTTGGACTTTTCTTTAAGAAACGTTTCCCCCTTTATGAAGCCTTGGTCAGTTTGGTCTTTATCATCCTGATGCTGACAGGTCCCAGTCTGGCGCAGCTTTGTGCTCTGCTGGGCTATGTTATCTGGCAGATAGTCTGGGTTTATTCATACAAGTTCTATCGCCGGTCGCGGGACAGCAAGTGGATCTTTTATCTGCATACCTTGCT
Source organism: uncultured Streptococcus sp. (assembly GCF_963528215.1). Lineage (GTDB taxonomy): Bacteria > Bacillota > Bacilli > Lactobacillales > Streptococcaceae > Streptococcus. Next base: position 56,904 of record NZ_CAURVL010000004.1, read on the forward strand.
GGCGGTTCTGCCGCTTGTGCTTGTCAAGGTAGAGCCCGCAATCAGCGGCCATCAATCTCTCTTTGGCTTTTTGGGGATTTCCTATCTGACCTTTCGTTCGGTAGGGATAATGATTGAGATGCGCGATGGAGTTCTGACAGAATTCACGCTCTGGGAGTTCCTGCGTTTCCTGCTCTTCATGCCGACCTTTTCAAGCGGTCCTATTGATCGTTTTAAGCGTTTCAATGAAGACTATTTGAACATTCCTGAGCGAGATGAGCTGCTGGATATGCTGGAGCAGTCTGTCAAGTATATCATGCTAGGCTTCCTTTATAAGTTTATCCTAGCCCATATCTTTGGACATCTCTTGCTGGGGCATGTCAAGACCTACGCTCTCTATACCGGCGGTTTCTTTAATCTGGGAACTCTGGGCGTCATGTATGTCTTTGGTCTGGATCTCTTCTTTGACTTTGCCGGTTATTCAATGTTTGCGCTAGCTATTTCCAATCTCATGGGAATCAAGAGCCCTATCAACTTTGATAAGCCTTTTCTCTCACGTGATTTGAAAGAATTCTGGAATCGCTGGCACATGAGTTTGTCTTTTTGGTTCCGTGACTTTGTCTTTATGCGGCTGGTCATGGTCCTGATGCGCAATAAGGTCTTTAAAAACCGCAACACGACCTCTAGTGTGGCCTATCTAATCAATATGCTGATTATGGGCTTCTGGCATGGTGTGACCTGGTACTATATCGCCTACGGTCTCTTTCATGGAGCTGGTCTGGTCGTCAATGATGCCTGGCTGCGCAAGAAGAAAACTCTAAACAAAGAGCGCAAGGCTAAGGGGCTTCCGCCTCTGCCAGACAATAAATGGACTCAAGCTTTGGGGATTGTGGTAACCTTTCACGCGGTCATGTTCTCATTTTTGATCTTTTCTGGATTTTTAAATGAGCTTTGGTTTAAAAAATAAAAATGAATGAGGAAGAAAAATGGATATAAAAGCAGAAGTAATTGAAATTATTGAAGAACTATTTATGGAAGATGTGTCAGACATGATGGACGAGGATTTGTTTGACGCTGGTGTCCTAGACAGTATGGGAACGGTGGAGCTGATTGTTGAGCTGGAAAACCGTTTTGACATCCGCGTGCCAGTGTCAGAGTTTGGCCGCGATGACTGGAACACAGCCAACAAGATCGTTGAAGGCGTAACGGAGCTTCGCAATGCTTAAACGACTCTGGCTGATTCTGGGCCCAGTTTTCTGCGCTATGGCCATGGTTGCCCTGCTCTTTTTCTTCTATCCGCTTGATAAAAAACATGATATAGAAGCAGAGAAGCGCTCGGCAGTGACCCTGACAGCAGAAAACTTCAAGAGCCGCAGTAAGAAGGTGACAGCCTTAACCGATAAGAAGATGCGTTTTGTTCCCTTCTTTGGATCTAGCGAATGGTTGCGCTTTGATAGTATGCATCCGGCAGTGCTGGCTGAGAAATACGACCGCTCCTATCGTCCCTATTTTCTAGGCCAGCGCGGGGCAGCATCGTTTAATCAGTACTTCGGTATGCAGCAGATGTCCTCTGAGTTGGAGGGACAAACGGCGGTTTATGTGGTATCGCCCCAGTGGTTTACCAAGACCGGCTATGATGCTTCGGCCTTTCAGCAGTACTTCAACAGCGACCAGCTGACGGCTTATCTGTCTCAGCAGCAGGGAGATGCGGCGGCGCAATATGCAGCCCAGCGCCTCCTTCAGCTCTATCCAGATGTCGCTATGGCAGAGAGCGTCCAGAAGCTGTCTGAAGGTAAAAAGCTGAGCAGCTTTGAAGAGCGCCATATTGAGATGATGGCTCATCTTAATGAGCGCCAAGATGCTTTTTTTAGCAACTTTGCTGCCCTCAATAATGAAAATTATGACCAGCGAATTTTTCCTTATATGGCGGATCTGCCAGATACCTTCTCTTATCAGGCTTTGGAAGAGATTGCCACAGCAGAGGCTAAGAAGAAGACCAATAACAACCAATTCGGCATAGACAATCAATTTTACAAGACCCGTCTGGCCGGCAAGGTTGCCAAGCTCAGAGGTTTTCAAACTAAGCAATCTTATGAAAAATCCCCTGAGTACAATGATTTGCAGCTGGTTCTGGACCAGTTTGCCAAGTCAAAGACCAATGTCATCTTCATCATTCCCCCGGTCAATTCCAAGTGGATGGAGTATACAGGTCTCAGTCCTGAAATGTACCAGCGGACGGTGGCTAAGATTCGCTACCAGCTGGAAAGCCAGGGTTTTACTAACATTGCTGATTTTTCTAAGGACGGCGATAAGCCCTACTTCATGCAGGACACTATTCACATGGGCTGGAATGGCTGGCTGGCTTTTGACAAGGCGGTTGATCCTTTTGTAGCCAATCCACAGCCGGCGCCAAACTACCATATGAATGACCGTTTCTTCACTAGGGAATGGTCTCAGTATACTGGCAAACCAGAAGAATTTAAATAAGGTTGGGACTTTCCAGCCTTATTTGTATAAAGGAGGAAAGATGAAGATTCGTTTGTCCCAAACAGAAGATATCCCAGTCATTATGGCGATTTATGATGTGGCCCGTCAGTTCATGAAAGACCAGGGCAATCCGACTCAGTGGGATGGAGGCTATCCTAGCGCAGGTTTGATTGAGGAAGATATTGTGGCTGGCCACTCTTTTGTTATCGAGGAAGATGGGCAGCTGGTCGGCACCTTTGCCTTTATCATAGGAGAAGACCCGACCTATCAGGTCATCGAAAAGGGGGCATGGCATTTTGCAGAGCCTTACGGCACCATTCACCGCATCGCCTCGAACGGGCAAGTCAGAGGCCTATCCCGTCAGGTCTTTGATTTTTGCTGCCAGCAGATTCCCTATTTGCGAATCGATACCCATGCGGACAATCAAACCATGCAGGCAGCTGTCCTGAACTACGGCTTTAGAGAGTGCGGTATTATTTATGTGGCAGACGGCAGTCCTCGCCTAGCTTATGATTATCATCAATAAAAAAATCTGCCCTTGAGCAGATTTTTTTACCTTATAGTAAAACATACTTTTCAACAGCTTCCGCAACTCCGTGCTCATTGTTGCTTTTAGTGACGGCTTTTGCCTCGGTTTTTACTGCTTCAGGAGCGTTACCCATAGCGACTCCGAGACCAGCCAGGCGCAGCATAGGAAGATCATTGAAGTTGTCTCCGATTGTCATGACCTGCTCTAGAGGCACTTGGTAGTGCTGAGCAATTTCGTACAAGGCTTGCTCCTTGGAGACATGCTTGGCCGTGACTTCCATGTAGTTCTCCTTTGAAAGGTAGAAGGCTGTCTTGGGAAAGTCTAAGGTCTGCAGGTAGTCATGGAGTTTCTGGATGACAGGCGCTTGATCAATCAGAAGTAGCTTGTGGACGGGCATTAGAACGTCCAGCACTGGCATTAGTACATTCTGAATCATCGGCTGCTCCTCTGTAATAGCAGCCTCTATCTGTACCCACTTATCCAAACTATCGGCAATCCAATCCTTACCGGAATAGAGATTGATGGACACGCTAGGAAATTCAGTCTTGACCAGCTCCAGAAAAGTGCGGATTTCTTCCTTATCCAGAGGGTGCTCGATAATGGTCTCGTAAGCTTGTGGGTCTCCCTTGATGACTAGAGCGCCATTGTAGCAAGCCAGCGGATTATCTCCCAGTCCTAGGTCGCGTGCAATCGGCTCCATACCTAGAGGAGAGCGGGCAGAAGCCAGAACGAAAGGAATTTTTTCTCGGTTTAGCAGGGGAATCATGTCCTTGAGTTTAGAATCTACTTGATGCTGGTCGTCCAAAATCGTGCCGTCAATATCGCTGATAATCAGGCGAATCGCTTGTTTTGTCATAGCTCGTCCTCCTATGTGTCTAATGGATCGATTTAATAAATTATTTTAACCTTGTCTCCAAGCAGTTTTTGGACTTCAGGGCTGGGCTCTTGGTCCGTAATCCAGTAGTCAAAGTTGCTGACAGCACCCAGGATGTACTTAGACTCTTTCTGCCATTTGTCTTGCTCGGCCAGCAGAATCTTAACCTTGGCGTGTTTCAAAGCCAGTTTTTTAAGGTGGGTATCAGCCTCGTCTTCAAAGCTGACTAGACCATCAGAGACACTGGCTGCCCCGATAAAGGCAATGTCAAAGGAAATTTGCTCCAGCAGCTCTGCTTCATTGAGAGCATAGTAGAATCGGTTTTTGGGATAAAATTTCCCACCTAAGAGGTGAAAGTCCACTTTGTCCTGAGTGCTCAGCATGATTGCATTATCTAGAGAATGAGAATAGATTGTCATAGGCTCCTTGATGCGCTGAGCCAGATGGAGAACGATGGTTGAGACATCAAAGAAAGCAATCTGCCCTGCCTTGAGAAAGTCATTGGCCTTCTGAGCGATAGCCTTTTTTTCTTGACTTAGTTGGTTGATGCGGTCGTTAAAGGAGGGGATTTGCCGGCTAGTATCCAGCGGGATAATGCCTCCGTGGGTGCGCTGCACAAGCCTACGCTCGCTCAAAATCGAAAAATCTCGCCGAATAGTATCTTTAGAAACCTGAAAATGCTCAATCATATCCTTTGCTGACAGCTGTTTTTTCTCAGCCAAGAGCTCTAAGATTTCAGCTAAGCGTTGTTCTTGGTACATGGTTGTCCCTCCCTGCTTTTCTAAATAGAGTATAACACAACGAATAAGTTTTTAAAAGCATTTATAATCATTTATAATCATTTGTAAGTCATTAAGAATTACATTGGAGAAAATCAAAAAACCGAGCAAATCTCGGTTTTCATGATTTATAATAATTGAAAGACTTTTTTCAATTAAGGTGTTTGGATATTGACAGATCCATCGCTGCCGACCTTAACATCAACACCGCCGCCTTGAACATGAACGCCATCTTCATTTACGCTAACCCCAGCGTTGTCAGTTTGTACATTAGCACTACCGTCTCCGTTAGTTTCAACAGAAGCATCTCCGCTTTCGTCTCCGCCATTTACATTAACGCTAGCATCTCCGCCGTTTACGTTGACTTTGGCACTACCGCTTTCTTCAGATGTGCTGCTAGAGCTTGTCTTAGCCTTAGATGAAGAAGATACGCTTGAGCTGGAACTTGAGCTTTCTTCAGTCTTCTTATATGCAGAATTTCCGCAAGCTGTCAAAAAGAAAAGTGCAATTAGTGGTAATAAAAATAAAGAAATTTTAGATAATTTTTTCATCTTACCCCTCCTTCTAGTATAATATTAAACAAATATTTCATTTGAAGCAATGAAAAACCGGATTGATACACAAATAACATACTGTATTAATAAAAATGTTACAAAATATATGTAAGATAAATAGATAATACATAGATTTTATAAGCTTTTCTACGATTTTCCGCTTATTTAGTGTGTAATTGTTTTGTAATATAATTCTTGTCCATGAGAAGGAGAAAAATAACATTTTTGCAACATTTCTTTTCCTCTGTAATGGAGAAACCATGCTATAATCAACCTATGTTATCAAGAAATTTTCAGAAACTAATCGAGACAGACACAGTTGCAGCAGCGCGAGCTTTGCTAGGTATGCAGCTGATTCTAAATGGCCAGAAGTTAGGCCGGATTGTCGAAACAGAAGCCTATCTAGGAAGTCAGGACAGCGCCTGTCATTCAGCTAGAGGGCGCCGCTCCCCTAAGAATGAATCCATGTATCTGCCAGCTGGTCACTGGTATGTCTATCAGATTCATGGTCATCAGATGCTGAATCTGGTTACCAAGGCTGAAAATGTGGCCGAAGCCGTACTGATTCGAGCCTTGGAGCTGCCGGATGGCCGTCTTTTAGCTAATGGTCCTGGTAAGCTAACCAAGTATGCTGGGATTGATAAGCGCTTTGATGGACAGAGTTTAGCGACCTCCAGTCTGCAATTAGCCTATGACCTGACTCCGAATCAGATTGCCAGCCGTCCTCGGATTGGCGTGACCTGCACAGATGCCTGGCGAGAGGAGCCCTTGGGCTTTTATGTGGCTGGCAATCGTCATGTCTCAAAAATTCCAAAGCGAGGCTTGCTGGATGATGAGGACACCTGGAATAAGGAGTAAAGGATGAAGAAAACAGAGATTTTTGACCAAGTCGTAGAAATTATGCGAGAGGATTCCTCAACAAAGAAAGACATCAAGGGTGCAAATCCCGAAGAATATCGAGCGCGTATCACAGACCAGATGAGCCAAGAGGACTTTCTTTACCAGATGCATTGTTATATAGCCAGTTTTGGAATTTTGTCTCATGTTTGGTTTGGACTTAAGGAAACGCAACCGCCCGGCTTTAAAGTGAGATACTACCAAGACTGCCTCTACGTCCTGCAGGCAAATAGCGATACAGAGCTGAAACGTGGAGACCAGATTCTAGCCTTGGATGGGAAACCTTTGCCTCAGGTTTATCAAGAGCACAAGGATTATTTTGTCAGTGCCACACCAGAGCGACAGCACAAGGAGTGGGCTTACTTTGTGGAGCATGCCGGAGAAGTTACGGTGGTACGCAATGGCAAGGAAGAGCAACTGCATGTTCAGCTGACTGCCCACCCAAAGAAGCCACCGCAGTTTGAATGGCGCAGACTTTCTGAGGATGTCGTCTATCTTAAGTTAGAAGATTTTACAGATGAGGCTGCTATCGGTCAGCTATATGCAGACAGTCAAGCAGCTATTGAGCAGGCTAAGTATTTAATCATTGATGTTCGAGTCAATTATGGTGGGACGGACTCGCTTTATTATCCACTTTTCAAATATACTCTCCCTCAGGGAAAGGCCTTCAGTGACTTAGATTTGCCAAGCGACGATGGGATGGAGATTCTCTATACGGATAGAAATGTTGATTTGCGTCAGCAACTCATGCAAAATATCCTAGAAGATCCAAACTTGTCAGCAGAAACTCACCAGATTCTCAAAGAATTTCTAAAAGAGTTAGAAGAAAATCGGGGAAAAGGGTATGTCCTTTATGGCGATGAAGACAGCGATCAGAACATTCTGCCAGATGTCCTAGGCCTAGCTCAACCTGAAAAAGTCTTTGTACTAGCAGATGTTACCTGTGGGTCTTCAGGTGACAATTTTGTTGATACCATGAAAAAGATGCCCAAGGTTACGGTCCTAGGGCGTCCGACTATGGGAATTTTAGATTATTCCAATTGCTGCGTGAAGGATTTTGGTGACTATGAGCTCCTGTTTCCCACTTCACGTGACATTAGGATTGATCAAGGAAAGGGCATGAATGATAAGGGAGTTGAACCGGATATCCTGATTCCTTGGACACCAGAACACTTAGAGCGGGATGTGGACCTGGAAGAGTGTCTCAACTATTTCAAAAACGCTTAGGATTTCTAAGCGTTTTTTCGTCTATATTAGATCTTGTCAAACTTCTCAATGTAAAAGAGTGTTAGTGTCACGATGGCAGCCAAGCCAATTAGAATGAGGATGGCTGGAGTCCAGGAATGGAATAAATCAAAGCTGTATCCAAAGAGGCTAGGACCAAAGGCGGCCAGAATATAACCACCAGTCTGGGCTAAGCCAGATAGCTGAGCGGTTTGCTCAGGAGTACTGGTTTTCAGCGAGAAAGTAACCATAAGGTAAGGGAAGAGGGCGCTGACGGACATACCAATCAGAAGATTGAGAATGAGCCAGTAGATAAAGGAATCTGTCTTGACCAGCAGCATGCCCAGACCAACCATACCAGTTACAGAAAAGAGAGCAATCATCCCCAAGCGTTTTTTAGCGGATAGACGCGTTGTCAGACTAGGTATCGTCATAGCCAAAGGAAGGCTGATAATTGAAAAGATAGAGGCTAAGAATCCAGTAGCATCATCGGAAAGTCCTGCAAACTGGCCAAGAGTCGGCAGCCAAGTGATAGCCGTATAAAAGAGTAAGGACTGCAGGCCACCGAAAACAATCAGAGCCCATACTCTAGGATTTGTTAGCAGAGAGCCCATTTGCTGTTCACGATTTTTACTAGTTAGCTTGTGATTGTGACGGCTGTTAGGCAGCCAGATTAAGCAGGCCAGTAAGCAGATGAGGGTCAGGACGAGAATCAATCCTTTCCAGCCAGCTAAGCGGACAATAGGCGCAGCCAAGGGAGACATGACTGAGATGGCCAGTCCCATAGAAGTGATATAAAGCGTGGTTAAAAATCCAATTTTCCCTGGCTGATTAGCCTGAATGACATTAGGCAGGAGCACATTTAAGACAGCGATGGCAGCCCCTAGCATGATTGTACCTGCATAGAGTAGAGGCAGGTTAAAGATACGAATAAAAGAGCCCAGAGTCAGCACAATCATGGCTAGGGTAAAGAGCTTTTCCAGGCCGACCTTTTGAGCTAGGCGTGGGGAAAAGGCTGAGCAGAGGGCAAACATAATCAAGGGTAGGCTAGTCAGCAGTCCCAGTGAGTTGACGGGAACTTGCAGTCCCTTAGCAATATCACCCAGAACAACGGGCAGTACTGCAAAAGGCGCCCGCAGGACAACCCCCACCATCAGAATACCTGGAAGTAAAAATTTTGAATGTTTCTTTTTCATAAAGTTAAGTTTCCTCCTATATAAGTATCAAAATAAAATCAGTCCATCAAATCCAGAAAATACTGGCTGATAACTGTTTCTGGCAATGTTTTCTTCTGCTGGAGCCACCAGCTGACCGTCTCCACAAAGGTAGAGGTCACGTAATTTCTCAGAAAAGGCTCTGGTAGCTGAGATTTTTTCTGCAGGAGCTGTTCCTGAATCATCGGAAAGAGATAATTTTCCAGCTCAATCTTTAAGCGATTGGTGAAATAGATATTTTTCGAAAGCAGCAAGGTCGCAATCTTGTCCTGATTCTTTTGAAAATGCTGGAAAATATGGGCGGTTGCTTCAAAGAGATCCTTGCCGTCGTCGCGCTCAAGAAAGGTATGCTGAAAGAGGTCTTGGCAAACCTCCTCTAGCAAGGCTTCCTTGGTATCGAAATGGGCATAAAAAGTCGACCGGCCAACGTCTGCCAGGTCGATGATTTCTTGCACGGTGATGCTTTCATAGCTTTTTTGATGCAGCAGGCTGATAAAAGCTTGGTAAATAGCTGCGCGTGATTTCTTGACTCGTCTGTCCATAGCGTTTCGGAACAAAAGAGCAGGATTGTTCAATAACAGACAAAGCCCCTCAATTGCTTCTTGTTTCCTTTCTGAGAATAAGGGATAATAAAGATGAAGAAAACTGAACAAGGTGTTCCGTTTTGATTACATTATACTATAAATTTAGCCAAACCGAAAGGAGGCTGCCGTGAAATCTAGTAAAAATATGACCATTGCCTTTCTATTAAACTTTTCCTTTGCCATTCTTGAGTTTATCTTTGGCTTCATGTTCAATTCCAGCGCTGTATTAGCCGACGCTGTGCACGATACAGGAGATGCGATGGCCATCGGACTTTCCACCCTTTTTGAAAAAATTTCTAATAAAAAAGAAGACAAGAGATACACTTTGGGCTACAAGCGCTACAGCCTTTTGGGAGCCCTGCTGACTTCGGTCATCTTGTTGGTTGGCTCGACCTTGGTGATTATCGAAAATGTACCCAAGGTCTTTGCGCCTGAAAAGGTCAATTATGATGGCATGCTGGTGCTGGGTATCTTTGCCATTATAGTCAATCTAGCAGCCAGCAAGGTTGTCGGCCATGGGCATGGACACAGTCACAATGAGTCTATTCTCAGTCTCCATTTCTTAGAGGACATTTTGGGCTGGGTGGCTGTTATTCTGGTCTCTATTGTTTTGCGCTTTACCGATTGGTATTTTCTAGATCCGCTGCTCTCCCTGCTCATTGCGGGCTTCATCCTCAGCAAGGCCCTGCCTAAGTTCTGGGAAAACATCAAGATTTTTCTGGATCACATCCCAAGCGATATTGATTTGAGCCAGCTTTATCAGGAAATTCTGGCGGTTGAAAACGTTCAGGCTATTACCCAGCTCAATGTCTGGACCACAGACGGTTTGGAAAAATTTGCCATGATCCATATCTGTCTTGAAAATCCAGAGCTGCTGGCCGAGACCCAGACTACTCTGCGTCAAGAACTGCAAGCCTATGGCATCACCAAAATCACTATCCAGACGGATAGCAGTTTGGAAGAGCATGAAGAGTGGTGCATAGGTGGAGAGAGTAATTTAAAACCTCATATTTAAATAGTAATACTATAAACATATCTCTACAGTCCGATAATCGGGCTGTTTTTTCGTTTTGCAGTCTAATTTTCATCACTTAACTGGTTTTGTTTTTATAATTTTCTTCTTATTTAATTTCTCTATTTCTTTGTCTGAAAATTCTAGCCTTTTTGATTTTGTAGTTTTTCTATAAAAAAATAGACAGGCCGCGCACATTGTGCATTTTTAGATAGGTTTTACATCTAATAAAATGCAAATGCATTGACAATGCTTTTTCTTTAGCATATACTATTGGGTAGGAAGAAACAGGCAAAGCTTGCTAAGCCTTGTCCTGAAGCGCCTTTCCTAAGCATATCGATTACCGATCAGAAGAGGACAGATGCTGTCACACTGTCCATCTGAAGGTTGAAAAAGAAGCAGTAAAGGGGAAATTTCCTCAAAAAAATTTGCTTTTTTTTATCCTCGAAGTAAAAAAACGCTTTAAAAAAGTGTCAAAAAGCTTGATATAACAAGGTTTTGTCAAAATTAAACATTTTTTTAAATGCAATCATTTTTTTCGAGGCAAACCTGTTGACAAGATGTCAATTATGTCATATACTGTGATAGGTAAATGTTTTTTAAAGCAAATAAAGCTTTTGTTCCTAGCATTTCCTACCAAAATATGCATATCGGTAAAAAGAAAAACCATAAGACAAGAATTCTTATCTTATGGCACTGGCTGCTTGATGATTCGGGTTAAACCAACTTCACACACACACGGTTTAACCTGCATCTAAAAGCATGAGAAATTTTGCAAGAGAACTTGCTTTGTATAGTATCTAAGAACGCAAGAACAAATGTTTTTGGCATCTGCTTTTTTGCGCCCCTTTTGACAAAACTAAAACGTCCCTTGTCAATCCTAGGATTGTTTTAAGGACTGTTTACTAGGTTTATCAAATGGAGATACTGCTCAAAGCATCTAACTTAAAACATTAAGTTTGGTTCTATTGGTAAATTTTCCATGTACTAGCCTAACTTAAAAAGCTTAAAGAAACCTTAAAGGAAACTTTAAGCGAGGGAGATTTTTTTAAGAAAGCTGTTATCTATTAACGCATAGAAAGAATTGAAGGATTTTTACAAAAAAATCACAGACAGGAGAAACAAATGGCACTAATCGCTATATTGGTTCAATTCAATCTGATAACGGCAGCTCAAAAAGAAGAAATTCTTCAAGATATGCCACAATCAAACATGCAGTTAGAGAGATATCTAATCAGCAAGGGCTATGTGACAGAAGAAGATATGCTGAAAGTCATGAGTTACTATTATCGTGTACCTCATGTCAATCTATCACAGTTTGTGATAGAAAAGGAAGCTGTCGAGAAGGTTTCAGAAAAAGTTGCTAAACGTCATGGATTGATTCCGATCTCTTTCACAGATGGAGAAGAGGGAGAAGAACCCAAGTTAATAGTTGCGATGGCAGACCCAAGCAACTATATCGCCCTAGATGACGTTAAAATCGTCTCTAAGATGGCGGTAGAACCTTATGTAACTTTTCGGGATGATATTGAGAAGTATATCGATCAATACTATTCTAAAGGAGAAGAAGCCCAACAGGCAGCGACCGAAATCGAAGGTTTTAATGTGGATGAAGAGATCGTCGAAGAAGATCTCGAAATCAAAAACGCTCCGGTTGTACGTTTGATTGACTCGATTATCAGTCAGGCAATCAAGACGCGGACCAGCGATATCCATATTGAGCCCTTTGAAAAAGTTGTTCGTGTTCGTTTCCGGGTTGACGGGACCTTGGTGGAAAACATGCAGTTGAAAGCCAATGCTCACTCAGCCATTGCGACACGGATTAAGATCATGAGTGGTCTGGACATCGCCGAGCGGAGGATTCCTCAGGATGGACGGATTGAGACAACCATCGACGGCAAAGAAGTTGACATGCGGGTTTCAGTCTTGCCTACTGTATTCGGTGAAAAAATCGTTATTCGGATTTTGAGCCGGAATGCAACTCTCCTCAGTAAAGAGGAGTTGGGATTCTCGCCAACCAATCAGAAGCTCTTTGAAGATATTCTTAAGGCGCCAGAAGGCATCATCTTGCTGACTGGTCCGACAGGAAGCGGAAAGACAACCACTCTCTACACAGCGCTCCGTGAGCTCAATGATGTAGGAAAAAATATCATCACCGTTGAAGATCCGGTTGAGTACCGATTGGAAGGGGTCAACCAAGTTCAGGTAAATAATAAAGCTGGACTGACCTTCGCGAGTGGTTTGAGAAGTATCCTGCGTCAGGACCCGGACATCGTTCTCTTGGGGGAAATTCGGGACGAAGAGACAGCTAGTATCGCGGTTCGTGCCGCTATCACTGGTCACGTCGTTCTCTCGACTATCCACACCAATGACACAGCTAGTACAGTCAACCGTTTGGTCGATATGGGTATTAAGCCTTATCTGGTCTCAACGGCGACTGTCGGTATTATCGCACAGCGCTTGATTAAGCGCATCTGTCCTAAGTGTAAGACTGAGTACACTGTAGAAACAAATGAACATGCAGGTATCGGTATTCACAAGGGCGACACCTTGTATCGCGGACGCGGCTGCAACTACTGCAGCGGTACGGGATACTATGGACGTATTGCCATCCACGAAATCATGGCGGTGACACGGGAGATTAAGTCACTAATTAATGATGGTGGAACAACGGCGCAGCTTCGAGCAGAAGCTAAGAAAAATGGTATGCGAGACTTGGCGGAGGAGGCCATTGATATCGCAAAACAGGGGACTACAACGATTGAAGAAGCAATGAAGATTGCCTTCAGTCTAGAAGGGGAAGTTTAGGATGAATTTGGATGAGTTAATTAAGCAGGCGATTGAAGCGGGTGCATCAGATATCCACTTCACGGTTGGCGCTGAGCCAAGCATGCGTCTGCACGGGAGGTTAACACAACTCAACAATACAATTTTGACCAACGAAGACACGGTTCGCTTCACCAAGCATATTTTAAATGAGAAGCAGATTGCTCATCTTTTAGAAGTCGGTGAAGTGGACTGTGCCTACGAGGTCGACAATGGCTATCGCTTGCGGGTCAATATCTTTAAGCAGAAAAACAACTGCGGGATTGCCTTGCGGGTCATTCCCAAGGATATTCCATCTATGGAATCTCTGGGATTGCCACCAGTTATCAAAAAGCTAGCTGAGAAACGTCGGGGTTTGATATTGGTTACCGGACCAACAGGAAGCGGAAAGTCAACGACCCTGGCAACCATGATCAACTACATGAACAGCTTGCGGGACGAGCACATCATCACGATTGAAGATCCGATCGAGTACATGCACACGCATAATAAGTGCTTGGTCAACCAGCGTGAGCTGGGAGCGGATACGCAGAGCTTCGGAAATGCCCTCCGCGGTGCACTTCGTCAGGACCCGGATGTTATCCTAGTCGGTGAGATGCGGGATAAGGAAACGATTGAAATCGCGCTGCGTGCGGCGGAAACAGGTCACTTAGTCCTGTCAACTCTCCACACGGTCGGTGCCGTAAATACAATGGACCGGATTATCGACGTATTTCCAGCCGAGCAGCAGGAGCAAATCCGCGTACAGCTCTCTGCCGTTATGGAAGGAGTTGTATCGCAGCAGCTTATGCGTACAGCGACCGGCAAGGGGCGTGTAGCTGCCTTTGAAATCATGCTGGGGACACCCGCTATTCGCAACCTCATTCGCGAAGGGAAGACCCACCAGTTGCTGACGCCAATCCAAACGGGAGCTCAGCTAGGCATGATTACTATGGATACTTCGCTCATGGGACTCTACCGTCGCAATGTCATCGATCAAAGAACGCTGCTGTCCTACTCAGTGGATCGCGCTCAAGTCGAAAAATCCCTAGGAATAGTGGGGTACTAGAGCATGACAGTATATGTTTGTAAATACTTAGACACTCGGCAAGGGGTCGTTACACTAGAGGTAGATGCGCCTAACCGGACAGACGCTGTCAATCGGATCCGTCTCAAAGGGAAGCCAATCAGTGTCGAAGAAAAGGTTATGGGCTCTAAGGAAATCACCCTTTTCCAAAGCAAGAAGATCAAGCTCAAGGACATATCGCTCTTCTGTAAGCAGATGTCGGTTATGTTAAACTCGGGTATCCCGCTCAACAATGCAGTGGATATCTTAGAGCAGCAGACAGATGCCAAAAACTTGAAGGCAAGTCTGAAGGTTATCAGTAAAGGCCTGAAGGAAGGGAATCAGCTGTCCAAGGCTCTAATCGAGCAAAATAGTCTCTTTCCCGACCTCTTGATCCGTATGGTACAGGCCGGTGAAAAGACTGGTAAGCTAGACGAGGTACTGGAAAGAATGTCTGAGCACTACAATAAGGAGCTCAAGACAAGTCGCCAGATTCGCGGAGCTATGATCTATCCAGCGGTCCTTGCCTTTCTGGCAGTAGCTGCCACCTTGGTCTTGCTCTATGTCGTTATCCCTAACTTCTCGGGAATCTTTGAGCAGAGTGGTGTAGCATTACCTTTGCCAACACGTATCGTCTTGGCAGCAAGTAACTTTGTCCAGTCTTACTGGTATATCCTCTTTGGTGGGGTTGGGCTTCTAGTCTTCCTATTCCTGCGTTATCGCAGTACTGAAGCAGGACGCTATCAACTGGACCAGCTCAAGCTCAAGATGCCAGTCGTCAAAGGACCGATGCAGAAGATTGTCACTGCTCGTTTCGCCAGCACCTTAGCTACTCTTACCAGTGCGGGTATCCCTCTGGTAGAGGCCATTGATTCAGCTGCTGCAACGACCAATAACGCTGTTGTTATTGACAAGTTGAGAATTGCCAATGAAGGTCTGCAAAAAGGGGAACGTCTGACGGGTATGCTGACCTCGACAGGTCTCTTCCCGCCTATGATGCTCTCCATGGTCAAGATCGGTGAGGAGTCTGGGTCTCTGGAGTCCATGCTCAATAAAACATCGGATTTTTATGAAGAAGAGCTTGAAGCAGCTATCAAGCAGTTGCTCTCACTATTGGAGCCAGCCATGATCATCTTCATGGGGGTCATCATCGGGGGAATCGTTGCCTCTGTTATGTTGCCAATGTTTGAAATTGCTAATGCTGTTCAACAGGGCGCTGAAGCAAATCAATAAAAGATTATTTACAGAAAAAAGTTAGGATTCGCAGAGTACTTGCTTTGCACAAAAAGTTAGGAAAACCGTTCTGATGCTGGGAGTTTGTGGGGTCTCCCAGCTAGGAACAAAAAAAATGCCTCTGTGGGCGAATATAATAAAATATATGGAAAAGAAATAGGAGAACTATTCAAATGTTAAACAAATTGCAAAAGTTCCGTCAGGACTTGAAGAAAAAAGGTAAAGGTTTTACCTTAGTTGAGTTGATTGTCGTAATCATCATCATCGCTGTTCTTGCAGCGGTAGCGATTCCAGCTATCACAGGCTTCCAAGACAGTGCGCGTAAGAGCCGTATCGAAACAGAACACCGTCAGTTGGTATCAGCTATTCAATCTTATCTTGGTTCACAAGTAGATCCTGAAAATCCTGCTGAAGCACCAACTCTTGAGAAATTGCGCCCTTACATTGCGAAAAACTCTCAAGGTAAAGGTACTCTTGCTGATACTCTTGCTAAAGATGGAGCAAGTAACGGCCCAGCTCACGTAATTACTGGTAACAAGTTGATTTCAACTTATACTCCAAAGAGTGGCGGTGCTGCTAAGACTTGGACCTATGACTGGAAAGAAAACAGCGCTCCAACTGCAACACCTTAATTTATCTAGTGAATTTTCCACTTAACGGTGGAAAATAAAAAACTAGCGTTGTAATTGAAGATGTTATCTCAAAGTCTAGTAAAACCCTACCTTTGGGATACTTAAAAAGAAGTAAGACATATAAATCAAGAAAAATAGGAGAATAATTCAAATGTTAAATAAATTGCAAAAGTTCCGTCAGGACTTGAAGAAAAAAGGTAAAGGTTTTACCTTAGTTGAGTTGATTGTCGTAATCATCATCATCGCTGTTCTTGCAGCGGTAGCGATTCCAGCTATCACAGGCTTCCAAGACAGTGCGCGTAAGAGCCGTATCGAAACAGAACACCGTCAGTTGGTATCAGCTATTCAATCTTATCTTGGTTCACAAGTAGATCCTGAAAATCCTGCTGAAGCACCAACTCTTGAGAAATTGCGCCCTTACATTGCGAAAAACTCTCAAGGTAAAGGTACTCTTGCTGATACTCTTGCTAAAGATGGAGCAAGTAACGGCCCAGCTCACGTAATTACTGGTAACAAGTTGATTTCAACTTATACTCCAAAGAGTGGCGGTGCTGCTAAGACTTGGACCTATGACTGGAAGTCTAACAGTAATTCGCAATAATAAAAAGTTAGGTGTAAAAACAGGGAGAACATCAACGAATGCTAAAGAAACTGCAAAAGTTCCGTCAGGACTTGAAGAAAAAAGGTAAAGGCTTTACCTTGGTTGAGTTGATTGTGGTGATTATTATTATCGCAGTTCTCGCAGCAGTCGCTATTCCTTCTCTTGTTTCTTTCCAGGATACTGCCCGCAAGGCACGTATCCAGTCGGAACATCGTCAGCTGGTTCAGGCTGTGCAGTCCTATATTGGCTCGCAAGTCGAACCAGAAACGGCTGATGTGCCAGACCTTGATGCGCTCAAGCCTTATATAGCCAAAGAATCTCAGGGTTCAGGAGAGCTTTCTAAGACTCTTGCAGCAGATAATGGCAAGATTGCCCATGAGGTTAATAAGACGAGTCATAAGCTGATTTCGACTTATACACCGGCTAGTGGCGGGAAGCCTATTACTTGGGAATTTGACTGGAGATCTAATAGCGCTAGCTAATAATAGAAAATTAGAGAAAATCTCTATTCCGACTGCCAAGGCAGTCGGATATTACCAAAGTAGTTGTCAGATGATGACAACTATTTTGGCAATATCAAAAGAGAAAATTAGGAGATATTATCCATGAAAGGAAAAAAAAGACAAGGCTCAACCCTGCCTATGGTTATTGTGACCATTGTACTATTGGTGGCTATGCTAGGTATTATGGCATCTATCGTGGACACGGGGCAGGTGCAGACTCAACGTATGTATAGTTATATGAAAGCAAAGTATGCAGCGACTTCAGGTTCTCAGCTAGCTCTAGGAGCTTATTTTGGCGATGAAGGCGGAAAAATTCTTTATAATGAATTTGGAGCTCGAGCTGAAAGTCGAAATAGATCTAGGGAGCCAATCAAGTCAACTCACACTTTTAAGGATGGTGCCAAAGCAGAGATTGAAATCAATGGATCTTTTGAAGGGGCTACTAGCGGAAGCGAGAATTATTATATTACAATAGTTTCCAAATCCTATCTGACTGGAAGTAAAAGTTATTATGAGCACACGGTCGTTTTTAAATGGGCTACCAGTGGGATTCGTTCAGAAAAGGGGCGATTAGTTACAAATGAATAAAGGAGAGCAGATGAACAAATTAAAAAAAGGTTTCACTCTGGTCGAGTTGATGGTTAGCATCATGCTGACTTCAATGGTTCTGTTAATTGTGGGAGTTATCTTTAATACCATGTTCACAAGCAGAAAGCTGATTGAACAAGAAGCATCCATTCAGGCAGATATGAGAACTTCCATGCAATATGTGGATAGAACTATCAGTAAATCAACAGCGATTTTCATCCTTGATGACTCTAAATATGGCAATAAATCAAAATTTACTAAAGGCTGGAGTTATGTTGGGCTTTCTGAGGATGGAAAAAAAATTCTCAACTATATATGGGATAAAGCAAATAACGATTGGATAATCAGGGAGCTAGGAACAAAATCACTCTATGATTTGAAAATGGAGTTAGATTTCAAGAAAAATGATGACTATAAGGATAATCGTCTGGTTTCTTATGAACTGAAAGGGAAATACGCTGGTTCTCAAAATCAGCTGAGTATACACACAGCTATGTCAGCTCTTAATACTAAGCAGGTATTTTCGAAAGTTGCTAAAGGGAAAAGAGGCATAGCTCTGGCTTATCGTGACGATCCAATCGAAGGTCAAGCTAACGTAGCAATCAGCTTTGTCTTTGATGCTTCAGGTTCCATGGAGTTCAGCTTGGATGGTACAGAAAAAGTAAATCCTTATTCTAATAACCCACTAAAAAATAGAAGTCGCATTGATATCCTGAGAGAAAAGACTAAGAAGATGATGGCGGATCTTCAGCCAATCGGAAATGTCAGTGTCAATCTTGTTCAGTTTAATTCTCATGCTAGCTTTGTACAGCAAAATTTTATTGAGCTAGACAAGGGGCTAACTTCTATTAATAGTGCGATTGATAATCTGAATCCAGAACATGCAACTAATCCAGGTGATGGTCTTCGTTATGGAATGGTTAGTCTTCAAAGCAATGCGGCCCAACTTAAATATGTAGTTCTACTGACAGATGGGGTACCAAATTCTTATATGGTGGGTCCTCAATATAATTATTGGGGAAATAAGATTGAAACTAGAACAAGGGATGGATTCGTAAACCAGGCTTATTTTAATACTTGGAAGTATGACTTATCAACGGGCTTCCATTCGACCCGAGCAAACTCTGCTTTTGCAGGTGGGAATCCTAGCTGGGCAGTAGATGGATCTATAGAATATTCTGGTGAGGTTTCAAAGCAGTTTAAAAAAGGAATCAAGCGAGTAAATGTCATTGGTTTTTCAGCGAAGGAAGCTGACAAGCAGCAGGGAAGTAGGTTAACTGCTGCTATTAAAGAAGGGGTTCCAGAAACTAGCTATACAGATGTATCAGATGATAAGCAGCTTGAGCAGACATTTGCTGATATCAAAAAGCAAGTAGAGCAAGATTTGTGGTTTGTAAATGGACCGTAGTAAGGAGGAAATATGAAACAGCACTTTTTACAAAAGAGAAGGGGTGTAACCCTTGTGGAAGTTCTGATATCCTTGATTATTCTGTCTGTCGTTACTGTTTCGTTATTGGCCTTCTTCTCAACAGGTTATCAATCTATTATGCGTCAGCGTGGTCAAAACATTGAAAACTTTGATGCGCAGGAGTCCTTTGAGAAGAGACTATCTCAGATTAAGCGAGAAGGTGGCCACGGAACAGAGACAGAAAACTTTGTCTATCGGAAGGGAAACGAGGCTTCTCGGTCCATACCTGTCAAAGGTCAGACCCTCTCTTATGATGATAAAAAGAAAGTTCTTCGTCTTTTTGTAGCGAATGCCAAGGAAAGTGTCCTCGATATCCCAACTGACCTATCTGTTAGACTTAAAGACTCAAAGGGGTTCTACTATGTTGGAGAAGATGCTCCAGAAGGTGAAGCAAGTCTGAATCAGGGACAGCAAAATAACAAATCTAAAATTCATCTTGAATCTGGCTGGTTTGAAGGTGATAGAAACATTGAAAAAGACGGGGAACGCCTTGTTCCTATTGGTACACCAGGGAATAGAATCGCAAGCAACAATTCCCGTATTGTCTTTCCAAGTATGCCGGGAGATTTTACTCTAAAACCTAATTTATCCAATAGGAAGTTTACTATTACTGATAGTATGCGAGGGAAGTATTTAACTTATGCGGCAAGAGCTATTAACTCTTTCGGTCGTGTTGGCGAGTACCAAGAGGCTGAAAAACGTATTTGGGTAATGGGACTTCCTGTCACTAATAATTTAGAGGTTCATACGGATGCTGATTTGATTTTGCAGAAGAATGGGGATGGAAGTAAATCTCTTTTACCTTCTGATGGAGTCTCTCATACAGATACTGACATTCAAAATCACGCGAAGCCAAATCAGCCGTATGTTGGGAACTATCCGGTGTTGAGCTACTATGAGGAAGCTATTAAACAGCCACGTCAATTCATTGCTCTTAGTGATAAACCAAACGATAAAAAAGAAATGGGATTTACGAGAGACTTTAGCAACGGTCTGACAACATCTATCCTGCTTGGAAATCGTCAGCAGTCAGGGAAAATTCTGACTTATCAGTTAGACAACACTTTGTCTTGGGGTATTAATCTAGAGGCAGATGGTAGATTAGATTTTATTAAAACAGATAAAAGCGTAGATAACAGTGGGGGGCAGCAACCGTCATCAGTGAGGATAGATTATAACAAAGATAATTCTATCCAAGTACGGAGTGCTGTAGTGAACAACACAAGTCTAGTTATAGAAGTTTTCGTTAATGGTGAGTTAGTACATACCGAGAACATAAGACTAAGCAGTACTCAAGTGACTCATAACTTTAGCAGTGGTAAGGTCATTTTTAGCGGTAATACTTACATTAATGAGTTTGCTATTTATACAACAGCTTTGAGAGATCCGGATATAAATAAGCTAGCTGAATACTTCCGCGATAAGTATAAGGCAAGCTAACAAGGAAATAGTTTTTAGGAAAAATAAGGGAGATTAGGAGATTATGGCAAAAAATATGTTTTCGTCCAAGGGGCGCAGAAGAGCTTTGGACGAAGAAGATAATGAGAAAAAAGGCTCATTTTTAGGAAAATTAAATAAACCGCTCTTCTCATCAAAAGGGAAACATAAAGAACACTTATCTATTCAAGGAGTTCAAATCAAGTCAGATCGTCAAGAAGACTTTGACGATGAGGAAAAGTCAACAGCAAAAGGGAGCTTCTTAACCAAGCTCAACAAGCCGCTCTTTTCTAAGAATAGTGGCAGTAATGATATGCCTGCTAAGTCTGGTAATCGTTCTCTCTTTGCTAAGAAAGGCAGTGGTGCAGCGAGCCAACCGGTCACTAGAATGCATGCACCTTACACTATGTTTGGTAAGCCAATCAAGGGTAATCTGATGGCCATTGACTTCACTGACGAATCAGTCTATCTGGTTGTTGCTAGACAGAAGCGCAATGAGCTGGAGATTATCAAAATGGCATCTGCTAATCTGCCAGAAGGTGTTGTACTGAATAGTGAGATTATCGACCCGATTACTCTCAAAAACATTATCAGTGACCTGATGGAGCAGCATGCTATCACAGCTAAGTACGCTTTCTTTGCTCTGGGCAATACCAATATCATCGCTCGTTCGGTTGATGTGGCAGCTAGTGTGCAGAATGATGAGGATATTGAAGGCTTGGTATCTTACGAGCTCCAGCAATATCTGGATATTGATCCGACTTCTTATGTTATTCAATTCCAAGAGCAGGAGTCTAATTCAGCCTTTCCGCTTGATGAAGATACTCGCTCACTCATGGTCTATGCTGTGCCAAAAGGCGTGGTAGAGCAATATCTGGGCTTGGCTGAGAATTTGAAGCTGACACCTTATGTCTTTGACCTTCAGTCTAATACCTTTGAAAAATGGTTGGAACGCGTTCAGGCGGTTAACAATCGTGCCAAGAAGCTGACCAAGGAAAATGTCGGCATGGTGCATCTGAGCAAGAGCTTCATTGGTGTTTATCTCTACTCAGAAGGCAAGTTTGTGACCAGCAACTATCTCAACCGTGGCTACAAGGACATCCTGAGCTATGCAGATGACGCTAGCCTGCTGCAGAAGCTTCCAGCAGTGGCTTCAGATGATTTGGATACAGGTCTCTTGAAGAGGGCCTTGGATGAGTGGGTGGCTGATGCTAAGAACCACATTCTCAATACTGAAAACTTCTTCAGCGGATCAACCGGTCTAAACATTGACAGTTTCTACGTCTTTGGTGACCAAGATATCTGCTGGCAGTTGGCAGCTATTCTGAAGCAGAACATGAATCGGGAATTCATCTCAATTGATAATGTAGATTATGAGAATGTACTGTGGGAAGGTTCTGCCGAGTTTAATGCGGAGTTCATTCCAGCTACAGCCATGTTGATTAGGAGAGCAAACTAATGCGGAGAGATTTAAACTACTTTTCAAAATATCATGTGGCACCGGCTAAAACCAGTCCACTAAAACTTGCTGCTATTTCCGCTTTTGCTGGGATTGCAGCGATTATGATTGTGCTGATTGGCTTCTTCCAGTTTAGCGCTATGCACCTCCAGGGCGAGATTGACCGAGCGGAGCAGACGCTTAAGAGTCCAGAGATGGCTCAAGAGCTGAAGGCAGTCTCTGAGACTGAAGATAAGATTGTTACGGTCAAGAATGACGAACTTCTCTTTACCAGCCTGGAAGGTGATTTCCGCCGCCTGCATCGAGTAAACAAAGCCTTTATGGACTTCCTTAATAAAAACGTGACACGGAACCTGGTTTTTGACGATATCAAGATTAATAACGACAATGTAGAAATCAATGGTTCATCTCAAGAGCATCTTTCTATCGCTAAGTTTGAGGAAGAGCTTCGTAAGTCTGAGAAGTTTAACCATATTTTTGTGGACAACATTACTCGCGAGGAAAAGGATAACAATACAGTGTACAAGTTTAACATTAAAATTTTAACGAAGGATGTAGATTTCAATGAAGAGCAAAAATGAGAAAGAAAAGAAAAAAATCCTGAGTAATTTAAATGAGCGGGACAAGAAATTGTTGGCCTGTGTTGGAGGAGTAGCGGTCCTTGCTGGTGGAGGGTATCTGGTAACAAATTCTTATACACGGATGGCGCAGTTAGCTGAAGAGCATGCGACTATCTCGACAGAGTTGGAAGGCAAGAATGCCAAGATTAGTCAGAGAAAGTCTCTTACCAAACAGCTCCAAACTTTGAATGCTAAGACTCTGGATCAGGCTAAGAAATACTATGGTACGACCAATCAAGGGGAGTTCATCTTCTTGATTGACAAGCTAGTCAATGAAAGCGGTATTAAATTCAAGTCTGTTAACTATACTGAGAGCACAGAGTTGGAACTCCAGCAGGAGGGATTGGCTGCGACTTCGTCTAAGGGGCAAAACTCCAACTCTTCTGGTACGACTAGCAGTTCAAGCTCAAGTGAGACGTCTTCTTCATCCAGTACGACCTCCAGCTCGTCTGGTACATCGTCCTCATCTTCATCTAGCAGCAGCTCTTCATCTGATGCCAATACTGCAACAACAACTGCAGCTAATACAGCGACACCAGGGAACGGAACGACCAATAATACGAACATCACTCAGATGACAGCGGACATTGAGTTCGAAGGAACTTATACACAGGTTCTGAAATTGTTGGAATTGATTGATGGCAATCAACAAAAAATCGTTTCCAGTGAGCTGGAATTGGGCGGAAAGAAAAGCCTGTCTAGCACGGAGGAAAACAAGAACCCTGATCTAACCAGCGGTAAAATCAAGCTGCGTTTCTATCAGGTTAAAGACGTTGAGCGCTATGTGACTCTGGAAAGCAATGTCGATAAGACACCGATTCAGTTTGCTAACTGGCAGTCTCCATTTGCGATTCCGACTTGGCAGGCAGGCTCTATATCTGTAACGACAGCTGGTGGCGGCACAGATGCAACTGGCAATAAGGGCAGTTTGGGGGCCGCAACAACCAATACAACTAGCAGCGCGAATGCTAACAGCAGTACCAATCTAGCTCCGTCTTATCTGGAGCAGCTTAGCACTCAGTCTAGTCGGAACGATGGTCTGTCAGCTTATTACAATTCATCAACTATCTACCGCTTCGAATCACCACTGAAGCTGACTCAGTCAGGCGGAAGCAATCAGTATGATGTGACAGTTGACAATACGGACTTCCTAGAGGGTTCAGGTTCCAATGTGGTTAAGATTCCAGCAACAAAATCATCTACTATGTATGAAATGGAATTTGCAGCACCGTATGTATCCTTGAACAATAAGCCGGATGCTATCAGCTTCTCTCTATCTCTGTCTAATCAATGGCAGGGTAAGATTGGCTTGATTGTCAAGAATGCCAGCGGTCAGAAGATTTATCTTCACGTCATTCGTCCTAACAGCTGGACTGGTTGGCGCGAAGTTAGCTTCGATCCTGAAAACATTCCAGGATTCAGCTATCCGATGACTATTGTGGGTTACTACTTTGAAACTCCTAGCGAAGGAAGCCCTGAGACGACTATGAAGCTGGATAACCTATCTGTGAATAACTTGGTAGTTAGCTAAATGCTTTGAAAAAATACCAAATAAGTCTATGGTTTAAAATTTCAAGAGCATGAGTAAATTTTTCTTAAAAAAATGCTAAAAACCAAGTTATTAGACTAGTATTCACGGTGCATTTATAGTAAACTAAAACATAGAGACATTTGAAGTATAATACAAGCAAACTCAGAATAGACGCCCGAGTCTATTTTGGGTTTTAATGGAGTTTATGGAAAAACAAAATCAAGTCTGGTTTTGCATTGAAAAAGTTTAATATCATTTAGAAAGTGGGGGGTGTCGAAAATACTCAAATGGCATATTTTTTACCTTTTGGAGCAGGGCTTATAGCGCTGCATACGATTAGCATTTTATTTGTTTCTAGGATTTCTTTAATAAAGCGCCTTTTTCTCGTAGTATGGGTCATGCTATTTGCGATTGGTGCTCCATTCCTCTTTCAACAAGTTCCCGGCATAGCCTTTGTTGGGCTCTGTGCCTTGGCCTTGGCTGTCTATATGGTGCTGCTCTTTTCACAGGAGCTAGCTCCAGTCAAGAAGAGAGCAACTGCTTCTGCGCGAAGCAGAAGCCAGAAGCACGCCAAGAGCACACGCAAGAAAGTGGAAGCGACGAGCGCAGGCTTGTCATCTGCTAGAGATTTGAACTTTTCCAATGCTTCAGCCGGTAGGATGAGAAAGGAAAGTAAAGAAAGGGTTCAGGCTGAGGAAAGTCCGGCAAGGCAGAGAGTATCTGCTTCTGGTCGCACCCTAGCAGACCGTTCTATCAAAAAGGATATGACAAGATTTGAGAAAGTAAAACCTCTCTACCCTGTTGATAACTTGGCTACAGCTCCTGCCTTTGGAGAATACGAGCCAAACAGTCAGCTAGCGGCAGCTGAGGTCGGCATGGTGGGTATGGACCACAGTGCACAAAAGGCCAATGATGAATTTTTGCAGTCCCTGCTTCATCACCGCAAGGGTTCTACCAAGATTAAGGTGGCCAACTCTCTGATTCAGCCTACGGAAGCAAATGCAGCCGGCAATCAAGGCTATACAGATATAGATGATCCAGCCTTTGAGACAGCTGTTCTGTCTAAGATTAGACCGATGTCCTATACTGAGTCTAGCTATGGCAACTTCAGACCGCAAGCAGTTGAGGTGACAGGTGTTGTTTCTCAGGATGATGAGGAATTCTTCACTGAGCAAGAACAAGCTCAGCAGCCAGTGGCAGAAGAAGCAGGAGGCAACAGCCTGGAAGATGTTTTTGCTGCTACGGGAGATATCAAACCAGTTAGAGCAGAAGAGTCAAAAGCAGCAAACAGCTTAGAATCTCTCTTCTTTGCTGAGGAGAAAGCTGGGCCAGAGGCTCAGATGGACTCAGTCTTCAGCCAAGCTAGTGCAGAGCCAGAGTTTTCTGCTGCTGAAGAGTCCATGGTTAGTCGTGATCGCGCTGATATTCAGGGCTATCAAGACATTCTCAGCCAGATTCAGCATGATTTGCTTGGGGCTGAAGAGGAAGATTTGATTGCTGAAGTGGCAGAGACTTGGGAGGAAGAAAGCAACTTCGAACCTGCAGCTGAAACGTTTGAGTTTGAAGAAGCTACTGAACCAGCAGTTGTTCAATCAGTCTCTGAAGACACTCTTTGGACACAGGCTGAGCCTGTTCAAGAAGCAGTTGCAGATGAGACAGAAGAAGACTTGCTCAAGGGAATTGCTGACATCCTCAAAGCTGAGGAGGCACAAGTCAAGGCTGCTTCAGTCGCTCCAGCTGCAGATGAGACAGAAGAAGATTTGCTTCAGAAAATCACTGACATCCTCAAGGCTGAGGAAGCATCAGAAGCAAAACCAGCTGCAACAACTGCGGGAGATAAAGAGGTCTATTTCCAATTCCTCCTACTGGAAAGTCAGGAATTATTGGCTTCTAATGCAGTTCTAGAAGCTGAGAGCTATCTGAAAGAAATTGTCCAAGGCAGCTCAGATCAAAATCTTCGTCAAGAAGCGTTCAACATGCTGGACAAAATCGGGAAAAATTAATACTATATAAACATACAATTGATTGTAATCAATTAGAAGGGTTTTAGGGGAAATTATGAAAAGTTGTAAAACAATCACAGGGACCGTTGTCATTGAGATTGAAAAAGGGATGGGACTGGGTGAAGTCCATGAAGTCTTTGTTGACGAGGGAGTCAATCTGACTTTTGTCATTAAGTCAAAACAATCTGAACAGCCTTTTGCCTTGCTTTCTAGCAAGAACATCCAAGGTATCGGTGACTTTGCGGTCATGGTAGAAAACAGCTCAGTCTTTCAAGAGCTGCAAGAAGCTGACCTGAAGGTATTGAATGACAAACAGGGCAGTATCTTTGACGAAATTGTCATCACAATTGATGGAAACAAGGTGGGAACTGTTGTTGACTATCATATTGACGAAAAGAATGAAATTGGTTACTTGGTGGTTAATTCTGAAGATGCCAGCGAGGAAATTCAGATTCCTAAATCACGCATCTTGATGATTGGTAAAGAGTATATCATCCTCAATGATGAAAAAAAGACAGCTCCTCATCTTGAAGCAGATGTAGAGATGGGCCGTCTGGCTGCAGCAGATCTGCTCCATGAGACTGAAGCTGCAAAACCTGCCGAAAAAATTGAGGAAGTAGTTGCTGAAGCACCTGTATTCGAGCCAGTTGTAGATGAAAAAGTGGATGTAAAAGAAGAAGCTGCGACAGATTTGACAGAGGCCTTGGCTGCTGTAGGTCTGGGTGCTGCTGCTTCTGACTTGGAGTTTTCTGAAGCAGTCGTAGAGACAGCTGAAGAGCCAGAAGTCCAAGACTTGGTACAAGAAGAGTCAGCACTAGCTCAAGAAGAAGTTGAAGAAACAGATGCAGCGCTGAGTCTGGATGCTGCTTTGGAAGAAGTATTGGCAGCCCCTGCTGAGGAAGTAGAAACAACTATCAGCACAGCGCCAGTTGCTGAGGAAGACTCTGCAGCAAAGAAAGCTGTTAACGACTTTATCGATCAGCAAAAACGTCTTCTGGTAGGCAAAACACTGCAAAAAGATCTTGTTAATGCAGATGGAGGAGTTATCCTGAATGCCGGAGATACTGTTTCAGATGACATCATTGATTTTCTTCGCCGTATCGACCGTAAATTCCTTATCCGCTTAGCTGAATGCGTAGTATAAGGTTGGGATGAGATTCATGTCAAGAAGAAAAAGAAAGGTTTCATCAAAATATCAAAAACTACTTCCAGCAGCGACACTTGCTGCCTTTCTGCTGGGTAGTTTATTTTATGTCATTTTTGTCTTTAATCCAACGATTGACCTGAGTATCAATGGCCGCCCCTCTATGAAGGTTCGCTCTCGGAGCGAAGCTGAGATTGAAGTTTACAGAGAACTGCCCTATAAGGCTACATTTCAGCTGACTACGGGGCAACACTTCTCTGTAGATATGCGCTTTTTAGGACTGAGCTATTTTACAGAAGAAGAGCTTAAGCGGCTGGATGATATCTCGGCCAAGACAGTCTGGGATAAGTTTACACCGTTTTTCGATACCAAGGAAAATCTACAGATTTCCATCTATCCCAATCGACTCTTTTGGCTTAGACCTTTAAACGATGTCTTAGCTGCCCATCCTGATGTTCTCAGTCAGCTTCCAACGACCAATCATCTGGTCATGGACGGCGAGTCTAATGTAAAGGTGGGAGAAAAGTCTAATGGCTATAAGATTGACCCTGCTGCTTTTATCCAAGCATCTGAGGAGATTGCCAAGTCTGGCAAATTTGATGATGTCAAGGTTGAGAGCACTCCTGTCGAAGCAGAAGATCAGAGTGAACTTTTGAGCCAATACATGCACTTTATTGAGCGTAAGGAAGTACCACTGCCGACCAACGCTGCCCAAGCTCAAAACATGAAAACAGCCTTTTACAAGCTGCAGAATGTTTACTTGGCTCCTGGTGAGACCAAGTCAATCTCAGAATTGCTGGGCGCTTTGAATGCAGAGTCCGGCTACCTGCCGGTCAAGGGCAAGGATAATAAAGAAGTTTACGGTCAGGGTGCTGAGCAGATTATAGATGCCATTCAGCAGCTCGCCTTTTCACGGACCAATGTTATTTCCTATCGAGGACAGTATTTCAACATCGGAACGCCGGCTGAAGGTTTGACCGAATTGACCATTCAAAACAATACAGAAACAGATATGGTATTTTCATTAAGTTTGGAGGAGGGGCAAGTATCCATCATTCTGGCATCTAAGTGATACTCAAGGGAAGTCTAAGTTTGACACTGTCATCTGAGATTTTCAAAGAGTATAAAAAGGGAAAAATTATGATTGCAAGTTTAGTATTTATATTAGGTGTCGTATTTGGGAGCTTTTTCAATGTCGTCATCTACCGTGTGCCGCTGGAAAAGAGCATTGCCAAAGGTCGATCTATGTGTCCGTCCTGCGGCCATGTCTTGACTTCGGTGGAGCTGATTCCGGTTGTGTCGATTATCATGCAGGGCTTTAAATGTAAGCACTGCAAGGAGCCGATTTCACCGCGTTATCTCATTGTGGAGCTCCTGACGGGTCTGCTCTGGTTGGCCTCTTATCTAATCTTTCAGGATCAGGGGCCATGGATGGTTGTTTCAGCCTGTCTCTTGGTGTCGCTTTGCCTCATTATCGGCTATATCGATTTTGATACTCAGTACATCTCGGACTCGGTTCTGCTGGTTTTCTGGCTGGGACGCATGGCTGTTACGTTTTTTACCAGTGAGTTCAATTGGGAATTGCTCCTTTCGCTGCTAGTCGGTGCTGGTCTCTACTCTCTCATTTATTTTGGGGCCAAGGCTTATTACAAGAAAGAGGCTTTCGGGATGGGGGATATTCTCTACTTAGCTGCCCTGAGCAGTTGGTTTAGCCCCTTGAATACGCTGATTTTGGGATATGGTTCTTTCTTTGTGGCTGGAGCTATTCTCTTAATCGCAACCATCTTTAAGAAATTCAAATTTAAGTTGAAAGAAGAAGTCCCTTTTGGTCCTGCTATGAGTATCATGGCGGTCATCCTATATTTCTGGGGAGGAATCTAGGGAATCAAAAGCGACAATAGAAATGGATAGAAAAAATGTTTAGGAAGAAAAAAGTTATCATAGCATTAGCGACAGCTACTGTCCTTTCAGGCAGTGTGCTGCCTGTCAGCCGCCTAGCGGCAAATGAAAAGGCCAGTCTGGATCCATCTTTAGTTCAGGTGTCAGATCAATTTCAGGCCAAGAAAACAGGAGCAGTCGTCTTTTCAGAAGATGTAACAGTGCCAAGCACAGTGTCAGCTGATTTCATTGATAGTCGTCTGGCTGGCACGCCGATGGCTGGATTGGGAAAAGCTTTCAAAAAAGCAGAGAAAGATCATGGAGTTAATGCAATTTTTCTCGTAGGGCTGGCTATTCACGAATCGGATTACGGCCGCAGTCAGATTGCTCAGGCCAAGCACAACCTGTTTGGTTTCATGGCTTATGACTCCAGTCCTTTTTCCAGTGCAGGAAATTTCGCAACATTTGATGACGGTATAGATACAGTCGCCCGCTATCTCAGCGAGCACTATCTCAAGCCTGGCGGTCAGTTCTACAATGGTAAGAGCATGGCTGCTATCAATGTAAGATACGCATCTGACAAAACTTGGTCAAGCAAGATTATGATTCGTATTCGAAATTTTTTGAAAAAAGGTTAAGGTGGCTGGGACAATCATGTCTCAGCTTGCTTTATTATAGGAAGAATTTCTTGGTGAGGCGACTGATGGAGTTTTTGCTGCTCTCTGTAGCTCTAAAAATTCTTAATCATCCTCTCGGGACTAAAAAACTTGCTTCTGCGACATCTACATCGTCTTTTATGGCGAAAAATGACTTAATTAGGGGATTTATGAAAAAAAAGTTTGACGTAAGCGATGTGTTAAAGGAAGCCTGGGGATTGACTGTTGATTACTTTTTTGTATGGACAGCAGGGCTTGCTATCATTCAACTGCCATTTTTTATTCTGGCACTATTAATTCTATTTTTTTCTCCATTTACTTCTTCATTTGTTCCAAGTATGATTTTCTTTGGATTTCTATGTTCTTTTGTGATTTCTTATATCCATAAGTT
The DNA here is from genome assembly GCF_963528215.1 of uncultured Streptococcus sp. Classification (GTDB taxonomy): domain Bacteria; phylum Bacillota; class Bacilli; order Lactobacillales; family Streptococcaceae; genus Streptococcus. Next base: position 87,052 of record NZ_CAURVL010000004.1, read on the forward strand.
TTCCTTGACCATGGTTCGTAATCCGCAGATGGTGCGAAGAAACTTCTGGAGGGCTGTTGGCTACAGTATTTCTGATGGCTTTTTTGGGCGTTTGCTTTCTATGTCTATTTATGTCTTCATCTTTTTCTTGGCTATGTTACTTCTTTTTGTATACTTTTATAATGTCTTGATGTCAGATGCAAATTTTCAAGAGATTATGGGAACTTGGCTTATTTGGGTTGCAAAAAATCAAGAGAAGATAGCTAGCATGCTCTTCCTGGTTTTTTTGATAGCACCAATGTTTAACTTGGTATTCCATTTGTTTTACAGCTATTTTGTAGCCTCTCACTTCTTCTTATTGCCCTATATTATTCAGGATACCAACTCCTCTGACAACCTATTGCGTCCTCTGTCAGCCTTTGGCAGCTTGGGCAAGTCCTTTTCTCGTATGAATGGTCAGAGAGGGCGTTACTTACTGGTAGAGCTTGTCTTAAAGCTTATTCCTGTAGGATTGGGTCTAATAGAAGTTTTGAGTTTACTTTTTGGCGATGGCGTGTCTAATGTTGTGGGAATGATTGTTAGTATGATAAATGGCTTTTTGCTGATTTATGCCTTGGCAGCCCGTTCGGTTATGGCCGATATCCTGATGTCTTATGATCGGGAAATAGTTAATTTTGGAGATTAATATTTATGAAAAAATTAGAAAGGGTTTTAGGATTTAGGATAATGAACGATGAATGATGTAAAAGTAACAAGGGTTTTCAGAGAATCTTGGGTTTTTGTTACAGAATATTATTTTGTTTGGCTGAAAGGCCTTTTGCTAGTCGGAATTCCGCTTGCGACACTGGCTTGGTTTCTTTTTCCGCTGGTTTCGAGTTGGTCTTACCGATCCATTTTAGTCTTGACTTGTTTAGCTTTTATAATTGCCTTCAGTTTTGCTTATACCAATAAATTTGCCTTGACAGTGATACGAAATCCGCAGATGGTTAAGCTCTATTTTGGCTATGCGGTTTGGTATAGTATCTCAGATGGCTTGCTTACTCGCCTCTTTTATTCCTTCATTGTCAGTGCAGTTCAGGTTCTGATTCTATACATGGGTTGGTCGGCAATCGGCATCAATCTTGGGGTGGCTAGTCTCTTTGCCTTTTATCGAAGGGCAGTAAGTCCAGAGGCCATTGTGATTTTCCAGTTTCTTTTTCCTTTCTTGTTCATGGTCTTTTACCTGCTCTTCACTTATCTGGTTGATTCGCACTTCTTTTTGCTGTCCTATATCATTCAGGATACTAGCTCCAGAGACAATCTAGCCAAGCCGCTTTCTTTTTATGGCTGTCTGAGAAAGTCAGTCCTGCTGATGAAGGAGCGCAGAGGTCGTTATGTTCTGCTCAGCTTTTTTCTAGCTTCTTTTGGTGGGCTGATTGGCTTGGGGACTCATCTCCTGATGGATCTGATAAGGCAGTATATTGGTCCCTTGCTGGGTGAGCTAGATGAGTTACTTGGTCTGATCCAGATGATTCCTGTCCTGGTTTTCAGTAGCTTTTACTGTGTATTTGTTCTGGCTGTGCGGACTGTTTTTGCCAACGCCCTGATGGAAAATGACACAGAGGTGGTGGATTTTGGTGATTAATTCAGGAAGTCGAAAGTCCAGACAATAACTTTATAGAAACAAGAGGAAGGATATGAAATCCGTAACAAGAATTTTAATAACTGCTTTGGTGCTAACTGGGATTGGCTTTATCCCCCTGCCTTATCAAGTGGAGACCTTGAGACCGGCTTTGAATGCCAAAGACTTTGTCCAAGTTCAAGGAGGAACTAGTCAAGGAAAAGGTCAAATCTATGTCATGGCTGTCGGTGTTTCCGATGCCCGAGTGTTCAGTCTCTTTTTGACTTTGCTGCCTAATTACAGGCTGGAAACAGAGTATGTCTCTGTACCTGAAAACTATTTTGATAAGGAGAAGGGACGGGAAGAGCGAGAGAACAGCACTATGGGGTCTTCCCATCTCAATGCCTTGCAGGTAGCTTATCAAGCAGCTGGTCGTACTGTTGAGATTAGACATAAAGAGATTTTTGTGGATGCTGTCAGCCAAGAGACGCCGTTAGCTCAGGAGCTGCAGAAAGGTGATGTGATTTTAAAGATTGACAATCAGAGTTACACTAGCCCATACGATATTGTCGATCAGACGGAGCAGCGGCCAGTTGGCGATGTGGTATCAATTGAGTACAGCCGTAATGGTGTAATCGGTTTGGCTAGCGGTCCTGTGATTGTGGATGAGACAACTGGTAAGCCTGGTTTGGGGATTGCATTGGGTTCTAAAGCCAGTGTTGCCATGAATCCTCTGACGAAGTTTAAGAGCAACGGTGTAGCAGGTCCCTCTGGTGGACTCATGTTCAGTTTGGAGCTGTACAATCAGCTCGTGTCTGAAGACATTACCAAAGGAAAAGCTATTGCTGGTACTGGAACGATTGACCACAAGGGAAATGTTGGCCGGATTGGCGGGATAGAGATGAAGGTCATGGCTGCAGATAAGGCAGGCGCTGAGATTTTCTTTGTTCCTGATGATACCATTGACGCTGATATTGCCCAGTACAATCCCAAGTTGCGCTCTAACTACCATGAGGCACTTCGTGCTTCTATCAAAATCAAGAGTAAAATGAAAATCGTCCCTGTCAAAACCTTCAACGAAGCTTTGAACTATCTCAGAGAGATGGAATAAGAGACTTTACTACTCTATGAGTAGTCAATAGAAACAAAAGCTCCTGCTAGTTATTTATCTGGCGAGGGCTTTTATTATAGAATTTTTTCAAATAATTGCCACCTTGGCACATAAATTCTTGCTTTCCAAATTGAAGTGTGATATATTTATAACATAAAGAGTGTTAAATATTTCTAACATAAGGAAAGGAGTCTATCATGAAAAAAAGTCAAAAAACGGGTGGCCTCATTACAATGATTGCCGCAGCTCTCTTTATTGATTTTACTGTTTTATTTGGTTCTAATCTTAGTTGGGGACCCAAGTTAGTTATTACTGGTATTTCAGTGTCAGGTCAAATTGTAGCTATTTGGAGCTGGCTACATAAGAGTCAGAAAGGTAAGGGAAAGATTATTTTTGACTTGTCTGCTAAGCTTTACACGATACTTGTGTTTGCAGCAAGCATTTTTTATACAGTAGGAATTTGGGTTGCGACCCCAAGCGAAAGTTCTGGTATTAAAGAATGGATTTTGGGAATTGGACTCGTTATTGAAGTGATTTTATTTGGTTTTTTCTCTTTGAAAAATGTCAAGGAAACTCCAGACGAACGCTTTTATGCTAATTTAGCTAAGGCAGCTAGCTTGATGTTTGTCTTTATACTAGGCGCACTGATGATCCTAGCAGTTATCATTGGGTACATGGGTTCTCTCACTCTCTACATGGGCCAGATCTTTATTAGCATAGCTGCCTTGATTTGCATCTTTGCAGTTGTCTATCTTATCTTGGAGCGGAGAGGATAACCATGGCCAAAGAAAGCAAGATTATCACTAATCTCAAATCCGTTCGCGAATCCATGGGCATGACCCAGCAGGAGCTAGCCGACCGCATCGGCATGCGGCGCGAGACAATTCTGCACTTGGAAAATAACCGCTATAATCCTTCGCTGGAAATGGCTCTCAAAATTGCTCAAGTCTTCAATCTGAAAGTAGAAGACCTCTTTGAACTCAGACAGAAAGAGGAGGCATAGTTCTTTTCGAGACTTGCTATTAAGTTTGTTGTTCAGCTAGGGCTTGAAGCAAAAAGAAAAAATCCTTTGAAATGTTGATTTCAAAGGATTTTTGTTATATAAATTACTTCACTTCTGTAAAGGTTTGAAATGTTATTTTAGCGTCTCTCAAACGCTGTTAAATCAACGTTTGAAAAATTTTTATTAAAAAATGTAGTCAGAAATGTAGTCATAGGACTAATCTGTAAGTTTAGCTATTTCCCTTAGATAAATCTCAACCGCCTCAGCCTTCTTTTTAGGAGCTAATTCAGCATAAGTATCCATGGTTGTTTTGATGGATTTATGCCCCATCCTTGTTTGAAGCTCTTTCCAGTTTGCCCCAGCATTGAGCATTAAAGAAGCATGGGTGTGGCGAAAGAGGTGGAAACCATAGTTTGGCAATCCTAACTCAGTTAGGCGTTTTTTTAGTGTTGCACGCTCGTTTCTGTCGCACATATAGTTCCCGTAGATAGTTGGGAAAATCAAATCAACGGTAGGAAGATTATGCTTCTCGAAATAGCAACTCATTTCATTGTAGAATGCTTGCAAATCTTCTAAAATTTGTCTTGGAACAGCTACTCGGCGATTACCTGAGTCAGTTTTTGCACTATTTTTACAAATTATTTCGCCTTTTATATCTAGCTTTTTATTTCCTGCTTTCCACATTAGAGTCTTATTCACAACAATCTCATTAGTGTCAAAATCCAAGTCATGAATGGTCAAAGCAAGAAGTTCATTGATTCGTAGAGCTGATGCTAGAAGAGTATCACAGATAACTTTGAATCGACGACTTGCTCTTGTATTTGGTAAACTACTAATATGTTTCAACCATGTAGCCAATTCTTCTTCATGTAAAACCATAATACGTTCTTTAGAGGATTTGGGTTTTGGTGGAATTTTAACTGAGCTAGCAGGATTGTGTGTCAATTCAAAATTGGTAATACCAAAATCAAAGATATCACTCAGTTTGTAAACAACAGCTCCGAAATCTTTTGCGTGTCCCTTTTTAGACTTTTTAGCACCTGATTCAACAGATTTTTTTGATTGTTGAGCAAGCTGATTGATCCATAATTGAATATCAGCAGACTTAATTTCTTCTGGTTTGTAATCACCAAATTTAGGAATAATATAGGTATTTAAGTATCCTCTAACACGGTTGATAGTGTTTTGAGATGATACCCACGTTACAAAGCTTGTAAACCATGCTTCTGCCAATTCCTCAAAACTATTGATGACTAAAGTCTCTTTTACCGTCGAACCTTTAGCTTCAAAATCAAGTCTAGCTTCAATAATTTTTCGGTCAAGACTTCTTAGGGTTTTAGCAGTAATGGAAGATGTTATCTTCTTACCAGTTTTGGAGTCTACACCAATATAAACTCCACGTTGTGTGTAGCTTATTGTACTATTGTTTTTAGTTGTTTTAATGACCTTTCTATTTTTGTAAACGATAGTTTCTTTTTGCATATCAGCCTTTCTTTTTCGGATATATAAAAGGCTAAAATAACAACCTCACATGGATTTAATGTGATGGTATTATTTTAGCATATTTTGATGTTAAAGAGTTAAATAGTTTATCACATCATCCATTTTGTAATAAACGGTTCGAGTACCTTCGATAGGTGGTTCTAATCGTTTTAAACCTATTTTTTCCCATGATCTTAGGGTATTGGGGGAAATTTTTAGGATTGATAACAGTTCTTTTTGAGTCACAATCCCCGCCTTCTTTTGGATATCCTGCTGTTGCTGAATAAGAGTGATTAGGTAACTTAGTAAATTTTCAATTTGACTGAGCCTAGTTTGTTCGTTTATAATCATTCTTTCTCCTTTCATTCATCCATCGCATCAATTTTTTCAAGAACTTCTTGAATGCCTTGTTCAAGGATAGTCAATCCTTCTGTGGTTCTTGCTTCGTTTAATGGTACAGTGTTCAGTTTCTGTACCAGATGTTTTAGGGCGTGGAGTTGGTTTTTAATTTCTTGAATTCTTGAGTTCATATTAGTTGTCTTTCTCTGGTGTGTTTGTAAGCTGTGCTAAATAGTCTTGGTATAAACAGTCCCATTCTTGGAGGAGTTGTTGCTTGTATGGGTAGAGCTCAGGAGAATTGTTTATCTCCCTTTCAAGCTCTGCTAATTGGCGTGCCATTTGTTGTTTTTTGAGTGTATATTCTGGTGTCATTTGCTTTCTCCGTTGCTATTGATAATATTGATAAATTCGTTGAAAAAGTCGGCTGATGCTTCTCTTTCAATGGTGTGAAAAGGATTAGGGAAGTCTTTTCCGTCTAGTTTGGTGTAGGTTGCTTGTTCAGGCTGATAGGTCATGTGGTAGAATTTATCGGCTTCCACTAAGATTACAGTGCTCAGTCGCCTATTGAGCTGTTCAAAGCTATCAATGCTTTTGAGGTGTAAGATATTGTCGTAGAGTTCTTTTGGCGAGTAAGGACTCGTGATGAATAAGGTTTCAGCTGTCAACGCTTTGTCAACGTAGCGTGAAGGCAAGAAAACATCAAAATTATAAGGGTCAATGATTTTTAACAAGTCCTCGTATCGGAAAGTATCGGGTCTCAGTTCATCAATGATAACCGTTTCTTGGTTGTGATAGGCTTGAAAAGGGTCACGGCTAGACCCTGTTACATAGTAGGGTGTTCCCTTGTTTCTAGCGTAGGTTTTGGCTAGTCGGGTCTTTCCGAGTCCAGAAGCGCCGTAGATATAAATGACTTGCTTCATCTTGCCTTGCAGTTTCATCTTTTGAAGGAAGTCTTTTCCGAGCTTTTCTTGCCTTTTTGCGGCAACGGATTTCAGGCGATTACTGGCTTTGGCGTATTGACTTCCCGTTAGTTCATTTTCAATCTCTTCCAGAGTCAATACTCCCTCGTAGAGTAGGTCAAGGTATTCTTTAATTAGTTCGCTTTCATTTTTGTTGTGAGCTCGTTCAATTTGTTTGGTGATACTTTCAAGTTTTCGCTCAAAGTCAAAGTTACTGATGACATCTGTTACAGGATATTGGTATTTGTTTTGGGCGTCGGTGGTGCGGTGCACCAGATAGCTGTAACCGTTGTTGAGATGCTTGAAAAATTCCAGACGCTCTACCTGGGCATCTTCTCGCTTCCCTTCTTTATCATTGATTTCCCAAGCAAGGCTGTAAGGGCTACGGGCGTGTTTAAAGTACAACATGAGGTGGATATGGGGTTCGACTAAGTCCCCGTTTTCATCAATGTCTTTGTCATGTAAAATACCAGCCCACTGAAACGGCTGAGTAGCTTGAACAATGCGTGCAATTTCGTCTTTCCAGTCAGGTAGATGAGCGAGGCGCATTTGTTGGGTGTACATAAAGGAACGTTGTTTCTTTAGCTTCTTGGTCATGTGTGTAATCCTTTCTAGTTTTGGCACACTGGCACAGATAGAAATGCGAGACAATGCCAAGACCAGTCTCGCAATAGATAAAGGAATAAGAGGGGATAGAAAGCAATGACACACTTTTGTAAATAAAAAGTGTTGAAAGGTCTTCTTGTCTGCGACAAAGACCTTTCAACACTCATTTGAAGCAAGTACCGATAGTTTGATACCACCCCTTTTGAATTTGTTCAAAGTCTGAGAAAACAAAATCGCCATCAATTTCTTGTAGTTCTACTTTCATTTCAGGAAGCAACTGCTTGGCTCTTTTCTTGTTTTCGTGGTCATGGGGTAAACGCCACTTGACGATAATCTTATCGGCGGTATAGACAGCTGTCAGAGTCTGTAAGGAGTGATTGAATTTCTTTTTAACCGCCTTTTGGTCAGTAATGATTCTCATATCCAGCTGGTTATCTGGGTTAGAGGTCAGGATACGTCCAAAACGCCGTAAGCGATAGGTGACTAGACAAGAACGCCCCAAAGTTCGGAGAGCACCTTTCCAGTAAGCAAAGAGCAGAAAGGCAAGACAAAGAGCGCCGAATGACGTAGCTAAGTAGAGACTGAGCTGGGAAAGGACTCTCCCAAACTCAGCTAGCTGAATCTTCTCCAAATAAGGAATCGCAAATGAAAAAAAACAAAAAGCACTAAAGCCAACTCCAGTGCCGATTAGAATGTATTTGAATATGTTGTAACGATTGACCATTAGCGTTTCTTTCTATAGTGAGGTGTCAGGAGGGGCATGATATTACTGTCATGCTTGCCGTCGCTAAACTTAACAATCCCTGTCCCGATACCACTAGGGACAACGATATTTTCGATATGGGCGTTAGGGAGTAAGAATTGGGTCGTGTTGGTGTTAATTTCCCCCAAGATAATGGAACAGTTGATTTGTTCCCGAACGGCGAGATTCCCCCCAAAGGCAGTTGCATCAAAGCGCTGGGAAACAAGAATCAAGGAAACCTTGGTCGCTCGACCTAAAAGAGCGACCGTTCCGAGAAGTTGGGCAAAGGTATCTCTTGCTTGTTTAGAAGAGCCCTGAACCAGGGCGAGCAATTCATCAATGATGATGTAGGTTCGCTTTAGAGGAGCGTTAGGGTATTTGAGGAGGAGTTCTTGGCGCTCGTAGATTTTGTTTATCGCACCCCCAAGAACATCATTTACCTCAGTGATGAAGCTATTCAGGTTAGCCCCTCTATTAGGCGATAGGACCGTCAAATTCAACTCTTTTCCTAAGCAATAGATGTCTGCTTTTTTTGGGTCAACAGCGATAATGTCATCTGTTATTTTATGAATACATCGTATTAAGTATTCTAGAAAATAACTCTTTCCCGAACCTGATGAACCGCTGATAGCCATATGGACAACATCATTTAGGTTAAAGTTAACTTGATTCGCCATCAGGGGAATATAGCTCTCAGAAACCTCGCTTTTGATAAACTGATGAATATCTGGAATAGTTAAGCGAGTTGGAATTCCGTCCATCCAAGGGAAAAAGAAAGCACGTGCCAGATTTTGTTCTTCTATTTTGTAGGGAAAGAAGATAGCGTTGTTTTGTAGGAGTAAGGTCTTGTATGGATAGAGAATACCTGAGCAAATGTCCGCGATCTTGAAATACAAGTCGCGGTCAAGGACGTAAGAAACAGGAAGATTGGGAATGAAAAACATCCCCTTATCTTCCTTAGCAAGGTGGATGGAGAAAGAGTTGGTGAAACTTGACTCCCTATTGATGTCAAGCGTGTTGTTTAAGTTTGTGGTGATAAATTTGATGAGGGAAGCATCGTCAATATGAACTTTTTTGAGCATAAGAACTCCTCTATGCTTTCTGAATGCTTTTGGCACGGAAGTAGACATTATTTTTGATTTGAATGGCTTCTAATTTTTCAAAGCTCACTTCATCTCCAATAGAGAAGAAAGTCAAGTCAGGTTTATTTTCAGGAAGAAATTTCACACGGAAAGGATTGTGGCTTGCGGTCGCAATCCAGGCTTGATAACCTGAAATAGTATTTGTACGAGCATTGTTTTCATACTCGTATTGTGTTTCGAGTTCTAATCCTACAATGTGAAGAGTTTCGCTTCCAAGAGCTTCTGTTGCGAATTGTTCTGAATAACCATTTTGGTTTTTAATTTTGAAGGCCATATTTTTACCTCTTTTTTAAATTTGTTGCATCCAAAAGTTCTCCTTTGGATTGGAGTTTTAGTTGTTTTTACCAACTAATAGCAAATAATTGAACATTTTTGTGTGCACATATTTTCAGCAAGCACTTCTGTAACGGAAAAATAACAAAAAAGACTTGTTCTTGTTCTTGACAAAGAATGTCATTTGTGTTAATTTCTAATTGTAAGGGATTAAGAGACTAGCGAAAAGCTAGAAAGTGCTGAAAAGTAAAAACGTTTCATGGATTAAAAGGGGTTAGGGGTATCACCCCTAGTTTAATTTCTGTGTACACAGAAATTAAGACACATATAAAAAAATTTTTTTGTAAAATTTCTCTTTGAGCAAGCTATTAATCAGATTTGCTAGGAGCAGTTGGTACAAAAAGTGATAATTAAGAATGGATGGAAACTCTTCATAACTATCTAATCGCTGCGGTTAGGTAGTTTTTTAAGAAATGTATATAGTCAAATTATAGAGGAGAAATAAAATGAGAAGCGATTGCGATATAGAATTAGAAACTGGAGAGCCAGTAGAAAATTTTTTAGCAGAGTTAGGAAACTTATATGCTCAGTTACTGGCAGGTGACTCAGAAGTTAAAGGTAATATAATCTATCTTTCAGATTATCGTGCTAGAAAGTGTTCGTTGTCAGAGGAGTTCGAGGATTTTTTGTTTAGTAGTGAAGTTTTTGTATATCAACGAGACGAATATGAAAATATTTCAAGAATGGACTTTTATAGCATCTTAAATTCTATTGATAAAAATGAAAAAGCACCTGAAATCATTGAATTTATTTCACCGGCTCGAAAAAAAGAAAATTGTGAAGGTCTATTTCAAATAGATGATGTAAAATTGGCATACTATACAAATGGTAAGCTTATAGTTGACACCAAAGGAATTTGTCATCCAGTTGCAGAAATGTTTTATGACAAGTGGGATAGTAAATTAAAATATAACAAATTAGCAGTTATAGATATCAAAGTGCCTCCTTTTGAATAGATATTGTAAGTGGGAATTAACTTATAACATTTTTGGAGATAACTAGAAAATCCATCAAGCTGTTTTGTTAGCTCTGAGAAACTATTAAGAGACTTTGCCTCTTAATATTGCGTATATCTATGTTGTAAATGCACGGATTCAAAAGAGTTTGGGACAAAAGTCCAACCTCAAATATAAAAAGCGAACAAAGCTAGTTTTCTGGTAATCAGAATTCTGCTTTGTTCGCTTTTCGCATTTAATTATAGATTTGAAGGGCTTAATAATTAAGATTTTTAAAAATTGAAATCTTTTTGTCCCAAACTCTTTTGAATCCGTGCAAAGCATTGAAAAAACTATGCTGTTTCAATACCTTCACGAAGTAATAATAAAACAAAAAGAGAGCCTCGGGGTGAAGCTCCTCTTTGATTTTTATATCCGAATTTCTAAATTTATTTCACAAAAAATGTAGTCAAAAATGTAGTCATTCGGTTGATTTTTATTGCAATACATTGAAATTTGAAAATTCAAGAATCGCGTTAAATCAAGGCTTTTTCGTTTCTACTGAAACGTAATGACCCACTATTTAACTTCTGTAAACACAACGTGCTTGCGAAGTTTTGGTGAGTATTTCTTCAATTGAAGACGGTCTGGAGTGTTACGTTTGTTTTTAGAAGTAAGGTACAAGCGTTCACCAGATTCTTTGTGTTCAAGTGTAATATTTACGCGCATGGTATCTCCCTTCTATTATTCAGCTGATGCAGCTTTAGCGATTTTACGTCCTTTGTAGTATCCTTTAAGTGATACACGGTGAGAACGTGAGTAATCTCCAGTAGTTTCGTCAAAGTTTACAGATGGAGCTGTTACTTTGTAGTGTGTACGACGTTTATTTTTCTTCGCTTTTGATGTGCGACGTGCAGGTACTGCCATTTCGTTTTTCTCCTTTTAAGATATAAATTCAATTAGGTTTGATTTTCATCAACTTTAACAGTATAACAAAACTTTTTTGTAAAGTAAAGTTACTTGACAGATTTTTTTCTTCTTTTTGAACCCCCCCTGAGCTTCTAGTTATCTTCTTTTTGCTTGATAGGAAAAAGTTTCAAATCCGCCTCTATATTTTCCCAATCTTCTGAAAATTTAAAAATTTTCCTCTGTAAAATACAGCCTAAGTGTGGTATAATAAGGAACAAAGACTACTGTAATGAAAGGGAAAGCTATGACAGATAAGGATATTCGTCACAGAAGTAAGATTTATGACAGTATGGTTAAATCTCCTAACCGTGCCATGCTTCGCGCGACGGGGATGACAGATAAGGATTTTGAAACGCCTATTGTTGGGGTGATTTCCACTTGGGCGGAAAATACACCCTGTAACATCCATTTGCATGACTTGGGCAAGCTGGCCAAGGAAGGAATCAAAGCAGAGGGGGCTTGGCCTGTTCAGTACGGGACTATTACGGTTGCGGACGGGATTGCCATGGGGACGCCAGGGATGCGCTTCTCTCTGACCTCACGCGACATCATCGCAGATTCCATCGAGGCTGCAATGGGTGGGCATAACGTGGATGCTTTTGTAGCTATCGGGGGCTGTGATAAAAATATGCCTGGCTCCATGATTGCCATTGCTAACATGGATATTCCTGCTGTCTTTGCCTACGGCGGAACGATTGCACCGGGGAATCTGGACGGCAAGGACATTGATTTGGTTTCTGTCTTTGAAGGAATCGGGAAATGGAACCATGGTGACTTGACAGCTGAGGAAGTGCGGCGCATTGAGTGTAATGCCTGCCCTGGTCCTGGTGGCTGTGGCGGTATGTATACGGCCAATACTATGGCGACGGCTATTGAAGTTCTAGGCATGAGTCTGCCAGGATCATCTTCTCACCCTGCTGAGTCCAAAGACAAGCAAGAGGATATCGAAGCAGCTGGTCGTGCTGTTGTAAAAATGCTGAAAATGGGGCTGAAGCCTTCTGACATTTTGACGCGCGAAGCCTTTGAAGATGCAATCACGGTGACCATGGCTCTAGGCGGTTCTACCAATGCTACTCTGCACTTGCTGGCCATGGCTCACGCGGCCAATGTTGAGCTGACACTGGATGACTTTAATGTCATTCAAGAGAAAGTACCGCATTTGGCTGACTTGAAACCGTCCGGTCAGTATGTCTTCCAAGACCTTTATGAGGTTGGTGGGGTACCGGCTGTGATGAAATATCTCTTGGCGAACGGCTTCCTGCATGGTGATCGCATCACTTGCACAGGTAAGACTGTGGCAGAGAATCTGGCAGAATTTGCTGATCTGACACCAGGTCAAAAGGTTATTATGCCGCTTGAAAATCCAAAACGTGCAGACGGTCCATTGATCATCTTGCATGGTAATCTGGCCCCAGACGGTGCTGTTGCTAAGGTTTCTGGTGTTAAAGTACGCCGTCATGTTGGACCAGCCAAGGTCTTTGACTCGGAAGAAGCTGCTATTGATGCGGTACTGGCCGATGAAGTGGTCGATGGCGACGTGGTTGTAGTTCGCTACGTTGGACCAAAGGGTGGCCCTGGTATGCCAGAAATGCTGTCACTTTCTTCTATTATCGTAGGGAAGGGGCAAGGAGACAAGGTGGCTCTTCTAACAGATGGTCGCTTCTCAGGCGGCACTTACGGCTTGGTTGTCGGACACATTGCTCCAGAAGCTCAAGATGGTGGCCCGATTGCCTATCTTCGTACAGGCGATATAGTCACGGTTGACCAAGATACCAAGGAAATCTCTATGGCAGTCTCTGACGAAGAGCTGGCGAAACGTAAGGCAGAAACGACCATTCCACCGCTTTATAGTCGCGGGGTACTTGGTAAATATGCTCACATGGTATCCTCTGCAGCTAAAGGTGCTGTTACTGATTTCTGGAAACCAGAAGAAACCGGCAAGAAATAGCTTATATATGATAAAAGAACCCGCTAGTTTTTCTAGCGGGTTTGATATTTTTATTTTAAATACTGATAAGTTAATTGTCTTCTTATCTAGGACTGATTCCCAAAGCAATGCGGCCGAAGCGGCTGATACGAGTGATTTTCCAAGCAGGAGACCAAGTAACCTCGACAGAGGCGCTTTCAATCTCATCTATTTTTTTAAGAGAGTCCATAATGGCGATGGGCAGGCTCTCAGCACAGTCACAGGCTGTATCGGTAAAGGTCATGACAACCTTGCAGTGGCCGTTTTCGTCTAAGTTGATTTCATAAATCAGCCCTAAGTTATAGACATCCAGCTCTACATCCGGATCGTAAATACGCTCGAGCTTCTCCACCAACTTATCCTGAATTGCAGCTGCTCGATCATTGATTTTGATATCGTCTCTCATGGCTATTCCCTTCTATCTGAGTTGAATTGTTTTTATTTTCTCACAATTCAGACTTTTTTTCAAGCTATTTTGGAACATGAAAACGGATTTAGTTCTTCCAAATGAAAAATCCCTTTCGGGCTCCTCAAAATGGCGGACTTATGATAGAATATAAGTACTAAAGAAGGTGGAGGTCAGAAGATGAAATTACAAAAACCTAAAGGAACTCAGGACATTCTTCCTCAGGAATCAGCCAAGTGGCAGTATGTAGAAGACTTTGCCCGCAAGACATTTAAAAAATACAATTACGGCGAAATCCGCACGCCCATTTTTGAGCACTATGAAGTCATCAGCCGCTCGGTCGGGGATACGACAGACATCGTGACCAAGGAAATGTATGACTTTTATGATAAGGGCGACCGCCATATCACGCTACGTCCAGAGGGGACAGCGCCTGTGGTGCGTTCTTATGTAGAGAACAAGCTTTTTGCTCCTGAAGTGCAAAAGCCTGTCAAAGTCTACTATATGGGCTCCATGTTCCGCTATGAGCGGCCTCAGGCTGGCCGTCTGCGGGAATTTCATCAGATTGGAGCAGAGTGTTTTGGCTCTAGTAATCCTGCTACAGATGTAGAAATGATTGCCATGGCTGCTCAATTTTTCAAGGACATTGGCATTACCAATGTCAGCTTGGAACTCAACTCGCTGGGGAATCCTGAGAGCAGAGCTGCTTACCGTCAGGCCTTGATTGATTATCTTACCCCACTGAAGGCTAGCCTTTCAGCAGATAGCCAACGTCGCTTGGAGGAGAATCCGCTGCGCGTGCTGGATTCTAAAGAGCTTGAGGACAAGGCGGCTGTAGAAGGTGCTCCGTCTATTCTGGACTATCTGGATGAGGAGAGCAGTGCTTACTTTGAGGCTGTTCGCTCTATGCTAGAGACCTTGCAGATTCCTTATGTCATCAATACCAACATGGTTCGTGGTTTGGATTATTACAACCACACGATTTTCGAGTTTACAACTGAGGTGGCAGGCAGTCAGCTGACTATTTGTGCTGGCGGCCGTTATGATGGGCTAGTTGCTTACTTTGGCGGACCTGAAACACCAGGTGTTGGCTTTGGTATGGGCTTGGAACGTTTGCTTCTGGTACTTGATAAGCAAGGAGTAGAGCTGCCGATTGAAACCGCTCTGGATGTTTATGTAGCGGTTCTAGGAGCTGGTGCCAATGGCAGAGCTTTGGAGTTAGTGCAGGCTCTCCGCGCACAGGGCTTTGCGGCAGAGAGGGATTATCTAGACCGCAAGCTCAAGGCTCAGTTCAAATCTGCGGATATCTTTAAGGCCAAAACTCTTATCACCTTGGGTGAAAGCGAAGTGGAAAGCGGTCAGGTGACTGTTAAGAACAATCATAATCGTGAGGACATTACTGTTAGCCTAGACCAAATCCAAGAAAACTATCAGCTTATTTTTGAGAAATTGGGGTTTTAAAGGCTTGATCCTAACAATTGAAAATGCTATAGTATCAGGCGTTTGAGCGAATTTGGTTGACAACATGTCAATATATTTTCTAAAAAAATATCTTTAAAAGCTTGAAACATAAAGTGATTATTGATATAATGTACCCGTTATATAAATTTGCTAAAGGAGAGACAACTATGTCACAAATTAAATTAACTCCAGAAGATCTTCGGACTTCTGCGCAAAAATATACTCGTGGTTCTGAAGATGTTAGTCAAGTTCTTAGCAGCTTAAAACATGAACAAGAAGTTATCAGAGGAAACTGGGATGGTTCTGCTTTTCGTAGCTTTGATGCACAATTTGAAGCACTATCTCCAAAGATTGAAGAATTTGCACACTTGCTTCAAGATATTAATGCTCAGTTGCTTAAAGTTGCTGACATTGTTGAAGAAACAGATGAAAATATTGCTTCACAAATTCACTAATTTTGTTATAACGGCTTTAGGAAGGCAAGAGCCTTCCTATTTTTGTAAAGATTAAAAATGAAAAAATGGCAGTTTCTTTCATGTTTGATAAGAAAATCGCTGCAATGTAAAGGCAAGCTCTGACAATCTGAATCAATATCTGAATTAGACTGTTAGAGCTGTTTGTGTCTTTCTGTGTGCTTTTTTATGTAACAATAAACTAAAAAAATTTAAAAAGAAAAAGAAATTTACATCCATGGGAAATAAAAAATTACTTAAGTATATAGGAAACGTTGTTTTGGTTATTGCCTTGCTGGCTGCAGTAGTGACGCTGAATGTCGCAGTGCAAAAGAATACAAGCACTGCTAGGGACAGCAAGATTCGCACTGACCAAAAGACTAAACTAAATGTTGCGGTTGTCAATGAGGATCGGGCTGTCAAGGTTGACAAGAAAGAGTACAATCTTGGTGCTAGCTATGTCAAGAATCTGGAACGAGATGACTCTCAAAACTGGTATATTGTGACGCGTGGAGCTGCGGATACTGGTCTTGAAAATGGCAAATATCAACTGGTCGTAACGATTCCAAGTGACTTTTCAGAGAAGGTGTTAGATGTTAATGCTATCAGCGCAGATCGGACAATCGTTACTTATAAGGTCAATGCTGCTGGAAATCAGCAGATTGAAAATGAAGCTAATAATCTGGCTAAGGATATTATCGCAGATCTGAATAGCCAGTTGGTTGATATGTATATGGCAAGCATCTTGAGCAATCTATATACAGCTCAGCAAAATGTGCAGGCTAGTTCAGAGGTGCAAATTACCAATATTGGCAATTATCGAACCAACTTGTTGGAGTCTGCTATTGGCTCTAAGAATATCTTCCCAACGTTGGTTAGTATGTCTGCCTCATCTGTCGAAGCCAATAACTCTCTGAAGACGACTCTGGAAACTTATGCTAAGGCTTTCGATGACTTGGATAATTCTCAGGCCACTTATGGAAAGAATTTTGATAGCCTTCTCAAACAGCGGGCGGATGACCAAATCAACTATGCTGCTTTTATGAAGCAACTGATGGAAATGGATGAAAAAGTTGTCCATGATGATACTCAAAAACTCTACGCTAAGTTAGAAGAAACACAAAAAAATTTCACTAAACAGCTTGGCCAGACCGATGAAGTAAAAGATGTTGATGCTGATAATGTTAGTAAGCAATTAGCGGATTTGGAATCTGCTTTGGAAACAGAACGTGGTCAATTAGATGTCCATAAACAGCAGATTAAGGACTTTGTTGATAATAAATTAAGGACCTACTATGGTGTTGAAGAAGGTAAGCCTATTGCTCTTAGCGCAGTTTTTGGAGATGCTATAACAAGCTATGATGCTTCTTTGAAGGCACAAATAGCTGAAGCAGTAAAAGCTTTGCCAACTTCTCAACCAACAGAGGTGAAATTCGGATTGCCTGTTCCTGCTCTTGACTATTCAACCATTTCGCAATTTGGAACACCACAAGGAAATGGAAGTGCTGAGTTAGACAATCTGGCAGCAGCTGCAGAGAAAGCGGCTAGCTCTACAGCCAGCCCAGTTAATAGCCAGGTTGGAAAGGCTACTTTGTCAGTCACTCCACCAACAGGTGTAACAATTAAAACTATTACATACAATGGCGAAACAGTAGCAAATGGGCAAGAAATTAATTTAGCTGAGGGGGCTAATTTTAATGTGCAGTTCAGTGTAGCTAATGATGCTGCAGCCACTTCAGTTGACAGCTCAATTGATATTTCTCTGAATGGTATTAAGGTTGCAAGTGCGCCGGTGAATGTAGAGGATGCACAAAAAGCGGCAGCGGCATATGGAGCTAAAGTACAAGAGATTTCTTCTGCCTATCAACATGTTATGTCTTTAATCCAAGCTTATAATTCTTTTGATGAGTTAAAAAATAAAGATATGTCTGAATCTTTATCTACCCTTTTGATAAATGCTATTAATTCGAATCTAGATAGTTATCAAAATAGCTTGTCTAAAAGTAACGATGGTAAGAGTCAAGGGGTTAAAGAAACCTTAGATGAAACGATTAGTAACTTGAAAAACAAGATCGAAGAAGTCAAAGGAACTAACGCTAAACTCGCAACAGAAATCGGAGAACAGCTCAACCTTTATGAAAACCTACAAACTAGAATGACAGATATTTCAAAAGCTCAGGCTTCTTCTACAGAAGCGTTGGCTAAAACTGACACCGATTTGTCATCTCTAAATTCAGAATTCTCATCCTTGCTGTCTTCAACTTCTGGCGTTAAGTCTTCTTCACAGACCAATGTGCAAGCAGCTGATAGTGTCAACCAGATCTTCAGCAGCTTCAATCGTGAGCTGGAAAATGCACAAGGAACGACAGAGAAACTGTCTGCGAATGCTGAAAGCTTGATGGGACAATTCAATAAGGAATTGGAAGATAATGGCAACTTTGTGGAGTCCTTTGTCAAGGTTCTTAACAATGCCTATGAGAACGGTGTTCCTAATGAAGTATTGTTGGACTTCCTATCTAATCCAGTTGCTCAGTCTTCTTCATCTGTCAAAGCGACTGTCAATGTTTACCGTCCATTTACTTGGATCCTCTTGTTGGAGATTGTCAGTCTCTTTACGGCCTATCTCTTTGCAACACAGAACATTGTACGCAAGGTTAAAGACCGCTTTAAACTTAATAAACTACAAGATACAGATATTACGACTGTTGGCATCCTAGGCTTCCTGTCTCTGACAATTGGGCTAGTTATTGGGATTGTCTCCAGTATGCAGCTTCACATCGGCAAGGAATATGTACCATCATGGGTCTTGTTGATTGTGGTTGCTAGCTTTGTCTTGATTCAGGGGCAGTATTTGTTCCTCAAGCATCTGCGCGTGATGGGTATGGGCTTAGCTTTCTTCATGATTATCAGCTTTGTCTACCTATCTAATGCCATTGGTACGACAGCTAGCTTGACTGGCTTCCCAGCCTTTATCAAGAGCTTGAATGCCTTGTCTGTACTAGAAGGTATGCTGTCAGGTTACTTTGACGGCAAGACAGCTGGTTTCTTTGCCATCTTTGGTCTGATTGTCTTGCTGGCTCTGCTGGTTGCAGCTAATATCTTTATCAAGACTAGAACATTAAAAACTGAGGAAGTTTAAAAGAGTATGAAAAAAATTCTGTTTTTATTCCTACTCCTAAGTTCGTTTGCGGTGACGGCTGTCGCCGCAGATGAGCTGAAGGATAATCGTCTGCAGATAGATAATTCGCGGATTGAAAAAGAGCAAGAACTGAACTTTGGTGCACAATCGGAAGGCACCAAGTCTCTTTTCGTTGCTGAGAATCAGGAAAAAATTCAGGAAATGAAGCAGTATCAAAATAAACAGTTGGCCACAGAAGCGGGACAACTGTTTTCTGCTATACAGGGGCCGACGGATATTTACCATTCCAAGGAACTTTTTCAGCCAGGAACGGAAAAATTGTCCAAGCTGCAGACGAGTTTGAAAAGCGATGAAGAGAGCAGCTGGGATGATTTTCTGCCAGGAGTAGTCTACTTTGTAGCAGCCATACTCTTGGTCAGTATGACTGTCTTTGTCAGCTATCGTATCAGTAAGGGAGAAGTATAAGATGGAAGGACATATCAATATCACCCTCCGTTTGCGGGATAAGGACGTGGATATTCGCATTCCTAAGCGGATTGAGGTCCGTCGCTTCATTCGGGAGATTGATCAGATTTTCAATATCGAAGGAAAGCGCCATAAGTATCAGCTGCGGATTATTAACAAGGGGTTGATACTGGACGAGGGCAAGGTTTTGGCTGATTATCCAGTCACAACGGGAGATTTAGTAGAGATTGAGGAGATTTAAGGTGACTGAGGAAAAATTTGTATTTGCTGAACAAGAGTTTATCTATGAAAAAAATGACAAGAATTGGAGCCTAACGCTGAAGCGGTCGGATGTGGCAACGCAGGATTTGCGGGAGCTCTTGCTTTTGGACCTGCACCATCCACTTTTCTTGGAGCAGGAGACTAAGGCCGACCATGATAGTGTCTATTTCACCTATCAGATTGAGCCTTTGGGGCTGTCCAAGGAAGAGATTGAAAAGCGCACGATTTCTGAGCGGATTCGTCTGGCTCTTAATGTGTTTGCTCTAGAAGCTGCACTGGAGTTGCCAGTGACTTTTTTGCTGCATCCTAGTAATCTCTTTATTACCAAGGATGCGCAGGCGAAGATAGCCTACCGCGGTGTTCCAGGTATCATGACACCTCAGTCTATTTCTCGGGAGGACTTCTTGCGTCAGGCTAAGTGCTTTGCGGTGACGCTCTTTGCAGATCTGGACTTTATGGAGCTTTACAAGGGCTCATTAGAGCTAGAAAATCTGCCGGATTTCCTAGTGGAGCTGCGTGAGGCTGACAGTCTGGAAGATGCGGTTGCAGTTTTAGAAAAATCCTATCAGGAAAAGGCTGCAGAAGAAGCAGAGAAGCAGACACTGGTCTCCAAGCGCCAGCATAAGATTTTCAAACTGGCGACCATCTGGCTGACAGCAGCTGTTGTGATTTTGACCATTCCTTTGATTTACTTGATTTTCATACAAAATCCTTTCAAGGAAAAGTTGCTACAGGCGGATACTGCCTTTATCAAAGTGGACTACAGCAAGGTCATCGATGAGCTGGAAGGAATCTCTCCTAAGAGCCTGCCGAATACACAGAAATATGAACTAGCCTATTCTTATATCCAAGGTTTGGAATTTTCCGATGATCAGCGCAAGGTCATCCTGAACAATGTCACACTGAAATCAGATGATTTGTATCTCAATTACTGGATTCAAGTTGGACGTAATGATTTTGAAGATGCTTTGGACACAGCCAAACGGATTAATGACTCAGATCTGATCATCTATGCCTTGACGCAGGAGATGAAAAAGGTGCGTGAGGACGATAGTTTGTCTGGTAAGGATCGGGAGACTAAGCTTGAGTCCTTGGAAGGCGAGTATAAGAAGTACTGGGATAGCCGCAAGGAGCTTTTGACTGGTGATTCTAGCTCAAGCGCTTCTGGCGAGGAAGGTTCTTCAGGAGCAAGCTCTTCCTCCAGCAGTGAAGCGTCATCTAGCAGTAGCGCGAAGGAGTAAGTATGGGCAAGACAATCATCATCTATACAGACCATCTGCGCTATGAGCTGCAGCTGACAGAGGACAAGAAAGTTCTCCTAGCAGCGAGTGAGAAGGCTCAGCTTTACCTGCCTCATCAGGAGACTCCTATCCAGCTTCAGCTAGCTGAAGGTCAAGTCTTTTATCAGATGGGGGAAGAAACGGGTGTCGTAACTGACGGTATAGCCTTGGGTAATCTGACCTTGTATCAATCTGATTCAGAACCGGCTGTTTATGACCTACTGGACAGAAAAGAGTTACTCATCAGCGACCAGAAGGGGGCAGCTATCAGTCTGGAAGCGCCTTTGGAGTTGCTCTTGAAGCGAACGAATGATTCTTGGCTTTTGACCAAGATGCGAGGTCAAGTCTACCTCAATCACGTTGAGTGGACTGGAGACCAAATCCAGCTGGAAGCCGGCGACGAGCTGAGCTTGGAAGGCATCTGCCTCAAGGTCTATCCAGAAGAAATCTGGGTGACGGGTCCAGCTACGGTCAGTTCTAACCTGACCTTGCGGGGCGCTTCTCGCCATGGTTTCTATCCAGACTATCCTGACTATCACCGCTCACCGCGGATTATCTATCGGAGTTCAGAGGACAAGATTCAGATTGCTCCGCCAAGCAAGGAGCCTCAAAAGCCTAATGATGAGCTCTTGAGACTGATTGTGCCGCCACTTCTCATGGTTGGGGTGACGGTGTTGATTACACTGGTTCAGCCGCGGGGGATTTATATCCTCGTTACGGTAACGATGTCAATTGCTAGTGCAATCTTTTCGGTTCGCGGTTTCTTCAAAAACCGCAAGAAGTTCAAGGAAGACAAGAAGGAGCGCATAGATCTTTATCACCTCTATCTGAAAGACAAGGCTATTGAGCTAAACAAGCTAGAACGTGAGCAGCGTGATGGCATGCTCTACCATTTTCCAAACATTAATGAACTGACGGGTCTGGTGACAGACTACAGCCACCGCATCTACGAGAAGACACCGCTGCACTTTGACTTTCTTTACTATCGCTTGGGACTTGGCCAGGTGCCAACCTCTTATAAGCTGACATATGGTCAAGAAGAGCGGAGCGGCAAGAAAGATGCGCTGGAAGAGGAGGGCTATGCTCTCTACACTCGGCATAAGAAAATTCCCGATCTTCCTATCGTAGCTAATCTTAGCCATGGACCGGTCGGTTATATCGGTCCGCGCAATCTAGTCTTGGAACAGCTCCAGCTCTTAGTCATGCAGCTGGCGGTCTTTCACTCCTACCACGATGTACAGGTAATTACCATCATGCCAGAGGAGGAGCGCGACCAATGGGATTGGCTGCGCTGGTTGCCGCATGCGACTCTGCAAGAGCTGAATGTCCGTGGCTTTGTCTATAACCAACGGACGCACGATCAGGTCCTAAACAGCCTGAACCAGATCTTGAAACTGCGCAAGACTCAGAAGGAAGAAGCGACTCGGCAGGAAACGACCCTCTACAGCCCTCACTATGTGGTCTTGGTCACAGATGAAAAGCTGATTCTCGACCATATCATCATGGAGTTCTTTACAGAGGATCCAACTGACCTAGGCTGCTCACTCATCTTCGTGCAGGATGTGATGAGCTCGCTGTCTGAGAATATCAAGACGGTTGTCAATATCAAGGACCGCAACACTGGTCAGTTAGTCATGGAAGAGGGCATCCTCAGAGAAATTGACTTCCGCTTGGATCATTTCCCAGAAGGCTATGACAAGGAGCGCATCGCTAGGACCTTGGCGCCGCTCAATCACCTGCAGAATCTCAAGAGCTCCATCCCTGATACTGTGACTTTTATGGAGATGTATGGGGCTGAGACCTTCTCAGACCTGCAAGTCTTGCAAAAGTGGCAACAGAATGCACCTTATAAGAGCTTGGCGGTGCCTATCGGCCTGCGGGGTAAGGAAGACCTAGTCTACCTCAACCTGCATGAAAAGGCTCACGGACCGCACGGGCTGATTGCCGGGACAACCGGATCTGGGAAGTCGGAGACTATCCAGTCCTATATCCTGAGTCTGGCTGTCAACTTCCACCCGCACGATGTGGCCTTTCTCCTCATCGACTACAAGGGTGGGGGAATGGCCAACCTCTTCAAGAACCTGCCCCATCTCTTGGGAACCATTACCAACTTGGACGGGGCCCAATCCATGCGGGCGCTGGCTTCCATCAATGCGGAGATTCACCGTCGGGAGCGGCTCTTCAGAGAGTTTGAAGTCAATCATATCAACCAATATCAAAAGAAATTTAAAAATGGAGAAGCAACCGAACCCCTGCCCCATCTCTTCCTCATCTCGGATGAGTTCGCAGAGCTCAAGGTCAACCAGCCTGACTTTATCAAGGAGCTGGTATCCATCGCTCGGGTCGGACGTTCCCTCGGGGTACACTTGATCCTAGCGACTCAGAAGCCCTCTGGGGTGGTAGATGACCAGATCTGGTCCAACTCCCGCTTTAAGCTGGCGCTCAAGGTGGCAGACCGGACGGACTCGATGGAAATGCTTAAGACGCCAGATGCGGCAGAGATTACCCAGACTGGCCGGGCCTACCTGCAGGTCGGTAATAATGAAGTCTATGAACTCTTCCAGTCAGCCTGGTCAGGAGCAGACTACCAGCCGGATAAGGACGAGATGGGCATTGAAGACCATACCATCTATCTGATTAACGACCTAGGTCAATACGAAGTACTCAATCAAGACCTATCGGGTCTTGACCTAGCCGAGGATATCAAGGAAGTGCCGACGGAGCTGGAGGCCATTGTCAGTCAGATTCAACTGCTGACAGAGAGCCAGCAGATCCCACCGGTACCACAGCCTTGGCTGCCGCCGCTTAAAGAAAGAATCTATTCAACAGATTTACGTAGGGGAGATTTCAAAGAATTTTGGTCACATAAGAACCGACCTTTAAAAGCGGTGATTGGTTATGTGGATATACCAAGTCAACAAGCTCAATACACATTAGAACATGATTTTAATGAAGATGGGAATATTGCTCTTTTTGGTGGTCCTTTAACAGGTAAGTCTACTTTTATTCAAACTTTGACGATGGATTTGGCTCGTCAGTTCACACCTAATCAGGTGAATTTCTATTTATTGGATTTTGGGACAAATGGACTTTTACCGCTTCGTCAATTACCCCATGTGGCTGATACGATTATGATTGACGATCAGGAGAAAATTACAAAGTTAATAAATCGCATAAAAGGAGAAATTCGATACAGAAAAGCTCTTTTGCGTAAACACATGGTAGCCAATGTCAATCTTTATCAAGAAATCAGTGGGCATCAAATACCAAAGCTATTCTTCATGTTAGATGGTTATGATGCTATCAAGGAATCTCCACAGGTTATGGAATTAGAAGATGCTTTTCAAATTATCTCTCGTGAAGGTCTGAGTCTAGGAATATATCTGGTCATTACCGCTGGTCGCATAGGGGTTGTCAAAGCTGCTCTATTAGCTAGTATCAAAACTCGTATTTCTTTGAAATTAACGGATGATATAGATACTCGAAGTTTAATTGGTCGTACTCAGTTAATAATTGAAGATAAGCCTGGACGGGCAATGATAAAGCTTGATGAACCAGAAATTTTCCAAGTTGCTTTGCCAACCAAAGGAGATGACGCGTTTGAAGTAATTGAGCAAATTAGCTCTGAAGCAGGAATGATGTCAGAACAGTGGGAAGGAAGTCTACCTAAACCAATTCCGATTGTTCCAGAAGAATTGAGCTTCGATACTTTCGCGAAAACAATAAGCGTTCAAAAGGCTTTGAAAGAAAATAATCTACCACTAGGTTTAGACTTTGTCAATGTTGAAAGTGTACACATTCCTCTGAAAGGCTTTAAACATCTTCTGTATATAGCTAATGATGATGAACATTTGGAGAATATTACACGCCATCTCTTAGAAATATTTACCAAGCTCATTCCAAATAAGAAAGTCATGTTTATGGATGTAGACGATGAGTATGATGGTCAATTTGACTTATTTGCCCGTATCTCTGAACCAGAAACTCTTGAGGACATGGCAAATCAGCTTATGCTTGAGTTGGAGGATCGTAAAAAAGGTGAGACTGGACACGACTTTATCATCTTTATCCCTAATTTAGAGAAATTTGTTCAGGCAAGTGGCCTGACAGGCGAACAAGTATCAGCACTCTACCAAGAGGGATGGAAATACAATATGCATTTTGTTGTTGGTAGTTCTTATTCTTATATTAGCAATAATGCTATTGGCAGCCCTGCTCGTCAGGTTAAGGCATATAATCAACACTATCTTTTGGGAATGCGCTTAACAGATCAAACAATATTAGAAAAGCCTTATAACAGCAAGGAACCTTATTTAAATAAGGATGAGGTTTATTTATATGGACGTCCATCCAGCGTTAAACTTAAAATTACAATATAAAGGAGAACACTATGTCAGTAGGAACAACTCAGGGAGTAGGTATTCAATCTGATCCGACAGCTGTTCAAAACTATGCAAATGGAATTGTCTCAGCTTATCATTCAGTAGGAAAAGAAACTGCTACAAAGGATTCTATCAGCCAATATGCTGCTTCTGGAACTATTAGTAGTCATATTGACAACGAAGTTAGTGCAAGTGAGCAAGCAGCACAGCAATCTATTGACTTCATTCAGGTTTTACATGGTATTCATGCAGAGTTTCAAACAACAGATGCAAAGATTGCCAATTATATTAACAGAAATACAGGGCCAGTCGAGTCAGGAACTGCTGGTAGTAATTCAGGAAAGAAGAAAAATAAGCAGTTATTTAGTGAGGGAACTAATTAATAATTGTTCAACTAGAAAGGAACATATATGGTAAAGGTAAATTACGCTAGCCTGCAGACACAGTCTTCCACGATGTCGTCTGCCTCACAGTCACGTGTAGCAGGCTTCAATCAGTTAATTAGTGCCTTTGACAGCTTCGGCGGCAGCGGCGGTGAGCTGATAGGAACAGGCTATGATGCAGCCCGTGCATATGCGACAAGTGTCATGAGTCCTTATTATAAAGGGTGTATTCTCTACTCTGAAGCAGTTGCGGATGCAGCGAACACACTGGCGGATAGTTATGTGGCTAAGTGTGGAGCTGAGAATTTAGATGAGGAACAGCTGCAAGCGGAGATTGATAGTGCAACGAGAGGTTGTATGGGGCTCAGCGCTTCGATTTCTGGTCTTCAATCTAAATCTAAACCAGCTGCAGGAGATGCGGAAAGAATTGGTCGCTTACAAGAACAGCTTACAGCAGCGGAAAACCAACTGACTGCTGCTCAGAAAAAACTGGATAATCTGAGGGCATTCAGTGCGGAGTCTCCAAGTGCCTGTGCCTCGGCAGATGGTTATCAGGGCTTGGTTTCTAAGGCTATGTCAGGTATTTCAGTCTCCTTTGGCGGTGGTGGCTTTGCTTTGCCGGAAGACTTATCTTGGGTGAGTGATGTTGAGCAGGGCTGGGCAGATCGGGAGATAGCCTTGGAGAACAACTATTTATCAGCACTGGATAAGGTATATAGTGGCGAATCTCTGACTGAAGCGGAGCTGACAGCGATAGAGCGATATGCGGCAGCCTATCCAGACCGGGTGGATGCTTCTGCTTTAGAGTACGTACAGCAAGCACGTCAGGTCAAGGCAGAGGAGATGAAATATCGCTCTATCATTGACAAGGTGGATGCAGGGAAATCTTTGACAGATGAGGAAACTAAATTTTTTGAAGAATATAAGAAAAACCATCCAGATGTTCAAGTGAACAGTGATTCAGTGACTAAGGAAATAGGTGAGAAAAATAAATATAGTGCTGCACTAGAAAAATTAAATAATAATAAAGAATTAACCGCTGCAGATGTAAAAGCGATTGAAAAATATTTAAATTCTCATTCTGACGTATCTTTGAGTGATGGGGATAGAAAAAGGTTTGAAGCTGCAAAAGTTACTGTTAATTATAAACAGGTTCTTTCAAAAGCAAAGAAAGAGGGTACATCAGCTGTCTATACTGAAAAAGAAATCCTAGCTCTCAGAGCCTACTATCAAAGCCATCCTGATGAAAAAGTACCGGATTATTTAGCAGAATCTTTGAATCATTTTAATACCACAGGATTAGCTGAAGGGATGGATGTTTCCTTTAACCTTGCAGATGGTTATATTCAATTCACTGGGGGAATTATAGAAACTGCAGAAACAGTTAATGCAATTGGTAATGGAGCATGGACTGGTAACAAAACTTGGGATAAAATAAAAAGCCTCAATGAGGCTGTGGGAAATTCTGATAATATGAAATTATTAGATAAAGCGGATGACCTTGTGAACGTGGCTGATGATGCCGGAAGACTTACGAAGCTAGGTGGGAGTGTTAGCAATCATTTAGGTAAAATGGGTGTTATTGGTTCGCTGGCTTCGGGTGTATCGACTTATCTAGAGCGAAAAGATAAGTATGGTGATGAGGTTGCTCTGCAAGATGCGGCAGCCCATACTGGAATTACTGCAACTTCAACTATTATCGGTTCTGTCATTGGCTCAGCCATACCAATTCCTGTTGTTGGAACGCTTATCGGAGCTTATGCTGGAACAGTAATAGGGAATGCGCTTTCTACAATGTATGATGAATCAAGACATGAGAAACTTGAGTTATCAGACCTTACTGATGGCAGTATATTTAAACTATGGTGATTGAATATGAGAAAAATAATTTTTATTGGACAGAGCGGTGATGAAGCCGTCTACTATAACACGCGAACAAAAGAGGCTTTGGCAGCCGATAAGAGTGTCTTGTTAAATACGGAAGGGGCTAGGAAGACTAATAAGGCCATTATTCCTTTGATGTTGGTTTTCATTTTCTTAGGTTTGATAGGGGGAATGGTAGCTATACCAGCTTTTTCCGGTTTTCGATACAGCAGCTGGATGGTTCCGCCTTATATCGCTGCCCAGTTCTTTGTCTGCTTTGGCTTTATATGGATGATGGAAGAGGCCTTGTATAAAGAAGTGAAGCAGGTTCAGGGGGCAAGTTCTCAACAGTTTGCGAAAGCCGTTGATTCAAATCTGTTTTGGGAGAATTTTAGCAAGAAAAAAGCGACATTTGGGAAGATGATAGTTTTTCTAATAATACAGTTACTAATTATATTTTTAGCATTTATAGGAATTGCTACCATACCAAATATTGTAAATTCATTTATAAGGCAGGAGAAATTTGATGCACAAATTTTATTTTCATTATTGATAGGTCTCTTTCCTGCCTTGTTGTACCTTTTCTTATTCCAAAACAACCCCATCCGCTGGTTGTTAGCCGTGCGGAAGTATGAGCAAGGGAAAGTGATATTTGCAGAAGAAAAGGAGAAGAAACATGAGTGAAACACTATTACCATTGGGAACAGTGGTTAAACTAAAAGATCAAACAGAACTAATTATTATCGGCAGGGGTTCGCTAGTAGAACAAAATCAAGAACCTGTATATTTTGAGTATACAAGTGTTCTTGTACCAACTGGTTATCAGCAACCCAATCAGCTTTATTTCTTTAATCACAGTGATATCCGTGAAGTCGTATTTATGGGATATAAGAATGATGCTGAAATAGAATTTGAATCTAATTTTTATCAGCTAGTTAAAAAGGCTGGTTTTAAAAAAGGAGTTACAGAGCTATAAGTTCGGTTAGATGATTTAATGATTATTTTAAAAACTATACTTCTGTTTATACAAAGTATAGTTTTTGATTATTTAATTTTAAGAGGTTATAATGAAAAAAGAAAAATCGAAGCAAGATCAGCTGGACGAGTTACATCGTCGTCAGTATGAACTGCAACATAAAATAGATGATTTGGATGTTGAATATCGTCAATTTAAGGTGACGCGGGAGGATGTAATGTCCTCACAAGGCAGCGCCCTATTTCACTTTAAGAACTTGTTGGATATAGGGGTGACTTCGTCACATTCAGCATTCTATCATTATCTTTTAGATGATATTGAGGCGACTACACGGACGCTGGAAGTTGACTTTGAGGAAGAAGACAAAGCGATTAAGAAACGTTACCAAGCTTATCAAACGCAGTTAACTGCTCTGCATGATCAGCGTAAAAAACTGGAGCGTGATAAGCAATAGGTTGATAAAGTTTTAGCTAAAGATTTCAGCAATCTAAATTCACTAACAGAAAGGAAGTATATGGTAAAGGTAAATTACGCTAGCCTGCAGACACAGTCTTCTACGATGTCGTCTGCCTCACAGTCACGTGTAGCAGGGTTCAACCAGTTGATTAGTGCCTTTGACAGCTTTGGCGGCAGCGGCGGTGAGCTGATAGGAACAGGCTATGATGCAGCCCGTGCATATGCGACAAGTGTCATGAGTCCTTATTATAAAGGGTGTATTCTCTACTCTGAAGCAGTTGCGGATGCAGCGAACACACTGGCGGATAGTTATGTGGCTAAGTGTGGAGCTGAGAATTTAGATGAGGAACAGCTGCAAGCGGAGATTGATAGTGCAACGAGAGGTTGTATGGGGCTCAGCGCTTCGATTTCTGGTCTTCAATCTAAATCTAAACCAGCTGCAGGAGATGCGGCAAGAATTAGCAGTTTACAAAATCAGCTTACAGCAGCGCAAAATCAACTGACTGCTACTCAGGAAAAACTGGCCAATCTGAGGGCATTTAGTGCGGAGTCTTTACTTGCCTGCACCTCAGCAGATACTTATCAGCTCTTGATTTCTCAGGCGATGTCAGGTATTTCAGTCTCCTTTGGCGGTGGCGGCTTTGCTTTGCCGGAGGACTTAACTTGGGTGAGTGATGTTGAGCAGGGCTGGGCAGACCGGGAGATAGCTTTGGAGAACAACTATTGGTCAGCGCTGGATAAGGTATACAACGGTGAATCTCTGACTGAAGCGGAACTGACAGCGATAGAGCGATATGCGGCGGCTTATCCAGAACGCGTGGATGCTTCTGTTTTAGAGTACGTACAGCAAGCACGTCAGGTCAAGGCAGAGGAGATGAAATATCGCTCTATCATTGACAAGGTGGATAATGGAACTTTGTTAAATGATGAAGATAAAATTTTCATTGAGGATTTTAAAAAGAAGCATCCGGATTTTCAGTTACATATAAGTTTAGAGAAAGCGATTCAGGAAGAAAATTTATATGAGAAACTTATAGTTAAGGATAAAAAAGGAGAGGAACTAAACAAAGAAGAATTAAATTTTTTAGAAGTTTTTTATAAAAAGCATCCTTCCTTATCCATTCCACATACAATCTCAAAAAAATTGAAAGCCAAGAAATTCTATGATCAAATTGATAGGTATAATTTAGCTGAACTTGAAGAAAAGTATAAAGGTTTGATAAATGAATATTCAAGTTATCGGCAAACTGGTAAATTTTTCCCTCAAAGGAAAGGTTTAACCCCTATTCAAATTGAATATATTTATTTTCGCCATCAATTTTTGACTAGCTTGGGGGATACTCCTCTTGATGAAAAACAGCGAAACAATAAGATGTTTGAGAACTTGAGGGACTCAGATAAGAAAGAGATAGATGAGTTATCGGCTGGAGAGTTGAGTTCTAGACATATAGAATTTATGAATAGCAGGATAGGGTTAGAATTGGATTATCTAATGATGTCTGATGCAGATAAGGCTAAGAAAGACTATAGTTACTATCGCTTTAACCAGTTGATGAAAGAACAGCCTATTGATTGGCGTGATCCA
Organism: uncultured Streptococcus sp.; assembly: GCF_963528215.1. Classification (GTDB taxonomy): domain Bacteria; phylum Bacillota; class Bacilli; order Lactobacillales; family Streptococcaceae; genus Streptococcus. The sequence goes on from NZ_CAURVL010000004.1 coordinate 117,327, forward strand.
AATTATATAACAAAGCGCAATGCATATATTCTTGAAACAGGAAAAAATCCAAGTACTAATGAACCGGCTACAGAAGCTGAAATCATTACAGCAAAAAACTATGGATGGGTCAAAGCTATTCCAGATACGGTTGCTTGGACAGATATGATGGTTGGATCTTATGTGGGGTATCAAGTCTACAATGGGAAGCCAATTTATGGATTGGATACAGATTTTGCGGGTAGGATTAAGATTCCAAGCACGAGGATTCAGCCGGTAGTCAAGCCTCAGCCTGCACCTAAGAATTTAGATGTTGATGGACCAGTAGTAAATAATATTCAATCTAAATATCCCGATTTGCAAACTTATGAATATAATTCATATACAAATCCTGGTCCACTAAATGATTTAAGAGGTCAGCCTAATGTTAATTTTTATGGGGGACGGTATGATGTTGAAGTTTTGAAGTCTCCTAAAATATTATACAGAGCTGGCGACCAAAGCAATCCGCTAGGGCAATGGTTTACAGAATCAGCCCCACATTCTGAGATAGAAGTTAGAATAAATACGGCAGTAAAACCAATTTGGACAGATCGTTCAGGAAACTACACTGGCAGCTCTCCTTTAAATACAGTTTACGAAATAAAAATACCAGCTGGCACAACAATATACAGAGGACCTGTTGCGAGTCAAGGAGGCATCTATCAAGGTGGTTTGGAATATGAACAAATTTTTATTGAAACTCCGTGGAAAATAGAAGGTGTAGAGGTTATTAGCTCAAAACCATTAAATTAGTGAGGAAAGAAATGAAACGAAAAGAATTATTAGATAATATCAAATTAATATTACCACTATTAAATCAGTACAATGATGGAACAATTCATGTACAAATTTCATTTTTACAAGGATTAGAATGTGCATTGGAAAATGGTGACTCACTTCCTACAATAAGAGAAATTAAAGATATCCTTTATCCTCCAAGAGGGGGTCTATCAGACTTTTTTGTTTGGAAGAATGATTATTTGGAACGACTAAAAATTAATGAAGAAATTGAAGCCTATAATAATAGATTATGGGAGCTTTTAAATCAAATAGAAAACTTGGAATCATAGTAAATGCATCAAATTTTAAAATTAGAAGCATTTCCTCAATCTCATACAAGAATTCCAAGAGGAAAAGAAGCTTCTGCTTTTTATGATTTTTGGAAGCCCGGAGGATGAACTTTCCCAGGCAATATGCTAGAAGAAGTTATTGATGAAGTTCCGTGGGGAAAATTTATAATTAGACAATTACGATGTAATTAAAATGAGTTGGACAAAAATAACATAGGAAAAATTTGATGACTTTAAGAAGATTGAGACACCAAAGGATTACGATTTTCGAATACATGAGGGGAAATACTATACTTTTGGAAAATTTGGAGTAGCTTCAGTTCGTCGTATCTTTGAAATTAGTCCTTCTGCTTTTGATGAATATCAATTAGGCAGGAGGACGGCAGGAGAAATTGACTTTAAAGCACAGAATGACCGTTGACCACCAACGGAAGAAGAAAAGAAGGCTAGTGAAAAACAATTCATAGAAGAGAGCCCTACATCATTAATTTATTTACCTGAAACTATAGATTTATTTACTCAAGAAGAGCTTGAAATATTAAGTCCGCTTGCTGAGCAAATGTGGATTGACTGGATAAGTAAACTTCCTGATTATTATGTGACACCATTAAAATGACTTGTGAGAAACTTGTTTATACACTGATGATTGGAAGCAATTTCTTGTTTTTACATCAAACATCAATCTCTACGGTCAGATCATCTTGAGTGTGGGAACCTACTTAGTGGAGGTATACAGGATTTCCTTCAGACTCACGTCAAGTAATTATATGAGTCCGTCTCTATCAAGTTATTGATTTGCTAAAAGAAAGCTATTCTGTATCTGGAAATGTCTTTATTTTTCGCTCATTTTTATCCTGTTATTTTTAAAAATACAAAATTTTCCACTCCCAACCACCCCCTTATGCTATAATAGTCTATAGAAAGTCGAGGAAATGATGAAGAAAATACTGTTGGTGGCCCTGGTGCAGGGCTTGGCTATCTTTGTGATAACGGGTCTGCTTTGTTTATTTATGCGGGGGGATTTTTTCTTCCGTGCTTTGGCGCCGATTTTTGGTCTGGCGGCAGGAGGATTTCGCTTCTTGACAGCCATGGTGACAAAAGCGTTTGCGCCTAGTCTCTACGAGAATCGCAAGAAAAAGGAATAATCTATAGAGTAGACAGTGGGTCTGAGGTCTTTGCCTCAGGCCTTTTGTTATAACTGTCAGCATTAGTCATGTGATGCTTTAATATTTTTCAGAAAAAGAACGGACAGAAGGGCTTTCTTAGGCGCTTTGTGGTAAAATAGTAACAGAATTAAAAATTTGGAGAGTAAAGATGAAACGTTCTATGTATGCTGGGCGTGTTCGCAAGGAGCATGTTGGTCAGGAAGTCACTTTGAAGGGCTGGGTTGCCCGCCGTCGGGATTTGGGCGGTCTGATTTTCATTGATTTGCGCGACCGTGAAGGCATTATGCAGCTGGTCATCAATCCTGAGACGGTGGCTGCAGAGGTCATGGCGACCGCAGAAAGCCTGCGCAGTGAGTTTGTGCTGGAGGTGACAGGCAAGGTGGTTGCACGTGAGCAGGCCAATGACAAGCTGGCGACAGGAAGCGTTGAGCTGCATGTGGAAAGTCTGACTGTCTTAAATACAGCCAAGACGACGCCTTTTGAAATCAAAGACGGCATCGAGGTAAATGACGATACGCGCTTGCGCTACCGTTATCTGGACTTGCGCCGGCCAGAGATGCTGGAGAACTTCAAGCTCCGTGCCAAGGTCACTCACTCTATCCGCAACTATCTAGATGAGTTGGAGTTCCTTGATGTGGAGACACCTTTTTTGTCTAAGTCAACGCCAGAAGGGGCGCGTGATTACTTGGTGCCTAGTCGGGTTCATCAGGGGCACTTTTACGCTCTGCCTCAGAGTCCACAGATTACCAAGCAGCTCTTGATGAACGCTGGTTTCGACCGTTATTACCAAATTGTCAAGTGTTTTCGGGACGAGGACTTGCGCGGTGACCGTCAGCCAGAGTTTACTCAGGTGGACTTGGAGACTTCCTTCTTGTCTGAGCAGGAGATCCAGGACATTACAGAAGGCCTGATTGCTCGTGTTATGAAAGAGACCAAGGGTATTGAGGTGTCTCTACCTTTCCCTCGCATGAAGTATGATGAGGCTATGGCTCTCTATGGGGTTGATAAGCCAGATACGCGCTTTGAAATGTTGTTGCAGGACTTGACAGAGCTTGTCAAGGGAGTTGACTTCAAGGTCTTTTCAGAGGCTCCAGCTGTAAAGGCCATTGTGGTGAAAAATGCTGCAGATAAATACTCTCGTAAGGATATCGATAAGCTGACAGAGCAAGCGAAACAGCATGGTGCTAAAGGTCTTGCTTGGGTGAAAGTGGCTGATGGTGAGCTGACTGGTCCAGTTGCTAAGTTCTTGACAGACCTGACAAGTCCGTTGACAGAAGCTTTACAGCTTGAAAATAATGACCTAGTGCTCTTTGTGGCTGATACTTTGGAAGTGGCAAACGCTACTTTGGGAGCTCTTCGTGTACGCTTGGGTAAAGAGTTGAACTTGATTAACCCAGATACATTCAATTACCTTTGGGTGGTGGACTGGCCTATGTTTGAATGGTCAGAAGAAGAGGGCCGCTACATGAGCGCCCACCATCCATTCACCCTGCCTCAGAAAGATTCTGAGCAAGAGCTGGAAGGCGACCTGAGCAAGGTACGGGCTGTGGCTTATGATATCGTCCTCAATGGTTATGAGTTAGGCGGTGGCAGTCTTCGGATTAATCAGAAAGATTTGCAGGAGCGGATGTTCAAGGCGCTTGGCTTCTCAGCTCAAGAAGCTACTGAGCAGTTTGGCTTCCTTTTGGAAGCAATGGACTATGGCTTTCCACCACATGGTGGCCTAGCTCTGGGCTTGGACCGCTTTGTGATGCTCTTGGCTGGTGAAGAAAATATCCGCGAAGTTATCGCCTTTCCGAAAAATAACAAGGCTTCTGATCCAATGACACAGGCGCCTAGCCCAGTGTCGGTCGCTCAACTAGAGGAATTAAGTTTACAAGTGGAAGCACATGAAGAAGACTAATTTTTATAAACTCTTTCGCTATTATGTCCGCAGGTTTGCTTATAATTTTAAGATTTTGCGGTCTTTAAAGAGTATCTCGCGTGAGAAGTACGATGAGAAGATTTCTGCCTCGCTTGTCTATGGCTTTTTGTCAGCTGTCGCAGTCAATTTCTTCTTTCAGCCGGGGCATGTTTATTCCAGCGGGGCGACTGGTCTGGCGCAGGTCATCACTGCCCTCAGTACTCGCTTCTTTGGTTTTACCATTCCGGTTTCTGTGACCTTTTACGCTATTAATATTCCGCTGATGATTCTGGCCTGGTACCAGATTGGGCATAAGTTTACCATTTTCACCTTTATCACGGTTACCATGAGCTCGCTCTTTATCCAGTTTGTGCCAGAAGTAACCTTGACTGACAATCCTATTATCAACGCCCTTTTCGGTGGTGTGGTCATGGGCACGGGGATTGGTTTTGCCCTTAAGTCCAGCATTTCCAGTGGTGGGACTGATATTGTCAGTCTGACTGTTCGGAAAAAAACAGGCCGGAATGTTGGCCATATTTCACTGATTGTCAATGGGATTATTATGCTGATTGCAGGTCTGACCTTTGGCTGGGAGTATGCGCTGTACTCCATGATTACTATTTTTGTATCAAGCCGAGTGACGGATGCTGTCTTTACCAAGCAGAAGCGCATGCAGGCTATGATAATCACCAGCCATCCAGATAGGGTAATTGATAAGATTCACAACAAACTGCATCGTGGGGCTACAGTAATCCATGGTGCCGAGGGAACTTACAATCATGAGCAAAAAGCTGTTCTGGTGACGGTTATTACTCGAGCTGAGTTTAATGAATTCAAGCAAATCATGAAAAATACGGATCCAACTGCCTTCGTCTCCGTCGCAGATAATGTCCATATCTTGGGACTCTTTGTGGAGGAGTGAAGATATTCATTAAGCTTGGGAATGCGAAGTAGTATAGTGTGGGAGTTTGTGCGTAAAACGAGCTTTTGTGATAGGAGATTAATATGCGGTAGGACAATAGTCCCACCGCTTTCTATTCTCTATTGTGGAGGGTGGAAATCTCAAGTAAGAAAGGATATACAAATGCAGGAGATTTTCAGACAATGACGACGTATAAAAAAATCATGAATATCGCCTTGCCGGCTATGGCGGAGAATTTTTTGCAGATGCTCATGGGAATGGTCGACAGCTATCTGGTAGCCAGTCTTGGGCTGATTGCGATTTCCGGTGTCTCGGTGGCCGGCAACATCATTACGATTTATCAGGCAATCTTTATCGCTCTGGGGGCTGCTATTTCCAGTCTCATCTCCAAAACTCTGGCTCAAGGGGACAAGGAGCGTTTGTCCTATCATACAGTCGAGGCTATCAAGCTGACGCTGCTTCTGAGTCTTCTGTTGGGCCTCGTTTCCCTGCTCTTTGGCAGGCAGATGCTGGACCTTCTGGGGACAGAAAAGGCAGTGGCTGAAGCAGGCGGTCTTTATCTGGCTCTGGTTGGTGGGACTATTGTTCTGCTAGGCTTGATGACTTCTTTTGGAGCTTTAGTGCGGGTCACGCGCAATCCTAGATTCCCCATGTATGTCAGTCTTCTGACCAATGTCCTCAATGCCCTCTTTTCCGGTCTGGGGATTTACATCTTTCGGCTTGGTATTATCGGTGTAGCGTTGGGGACGGTGCTGGCTCGTTTGGTCGGTGTGCTGATTCTCTGGCGGGAGCTGGATTTGTCCACAATCCGCTGGCGCTGGGGCTTAGATGGAGAGCTCTTGCGCCTGTCTCTGCCAGCTGCTGGAGAGCGGCTCATGATGCGGGCGGGTGATGTAGTTATTATCGCCATTGTGGTCGTCTTTGGGACGGACGCAGTAGCGGGGAATGCCATCGGTGAAGTCCTGACTCAGTTTAATTATATGCCAATCTTCGGGGTCGCGACAGCAACAGTCATGCTGGTAGGTCATGCGGTAGGTGAGGGAGATATGCAAGAGGTCGTTCTGATTCGTCAGCGGACCTTCTGGCTTTCCTTAGCTTGCATGTTGCCCGTGGCTCTAGGAATTTTCGTTTTTGGTCGGCCACTGACTTTGCTCTATACGGATAATAGCGGAGCTATCACAGCCAGTCTTTCGGTCATGCTTTTCTCCTTGCTGGGAACTCCCATGGCAGTCGGAACCGTGATTTACACCGCCATCTGGCAGGGGCTGGGGAATGCCAGACTGCCCTTTTATGCCACGACTGTTGGCATGTGGCTGATTCGCATTATTGCCGGTTACTTGCTGGGTGTGACCTTTGGTTTGGGTCTGCCGGGAGTCTGGACTGGGATGCTCTTGGACAATGGCTTCCGCTGGCTATTTTTAAAGGTTTTATTTGACAGAAAAATGAGGGAAATCACATGACAAAAGCGTTTATTTGGGATTTGGACGGCACCTTGCTGGACTCCTACGATGCTATTTTGGCGGGGATTGAGGAAACCTATGCTCACTATGGTCTGGACTTCGACAGGGCGAGTATTCACAGCTATATTCTAAAGCACTCTGTCCAGAAGCTCTTGGAAAAAGTAGCGTTTGAGAAGGGGCTGGATGCTGCCGAAATGAATGCCTTCCGTGGAGCAAGCCTAAAGGAGAAGAATGCTCAGATCCATCTAATGGAGGGAGCGGCAGAGATACTGGCCTGGGCTGAAGAGCAGGGCATTGCCCAGTTCGTCTATACCCACAAAGGACTCAATGCTTATAAAATCTTAAAAGACTTGGGAATTCATGATTATTTTATAGAAATCATCACAACAGCCAACGGCTTTGAGCGCAAGCCCCACCCAGAAGGTGTCGACTATCTGCTCGAGAAATATGGCCTGAATAAACAGGAAACCTACTATATCGGCGACCGAACCCTGGATGTGGATGTCGCCGTCAACAGTGGCATCCAGAGCATCAACTTCTGTGATTACCGACCAGAAATCAATCTGAAAATAGAAAAGTTGGTGGATATCAAGCAATTATTTACAAAATAAAAAGCAGACAAGAACTGATCTACTGTCAGTCTAGCCTGCTTTTTATTTTACATATGCTCAATGTGAAGTTCCAGCAAGAACTCAAGAGCCTCGGGAGAACAGTTTTCTTTTTCAATTGCGAAACCAGTGTTCTCTCCTATCAAGATATAAAAATCTTGCTTTGTCATAATGACTTTGACAATATCATCATAGGTATAGTGAAATTCTCCACGTTTATTCTGAGCTACAAAAGACTCTCTGTCAAATATCAGAGTGACCTCCATGTTCTGAAATAAAGGATTTTTTTGATAGGCTCTCTTTATCTGATAATTCATGCCAAAATAGTACATAGAGGCGCAAATAGGGGGAGCCAATATGATAGATATTATCTTTTCCTCTAATGGGCCGAGCATTACGTAGGTGAACAGCCCGATTATCAGTATGATTATGTATAATACAAATCCTTTTCGTCGCACGAGAATAGCCCATGAAAATCTTTTATAAACTTCTTCAGTCATAAGAGTTGTAATACGGATTGGAAACATCTTTTACCTCCAGTTTTTATTATTATAACATATAAGAGCGATAAGATTTAGCCGAGCCTTGCTAGACGATACCATCTTTTATGGGAGGTGAGTGATTTTTTTGTTTTTATCTAAAATCAGCACATCTGGCATGCTTAGGTTGCGCCAGAAGTTATAATCAATGTTGGAGTCAAACGCGCATAGTAAAATGCAGATAAGATTACCATGGGAGCTAATGATAATCTCTTCATTTTGGTGTTTGCTTTCCAGTTCATGAAGAAAGGCTAAGGCTCGCTGTTGAGCTTGTTGATTAGACTCGCCACCGACAAGTGAAAATGTCGGCTGTGACCAAAGTTGCATGAGGCATTGTTCAAAATCTCGGTCAGCAATTGCTTGACTGCTTAGCTTTCGCTCTATTAGTCGTTTGTCGGTTTGAATAGCGAGCTTCAGACTCTGAGCCAAAGGCTCAACCGTTTGGATGGCTCTTCGGTAAGGACTGGAATAAATGGCGGCAATGAGTTTGTCTGATAAAAATTCAAGCTGTGCCAAGGATTCTTGCCCTTTGTCTGATAATGGTCGGTTGATTTCATCAGGTGTATAGTTAGAATGCGCATGACGGATAAAATAGTAGGTATTGTTCATAAAATGATTATAGCAAAATTTAAATCTCAATTCATTTTCTACCTATTTTCCACGCCGCCTTTTCTGTCTTTGTCCGCCTTTCGTGTTATAATAAACCTATGGAAAAAAAGAACAAGTTATTATTAATCGACGGTTCGTCCGTTGCTTTTCGCGCTTTTTTTGCGCTTTATAATCAAATCGACCGTTTCAAGAGTCCATCTGGTCTGCATACTAATGCTATTTATGGATTCCATCTTATGCTCAATCATCTGATGGAGCGCGTGCAGCCGACCCATATCTTGGTGGCTTTTGATGCTGGAAAGACGACCTTCCGGACCGAGATGTATGCTGATTATAAGGCTGGTCGGGCCAAGACACCGGATGAATTTCGTGAGCAGCTGCCTTTTATCCGTGAAATGCTAAAGCACCTAGGCATTCACTACTACGACTTGGCTCAGTACGAGGCGGATGACATCATCGGAACCTTGGACAAGATGGCTGAAAAAACAGCAGTGCCTTACGATGTGACCATTGTCAGCGGCGATAAAGACTTGATTCAGCTGACGGATGATAATACCGTGGTGGAGATTTCCAAGAAAGGCGTGGCCGAGTTTGAGGAATTTACCCCAGCCTACCTCATGGAAAAGATGGGTATCACGCCAGAGCAGTTCATCGATCTCAAGGCGCTGATGGGCGATCAGTCGGATAATATCCCCGGTGTGACCAAGATTGGTGAGAAGACTGGCCTCAAGCTCCTCTTGGAGTATGGTTCTTTGGAAAATCTCTATGAAAATATTGACCAGCTCAAGGCTTCCAAGATGAAGGAAAATCTGATCAATGACAAGGACAAGGCCTTCTTATCAAAAACCCTAGCTACCATCAATACTCAGGCTCCGATTGAAATCGGACTGGATGATTTGGTTTATAAGGGTCCGCAGGTAGAGAATCTGAGCAAGTTTTATGACGAGATGGGCTTCAAGCAGCTCAAGGCTCAGCTAGGAACGGCTCAGGATCCTGTAGAAGTCAAACCAATTGAATTTACCAAAGTGACTGAGGTCGCAGCGGATATGCTGGCACCAGAGCAATTCTTCTATTTTGAAATCTTGGGTGACAACTACCACAAGGAAGAGATTGTCGGCCTTGCCTGGGGCGATAGCCGTCAGATTTATGTCGGTTCCAGCGATTTACTACAGCAACCTCTCTTTCAGGATTTTTTGGCAAAAACAGCTCTGAAAACCTACGACCTCAAGAGAGCCAAGGTACTGCTCAGTCATTATGGTATCGAACTGCCAGCAGCAGCCTTTGATGCGCGCCTAGCCAAGTATCTGCTTTCGACGGTCGAGGATAATGAGCTGGCGACTATTGCTCGCCTCTATGGCCAAACAATTCTGCCGACTGATGATGAGGTTTATGGCAAGGGAGCCAAGCGTGCTTTGCCGGAGCAAGAGCAGCTCTTTGAGCATTTAGCTCGTAAGGTTCAAGTACTGCTGGAAACAGAAGAGTCAATGCAAGAACAGCTCCGTTCCCACGACCAGCTGAATTTGTTGCTTGAAATGGAGCAGCCCCTGGCCTTTGTCTTAGCCAAGATGGAGATTGCGGGGATTAAGGTTGAGCGGGAAACTCTGCAGGGCATGCAGGCGGAAAATGAAAAGACGCTGGAAAGTCTAACGCAGGAGATTTATGATCTGGCTGGTCAGGAGTTCAATATTAACTCGCCGAAACAGCTGGGAACTATTCTCTTTGAGGATATGGGGCTTCCGTTGGAGTACACCAAAAAGACCAAGACAGGCTACTCGACAGCAGTTGATGTGCTGGAGCGTTTAGCACCGATAGCACCGATAGTGTCTAAGATTCTGGAATACCGTCAAATCAGAAAGCTTCAGTCCACTTACATTATTGGTCTGCAAGAGGCCATTGCGGCTGACGGCAAGATTCACACTCGCTATGTTCAGGATTTGACTCAGACGGGCCGCCTGTCCTCGGTTGACCCCAACTTGCAGAATATCCCTGTTCGCTTGGAGCAAGGGCGCCTCATTCGCAAGGCTTTTGTGCCAGAGTGGGCAGATAGTGTGCTACTCAGCTCGGATTATTCCCAGATTGAGCTGCGGGTGTTGGCTCACATTTCGCAGGACGAGCATCTGATTGCTGCCTTTCAGCATGGAGAAGATATTCACACGGCTACAGCCATGCGGGTTTTTGGTATTGAAAAGGCAGAGGATGTGACACCTAATGACCGCCGCAATGCCAAGGCTGTCAACTTTGGAGTCGTCTATGGCATTTCCGACTTCGGACTGGCCAATAATTTGGGAATTTCCCGCAAGGCTGCCAAAGATTATATTCAGACTTATTTTGAGCGTTTCCCTGGTATCAAGAATTATATGGAAACGATTGTCCGCGAAGCTCGTGATAAGGGTTATGTAGAGACTATTTACCATCGCCGTCGCTCCTTACCAGACATCAATTCCCGCAACTTTAATATCCGAAATTTTGCGGAGCGCACAGCCATTAACAGTCCGATCCAAGGCTCCGCCGCAGACATTCTCAAAGTCGCTATGATTAATCTGGACCGAGCTCTGACAGAGAAGAATTTCAAGTCTCGCATGCTCTTGCAGGTTCACGATGAAATCGTGCTGGAAGTGCCAAATGACGAGCTAACAGCCGTCCGCCAGCTAGTCAAAGAAACCATGGAAGCTGCGATTGAGCTGGCCGTTCCGCTAGTAGCTGATGAAAACGCTGGCCAAACTTGGTACGAGGCGAAATAAAACAAGATACAAAGAGCGTCAAAACCGACTGAAAATTAGGCAGCCGGACGAAGGGGTCATGCTCCTAGAACGGATTATCTATTTTCCACAGTGTTTAGCCCGTATTCAGTTAAGACGCAAACACTGCAAAACTATCCAGCTTTATTATGAATGAGGAGGAAGTCTATGACTTATCATTTTCAAAATCCTAGCGATGCCATCGTCAAGCATTATCTGAAAAACAGCAAGGTAATTGCTGTTGTCGGACTGTCTGACCGTGAAGAAACGACCAGTAACCGTGTGTCCAAGGAGATGCAGGAACGGGGCTATCGCATTATCCCAGTTAATCCGCGGGCAGCGGGCAGTCAAATTTTTGGTGAGACTGTTTATGCCAGTCTCAAAGATATTCCTTTTCCGGTGGATATTGTTGATGTATACCGCCGCAGTGAGTTTTTGCCGGATGTGGCACTGGATTTTCTGCAGTCGGATGCCAAGATTTTCTGGGCTCAGTTGGGCTTGGAGAGTGAGGAGGCTGAGCAGATTTTGCGGACAGCTAGTCGGGACGACATTGTCATGGACCGCTGCATTAAACGCGAGCATACTCGCTTGATTCTAGGCGAATAAGATGGCCAAGTTAGTTATCATTCGTGGAAATTCCGGCTCTGGCAAGTCTAGTCTCGCTGGGAAACTGCAGACTCACTACGGCCGAGGGACTCTTCTGATATCGCAGGATACGGTTAGACGGGATATGCTCAAGGAAAAGGTTGAGCCAGGGAATTTGTCTATTGACCTGACGGAAACACTGGCTCGCTTCGGTTACGAGCATGATTTGCTAGTTTTGGTAGAAGGATTTTATGAGACGGACATTTACGGACAGATGCTAGAGCGGTTGAAAAAACTCTTCGCTCCGCAGGTCTTTGCTTACTACTATGACCTATCCTTTGAAGAAACTGTCCGCCGCCATCAGACTAGAGCTAAGCAAGAAGAATTTACCGCAGCCGACATGAAGCGCTGGTGGAAAGACCGAGACTTCTTAGGCTGGGAAGAGGAAGCCTTTTTCACAGATGAGGATTCACTAGAGGCAGCATTTGATAAAATCTGCTCTGCCCTTGACAGGCCAGACTAAAATACTAAATAAAAAAACAACTCACAAGCTTAGGACAAGGAGTTCCGTGCTTGCGGGTTGTTTTCGTTTAGAATAGCTTTTTCTTTTTTCAACTCTTCGTAGAAGAGAATGTAAGCAGTCGCTGTATAAGGTAGAACCATAATATTTAGTATGCCATAAGTCATTTTGGCCAATAAATTCCAGCCGATGAAGCTCAGGTCTAGCATAAACAGCTTTCTTTTATAGCCCTTCATGAGCTTCCGACTTTGACGGATAGCAGAGAAAGCTCCCAGGTAGGTGTCAGTCTCAAGCTGGTCATATAGGATCAGCTCTGCTTGAGAATATGCGTAGTACTGAGGGATGGTGATGCCTAGATCAACCAATATCAAGAGGCTTCCCAGTAACATACCAGGGGTGTATTGAAGAATCTGCTGACCTGCCTCGCTTTGAGCAGTCAGCACAGTATGGGCAGGAAGTTTTTCCGAAATATTGAGAATCTTATAAGCATTGAAGACGGACAGAAGACTCCCACAAAATATAGGAAGATTCCAAAGGAAAAGCAAGAGCTGCTTGAGCAAAACGGTTTTGAAAACAGGTGTGAAGTTCTTGCTCGTAAAAAGATGCCCAATATCTGAAAAGCGAACCTCATCCTTTTTCTTGCGGATGACGGTTATCATGGTGTAGCTGGCAGAAAGCAGCAGGAGAGACGTGATAAACTGAATGGTCGTCGGAAAAAGAGTTCGGCTAATCAGAAAATATATGAACTGGCTGAAGGTCAGGTCGGAAACGGAGTCTCTTAGATTCCCAATAAGGGAAAGCAAGATGTTTAGGATACCGGCAAGAGTCGGAGCCGCAAACAAAAGAAAAATCCCCCTCGTTTGGCTGCGGACAGTACGAGCCTGAGCTCTGATGTTACTTAGATTCATAATTCCTCCATTTGGATTTGTCTGTTACATTATATCATACCCCGTGACAGATAGAAGTTTTTTTGGTAAAATCATACGGTATCTTGTGAGCCCTTGCTGCTCATTGTATAGAAGAAAAATCGCTGGGACTGTTTTTCCCAGCAGGAGGAAACATGTCAACATCACCGATTCAGTATCGTTTGATTAAAAAAGAAAAGCATACAGGTGCTCGTTTGGGGGAAATTATCACGCCTCACGGGACTTTTCCGACGCCTATGTTTATGCCGGTTGGTACCCAGGCGACGGTCAAGACCCAGTCACCAGAAGAGCTCAAGCAAATGGGGTCGGGTATTATCTTGGCCAATACTTACCACCTTTGGCTGCGTCCAGGCGATGAGCTGATTGCCCGTGCAGGTGGCCTGCACAAGTTCATGAACTGGGACCAGCCTATTCTGACTGATAGTGGCGGTTTCCAGGTCTATTCTCTAGCTGACAACCGCAACATCACAGAAGAAGGAGTAACCTTCAAGAACCACCTCAATGGTTCCAGGATGTTCCTGTCACCCGAAAAGGCCATCTCCATCCAGAACAATCTAGGCAGTGACATTATGATGTCTTTTGATGAGTGCCCGCAGTTCTACCAGCCTTATGATTATGTCAAGAAGTCCATTGAGCGGACTAGCCGTTGGGCAGAGCGTGGCCTCAAGGCCCACAGCCGTCCGCACGACCAAGGTCTTTTTGGGATTGTTCAGGGTGCTGGCTTTGAAGATTTGCGCCGTCAGTCTGCTCAAGACTTGGTCAGCATGGATTTCCCAGGCTACTCAATCGGAGGCTTGGCTGTCGGAGAGTCTCACGAAGAGATGAATGCAGTGCTAGACTTCACAACACCTATGCTACCTGAAAGCAAGCCTCGCTATCTCATGGGAGTTGGGGCGCCAGATAGCTTGATTGATGGTGTTATCCGTGGTGTGGATATGTTTGACTGCGTCCTTCCGACTCGGATTGCCCGAAACGGTACCTGTATGACCAGTGAAGGACGTCTGGTGGTTAAAAATGCTCAGTTTGAGGAAGATTTCACGCCGCTGGACCATGACTGTGACTGCTACACTTGCAGCAACTACACGAGGGCCTATATCCGCCACTTGCTTAAAGCGGACGAAACCTTTGGAATCCGCCTAACCAGCTATCACAACCTCTACTTCTTGGTAAACCTTATGAAGAAGGTTCGCCAAGCTATCATGGATGACAATCTGCTGGAATTCCGTGAAGACTTTATTGAGCGCTACGGCTACAATAAATCCAGCCGAAATTTCTAAGAATCTCCATTTGAAAGGGGAAGCCATGTCTGATGAAGAGAAATTGCTGAAAAGATTGACAGCGTATCTGTCAGACGACCAAAAACATACCATACGTATATACGGTCATGGTGCTTCGGGCAAGTCAACTTTTGCTCGAAAACTCCAACTAATATTGGGTGAGGAACGAGCCAATCTGCTGGAAACAGATCCTTATGTAATTACTGGGGAGTATCGAGATTTGCTCAGTTCCAAAGATTTTCCTCATCAAAAAGTCACAGCTTGCCTCCCAGCCGTTCATGAACTAAGCAGTCTGGAGCGAGATATTTGTGCCTTGCAGTCTGGTCTGGATATTCTGACCATTGGCACAGCTTGGTCGCCTAGCTTGCGTTTATCAGCCCGAAAGCCGATTTTAATAGTAGAAGGCATGTCGACTGCCTTTTTGTCTGAAAGTTTGTTTGATTTGTCGATTTGCTTTTACACGGATGATCAGACCGAGTTAGAACGACGCTTGGCAAGGGATGTGGCTGTGCGAGAGCGCAGGTCAGATTGGATAAAGCAGACACATCTAGCTCGGCGAGAGCAATATAGGCACTTCTATCAGCCCTATCTAGTAGCTGCCGACCTTGTCATCTGCCAGTCGGACAACAGCATTCGCATCGAAAAGGACAGTCCCTTACTATAAAATAAAGTAGCCAAGGGTAAATTTTCATTTTCTTGCTATTTAATGCCGGGTCTATATGGTAAAATAGATAGAGTGTTTTGTTATTTTGACAGAAACATCAGTTTTTTTGAGTTAATTACGTTGAATATATAAAAATCAAGGGGTATATCATGAAACGAATAACTACAAAGGCTTTTTTGGTAACAGCTCTAGTTTTGATTCTGCAAGGTTGCAGCCAGCAAAAGGCGGTAGAAAAGCCAAAAACATCTGCTAGCCAAAGCCAATCTGTATCATCTAGTCAAGCTAGTTCTTCTAGTGAAGCGAGCTCTTCCAGCAGCCAAGAAAAACCGGTAAAGTCTGATGAGGAATCTTACCAAAAGGTTTTTGAAGACTATCGTTTGCTTTTGTCGAGCAACAGCTCTGATACTCAAGCAGCAGAAAATCTTCGAAATCAGCTGCACTATCCTCTGGAATACTGGACTGTAGACAATATTTTAGCTCAGCCAGATGCCCTTGTCTATAGTTTTCACGACCTCAATGGTGATGGGCAAAAGGAGCTCTTGGTTGGATCTAAGTTTGGAGAAAATCCATACTACTTAGTAACTCTTTATTACCTCAAAGGTCAGGAGCCTGCCTTGTTGGGAGAGTCGCATGCAGCTAGTGTCGGAGGTTCTAGGGTAACTCTCTTTGTTTACCGAGATGGCCGTGTCTTAAGCTCTCACTGGTATTCTGGAAGCGGAAACGGTCAAGCAACCCTCTATCAGCTGTCTAATCAGAATCAGGAGCCCGAAATCCTTCAGCAAATTGATTTCACAAAGACTGCAGATGCTGGCGAAAGCCAATTTGGTCTTAGCCAAGCTGACCGCTTAGATATGGATAGTTTAACTTGGAAGAAATTCTAAGAGAAATCAATTCGGAATAAAATCTATAAAGTTGCTTTCAAAGCAGCTTTTTTCTATATCTTAACCTTGATTACTTTCATTAATAAGGTGAACTTTTCGAGTTGAATTGAAGAACAAGGCATAGTTATCAATAGAGAAAACACTTTCATAAAAAATTATCCTAAAAATCTTTAAAAAATTACTCAAATCCCTTGCAATGACTGGTTCTTTGTGTTAAGATACTATGGTGCTGTAAAAATACAGCGTGTAGCTTTGATGCAAGAGGTTGCGACACGCTCGGTTGCATTGCCACGCAATCACCTGTCGGTTTTCTTGTGGAGCTAGCCTATTATCTTAAATAGACGAAAAGGAGAAAAAGATGGCAAACAAAAAAATCCGTATCCGTTTGAAAGCTTACGAACACCGTACGCTTGACACAGCGGCTGCAAAAATCGTAGAATCAGCTACTCGTACAGGTGCACAAGTTGCGGGTCCAATCCCACTTCCAACTGAACGTAGCCTCTACACAATCATTCGTGCGACTCACAAATACAAAGACTCTCGCGAACAATTTGAAATGCGTACTCACAAACGCTTGATTGATATCATCAACCCAACTCAAAAAACAGTTGATGCTTTGATGAAACTGGATCTTCCAAGTGGTGTGAACGTAGAGATTAAACTTTAATCTAAAGCTTGATC
>NZ_CAURVL010000005.1:0-115204 GCF_963528215.1 uncultured Streptococcus sp.
AGTTGATAATTTGAAATTTTTTCTTTTGTGTTCATAGAGTCTATTATATCAAAAAGCAGGCACAAACGCACCTGCTGATACTGATTTGAAAAAACTAACCAACTAGAAGGAACACTTCTTGCATAGAAACGAATAAGTAAACTCTATGTCGTTTACTCATTCGTTTCTCCCTCCTTTGGGTGAGCGGCTACCCATGCCGCAAATTCATCATAAGATTTGATCTGAGTTCGTTCTCCTGTTTTCTCATCAGTTGCATAAAGCTCCATTACATCTTGACCTTTCAGAGCAAACCAATGTATAAGCTTATCAAACCACTCCTTTTCCGTATACTGTTTTGGGCGAAAATAGAGATGTTCTAAATCCTTTGCTTTTTTAGCTACTTCTGGGTAAAGAGCGGCAAAGTTTGTGCCAGCAAGATTAATATATCCTATATCTTCGTATCTATCAGGATAAATAGTACCTACTGTATATGCTAACCCAAACTCCTTCAAATTATCTCTTATTTGTTGGCTAATCCCCCCTTGACTCCAGTCAAAAACTGTCTTATAAATTGGTTCTTTAGTTAAACCAGGATTACTTTTTTCCAACTCTTCAATTCTTTCTTCGGAATTATCAGTAATCAACTCTCCTCTCGCCGTAAAGAGAAGTTTTTGTTCCCCCTCTTCTTGATATTGGATCAGTGTCATAGGCATAACAAAATAGTCCGTTCCATTTTGATAATAATAGTCGATACTACCCGTTGCTCTATAAACATTTTCTTCGCCCAAAAGCTGATAAACATCAAACTCTCTTTTAAAAAGATTTGGAGTATTAAGATCATATGTAATAATCTTAAAGTATTCTTCATCTCCTATTTTAGGAGGAGTCTTCATCTCACCTGTATAAAGGGTTTTTTCTGAAACAGTTGCCACATAATCTTGGCCATAGAAAACACGAATCCCATATCGTCCTTTTTGGCTGACCATTACAAACTTCTGGTCATCAAATACCTGAATACTGTCAAAAACTTCTGGTTCTTTTTTAAGATATATTTTTTTATTAGCATCCAAACATGCCTTCACTCCCCAAAAGAGAAAAACTAATAGCAAAAGCACAGAAAATACAAATACTTTTTTCTTCTTTATCATTCCAATCCTCATATGGTCAAAAGCTTCTCTATTTACTCACGAAATCTATTATATCAAAAAGCCGGTCTTTCAACCAAGCTTTTCTTTAATTTTGTTATCCAAAAATTCATCAATCAGTCTATTTACAATATCGGGTTGGTCGGTATTAGAATTATGTCCCGCCTTATCAATCCATTGAACAGACTTCCCAGTATTTTTTTCATAGGCTTTCAAATATCGTATACAAGACCCTGCACGATCTTCTTTTCCACATATAACCAATTGTGGACATTTTACTTCATAAGAAAGCTTCTTCTCTACTGCTTCTGAAAATATCTTATATCCGTAACCCGCAAGACGAGCATACCTTTTTTGATCGCCATCATAAACCATCATCATATCATACATCAGTTTTCTTCCATAGTCTGTTGTTGATACGCTTTTAGGGCCTGATTTCAAAAGAGATTTCCATGGATAGATTCTATAAATTGCCTCCATATTTTTTAAGAACCACAATTCCATAGCTGTATAATAGTTCCTTTGCAGGGAAGGTGAATCAATCGTAACAAGACCTTTTAATTTCTCAGGAAAAAGTTGAGCATAAACCTGTCCTACATATCCTCCCATTGACTGACCAATTAGTATTGGATTTTCTATTCTCTCTTTGACAAATATTTCATCCAGCCAAGTTGCTAAATCAAATAAAGTAAAATCGAGACAAAATGGATAAGATGACGCGTGGCCTGGAGCATCCCACACTAGGACTCTATATTTGTCTTTAAAGTACTCTATTTGTTTGTCAAATAACCTATGGTCAGCAGTTAGCCCAGGTAAAAAGATAAGAGCTCTTTTCGCTGATGCATACATATCATTTGTCCAATAGTGAATGACTCCACTTGATGTTTCGTATGTCTTTTCAATCAAAATACTACACCCGCATTCTTATTTATTTTCCACCAAAACCTTCACTTCCTCATCCTCCACCAGCACTGCTTGGCGATTATTAAGGGGCAGCAAATTAAGCTTGTCTCCATAAGTATTTAGGATTGCCTGAGCACTTTCAGCAAAGGGTTCTTCGCCAACATGAGGCAGGAGATAAAAATCTGCCTCATGTAACGCCACCGTATCAGACAATTCCCCAGCTACTTCCTTATCGTCCATAAGTCTGATGTAATCAATATTCTCAGCAGTGATAACAGCGCCAGCAGATTCTCCCACATAGACCATGTCGTCTGCAATTTGTTCTTTTATCAAGAACAAAAGCTCCTTTTTCTTTAACTCCTGCAGAAGATAAAAGGTATTGCCACCAGAGATATAGAGAAGCTTACTTTGGAAAATTTTTGCCTGAGCTGTTTCTCTATCACAAGCTGAAATATCCAAGACTTCTACTTGAAATCCCAAGTCCTCAAAGGTTTGCAGGGCTTCGTCAATATAACCCCTATAGTCTTCTACATTTCCAGCCGTCGGGATAAAAAGTACCTGATTGCCCAATTGCTTTTCAGACGCATATTGTCTGAACAAGTCCTTGACTCCCGCAAAATATGAACATAAAAATAATTGTTTCATAGGATACCTCCTTATTTTTTCTTAATTTTATAAAGAATCCATTGACCATTTCTTTGACTATCGATGAGATGCAAGTCCAAGTTAGACAAATAATGCTCCAGTTTTTCTTGCTTTCTAAAGGCTGGCAGGTAGTAAGCTAATTTGCTCCATTCACATGCCAGTAAGATGATTCCATCAGGCTTGAGAATTCTCTTTAATTCCAAAAAAGCTTGAGTTAAATCTGACCAATGAAAATGGGTCTGAAATGCTGCAATCAAATTCTTTGATTGGTACATTAAGTAAAGAAAAGCAAGAATAATCAGAAGGCCAACTATTGCTAGATAACTCATCTGTCTTCCCTCTCATATCTTCTGCCATAAAGCCTTTTAGCTTCCTTGGTGTATTTCTTGATAAAATCCGTCTTGGAGTCGGTATAGGCATCCCGGTTGTGCTCATACTGTTTCCACAAAGACAGTTTGAGTTGTTCATAGTCCTTGGCTACAGCAGGATGCTCCTGTAGATAGTCTCTAAAGTATAGCTCATCATGATCGCCTTCATAGCGCAAATGCAGATGGAAAACCCGCTCCGCAAAACCACTCGGTGTGTAGCCTTTATTAAATGACATCCGCCCTTGGCTTTCTGACATGAGGAGATAACCATTTTGCAGCAGCAAGTCTCTCATTACCGCCATATCTGTTTCTTTGGGAATTTCCAATAAGATATCCACTATTGGCTTGGCCCAGATGGTCTCTACCGATGTTGAGCCAATATGGCTAAGACGAACAATCTGATGTTCTGGCAAAAAACTCAAAAGCAGAAGCCGTTCCTCCGCATACCAGTCTTTCCACACCGCCTGTTGCTCTCTTAAAAAAATCGGAAAAAGCTGCCACAGCTCCTCGAGCGACATTTCCTCTAAAGATGGACTCATAAGCACCTCCTTAGGTAATTTATACGAGCGTTTTCTCTAGTTATGATTATAGAAAAAATACACATCCTAGTCAAACCTTGCACTTATTGAACAGATATTTATTTTTGTAATATTTTTGAAAAGTTTTAGTTGTCAAACAATCTATTTTTTAGTAGAATGATGTCGGAGATATATTATTTAAAAGGAGTTCTTTATGAAAAAGTTTAGGTTTGGCACTTGGCTTGTCCTGTCAGCCGGCTCTTTGTTGTTACTTTCACAGGCTCTTCCTGCAGAAAATGTCGCTGCTAATCAGAAGAACCAGATTAAGGTCCAGCTGCTTAACCATAGCGATGAAACAGCTATCGGCACTCTGGAGTTGAATGGGGAGTATCAGCTAAAGCTTGGGAAAAAGGACAAGTACGGTCGGGCTACTGCTGCTCATGTTCAAATGCAGGAGCAACACAAAGCCAAAAAGAAAAAGGAGACCAAGGTCACATACAATCCCATCGGTTGGCACAATTACAAATTTTACTACGGAAATGGAGATGATCGGGCTTGGCTCATGAATCGCGCTCACCTGATCGGCTTTACTTTCAGTGGCCTCAATAACGAAGGGAAAAACCTCGTTCCGATGACCGCTTGGCTCAACTCTGGCAGTTTCCAAGGACTGGACGACAATAACCCAGATAGCATGATCTATTATGAACATCGCTTGGAGCGCTGGCTAGAGGAAAATCCAGATTACTGGCTGGATTACAAGGTTACTCCGATTTACACGGACAATGAGCTTCTTCCTCGCAAGATTGAGCTCCAGTATGTCGGGCTCGACGCAGAAGGCAATGTTGTCAGCATCCAGCTAGGGGGCAAGGAAACAATAGATGAAGACGGAATGTCTCATGTCCTCTTGGACAATGTCTCTCCAAATGCAGAGATTGACTACCAAACAGGCACTGCTGTCAATACCATGATTGAGTAGAATTACAGATAAAAACACAAAAACAGACCATCGCTATGATGATCTGTTTATTTTATTTATTTTTACCAATACAGACAACCGTAAACCAACAAGACTGCAATCATACTGAAAAGCGAGCCAATCAGGTAGTATTCAGCAAAGGACTGGCTTTCTGAAATCTTATTGTAGCGGGCGATAGACTTAGCCGTGAAGACTAGCCCAATCGCAGTAAACTGCCCGAAAATAAGAGAAAGTCCCATAATCAAGCGCTCCAAAATCCCAATCATGGCACCAGCCCCCGCAATAGTCTCTCCACTGTCTTCTCCTGCCTGATACTTGCTGAAGAAGAGTTTAAAGAGGATATTAATCGGCTTACCAGTAAGGGCGAAGAAAAAGAGAGCCTGCAGCATGAGGTAGCGCTCAGACAGCCAATTAGGAGCTGGAATTTTCTGCTGTCCTAAGAGAAAATAAAGAGCAAAAATGCTAATCAGATGCAAGATCTGATCCAGTAAAAAGGCTGACTTTTGAGCATGATGCCGGACAATCAATGAATTCAACCTATTCTTCAAGAAGTCAATAAGCGCATGACTGAGCCAGACCAAGGCGAAATATAGCAGATAATTAGGTAAGATGAGACCCAAGAGCAACAAGGGCAATAGAACAATTCCCAAGTGGAGAATTAAGAAATTCATCCGCCGGCTTTTAAGGTCGGCCATTTTCTGACTTTGGAGCTGAAAATCAGCTAGCACATGAGCCAGCAAAGTCAATACAAGAATCGGATTCTGCATGAAAAATTCTGAAAATCCCATAAAATTTGTCATTCTTCAGCCTCCTTTGCTGCCTGTAAAATCATTCTCATAGCTAAACGGCGATTTCTCAGATAGATCTTCAGACCAGACGACTTGAGCCGCTTACTAAGCGCACTGGGACTAATCTGCAGCAGCTCTGCTATTTCCCCATGAGAAAAATTCTCATCATAGATATATTCCATGAGCATCCGCTCCAGAACTTCTCTCTGACTGGTGTTCCACTTGCTCTGGATAAATGAAGTAGCTGCCAGCACCGTATTGACCGCCTGACTGAGCTCTTCATCTCCCAAGGATACAGCTATACGGCTGCTACCGTAGTCGTTCTTCTCGTGAATAGCCTCAATGGCTGCGCGTGCCCTCCAGTAGGCCGGACCGTCGGCACCAATACTCTGCTCCCGATTGATATCCGTCACAATCTCCCCCAAACCAAGCCCGAAGCGAATTGGGTGAGGAAAGCCCAAGGCAATCTGATCAAGGAGCTGCATGATCTCTGGATTAGGCCGTAGCAAAGCCTGAAACTCATCTCCAGTCGTTACCGTGAAAGGTGACACCAGATAATCCCGATAATCCTGATTTAGCACCGCCATCATGTCCTGCAGGTCCTTCTGAGCCTGCTTGCGATTTTTCAGCTGTTTGGATTCTATTAAATCTCCAATAAGAGCAATATAAAGCATACCAAACCTCCTTTAAGTCCATTATAAAGGAAAATTTTAAAAATGTCTATTTAAACGGAAATTTTTTATAATATCTATTGTAAAGGAAAGACTATTTTTTCTTTTTAGGTGCTGGTAAGGCAGGATAGACAGCCTCAATCAGACTACAGAGAAAGGCAGCATCTTCTACTTCTTTTATATGAAGCATTGGCTTTGCGCCTGGATAAGGGGACTCATAAATCGGATTTTCAAAAAAATCCAGAGCTGGCTGGACCGGCTTGACCATCAGGCGATTGTCATAAATCCCGCCGAATAAGCGCCCCCGATAATAAAGCAAATACTCTCCCATCATCTTGCGAAAGCTAATTTCTTGCCCTAAGCCCTGCAGCTGCTCCAGAATAAAATCAAAATATTCTTGACTAGATGCCATCGGAACACCTCCATAAATTGTTACTTTATTATACCAAAAATGAATGAAGATTACCTAACTAAGAGATAAACACATCTCCTTCCATCCTTAGTCTGTCTATCCTCAAGTAAGCAAAAAAGCTAGACCTTACAAGTCTAACTCTTTTACTTATTATTTTTTTAAAAGTCCTTCCTTGACCAGATAGTCACGCGCAACAGCTTCGGCTTTTTTGCCTTCGATGCCAACTTGATAATTCATCTGGCTCATCTGGCTTTCCGTAATTTTACCAGCCAGCTTATTGAGAATACCTTCCAACTCAGGGTGTTTTTCTAGCAATTCAGCCTTCAGGAGAGGTGCCCCTTGATAAGGAGGGAAAAGATGCTTATCATCTTCTAAAATCTGAAGTTGATAGCGCTCAATTTCAGGGTCAGTTGAGTAGACTTCCATAATCTGGATATCGCCTGATTGAATCGCATCATAGCGAAGGGCTGGCTCCATAGTTGATACATTGAGGTTCAGTCCATAGACAGACTGGAGTCCCTTGTTTCCATCTTCACGGTCGTTAAATTCCAAGGTAAAGCCTGCCTTGAGCTTGTCTTGGACTGCCTTGAGATCAGAAATCGTTTTAAGATTATATTCTTTGGCAATAGCCTTTGGAACTGCAACCGCATAGGTATTCTGATAGGCCATGTGATTGAGCAAGACTAGATTGTCCTGTTTTTTGATTCCATCACGTGCTGCTTCAAAAACTTCTTCAGCATCAGTGCTGACCTTTGGAGCAGGCTGCAAGAGAGTTCCAGTAATCGTACCGGTGAACTCAGGATAGATATCTATATCACCTTTTTTTAGTGCTTGATAAAGGAAGTCGGTTTTACCAAAGTTTGGCTTGACCGTCACAGTCATATCCGTATTTTCCTCGATGAGGAGCTTATACATATTCATAAGAATTTCTGGCTCTGGACCCAATTTCCCAGCAATAACCAGATGATCCTTCTCCTGTTTCGGTAGCAAACTTGGCGTATAAGAAGCGCCAAGTCCGAGTATTAAGACTGCAAATGCTGCAAAGACCGTCCGAAGCTTAGCCTTTTCCATCCATTTAAGGAGACTGTTGAAAAGAATAGCCAAAACTGCGGATGAAATTGCTCCAATCAAGATTAGACTGGCATTGCGACGGTCAATTCCTAGAAGGATAAAGGAACCTAGTCCACCAGCTCCGACAAGGGCCGCTAAAGTTGCTGTCCCGATAATCATAACCGTTGCTGTCCGAATTCCAGAAACGATGACGGGCATAGCTAGAGGCAGTTCAAACTTTTTGAGTCGTTCCCACTTGGTCATCCCAAAGGCGATTCCAGCTTCTTCTAAACTAGGATCAATCCCATTCAAAGCCGTGACAGTATTTTCTAAAATCGGGAAAATAGCGTAAATCACCAGAGCAGTCAGTGCCGGCAGTGTGCCAATCCCCATAAGAGGGATAAAGAGTCCCAGCAAGGCCATTGAAGGAATGGTTTGAAAGATTCCCGCAATTTGCAGCACCCAATTGGCTGCTTTTTTGTGACTATGAAGATAGATAGCGAGCGGAATGGTCAGGAAGATAGCCACTAATAAGGTCAGAAGAGACAGCTGGAGATGTTGACCTAAGGCTGCCAACCATTCACCAAAGCGCTCCTGAAAGGTAGAAAACAAATTAGCCATGTTGAACACCTCCAAACAAATCTGCTACGAAGCTGATCGCAGGTGCAGATAAGATTTCCTCAGGTGTTGCCACTTGACGAATCTCCCCATCTTGCAGAACAGCAATCCGATTTCCCAACTTTAAAGCCTCGTCCGTATCATGGGTCACAAAGATTGTTGTCATCCCAAACTGGTCATGGATACTCTTGGTCAAGCCTTGCAATTGCTTACGCGAGATGGCATCAAGAGCTGAAAAAGGCTCATCCATCAGCAAGATTTTGGGTTGGGCGATAATGGCACGGACAATGCCCACCCGCTGCTGCTCACCACCAGACAGCTCACTCGGCATACGCTGAGCATAGTCTTCAGCAGGCAAGCCTACTAGCTCCAGCAATTCATCAGTCTTCTGCTGAATATCTGCCTTGCTCCATCCTTTCATCTCAGGAATGAGAGCAATATTTTCAGCCACTGTTAGATTAGGAAAAAGAGCAATAGCCTGTAAAACATAACCAGTAGAAAGACGAAGTTCCCGCTCATCATAGTCTTTGATGCGCTTGCCATCCATGTAAATATTTCCATCAGTTGGTTCCAAAAGACGGTTAATCATCTTGAGCATGGTTGTCTTACCAGACCCAGAAGGCCCCACCAAAACCATAAATTCACCATCCTCAATCTGTAAGTTGACATCTCTCAAGACATCCTTTTCTGTATAGCGTAGCGCTACATTTTTGTATTCAATCATTGTTTATCCTCAATTTAAAACTTCCCTCGATTGGTCAAGTCTTCTACCTTAGGCATGACTTCTTTATTGTCCCAATGCTCTACAATCAATCCATTATCATCCAAAACGAACGGTTCCATTGTAACATTTGTGATTTCAACTATCAAGAATTTTGTTCTATTTCGAAATAATTTTAAACTTAAAGTTCCAAACTAAAAAGCCCAGTGTAAAGAGGAAATCCCTCTCTCGCACTGAGCTTCTTTTTATCTTAGTAATATTCACCCTGACGGTAATCCCATGAGTTGAAAGTATCGGACAGGTGCATCATGATTTTGTTGATGTCCAAGCCTTTGCGGATAACCACTGGTGCTGGTGAGATGGAACGTTGGCCACCTTGTTCTGGAATCAGTTTTCCATCCTTGTCCACCATGGAGACCATAACACCTTGCTCGTAGCGAGTTTCAATGGTCTTGTCTGGCTGGATAGAGGCTACATAGTCATCTGCTTCAATGACCAAATCAACAGCATTTTCGATGCGCTCGCCAATTCCTTCAACCTTGCCGCGGTTTCCTTTACCGGATGGGTTAGCTGAGGATGCATAGACCATCTTGCCTTCTTCCCAAAGCTTAGCTGCCAGCTGCTCGCCCGCCTTACCAAACTTAATAACAAAACAGCTAGTGCCACGAACATCTGTCATCAGCTCTTCCCGACCGTCGCCAAATGCCTTGAGCTTTTCAAAAGCTTCTGGCTTCCATGGTAGGATACAGCCCAAGAGAATGTCTTCATCCCAATGCTTTTGATAAAAAGCTTCAATTTCCGGATTTAGCTGAGCCAAAGCACGGAGCTCATCCATACTGCCACAGAGGACAACACCTGGCTTATTACGGTTACGAGCCTTAGCTTCGAACTTACGCTCCAAGCCAGCTTTATCGCTAGTCATGATGATGTAACCCACCTTGGTCGGGCAAACGATACAGCCGCCATCGCCTTTCAAGATGTCATAACCTTCTTGTGAAAGCTGTCCGTTCCATTGAATGTGTTTTGTCATAAGTTTCTTCCTTTTCTATTAAATTAAGATTTATTTTACCATATATTTTTATCGGAGACAAGATTTTTTCAGAATTTTCTCAATATAGCAAAAATATGGTTACTGCCAATAAGATGGACGATTTTTTTCATATTCTGCAATCAAATCCTCATACTGCAGCGTAATGCCGATGTCATCCAGTCCGTTGAGGAGCTTGTGCTTCCATTCACCATCAATGTCAAAGGAGAATTCCCCCACCGGCGAAAAAATCTTCTGCTGCTCCAAATCCACCGTCACTTCATCCG
This sequence comes from uncultured Streptococcus sp., assembly GCF_963528215.1. GTDB lineage: Bacteria > Bacillota > Bacilli > Lactobacillales > Streptococcaceae > Streptococcus. The sequence goes on from NZ_CAURVL010000005.1 coordinate 10,109, forward strand.
TCGGCTTCAGATTAGCCAATGCTTGCCGGACTTCCAGTGGCTGGACGATAGGCAGCATACCGTTGTTAAGCTCGTTGTTGTAGTGAATATCTCCGAAAGATCCGGCAATGACTACCTTAAAGCCATAGTCAGCCAAGGCCCAGGCAGCGTGCTCCCGAGAGGAACCCGCTCCGAAATTGTCCCCTGTAATCAGAATAGTCGCCTTGCGGTACTCCGGTCTATTAAAGACGAAATCAGGATCTTCCGTGTACTGATTGTCCAGATAACGCCACGCATACATGAGGTACTTGCCAAAGCCTTTTTTATCAATCAACTTGAGAAATTGCTTGGGTAAAATTTGGTCTGTATCGATATTATCGTTCATGAGGGGAACTGTTGTCCCCGTATAGATTGTAAATTTTTCCATAAAACTTCCTTACCTTACTGGACCTCCGGTAGCTGGCGGACGTCTACGAAGTGCCCGGCAATAGCTGCCGCTGCGGCCATAGCAGGACTGCAAAGATGGGTTTTAGCGCCAAATCCCTGACGATCCTCAAAGTTCCGATTACTGGTCGAGGCACAGTGAACTCCGTCTGGCACCTTGTCTGGATTCATTCCCAGGCACATGGAGCAACCTGGATCGCGCCACTCAAAGCCTGCATCCATGAAAATTTTATCCAGTCCCATCTTTTCAGCAGCCCGCTTGACTGGGCGAGAACCTGGCACGACGATAGCTGTTAGATTGGGAGCAATATGCTTGCCAGCGACAAACTTAGCTGCCAGCTGCAAATCGCTGAGCCTGGCATTGGTGCAGGAGCCTATAAAGATATAACCTAGGTCAATATCTTCTGCTTTCTTACCCGGTGAGAGGTCCATGTAATTGTAGGCCCGCTCATCGTTCATATCACGGATTTCTGGGAAAGCCGCGCCGAACTCTACTCCCATAGAAGGATTGGTTCCCCAAGTCACCATAGGTGCCAGCTGGGAGACATCAATCTCAATGACCTTATCATAGACAGCATCAGGATCACTGACTAGAGTCTTCCAATCGGCTACCGCCGCCTCAAAGTCCTTTGGAGCGCCCGGCCGGCCTTGAACGTAATCATAAGTCTTCTGGTCGGGGTTCATAATGCCCATCTTTGAGCCAAACTCTATGGACATATTGCAGATGGTCATGCGCTCTTCCATGGTCAGATGGTCAATCGCATCACCAGCATACTCGACCACATGACCGACACCTGCAGCCACACCATATCGGGCAATCAGTGCTAAGATAAAGTCTTTAGAATAGACACCTTTAGGTGGCACCCCAGTAAATTTGACCAACATTTTCTTGGGCTTGACCTGCCAAATGGTCTGCGTGGCAAAGACGTGTTCTACCTCTGAAGTACCGATTCCAAAAGCAATAGCTCCAAAAGCCCCATGAGTGGCCGTGTGACTGTCACCGCAGACGATAAATTTGCCCGGCTGGGTCTTGCCCGTTTCCGGTCCAACCATATGGACAATCCCCTGCAGTTCCGATCCGTGAGCCGCGTGTTCAATGCCAAAATCCTTGACATTCTCAGAAAGTTTATCAATCTGAGCCTTGGAAATCACATCCCGAATATCATAGATATTGACCGTAGGAACATTATGGTCAAAGGTTCCAAAGGTTAAATCCGGCCGTCTAACTTTGCGACCTGCATCTCGAAGGCCCTGAAAAGCCTGAGGGCTGGTCACTTCATGAATATAATGCTGATCCACATACATAAGCTGGGGCTGGCCTTCTTCACCAGTTATCAGATGCCTTTCCCACAGCTTATCAAAAATCGATTTTCCAGCCATACTAGCTTCTCCATATGTAATATAAAATTCCGATTTCCACTATTATTCCGCAAATCCAAGCCAGCCAGAAATACCATTTTCTGGTCTTGTGGTGAAAGAGTCGACCGCCTAATAAAGCGCCTAAACCTCCGGCTGCCAATGCTGACAAGAGCAAAGTCTTCTCTGGAATGCGGTAGTGATTTTTCTTAGCCTTACGCTTATCCCAGCCATAAAGCAGGAAAACGATAAGGTTCCAAAGTAGGCAAATACCTGTTAATATCCATTTCATAAATTATTAATAATTGACTCCGTCATTTGAGCTGTCCCTGACTGACCACCCAAATCTCGGGTTAAGATACCCTGAGCCAAAGTCTTCTCCACCGCTGCTTCAATCGCTTCTGCAGCTTCAACCTCTGCAAAACTATCCCGCAGCATCATGGATACAGAAAGTATCATGCTGATAGGGTTGGCAATGCCCTGCCCCGCAATATCTGGAGCCGAACCATGGATGGGCTCGTAAAGACTTGGTCCAGATGCCGAATGACTGGCCGATGGCATAACTCCCAGCGTCCCTGACAAGACACTGGACTCGTCGGATAGAATATCTCCAAAAAGATTTTCCGTTACCACAACATCAAACTTAGCAGGATTGGTAATCATGAGCATCGCAGCGCTGTCCACCAGCTGGTGCTCCAAGGTCACATCTGGATAATCCTTGGCCACCTCATTTGCTACTCTGCGCCAGAGTTTAGATGTCGCTAGCACATTTTGCTTGTCAATACTGGTCACGCGCTTTCTGCGACCACGCGCAATGTCAAAGGCTTTACGGACAATTCGCTCCACCTCTTCATAACTGTAGTCGTTAATATCACGCGCAGATCTGTCCTCCAAAATATGCTCACCAAAGTAAATCCCACCAGTCAGCTCACGCACGACCACGAAGTCCACGCCAGCAATTCTTTCAGCCTTCAAAGGCGACAAATGCTTCAAAGAATCGAAAATCTTAACTGGGCGGATATTGGCATAGAGTTCAAGCTCCTTGCGCAGAGCGAGCAAGCCTTGCTCTGGCCGAATCAGAGCATTATCATACTGGGGACTGCCGATAGCTGCTAGGAGAATAGCATCCGCCTCCTTGGCCGCTTCTAGAGTTGACTGAGGGAGAGGATGACCTTCCGCATCAATACCAGCACCCCCAAAAGCTTTCTCCGTGATATGATAAGTAAAACCGAACTTGCCCGCAACAGCAGCCAGTACTTGGAGACCGGCTTCCATGATTTCTGGGCCAATACCATCACCTGCCAGAGCTACAATTTCTTTTGTCATAGTCGCTTCCTTCTAATTATTTGTAGGCAGATCGCGATAAGATACCTGATGGCCGATTTCACCAGCATTTTCCTTTTGCACAAAGGTGTTGGCATGGATATAGGCAATGGCGCTGGCCTTAAGAACATCAAAGTCAATACCAGAGGAGTTGAAAATTGTATCTGTATCCGTATTTTCAACAGCTACCAAGACGCGAGCCTGAGAGTCAATACCATCCGTTACCGCTTCAATGTTATAAGACAAAAGTTGGACAGATTGGTTAAAGAATTGGTCAATGGCATTAAAGATAGCTTCAACACTTCCTTTACCTTCTGCCACACAGCTGACCGTCTCTCCGTCGCCATTAACCAGCTGCACATCTGCTGTGATGGTATGGTCATCATTGGTCGTCAGCTGTAGATCATCAAAGTGGAAGCCTTCAGGATTTTCGACCGTCGTTCCAGCAATCAGAGCCCGAATATCAGCATCCGTGACTTCATTTTTCTTATCAGCCAAGACCTTAAACTTAGCAAAGAGATCATTGATTTCAGATTCCGCAAAGTCCAGAGCCAGTTCTTTGAGTTTTTCGACAAAGGCATGGCGGCCAGACAGTTTGCCAAGCGGCAGTGAATTGCTCTTAACACCAACCAGCTCAGGTGTGATGATTTCATAGGTCAGTGGATTCTTAAGGACTCCATCCTGATGGATACCGGACTCATGAGAGAAGGCATTGCCGCCAACGATCGCCTTGTTCTTAGGCACTGGAATACCTGAGAAGCGGGACACCAGCTCAGAAGTGTTGATGGTTTCATTAAGGACGATATCCGACTCAACCTGATAATAGTCTTGACGAATTTCTAAAGCAACTGCTACTTCTTCCAGCGCTACATTTCCTGCCCGCTCACCGATTCCATTGATAGTCCCCTGAACACGACCAGCACCGTGCTTAATAGCCGTCAAAGTATTGGCCGTTGCCATGCCAAGGTCATCATGGCAATGAACGCCAAATACCACCTTATGATCAGAAGTCACATTTGCCACTAGGTAGTCGAAAATATTTGCAAACTCTTCTGGCGTGGTAAAGCCGACTGTATCTGGAATATTGATATAAGTCGCACCTGCATCAACCGCTGTTTGTACCACCTGAAAAAGGAAATCCAGCTCTGTTCGTGTCGCATCCTCTGGTGAAAACTCGACTATATCGAACTTGGAGCGCGCGTAGGAGACATGCTCTTTCACAGCATCTAAAATCTCTTCCTTGGACTTTTTCAGCTTAAACTCTCTGTGAATAGGACTGGTCGCAATGAAGACATGAATCTGTGGATGCTTGGCATCCTTGAGCGCTTCATAGCAGGCGTCAATATCGGACTTGACCGAACGCGCCAGCCCAGTAACAGAAGCTTTTGTGATGACTTTAGCAATCTCCTGCACCGCCGCAAAAGAATCTGGACTCGCAGCAGGAAAACCAGCTTCAATGACTGAAATACCCCACTTCTCTAACTGCTTGGCAATAGCCACCTTCTCCTTGATAGAGAAATTCACTCCTGGTGTCTGCTCGCCATCCCGGAGGCTAGTATCAAAAAACTCAACTTTGCGTGTCATAGACAACTCCTTTTCTAAATACATAGACCATTTAGGAAAAACTCTTCCCCAACTTCTAGGTCGTGTTCAATGACTGAGACAGTATGAGACAAATTGATTTCAGAAAAATCAAGATGCATTCCCACTCCCGTCGCTCCTTTAGAAACCATTTCTTCCTCATCAGAATTTGAGGTAAGATAGGTGAAATAAAAAACATCTCACTTGAGGAACAAGCGAGATGTTGATTTACTCCCGCTTGGTAAGCCAAACAGGACTAATGCTTTTGCACTAGCCCGAGTAACGCAACAACAAAACAAAGTTTGAAGATTGGGTTGACTTCATGTTTGACTAACTCCTTTTTGAGATGGTTTCTTATTGTTTAGTATTTTAACACAGTATCATAAACCTGTCAAGAAAAAGTCGATATTTTCTGAAAATTTTTAATATGCTGGATTATTTTGGGGGAGATTAGCAAAAATAAGAGAAAGAAAAAGAAGCAAGGTAAGTCTCGCTTCTTCTAGTATTTTATTAATTATAAGGAAATTTATTGTTCCACATATAGAAAGCAAGGCCTTTTATTTTATAGCGTCATCTTTCTCATCTCTTTCTATTGTATACTGACAACCCTCACTATAACTCAAATTCCCCATCAAAATAATATATAATAAATTTATGCAAACTGTCATCATTAACATTGTCAATACTCCCCAAAATAGATAAAAACAACTCATTAGAACACTTAATAACAAAAAAAGTATTATTATTTTAAACTGTTTGCGTGACCATTGACTTGTTCTCTCTAGCTTCACTTTTCCTGCTTCCTTTTTGTAGTTATAAAATGGAAATTTTCTAGACAAAAATAGATGGGATAAGTAATAACAGAATCGAGCTATAAATATAATTGCAACTATTATTAAAAATAAAAATAGATATCTTTCTAAAACAGAAGACTGTGTATTTGTCAAAAAATCTGTTAGCTCATGAGGTCCTCTTATTCTTCCTGCCCATACCGCTATTGCTATCAAAATAGGCATTGAGATAGTAAAAGTCTCAGACCAAGATTTCTTGCGGTTGCGGATTTCCCAAAATTGCGACTCTGTCAATCGGTAAAGTGTTCGATTGCTAAACCAATTCAGATAAGGGAAAAAATAGCCCCACAATGTCGGTAGCTTATCCAATAGAAAATATTCCTTATCATCTTCCAATAATATATATCTAAAATTTACATGATGCGCTTGCATAAAAACCTCCTAAGAAAACAATAATCTTCAAGTCTTATTCAAATCAAACTTGTTTGTTTTGAATTTCAATATCGTTCTCATTTGTATTTTTAAAAAAGAACTCATGTTATTTTTCTTTTATCTCCTCAGCTTCTTCTTTAAACACTACTTGACCTCGTTCAAACTTCCGCACAGCTAACAGCCAGCGAATGGGATTGTTTTGGAATAAGAAAAGGTACAACAAGGCAGGAAACAGGGCTGCCAAAAGCGAGAAAATGATTTGTATATCAAATGGTTCCTGCTTATTGAATGAGTCAATAATGCCCGGGATGGCAGCAGCAAATATTACTATAGTAGTCATAAAAACTAATAACATGACAATCATAAAAATAAACATCTTCCCAAACGTTGCTTTTTTCTCACTAAAATTTTCCCAAAATAGATTTGAATCAACGGTTTTCGCAAACTCCTGCTTTGTTGCTCTACGAACATGCTTAACTTCTTTATACAAGGCGACTTCCATCATCCATATAAATCCAAAAAAGACAAAGAACTGGGCAGCGATAAAAGGCGGAACCATCCAGCTGCTGTATCGAAAACCGGAAAAAGCTGGTATAGCTACCATTCCCCCTATCAAACCTAAGAAAATGAAAACCAACATCAAAGGAATAATGGCCTTATTAGTCTTCCTAGCCCCTTCCGTATTTAACAAGACACTCTTATCGGCTGCCAAAGCCTCTTTTGTTCGCGTGTTATAGTAGACGGCTTCATCACCGCTCTGTCCAATAAAAATTATTTTTCTCATATTCTTTCTATCTATCCTTTTTTCTATTCATTTTATAATCTTATGACACACTTCATTGGTATTAAGTCACTTCATCTCCTCACGTACTGAACACCTCGGAAAACCAGAAAGGCTGTTAAAATCAACGAAACCAACCAGATGGTTTTCAAGAGGTAAAATTGAATCAGATAGGTAGAGATGATAGCTCCCACTACAAAGCTTGTTAGTAGCCCTACAAAGAAAAGGCCTTCTTGTAAATCTTTCCCATGCTTGTTTCGTACATAATTGCCAAAAGCTTCCATGGTTTTCTTGATGTTCCCCGTCATAAAGGAGTTATTATAGACAATGCCATCCACTTCGCCAAAAGCCGTCGCCACCACACCCATGCAGAAAGCTAGTGGCGGCACGATATAGAGATGGGGGACATGGGCAGGCAAAAAGCCAGTCACAGCTGTTGTCAGAATCAAGGGAAATACACTGGACAGTCTGCGCCAAGAATGCTCAAAATGATGCTGAAAAACAGTCATCAGAAAAATCCCCAGCATAAAAGCCAACATAGTTGCCAATTTCACTTCGATTCCGCTGGTTTCCTGATTGATAAGCTCGACCGAAAGAAAAACGACGTTTCCTGTCTGCCCTGCCACCAAGGTACCACCCCTCTCAATGAAGGTATAGGCATCAATAAAACCGGCGCAAAAAGTCAAAAGACAGGCAAAAAATTTGGAGCGAGAGTGAAACTCTCTTTTTACAAATTGCTTCATAAATCACCTACAAAATAAGGGGATGAACGGATTCAGAAAATCACCAATTTTCAGTCCGCCCACTTCCCCTTGCTAGATTACATTTTAAAATCTTGTAGCTACTGTGATTCGCCAGATTTACAAACTTTTATTTCCTCAAATGACAGAGCAGAAAGCTACGTGTGCTAGCCTTCTCTGGCTTCCTTAAGGATTTTTTCAATCTTGGTTGTAATCAGGTCAATAGCCACCTTGTTAGAAGCTCCCTCTGGAATGATAACATCCGCATAGCGCTTGGTCGGCTCAATGAACTGATGGTACATAGGCTTAACGACACCCAAATACTGCTCAATAACACTATCCAAACTGCGTCCACGCTCTTCCATGTCCCGCTTAATTCGACGTATAATCCGAACATCATCATCTGTGTCCACAAAGATTTTAATATCCATCAAATTCCGCAGGCGCTGATCCTCTAAGACCAAAATCCCCTCAACGATAAAGACATCCTGAGGAACCTGCCGATAGGTCTTTTTACTGCGAGTATGCTCCGTATAGTCATAAGTAGGAATATCCACTGGCCGACCAGCTAAGAGCTCCTTGATTTGCTCAATCATCAGGTCCGTGTCAAAGGCAAAAGGATGGTCATAGTTGGTCTTAACCCGCTCCTCAAAAGTCAGATGCGTCTGATCCTTATAATAGGAGTCATGCTCAATCATGGCAATATTTTCATTGGGAAAATTAGCCAAAATTGCTCGAGAAACACTGGTCTTTCCGCCTCCGGAACCACCAGTCACACCAATAATAATAGGTCTATTTTGCATTATAAGCTCCATCTCTTGTTATCTTATCTATTTTACCGCAATTCATGTTATAATGAAAGAGCTAAAATAAAAAAAGTACATGCTTAAAAATAGAAAAAAGGAGGTTTTTATGTTCAAACTTGGAATCATCGGAACAGGTTCTATTTCTCATGAGTTCATCAAGGCCGCTCACTCAACAGGCGACTATCAGCTGGCAGCTGTCTACTCTCGGACTCTGGCTTCTGCTGAGCGCTTTGTGCAAAACTATGAAAATACAGCCGTCTTTACTGAAATGCTAGACTTTCTGTCGTCTGATATCGATGTTGTTTATATCGCCAGTCCCAACAGCCTGCATTTCAATCATGCCAAGGTAGCTATTTTGGCTCGTAAACACGTCATTGTCGAAAAGCCTGCGGTTTCTCGTCCCAAAGAATGGCGGGAATTGATTAAGCTGGCTGACGAGCACCAAGTCTATCTCTTTGAAGCTGCCCGCAACTATCATGAGCAGGCCTTTGATACGATTAGTGATTTCCTCAAGGACAAGACTGTCTTGGGAGCCAACTTTACCTATGCTAAGTATTCTTCAAAAATGCAGGCTCTGCTTGCAGGAGAGCAGCCCAACGTTTTCTCAGCTAAGTTTTCTGGCGGCGCTTTGATGGACTTGGGTGTCTATCCTGTCTATGCAGCTATCAGACTTTTCGGCCATCCGCGCTTCACTCGCTACAGCGCCCAGCAGCTAGATAATACGATTGATTTAAATGGAGCCGGCTGTCTCATCTATCCAGATTTTCAAGTTCAGATTCAGGCCGGTAAAAATATAAACAGCAATCTACCTGCAGAGATTTATACGGATCAGGGAACTCTGACTTTAGACGGAGTCGAATTTATCAGCTCTGCTATTTTCCAAAATCTGGACGGTCAAGAGGAGGTACTGCCTATCCAGCGTGCTTCCCACACCATGCTGGAAGAGGCTCAAGCTTTCGCACGAGTGCTCAAGGGCGGACAGGATGCAGCTTACGAGAAATGGTTGGATGCGGCGGCGGCCGTTCATGAAAGCTTATTTGCCATGCGCAAGGACGCTGGCATTAGATTTGAGGTTGATGATGATTAAGAAACAATTTCCCCCGAGCTGGCAAAATCAGCTGGCTCAGCTAGGCTTTGAAGATTTGACAGCTATTCAGGAAAAGATGTTTGAGCCTATTTCTACAGGTGATACGGTGCTGGGAATCAGTCCGACTGGTACTGGTAAAACTCTGGCCTATCTCTTTCCCAGTCTGCTCAAGCTGACACCTAGAAAAGCACAACAGCTCTTGATTTTAGCTCCTAACACCGAGTTGGCTGGACAAATCTTTGAGGTCTGCAAGACTTGGGCTGAGCCTTTAGGGCTAACAGCCCAGCTCCTGCTCTCCGGCTCCAGCCAGAAGCGACAGATTGAGCGCCTTAAGAAAGGTCCAGAAATTATCATTGGAACGCCTGGGCGAATTTTCGAGTTGGTCAAGCTCAAGAAAATCAAGATGATGAATGTCGAAATCATCATTTTAGATGAGTTTGACCAGCTGCTCAGCGATTCTCAGTATCACTTTGTAGATAAAATCACCCACTATGCGCCTCGTGACCACCAGCTGGTATATATGAGTGCCACCGCTAAGTTTGATCACGATAAAATCGCTGAAAATACTCTAGAAATCCGCATTAACGACCAAGTTTTAGACAACATCCAGCATTTTTACATGCAAGTTGAAAAACGTGATAAGGTGGACTTGCTCCGTAAGTTATCCAATGTTGAAGATTTCCGTGGACTGGTCTTTTTCAACGCTCTGTCAGACCTAGGAAGCGCCGAGGAAAAACTCCAGTATCGTGAAGCCAACGCAGTTTCTCTAGCCAGCGATGTCAACGTTAAGTTCCGCAAAGTGATTCTGGACAAGTTCAAAGAACACCAGATTACTCTCTTGCTGGCCACTGACTTGGTTGCTCGCGGCATTGATATTGATTCGCTAGAATGCGTCGTCAACTATGAACTTCCGCGCGATTTAGAAACCTATACCCATCGCTCTGGCCGAACCGGCCGTATAGGCAAGGAGGGCTATGTTATCACTCTCATCAGCCATCCAGAAGAGTTGAAAACATTAAAAAAATACGCCTCCGTTCGTGAAATTGTATTAAAAAATCAAGAACTTTATGTAACAAGTTAAACTAAAAAAGCTTTGGAAACTTCATGTTTCCAAAGCTTTTTGCTTTTACTAATTACCAGTAAGTATTTCAATAATCTAAACCCAAGGAACGTCTTAGTCTCTGCCGTAATAAATACGATGGGGCTCTAGCTGACCCTCCAACAGCTCATCGACCGTCACCAGAGTATAGCCGTTACTCTTCAGATACTCGAGGACACTTGGCAGAGCGTCAATACTGGTCTGGTGAATATCATGCATGAGGATAATCGAGCCTGGCTGGGTTTTGGCAATCTCTTGCATAATAGCTTTAGTATTGCGTGTCTTCCAGTCTAGGCTGTCCACATTCCACATGATAAAGGATTGATCAACCGAATTTTGGATTGTAGCATTAATAGCTCCATAAGGAGGCCGCGTAATCGTTGGCTTGATGCCTATCACATTGTTAATAGCGGTCTGGGTATCAAGGATTTCTTTTTGAGCTGTATCTAGAGGAAGTTTGGTTAAGACTGGATGGTCCCATGTATGAATTCCAATCTGATGACCTTCATTGTGCACGCGCTTGACAATCGCTTCATTACCAGCAATGTTTTGACCAACCATAAAGAAGGTCGCCTTGGCACCATATTTCTTAAGGATATCCAGAGCCTGCGGTGTTGTCTTAGGATCTGGACCGTCATCAAAGGTCAGAGCAACCATCTTCACATGCTTCTTAGCTTCAAAACTCTGATAAGCTGCCAAGTCATCGCCAGTCAGATAGTCCGCATTGATCTGGTCATAAAAGCTAGACAAAGGAACATCAATGCTGGTTAAGCCTTGCACTTCCTTACTCAGCTTAATAGAAAAATGGCTGTACTCATAACGGAAGGACCACTGACTCAACTCCGTTCCATTAAGGTTATTGAGAATTTCCGTCTGCACCGCCTCATCGGCCTGTCTAAAGGTCAGCTGGCTGGATATTTCGTTGATGAAGATTTCCTTAGCTGCATCAGGATCCTGAAAAAGCTTATCTAGAGTGAAACGGCTGCCGTCTGCACCGAGATAGCTGTCAGCAACTTCCCGCTCTTCTCCTTTACTGATTTTCATCTCTTTGACATGATAGTCCTTGCGATGCACCAGTACTTCTTTGACATCCTTCAGGCTCGTTTCTTTTTCCTCAGCATAGTAGAAGGTCAATTCCTCAATCTTATCGTCCTTCTTCTGATTATCCTTAATCGTCTGGCTATCAGCGTCCATCTGCTCCTTGATGCTTGCCATAACCTGACCATCTAGCAGAGGATAAAAGGCCTCTACATAGTGGCTGCCAATCATCTTGCTTTGCTTTTCAGTATTTTCAGCGTGGAAGGTCTCTTCTTGGGCAATTAGCACACTAACTTTCTCTTGAAGTTCCTTTTCTTGGAAAATAGCGTAAATTTTTACAGCACCCAGAAATAGAGCAGCAACAAAAGCTAAACCTAGCAAGCTGAGAACAATGAGTGTTTTCTTACCGTGTTTCTTGTTATTTTGTCTTTTCATACACCTGTCCTAAATGAATAAAATTCATCATTTATCTTGCAAAATTAACTGCAGCTAGATGTTAGAGACTCTTCTCACGAATGACTTCCACCTTGTAGCCATCAGGATCTTTTACAAAATAATAATTAGGAGGGTTACCAGGAAGACCCTTTGGATCTGTCACTTCATAGCCTTTGGCCTTATGCTCAGCATGCAGACCTTCTAAGTCTGGCGTGCTAAGTGCCACATGAGCAAATCCGTCCCCAATCACATAAGGACCATGGTCATAGTTATAGGTCAGTTCCAGCTCATAATCATCGCCTTCCAAACCTAGATAAACGATAGTAAACTGATAATCTGGAAAATCCTTGCGACGAAGCTCCTTAAAGCCAAAAGCCTCTGCATAAAAAGCGATAGACGCTTCCAAATTCTCCACACGCAAACAAGTATGTAACATTTTTGATGCCATAATTTCACCTCATTCTTTCTTGTTTATTATTATACCCTATTTTGGGCAAAACTTATATTAAATTTTTAAAAAAGTAAATAAAAGCCAGATAAAAAGCAAGCCAATAAGGCCTGCTAAGAATTGTTTTTCAAAAACTGTTCGATGAAGTCGCTATACGAATTCCATTGAGGCATGGGAATGCTTTCTTTCTCAGCACTTCTTTTGATTTCAAAATATTGATCAACCCACTCAACATAGCCTGAATACATATGATTTGTGACCATTTCGGCAACCAAAGGCTGACTCAACATGAACTTCATTACTGGAACCAAGAGAAATAGGGGCAGGGATAGATATTTAGTAGGTTTATAACGATGTTTAGGAATGCCATATCGCTGACAGAGTTCTAAACCTTCTCGCCAAGCGCAAATCATCTTTCGAATTGCTTTTTTATCTTTCAAGAGTGCATCAAAAGTCCCCGCTTCTGCAACTGCACCCGCCATTACTGCCTCCTGAAGGCAGTGAACCTTCATCCAAGAAGCCAAGTCAGGCATAGCATCAATGCCTATACCACTAGCTCTGAAGATAGGAGACAACTCTGATGTGTAAGAATCATCATCAAGTAAGGTAGCTTCTTTGAAAATGATAGCTTGGATCCGACCATCACTCTTTCGCCCTCCTCCAACAGAAGAAGGAAAAGCTAACGACACCTGCTTTCTATCCAAATAAGAAGGAATCTTGGAGTTGATATTCCAGTTATTCTGTAAAATAAGTATATGAGCTTTTTCCTTTATAGCCGCCAAATGATCCAATGCCTGCTCTAGTTGCAAACTATTTACCGTTAAGAGAATCAGGTCATAGTCTTGATCAATGCTCGTCACCAATGGCGGTTGAAAATGATGTTCTTTATAGACCTGATCATCTTTCCTTAAATCTTTAATAGAAAGTGTGAAGCCTTGCTCTAAAGTCGACAGCTTATGCTCTCTAACTAAGACAGTAACTTGATGCTGATTAGACAGTAACCAAGCGTATGTCAAACCAATCGTGCCAGCACCATAAACCAAAATGTTCATATTAGGCCTCTCCTGCTATTTTACAGAACGCTTTTTCGTTTCTTTCAGTAGCAGTTTAACTTCAAAGACCGTACCTTTTGGTTTGTTGTCCTTGACATAAATAGAGCCCTTGAAAGCATCGACAATCTGCTTGGCCAGAGAAAGCCCCAGACCAAAGCCACCTTTCTGACGGGTCCGAGCCTTGTCCACCCGATAAAAGCGATCAAAAATCTTCTTCTTATCTTCATCGCTGATACCAGGGCCATTGTCCGCCACTCTGAAAATAAGGTAACGATCTGTCGAAGTAGCCATGACACTGATTACGCCATCATCATCTGTATACTTGATAGCATTGTCAAATAGAATAGTCATCAGCTGCTTGAGGAAAATTTGATCGGTCACAATAGGGTGCTTAATCATATTTTCTGAATGAAAGGCTTTTTTATTCTCCCTTGCGATAATACAGTAATTAGCAAAGGTCGTATCAAAAAATTCTGGTTCAACTTCACCATATTGTGGCTTGATGCCATCATCGCGGCGGGCCAGGTTGAGCAGATTGGTCGTCAGCAAGCGCATATTCCGTACTTCATCCAAGCTAGAAGCAATATTTTCACTGCTCTGCATAATTGTAGCTTCAGGCTTACGAAAGAGCGTCTCTAAGCGGCTCTGCAATACTGCCAGAGGAGTCCGTAGTTCGTGACTGGCATTTTCCACGAAAGCCTTCTGCTTCTGGATACTTTCCAGCAGAGGCTTGACACTCATCCGAGCAAGGTAAATACTGGCAATCAGGGAAATTCCCCAAAAACTGACCATAACCATGGCAATCAACTGCTCATGCTTGCTGCTGGTCTGCTCCAGCTGGCTGATACTAGTCATGACCACAGCATACTTGATATCAGGATACTCATTTTTAGGATCAATATCAAAGAGATAAGCCCGATAGCTTTCTGTCTGGCCAAAGCTATTACCAATCACGATTTCCTTGATTTGATTCAGATAGGACTTGTTAAATTCCAGCGAGTTAAAGTCCAGAAAACCATCGCTCTTGCTGGTGGAAATATTTTTATAATCATCATCCAAAAGCAGGGCAAAAGTATTAGAGCTGACATTTGGCGTAGTTAGATTGTTAGGCTTAGGCTCTTCATCTGAATCACCATCTGGCTCTTTACTGCTTTTAGGACTTTTAGAATTGACCTTATTGCTCGGATCAGACTGCTGACCTGTCGTCCGATAGGCCAAATCAGCTACTGAACTAGGATCATTACTCAGGTTTTTCAGATTTTCATCAACTGACGTATAAAGGCTGGAGCGCATAACCTGAATAATAATCAAGGTCATGGCTGAGAAGATTAATGTAAACAACCCAAAATAGCGAATGAAATAAGAGAAATCATCCGCATAAAAGGTCTTCTTGATTTTATTCAGCATCTTTTAAAATGTAGCCGACACTACGAAGAGTATGTAGGTTTTTCGCAAATGCCGTTCCTTTCAGTTTTTTACGAATCTTGGAAACGTACACTTCGACAACGGAAACAGTGGTATCACTGTCAAAGCCCCACAGACGGTCAAAAATTTGAGTCTTAGGCAAGATTACATTTTGATTTTGCAGGAAATAAACCAAGAGGTCGAACTCTTTACCAAGCAACTCTACATCTTTACCCGCCTTCGTGGTTGAATTTGTAGATAGGTTGACAGTCACATCACCATAAGAAAGAGTATTCTCGTTGAATTTACCAGCGCGTTTCAAGAGCGCTTGGATCCGCATTTTCAGTTCTTCCAAATAGAAAGGTTTTGTCAGATAGTCATCAGCCCCGAGCTCAAAGCCATGTCCTTTGTCATCCAAGCTTTCCTTAGCTGTCATGATGAGAACAGGTGTTGTAACTCCTTTTGCTCGGAGATCTTTCAGCACTTGGAAACCATCCTTTTCAGGCAGCATGAGATCCAGTAAGATAAGGTCATAAACACCGCTTTCTGCTTCATATAGACCTTCTTCACCATCAAAAACCTGCATTACATCTGCAAAATCATCTAAAAAATCAAAAACTGAGTTTGACAGTCCAAGATCATCTTCTACCAATAGAATTTTAATCATTTTTCTTTCCTCCAATAAAACTTTCCAAGATTATGTCTTTTGGTTTTTGTTTTATTTGCTATTCTTATTATATCATGACTTGGGTCAAAATCAGTAAGTTTTTTCTACGACTGCGACGTTTTATTTTCTTTTGTCGACTTATTATTGTTCTTGTCCGATTGTTCATTTGTGTTCGTTGAAGACTTTTTCTTGTTTTTCTTCCCGTTGTCATTTTGCTGAGCAGGAGAATTCTTGCTCTTGTCATTGTCAGACTGCTGGCCGTCTTGAGACGGCATGCCTTGGTCTTGACCGTTCTGTCCTGGTCCACCATCCTGCGGCGGCATTCCATTACCTGGTCCACCATTTTGACCATTCTGACCAGCTTGTGGCGGCATGCCATTTCCTGCATTCTGCCCCTGCTCCGGTGCTCCAGGCATAGTAGCTGTCTGTTGAATAGCTGATTGCTGATTGTTTGTACCGTGAATAGCTGTCGCAAGGCCATAGCCACCCATAAGTCCGACTGCTAGAGCACCACCCGTCGCAACTGTCAGCCACCATTTGGTGCTTTTTTCTACAACAATCATTTTTTCCATATCCATTTAATATGTTCCTTCTTTCTTTTGTAAATTTTTCTATCTGTTTCTATCAAACAAGAAGCTAATGCAGCTTACAAGTCATCCTATACACATCCTTTCACTTGAATAGCATTATCATATAGTTTTTTACTTAAACAGGACTGAATTTTTTCTTAAAAAAGGCTGAAAGATAGGGAAAATGGAGCATGAAAAGAAATTTTCCCCAATTCTCTTTCTAAACTGGATGATATCAACCATTTCCTCAAAAAATCCGCAGCAAAAAAGACTGGGACAAAATTGTCTCAGTCTTGATTTATCATGTTCAAAAGCTCTTGATGCAGGAGCTACTTATCTTTTTACGACTCTTTCTTAGAAGAACGGAAGCCAGCTGAAGCTAGCAAGGCCGCAAAGCCAAGATAAGTGAGAAGTCCACTCGTATTGCTTCCAGTTTTAGGCAATTGCCCTTGAGTGGTTTGGTAGCTGACAGATAGCTGCAAGTTGCTTGCTTGCTTACTTGCAGTTTTTGGATGCTGCCAAGTCCGGTTTGAAAGATGCTCAAATTTCTGCGCTGTTTGAACAGTAATTTCTGCAGAAGGTGTTGAAACACTAACCTGATTGGATTCTATCCTGTATTGATTATTAATCAGCAAGCTGAAATGATTGGTATAGGTTCTGCCTGAATACAAGAGTCGACCGACTGCTGCTGGAGCTAGGGTCTCAGTCGTAGTATTCAAGTCAGCATTGTATCTTTCAAGCAGACCTGGTGCAGCAACAAAAGTCAAGACCCTGGTGCTCGGGTCATAAGAAACCTCATAACCAGGACTTTTCGCTCTAGTTGCTTCTAGATCTAATTCAAAACCTTCTGGCAGGCGATCTTCCAATAGGAAAGAATGAATTGGCAGGCGATAAGCAGGCAAAGCATCCGTTGTAAGATTCAGGACTGCAAAACTTCCTTGACTAACTTCTTGTTGATGAATATTCTTCTTGGACTCATCCTCCAGCTCTTCTCTGATTTTTAACTGAATAAAGATCTGGTTATAGTGATAAGTTTGAGTTGGCGCTTGCGGACGGCTTGGCAAAGCTTGATAGCTAGGTTCAGCCGGCTTTTGAGGAAGTTCTTTATAGTTCGGCTTGTCAGGCTCAGCAATCAAAGGCAGGCCACTTTCTCTGAGAGGTGACTGGGGCTCAGGCTGAAGAACTGGTTCTTGAGGGAGCTGAGGTTCCTGCAGATAACTTGGTTCTTGAGGCAGGTCCTCTAAAACAATTTCTTCTTCATAAACAGGAGGTTTCGGAGCCTCACCCGTGCTTACTTCAGGGGCTTTCTGAGGCTGCTCAGGCTCTTTGAGATAGGTAGGAGCTTGCGGTTCCTGTGGCAGCGCTTCTTCAACCAGAGCTTGCGGAAGACTCAGCAAGGACTTCTCCTTCTCATAGGTCGGCTCTTCAACCGCTGACGGCTCTGTCAATAGAGTAGGGGAGCTAGGTTCTTCTGGCACCTCTTGATAAACAGGTTTTTGAGGTTGAAGCGGCTCAGCCTTATAAGTCGGCTCTTGCGGTAAAACTTCCAAATCTCTTTCCGGTAGAGCTACTGGCTGCTCAGGCTGAGTTGGCTGAGGAAGAGGCTGAGTTTCTGTCGGTCTGCTAGGAAGTTCTTGATAAACCGGCTGAGCTGGCTCTTGCGGCAAAGATTGATAAACCGGCTGACTTGGAAGAGGTTGCAGTGCCTTGAGTTCTTCATAGGTTGGCTCTTGTGGTTGGGCAACCTCAGTCGGAGCGACAGGCTTCATTGGGACACCTTTAGCTTTAATATCAGAGTTAAAGACAAACCAAGCAGAACCCCGATTTCGCGAACCGATATCAAAAGAAATGACATCTCCCTGAGCTTTACCTACAATAGCGCCATACCAGTTATAGGGACTAGTAGGCGTATCCCACTTATTATGCTCAAAGCGAGAACCTTCTCTCTCAAAGTTAATAGAAATATCGGCATGGACACTGGTATCTGGGTGAATGTTAATAGCAGAACCTGTGATAGGAACATATTCACCATTAAAATTCTTGATGTACTCAATCGCAGCTTTATTAGTATTTAAAGATGAGAAGCTGACAAGCGAACCTGTCATATCAAGCCTTTCTCCAGCCTCATCGAAAAATTCCGCTTGGACATTGACTCGAGATTGGCCATGAAAATCCAAGGTCCACACAGTCAAGGTCGGATCCTTAACTAAGAAAACCGGCAGCTTATCCTGACTCTTCGTTGATTCTTTCAGAGTATAAGTATAGACAACTTTAGAGATTTTCTTGCCTTGAATACTGGAATTTTTGATATTGGTATAAGTAGCTACCAAAGGCACATCTTTTTGCAAAACGACTTTAGTCTGATGCTCTTTTCCTTTTAAAACACTGGTTAATGCTCTCATTCCTGATTCATCCATTCTCCAAGAACGAACCTCCTCAGTCAGCTCATCATTGGTATATGTTCTAATAGAGGGATCAAGTGTCAAGACGGCCTGGGGCTCAGATTTGAAAACAAATGGCTGGCTTTCAACCTTGCTGAGATAGCCTTCTTCATTTTTCTTAGCTTCAGCTTCCTGCATCTCTCTCTCAAAAGTTACAAGAGCTGCATCATACTTAGTTTTGGCAGTATCATAGGCAGCTTTTGCCTTCTTATATTCTTCAAACAGCTTATCATAGTCGGCTTTCAATCGGGCATTTTTTTCTTTAATGCTTGCATTTTCTTGCTCAATCACTGCGTTCTGCGCTGAAACAGCTGCAAGGTTTGCCTCATAATCTTCTTTCATTCTTTGATTTTCTGCTTCAATCCTTGCAAGATCTGCTTTATAGGTAGCTAAGTCTGCCTGATAAGCAGTTAGTTTATTTTTGTTTTCCGACTCAATCCGAGCAGTTTCTTCTTGGTAGGTAAGCAAGGCTTTCTCATATGCTTCTCGACTTTTCTGGTTGCTTTCGGTGATTCGAGCCACATCCTGCTCATATTGGGCTAATTGATTTTTATAAAGCTCTTGTTTTTCCTGATTTTGCTGACGAATTTGGGCGTTTTCAGCTTCAATGGCAGCATTACGGGCTGTTACTCCTGCTTTTTCTGACTCATAGGCAGTTTGCAGCTTCTTATTTTCACCTTGAATACGCTTAAGTTCAGCTTGATAGGCAGTTAAAGACGCTTGATAATCTCTTTCTTTGGCCTCATTGGACGCCTCGATTTCAGAGCGATTCTTTTGATAAGCAGCTAATTTGCTCTCATAGTCTTTCTCTGCCGCTTGATTTTTTTGTCGAATCTCAGCCAATCGCTCTTGATAAGCAGCTAAATCAGCCTGATACTGCTCCTTTAAAGCTGCATTTTTCTTCCGAACGGCTAGATTTTGGGTCTCAATCTCTTTATTCTGCTCTTGGATTTTAGCCAAGGCTGTCTCATAAGATTGTTTAGCTTCTTGATTGGCTGTTTGAATACGTTCTACTTCCTGCTGATAAGCCCTTAAATCTGACTGATACTGCTGCTCTAGCTCAGCATTGTTTTTCTGAACCCGAGCCAATTCTTTCTCATAGTCAGCCAAGGTAGCTTGATAAACAGCTTCTTTTTCTGCCTTAACCTGAGTCAGTCTGGATACTTCAGCTTCATACTGCTTGACTGCTTCCTGATAGGCCTTTTCAGCTGCCTGATTTCGTTCTGTAATGGCTGCATTGTCAGCTTGGGCAGCTTTGTTGTGAGCTGAGACCTGAGCAAGCTTTTCATCATAGCGACGCTTTGCTTCTGCATTCTTCTCCTGAGTAACTTTCAGCTCTGTAGCATAGCTCTCCATAGCAGTTTGGTAGTCTGCTTTCGCTTGAGCATTTTCTTGTAAAATTCGTGAACGCTCCTCTTGATAGGCTGCTAAAGCTGCTTGATAGGAGGCTTCTTTCTCTTGATTGATTTTTACTATACGGCTCAATTCTGCTTGATAAGCCGTCCGTTTCTGCTCATAGTCCGCCTCTAGCTGAGCATTTTCAGCTTGAATACGACTGGACTCTTGTTCATAGGAAGCCAGAGCCTTGTCATATTGATCTTTCAAGGTTTGATTGGCAGACTCTGTCTGACTGAGTTCTTTCTCATAAGACTTCAGCTGCTCCTGATAAGCTGCTGTGGTTTCACGTATTTCCTTGACTTGGGTCGCATAATCTGCTAGCGCTGTCTCCCGTTTACTCGCAGCTTCTTCTGGATTTCTAGCTGTTCCTAAATCAACAGCCGGCTCTTGCTTTAGCTGAACTCCTGTTTTCTCGGCCTCTACCAAAGCTTGGTCCATTTCCGCATGGGAAACCTCCAAGGGAAGCTTGCCTTGACTTACAGGCTCTGACTGAACAGGAGCAGCAGTTGGCTGGGGTGCTTCGGTTGGAGAAAGTGCAGCTTCAGAAAGGGAAGACTGATCTGCTGCTTCAGCTGCCTTTTCCTCAGCCTGAACCGACCCAGCAGCTAGCAACAAAGCTGCACCCAAAACAGCTCCGCATAAGCCCTTAGAAAGGCGGCTCTTGCGGAAGCCATAGACTATTTTCTTTTCCATTATAATCTCCATTTCTCCTTTAAACAGTTACCTGTTTATTGTCCATATTGTTCTATTTTATCAGAGCAAAGGCAAATAAGCAATGTTTAAATGCTAAAAATAATAAAGAAAAAGCCTGAGATAGACTACTATCTCAGACTTTCTTGTCAATTTAATTAAATCGATCAAATCGCAGCTCGAATTGCTTTTTCCACTGCTTCTTTCTCGCGCTTCACTAGTTCAACACGCGCAGCGATTTCCTTGATTCCCATGCTGATGTTTCGGCTAATCGCCATATCATGCAACTGTGGCTCAAAGAAGGCTTTGTACTCTGCCAATCTCTTCTCTGTCTTGAAGACCACTGCTGGGCTAATGACAAAGCTATCAAAGCTCATATCACCACCTAGCGCTGCCTTGATCCAGTCCCAATTCTCACGCGCCCAAGACCATACTGCTTCTTGGGTAAAATCACGGCTGAGGAAACGGGCATACCAAGCTGACAAATCCTGCGGTTTCACAGTAAATTTATCTTTCCAAGTCGCTAAAAGTTCATCCAAGGTTTCCTTGTTCTTCGTATAAGAAAGGGCTGTAGAAAGAGCATTTTTGAAGCTTCCATCATTTGAAGCGACATAGAGGTCCAGATAAAGCTTGGTCAGCTCCTTGCTTTCATGATGCTTGATTTGGTTGACCAATACCTGCAAACGAATAGCGGCAGGGAGTTTTTCCAAATTATCACGATAGCGGTCAAAAATCTGGCTTGCTTGAGCTTTAGCTGTCTCATCGTCAGCCTTAATCATATTGCCCACAATCAACTGACGAACCATCTCATCCTCATCGCTTTCACCCTCCTGTTTTTCAAAACCAAGACGGTCAAAATTGCTTTGACTAAGTACTTTCAGCAGGGCTTTGTAATCTTCTTCAGTCTGACTGCCTTCATCCACAAAGCGATTTAACCCTTCCAGCACTTGGGAAACAGCTGAAACCACCATATAAGAAGTTTCGTTTGCCAGCTTACTGATGACTGGCAGTAGGTCTGCATAGGAAATCTTACCTGACTCTGCCAGAAGTCTGCGCTCCTGCACGATTTGCAGTTTACTGATATTGTCCAAAGAGCTGAGATTATTCAGAAGAGCATCTAGCAACTCACCTTGATAATCTGTAATATAGTGGGCTGTGTTTTCTGTATTAAGACGCAGGGCTCCTTCATTTTGCGCTGCCAAGGCTGCATAATTAGGAATTTCCAGTCTTTCTGTCGTCAGAGTATCAGGGAGTCCTTGCCAGTTGCTATTGAGCGGTACTGGCCAGAGACGACCCTTGTCTTCATGCTCTCCAATGAAGAACTGCTTCTGCGTCAAAATCAAGGAGTCATTTTCAACCTTAGCAGTGACAACTGGATATCCCGGCTGCTCCAGCCAAGCATCCATAAAGGCTGCTACATCACGGCCAGAAGATTGAGAAAGAGCATCCCAAAGATCACGACCGATAGTATTACCATACTGATGCTTCTCAAAGTAGGCACCTAGCCCCTTACGGAAAGCATCATCTCCCAGCCAACGACGCAGCATGTGCATTAGACGGCTACCCTTGGCATAGACGATTGCCCCATCAAAAAGAGTATTAATTTCATCAGGGTGTTTGACCTCTACATGGACTGACTGGACGCCATCTGTCGCGTCACGCTTGAGGGCATAAGGAGCCCCACTGGTCTGGAAATCTTCAAAAATCTTCCAGCTAGGCTCAATCGCATCAACTGAGACATACTCCATCATATTTGCAAAGCTTTCATTGAGCCAAAGGTCATCCCACCACTTCATGGTCACTAGATTTCCGAACCATTGGTGAGCTAGTTCGTGTGAAACAACCAAGGCAACTGTCTGACGACTCAGAGCTGTTGAATTTTCATCCACCAGCAAATAGATTTCACGATAGGTTACCAAGCCCCAGTTTTCCATAGCCCCAGCAGAAAAGTCTGGCAGGGCCACATGAAGTGACTGAGGAATAGGATACTTGACTCCGTAGTATTCTTCGTAAAATTCAATACAGCGAACCGCAATGTCCAAAGCAAACTCTAGATTGCTCTCTGGATGGGCCTTGGTCGCATAAACTCCTACCAAAGTTCCATTCTTGGTTTTAGCAGTAATTCCTTGCATATCACCTGCAGCAAAAGCCAAGAGATAGGAAGACATACGTGGAGTCGTTTCAAACTTCCAAACGCCAGTCGCTTTGCGGTTTTCAACATCAATTTCCGGCATATTAGACAGAGCCAACTCACCCTCTGCTTGGTCAAATTTCAAAGCCAAATCAAAAGTTGCCTTAGCCTCTGGCTCATCCACACTCGGAAAGGCTTCGCGGGCAAAATGGCTCTCAAACTGCGTAGAAATAATCTCTTTTTTCACACCATCAACCGTGTAGTAAGATGGGTAAATCCCCGTCATATTGTCCGTAATCTGACCAGTATAAGTTATGGTCACCACTACATGCTCGGCCGCTTCCAGCTCGATATAAAGAGCTTCATTGTCCTTATCAAGAGTGAAAGGGCGAGCTTGGCCAGCCACCTCTACAGCTTCAACTGTCAAATCTTTTTGATGCAGGGAAATCTTACTTGTCTTAGCTTCCCCAGTAATGGTCACCTTGCCTGAAAAAGTCTTGTCGGCACGATTCAAATCCAAAAAGAGATCATAGTGCTCAGGAACAAAAGTTTCAATAAAATGTTTAACTGCTTGCATAAGCTTCTCCTCATCTAGCGAACAACATGGCAAGATTACTCCGACACCCTTGTCCGCTTATAATCTGTTATTATTGTATCATATTTAGAAGATTTCGTTGCAGAATAAATGCAAACAAAAAGACAGGTAGTACCTGTCAATGTGGTTAATAAAACGGAAGAAAGGTCAAGAGTTCTTCTTTTCTTTCTCAAGTTCCTCTAATTTTTTGTTATAGATTCGATTTTCTTCGTGATAAGTTTTGTTTAGCCGTTCTTCATAACGCTGAATTTTTCTCTCAAAAATTTCCCTGTTTTTCTCTATTTGGCCTAATTCATATGAGGGGACGGTATCAGGATTATTGCGACAAAAAGATAATATCCATTCGCTCATTCGCTCTGAAACATTTTTAGCTTCTCGTCTCATGTCCTGATAATCCCATTCATACTCACTAACTTTCTTTCGAAAAGCTATGTGATCGTCATCAAGACGATTGATCTTTTTCTGAATATCCATAAAGCCTCCTATAAGATAGGGCTGGTCAAACTAGGCTTAGGAACAGCACCTAGTACCTCCTTGATGGAATCTGCTGCTCCACCGGTAAAGGCCCCGGATAAGTCAGCAGGTACTTGAGTGGATGCAAAAGTTTTCATAGCCTCAGCTTGACTATCTAACCAAGTTTGCAAAGCTTGACTTTCTTCAAGAAGGACAGCTCTTTTAGCTGAAATCAAGCCACGAATAGCTATACGTTCCTGAATCTTTAAATATTCTTTTTTTATACGTTCGGCTTCAACTCGATCTTCTGTATTTGGTTCAATCATACTCTACCTCCTTGCTTTTCTCAAAAATCTGGGCACCTTGTTGATCGATTTCTACTATCCTATCTGCAGCTTTGTTTAAATTCCCTGCAATACCAGTCATTGTAGTCATATAAGAGTTTGCTGAGGCAAGGGTACTTGCTTCTTTTCCATCATTCCAAGCAGTTGACATGCCCAACTCAGATAATAAGCCCTCTACCTCATCAGTAGAAAGATTGTGGGCTAGGGTATAAGCTGCATCTCTCAGTTCTTTGATATGATTTTCAACACTAGATTTAACACTTTTTATCTTATCTCTAATTTCTTGCTCATATACTTCAGCTTGAAGCTGAGCTGTTTGCGCACTTGTACGAACAAGTTCCTCTCTCAAACTAATTGTTTTGTCGCCAGAACTGGTTCTTAAAGAAGCATGCAGTTCATCAATGCGTTGTCTATTTATGGCGATTAAATCCTGCTTAGAAGGCTCAGGAGCAAAGTTTCCATATTCCTTTAAATACTCACGAACATAATACTCAGGATTTTGCTTGTCATCCTCTAATCCATAATTTGCGATTGCTACATTTACTTTGTACGTTTTTGCTTTATATTCAGCAATCTTTCGGACCTGTTTTTCTGTCATGCCGGAAACGAATTTATTTTTTTTGATATACTTATCAAAATCATAATTATTACCTTTTAAATACGGAGTTTGGATATTATGGCTTTTTCCTTCATAAAGGCGAACTTGACCGTAGGGGATAGCTCCTCCATTTCCATCTATTCCCGTAATTTGCTTCCCAGAATCCGAGTAAATAATCGCATGCTTTTCTAAATAGTTTAGCTCTGATTTTGTAAAATGCCCACTGTCTACGGCCTTTTTAGCACCCCAATCATAGTAATTAACGATTTCTTTAACTCTATATTTTACTGAAAGCTTTGCATTTGGTACTCCAGCCTGACTATGAGCAGAAGAATACCAAATTTGACCACCTTTCACACCTTTATCTTCCAAGCGTTTCTGTGTTTCCGCGAAAAATTCATCCATTTTAGCATATTGGGGACTTAAACCAGAAACATAGGCGGCGTCAGCAGCACCTTCTACTGACCACAAAGTATTACCTATCTCTTCAAAAGAATTTTTCAATGGATTTACCTTGTTCTGTGTACCAGCTGTTAAGACAATAGTCTTTGAATAGTCAGCTTTCCCACCTACAATAGGAGCAACAGCAACAGCCTCTGTTACGGAGTTTTCAGAATTGATGATTTCGTATTGCATGCCGTCATCGGCGTCTACTGTAGTTCCTTCTTTAATCGTCTTCCAAGTTCTTACCTCTCTATGGAGATTTTGAATATTTTCATGACTTAATTCCATTCCAAACGACTCCCTCTTCTGATTTCAATATTATAGTTTATCTTAGCATTCGGACTCCCAGCTCCATTCTTTTCGATTTTTTTCAATTGACCATCATCAAGTAAACCTTTTATATTATTATCTATAGGAGAATTAGAAGTCAATTTAGCCTCCTTAGGTAATTTATTATAATTAGACACGTCAATATGATCCCCATTTGAATCTCTTAACAAAATATATTCCGTATCTTCATAATCCAAATCTACATAAATGCTATAGGGTATCCCATAGGAGGCATAAGCATGGTTGCCAATTAAAGTTCCAAAAACAGCCCTATTTCCCTCCTCATCATAAATAACTGGTACTACATCAGCTGTAAATGGAGGATTATTTTTACCACCTTCAATGAAAATTGGTGAGAATTCTATTTTAGAAACACCTGAATAGTTCTCCTTGATGTAAGTCGCAATCTGTTCTTCCAACAAGCGAAACCCATGTTCGATAATTTTTTCTTCTTTTGCATCAAGTCCTGTCGAACTTTTTTGTGAATTTACCATATAAAATACTCCTCCAAAAATTAAAACTGCAAGAACTGTTATTATTGCAAAGATTTTTCTCTTCATCAATTTCCTCCATTTTATTAATCAAATTACAAACAAATTGCTTACATACATTATATCATAATTAGTAATTTCAAGATATTTCTACCTTAATTTTTAGAAAAGTATATTCTGTTGAAAAGGATTTAATACTATCACCTTGACTCCTTCAATGCCATTCTAAAAAGTCTCCTTTCCTAATTTCTGTATTATAGACAACTTCTGCATCAGGACTACCGTTCTCGCTTTTTTTAACATCTACGAGCTGATGTTCTTGAACTAAAGCTTCTATATTCTCATCAATTTTTGGTTTAGTTGATAATTTGGCTTCCACAGGTAATTTTTTACTCTCGGAAATATCAATAAAATCGTCACCAACCTTTAATTCTATGATTTCTTCATCCCAGCCATTAAAATCAAGCCTAACATCCCAAAAACTACCATAATGACTGTAGGAATTCTCACCAATTTTTTTTCCCAAGTAGGCTTTATTGCCTTGTAAATCATAAATCACAGGAACAATATTTGCACGAAACATGCTCTGCCCATCCCCACCTTGAACAAAAATTGGCGAAAACTCAATTTTACTGACACCAGAGTAATGCTCTTTAATGTAAGTTGCCAGTTGTTCTTCCAACAAACGAAATCCTCGTTTGTAAAGTTTTACTCCTTTATCGTCTAAAACGTCACTAACATTATAGGGTGAGTTTTGGTGTTCAATCCACTTTGTCACACCAAAGATTACACCTGGAATGAGAAGCATCAGAACTGTCAAGGCGAAAATGATCTTTTTCTTCATAAACATTCTCCATTATGTACTAATATAAAAATATATGTTTTTTGAATCTACACTCGTAGTATAACATAGTTAGTTGTAAGTTAAAACACAAAACAGAATTCTGACAATTCTTGAGAATATACAAAAAAAAGACACGACACAAATCGTATCTTTTATCATCACAACTCAATAATTTTACCTGTTTCAAAGTAAACAACCCATTCACAGATATTCTTGGCATAGTCGCCGATTCGTTCCAAGTAAGAGATAACTTGGAAGTAGTCACGGCCAGTCACAATCAGCTCTGGATTTTGTTTGATTTCCTCTGTAGCAAGATCGCGAATATCATCAAAGTATTGATTGATTTTCTCATCTAGAGCTGCAACTGCATAGGCTTGGTCTACATTTCCATTGAGGTAGACGTTCAGAGTTTCTTCGACGAAATTCTTAACATCGCGCCCCATCTTGCTGATGGCATCTTCTACAGACTCGATGCGGACTTCTCCCTTCATCCGAACAGTCGCTTTGGCAATAGATACGGCGTGGTCGCCCATGCGTTCCAAGTCACTGCTGGCTTTCAGCACGGTGATAACGGTTCGCAAATCCTGAGACACAGGTTGCTGCAAGGCGATGATTTCAAGAGATTTCTTCTCCAGTTTCACTTCGTATTCATTAACTTCAGCATCGTCTTCAATGACCTGACGAGCCAGTTCACGGTCATGTGTAACAAAGGCACGCACCGTCCGATTAATCTGCGATAGGACTTCGTTTCCCATCGCGTAGAATTGATTATGAAGTTTTTCTAAATCTTCTTCAAATTGTACTCTAAGCATAAGATTCCTTTCTGTTATCCGAATTTACCAGTAATGTAATCTTCGGTCTCTTTATGGGCTGGATTGAGGAACATCTTCTTGGTTTCATTAAATTCAATCAAGTCTCCACCAAGGAAGAAGCCTGTTTTTTCAGAAATCCGAGACGCCTGCTGCATGGAGCGAGTGACCAAAAGCATGGTATATTTGTCTTTTAGACTGTAGAGGGTTTCCTCGATTTTCCCAGCTGAGATTGGATCCAAGGCTGATGTCGGCTCGTCCAAGAGAATGATCTTAGGACTAGTAGCTAGCACGCGAGCCACACAAACCCGTTGCTGCTGACCACCGGAAAGACCGATAGCGGAATCATGCAGACGGTCCTTGACCTCGTCCCAGATAGAAGCACCAATAAGGGAGCGCTCTACTGCTTCGTCCAAAACTGCCTTGTCCTTGACACCATTAATCCGAAGTCCATAAACTACATTTTCATAGATGGTCATAGGGAAAGGATTGGGCTGCTGGAAGACCATTCCGATTTCCTTGCGAAGCTCTACCGTATCTGTCCTCGGACCATAGATATTGTGACTGTTATAAATGACCGTTCCTGTAGTCGTTACTTCTGGATTCAGGTCGCCCATTCGGTTGATGGCCTTAAGCAAGGTTGACTTACCTGAGCCTGACGGTCCAATCAAAGCCGTAATCTCATTTGGCATGAAATCAAGTGAAACGCTATTAAGGGCTTTCTTTTTATTATAATAAACCGACAAGTCCTTGACTTGCAAAATAGGTTCTGTCATACGTTTTTCCTTCATTTTATTTTACATTCAACCAAAGACTAAGCTTGTTGAATCGTGATGAATACGGACGGCAGCTTAACCAAAGTGACCTGAAACATAGTCATTAGTGGACTGAAGTTTGGCATTTTGGAAAATATTGGCCGTCTTATCGTACTCAATCAAGTCGCCCAGATAGAAGAATCCAGTGTAGTCACTAGCACGGGCAGCCTGCTGCATATTGTGGGTCACAATGATAATGGTATAGTTATTCTTAAGTTCAAACATGGTTTCTTCCAGCTGCATGGTCGCAATCGGATCCAAGGCTGACGCTGGCTCATCCATGAGCAGAATGTTTGGTTTGACTGAGATAGCACGGGCAATACAGAGCCGCTGCTGCTGACCCCCAGAGAGAGTCAGGGCTGACTTGTGCAAGTCATCTTTGACCTGATCCCAAAGAGCTGCTTGCTTGAGCGAAGTCTCCACAATCTCATCCAGAACCTTTTTATCTCTGACACCAGCCCGTTCATGGGCAAAGGTAATATTTCGATAGATAGACTTGGCAAAAGGATTTGGCCGTTGGAAAACCATGCCGATATGCTTACGCATTTCGTAAACATTGATTTCAGGGAGGTTGACATCAATCCCCTCATAGAGAATCTCTCCAGTCACATTGGCAATATCAATGGTATCGTTCATGCGGTTGAGGCTGCGAAGATAGGTAGATTTCCCTGATCCAGAGGGGCCAATCAAAGCAGTGATTTTGTTTTTTTCAAACTGCATATCAATGCCCTTGATGGATTCCTTTTTACCGTAGTAAACATGCAAATCCTTGGTCGACAGGGCTACCTTTTCTTCAGGAAAAGTAATGATATGTTTTTCATTCCAATTATATTCTGTCATTTCTTCTCCTTTAAGCAGAGGTTAATTTCTTATGCAGATAGCTGCCCAGTTTGCGGGCTCCCAGATTGAAAATCAAAATGAAGATCAGGAGAACTGCTGCTGAACCAGCAGAAACAGCTGTGCCATCAGGAATAGTTCCTTCACTGTTGACCTTCCAGATATGGACAGCCAAGGTTTCAGCCTGACGGAAGATAGAGATAGGACTAGTGACGCTGAAAATATTCCAGTTGGACCAGTCAAGAGCTGGAGCTGATTGACCTGCTGTATAAATCAAGGCCGCTGCTTCACCAAAGATACGACCAGAAGCCAGTACAATCCCTGTTACAATACTAGGCAAAGCTTCCGGGATGACCACATGCAGAACCGTTTCCCAGCGAGAAATTCCCAAGGCCAAACCAGCTTCACGTTGCGTATGATGGACATGGCGCAGGCTATCTTCGACGTTCCGCGTCATCTGTGGCAGATTGAAGACAGTCAGGGCCAAGGCACCAGAAATGATTGAGAAGCCATACTCAAACTGGACAACAAAGATCAAATAACCAAAGAGCCCAACTACTACCGAAGGCAGTGAAGACAGAATTTCAATACAGGTGCGGACAAAGTTGGTCACTGGTCCTTTCTTAGCATACTCTGACAGATAAACCCCAGCCCCCATAGAAAGAGGCACAGAGATAATCAGAGTAATTACCAGCAGGAAGAAGGAATTGTATAGCTGAATCCCAATACCACCGCCAGCTTGGTAAGAAGAGGATTTCCCTGTCAAGAAAGACCAGGAAACATGAGGCAGACCTCTAACTAAGATATAGAGGATGAGAGAGGCAAGGATGGCAACAATGATACTCGCTATTGTGTAGAGAACACCAGTCGCCAATTTATCTAATTTCTTAGCGTGCATAGTTTTTCTTACCTCTTTCTTTTGTAATTAGTTTAATCACACTGTTAAAGGCTAAGCTCATCATCAAGAGCACCAGAGCCAGAGACCAGAGAACGTTATTGTCCACTGTTCCCATAACTGTATTTCCGATTCCCATGGTCAGGACAGAGGTCAGTGTAGCTGCTGGTGTTGTCAAAGAGGTTGGAATCACCGCAGAGTTCCCAACGACCATTTGGATAGCTAGGGCTTCACCGAAAGCACGTGCCATTCCAAAGACCACAGCTGTAAAGATACCTGAGCGAGCAGCCTTGAGTGTTACCCGCCAAATGGTCTGCCAGCGCGTTGCGCCCATAGCCAGACTAGCTTCACGGTAGTGACGTGGCACAGCACGCAGACTGTCTGTCGTCATAAAGGTTACTGTTGGCAAAATCATGACAAAGAGCACAAAAATACCAGACAAAATCCCAAAACCCGTACCGCCAAAGACTGTACGGACAAAAGGTACTACGATTTGCAGACCGATAAATCCATAAACAACAGACGGAATACCAACTAAAAGCTCAATCGCAGGTTGCAGTATCTTTGCTCCTTTTGGAGAAACCTCTGTCATAAAGACAGCTGCACCAATCGCAAAGGGAGTTGCTATCAGAGCAGATAGAATAGTAACGATAAAGGAGCCTAAAATCATTGGCAGGGCACCGAATTCCTTACCAGAAGGATTCCAGACACCACCAAAAAGAAAATCAAAAACATTAACGCCGTTGACAAAGAAAGTAGATAGACCTTTCTGAGCAACGAAGATTAGAATCATAGCCACAATCACCACAATCAGTGACAGACAGGCAAAAGTCAGATAGCGGCCAAACATCTCCAAGCGAGAATTTTTAGAAGGCGATAACAACTTTTTGGTTAATTCCTCATTTTTCATTTTGAATCTCCTTCTATTGCTGTGACATTCCCATCAGCGTCCTTGCTGACTTTCATATCGTTGATTGAGATATAGCCCATGCTTGTAACAACCCCTTTTTGAACATCATCTGACAGCATGTATTCAAGAAACTCAGCAGCCAGACCAGTCGGCTTGCCTAGTGTATACATATGCTCATAAGACCAGAGCGACCAATTATTGGTAGCAACATTTTCTGCTGTTGGCTCGTAGTTATTAAGTTTCAAGGTTTTTACAGACTCGTCAACATAGGCAAAGGCTAGGTAAGAAATCGCACCAGGAGTTTGCGAAACGATATTTTTGACCATACCGTTGGAATCCTGCTCCTGACTCTGCACAGCTGATTTCCCATCCATGATGACACTGTCAAAGGTTGCGCGGGACCCAGAGCTAGCCGCACGATTGATAATCGAAATCTCCAAGTCCTTACCGCCCAGCTCTTTCCAGTTGGTGATTTCACCAGTGAAAATTTTCTGCAGCTGCTCGGACGTTAGATTATCCACATCAACTTCTTTATTGACAATCACAGCAATACCGGCCACAGCGACCTTATGGTCCACCAAGTCAGACGCTTTGATTCCTTCCTTCTCTTCAGCAAAAACATCAGAGTTCCCGATTTCAACAGCTCCTGACTGCACTTGAGACAGACCTGTACCAGATCCACCACCCTGAACATTGACTGTTTTACCGATGTTGTTAGAGCCAAAGTCATCAGCTGCCGCTTCAACTAAAGGCTGCAGGGCAGTTGATCCTACTGCTGTCATGGATTCACCACGGTCAATCCATGATGAACAAGCTGATAAGGTGAGTCCTAAGCCCAGAGCTGTCAGCGCTAAAGCAAATTTTTTCAATTTGTTCAAAAGATTTCTCCTTTAATAAAATCAAGAGGATGGGAAGTATCTTTAGTATTTCTTACTTAGCAGAAAGAAGCCTTTTTTCAATACATTCACATCTTCAACTATATCATATAATACCAGCTTTTCCTAATATTTTATCTAAATCTCAGGCCTTTTGGAAAATAATTTTTCAGGGTTTTTCCAGTGACTTTTGCAAAGCCAAGACCGTTCCCGCCAAGGACTAGTTGGTACCAGCCGTTTGGCTGCGGTCCTGCCAGTTCAATCGTCTCACCTGCCGCATATTTCTTGAAGACCTGATTACTGATTTCAACTCGATTCAGAACTTCGCTGGGCTTCATAGCCAATCCTAGGGCAAAGCTAGGCTCAAAGCGATTCTTCTTAAACGTTCCTAGATGCAAGCCGTTACGGGCAATCTTTAGCTTGGACAGGTCTGGCAATCCAGCTGGCAACAAATAAAGATTGTCCCCAAAGGTCTGCAGTTCTTCAGTCAAGATTGTTTTTAGATGCTTGCTCTCAAAGTCCTGCCAGAGTTTTCTTTGCTCGCTCGTCAAACGATTCTTACTTGATTTAATCTTCTTGCAGCTATTCTCACCAGTAAAGCGAAAGTGAGCTGCAAACTGACCTTCACCTTTGAAGCGATGCGGATACATCCGAGCTGTCTCAGGAAAGCCAATCCCTTCAGTCATCCCGTTTATCTTAGGAATATCAATCAGTTCAAGTGGAAATTCTTTCAGTAACCAAGCAACGATGTCTTCATTTTCTTCAGGAGCCCAAGTACAGGTCGAGTAAACAAGGCGACCGTCCTTGGCAAGCATGCTCATAGCAGCTGTTAAAATCTCTCGCTGGAGCTGAGCGCATTGGGCTGGGTAATCTGGAGTCCAATACTGGGTAGCATCCGGCTGCTTACGAAACATGCCCTCGCCCGAGCAAGGAGCATCCAGCACAATCAAATCGAAATAACCTTCAAAGACCTGAGCCAACCGCTCAGCAGATTCATTGGTAACAAGCACATTTCTAGCACCAAAGCGCTCAATGTTCTCCACTAAGATTTTTGAGCGTTTGCTATTGATTTCGTTGGAGACCAGTAGGCCTGTATTGTCCAAAAAAGACAAGAGATGGGTAGACTTGCCACCTGGTGCTGCCGCCAAATCTAAGACTTTCATCCCCTTAGATGGTGCTGCTATCTGAGCCACCATCTGAGCTGCTGGCTCCTGCGAATAAACCAGACCAGTCACATGCTCAGCAGACTTGCCAGACACCTTGCCATAAAAGCCCCAGTCTGTCTGAGGAATGGCATCTGAGAAATTCTGCTGGCCTTCTTTTAGAGGATTGCTGCGAAAGGCCGAAATCGCCTCCTCGTCAAAAGTCGCAAAAAATTCTGCTGCTTCTGCGCCTAAAATCTGCTCATATTTTTCTTTAAAACCTTTAGGAAAGTCCATCTACTGCTTCCCCTTTTCTAAATAAGGCGTCAGAGCCGATAGTTTGCACTTAGGCGCCATCATGACAGGCTGCCGAGTCTGGAAATTTAGCTGACTGCCATCCAAGGTCTGGACGATAAAGCCTAGCTTCTCCGCCATAATCGAAGCCGCCGCATAATCCCAAGGCCAGTTGTAGGAGAAATAAGCTAAGAGACCGCCAGACAGTACCTTGCTAAAGCTAATCCCAGCACTGCCATAAACCCGAACCCCTAAACACTCTCGGGCCAAGTCTGCCAAGCCCCAATCATTGGCTTGCAGCATACCGGCATTGGAAGCCATGAGAAAATCTTGAAAAGGCCGGTCCTCAAAAGCAGGAAGTTTCCGGTCGTTACAATAGACATCAAAGTCTCCGCCACCATGATAGAGCTGGTCTCTAGTCACATCATAAATCAAGCCAAAACGACCAATGCCCTCTTCAAAATAGGCAATCATGACTGCAAAATCAGCCTTCTGAGTGATAAAGTTGGTGGTTCCGTCAATCGGATCGATCACCCAGACATTGCCATCAGTAATATTATGTCGGAGTCCATTTTCCTCCGCTAAAATAGCATCCTGCGGATAGCGGGCTAGAATCTTAGCCACCAAATCATCCTGAACCTTCCGGTCCATCTGGGTGACCAAGTCAGTGGCACTGGTCTTTTGACTCACATCCAAATCATCATAGAGATGTTCTCTCAAAAAAGCACCAGCTTGGTAGATGATTTCTTTAGCAAAATGAAATTTATTTTCCAAGAGAAATGCTTCCTTTACCTTTACTTTTTGCCTCTTGAACAGCATGATAAAGCGAATAACCGCTGACGTTTTCAAACTCACGGCCGATTCGCTTCTCTTGGCCCTTGCTAGGAACAACTTGCTTGAAAGCCGCATAGGACTTCAAGAGCTTTTCTGCTTGGACTTTCTGTTCATAAGCTGCTTCTACATCATTAAAAAAAGAGAGCACCGAAGCAAGCTCTTCAGTGCTCCACGATAAATCTAGTGGGTAACTATAATTTTTGTTCATCTTTACTGAATATCTGCCCGCATGGTTGCGGATCTTAACTCTTCCTTACGATAACTACGAGGTAGGAAAGCACGAATTTCATCCTCGTTAAAACCGATTTGCATTCGTTTACCGTCTAAAATAATTGGGCGTCGCAAAAGACTGGGATTTTCCTCAATCAACTGAATCAAAGTTGAAATGGACAAATCCTCCACATCCAAATCTAATTTCTGAAAAATTTTTGAACGAGTTGAAATAATGTCGTCTGTACCGTTCTCTGTCAGAGAAAGAATGTGTTGCAATTCGGGAGCTGACAGAGGGCTCGTCATGATATTATGTTCCTGAAAGGGCACTTCATGATTTAGCAGCCAAGCACGCGCCTTACGGCAAGAAGTACAACTCGGCGATAAAAATAATGTAATCATGCGTTTCTCTTCTAATTCTGTATAATAACTACCTCTATTATACTAAATTTTATTTGGCTTGACTATATTTTTTTGAAAATTACTGCCGAATGTTATGAAAATATAAATTTTTCAACTATTTCGATAACCAGTCCAACTTCTAGCGATCCGTTCATCACTCTGCAGTTGAGCAATCAAGCTGTCAATACCATCAAACTTAACCATCTCGCGAATCTTATCCAGCCAGAAAATCCGAATGGTATCGCCATAGATATCCTGAGAAAAATCAAAGATATTAACCTCAAAACGGAGTTCATCACCGTCAAAAGTTACATTTTTCCCAACACTAGCCATACCACGATAGCGCTGACCATTGTGCTCAACATCCGCGACATAGACGCCATCTCCTGGGAGACGGACTCGATCCAAGGGAGCTAGATTGGCTGTTGGATAGCCAATCGTCCGTCCTCTGGCATTGCCATGAACCACGATCCCGCGAGTGGACAGAGGATAGCCCAACAATTCCTGGGTTTTCAGCATATCACCGACAGCAATCGTCTCCCGAATCCGAGTGGAAGAAATTTTCCAATTATCCAGATTAACCGAAGGAACGATAACAATCTTACCATTAAAATAATCTCTCAGCTCATGTGACTCTTTGCGGTCTGAGCCAAAATGATAGTCAAAGCCAGCTACCACAGCCTTGGCACGCAAACGAGATACATATTTCTCAAAAAAGTCCCGGGCTGTATTGCCCGCAAAATGACTAGTAAAATCAATCAGGTAAAGATAGTCAACACCCAGACTTTCCAGCTGCGCCATCCGGTCTTCAGGACTAGCCAGATGCAGCATGAGTTCAGGCTGATAGCGGACAAAGGCCAGCTTAGGAGACTCTGGGAAGGTCATCACGGCAATCTTGAGACCTTGCTCCGCAGCAATCTCTCGCGCTTTCTCAAAGAGTGCCTGATGACCCTTATGCAGCCCATCGAAATAGCCTAGAACAAGGACCGTATCTTCTGTCTGATCAATCCCTTTTTCATCTATAATTCTCTTGGTTATCATCATTCCTCTATTTTACTACGCATTTGCTATTTTTACAATATCCGTTCCGCGCGAAACTGCAAAACATTCAAAAAAATTTTACTACTCTAGTCAGGACGTTTGTCAAAATCAGAAAAAATGCAAAACAAAAGGACAGCAGTTGTGCAGTTGCTGTCCTTTTGTGAGGTTTAATGAGATTATTATAACATGCAAGCGCACATTTCATATTACAAAAGAGTAACAATCTTTTGACAATTCTACTGCGGATATTAAAGGAAGACCTTGCGGGGCTTGTAGGCTGCTTCCCGCTTTTCCAAAATGGCTATTAACTTCTCCTTATAAAAGCCAGCTAGCTCAGCTTCTTCTGACACCAAGTTGATAAAACGGCCATTTCTCACATCCTCAACCTGCTCGTCAGAGAGCTCAACTTTCACTAAATCTCCGATTCCTAATTCGAGTGGTTGGAGGAAGGAGAAATCATCTACTGCTACTCGCTCTGCTATTTCATCCAAGGTCAAGGCATCATCTAAGCTCATACCTGCTGAGGAAGTCCGTGTCAGCTGGGACATGTGACTGGCAAAGCCAAGCTTGGCTCCCAAATCAACAGACAGAGTTCGGACATAGGTCCCCTTGCTGCACTTGACTCGAAAACGAAAGCGTGCTTGTTCACCTTCATAGGAAATCGGACTGGTACGCTCAAAACTATAGATGGTCACCTGCCGCTCTGGTCGCTCCACTTCTTGACCCGCTCTTGCATACTCATAAAGCTTGCGGCCATTGACCTTGACTGCAGAATACATGGGCGGAATCTGGCGAATATCCCCAGTCATGGACCCCATCGCTTCATCGATAAGGGCTTCTTCTAAAAGCTCTGTCACTGGCGTCCGCTCTAGGATGTCTCCGCTGGCATCCTCTGTCGTTGTTGAGCAGCCCAGGGTAATCTCCCCCTCGTAGACCTTGCCTTCCTCCTGCATAAACTCGACCAAGCGCGTCGCCTTGCCCACAGCAATCGGAAGCACCCCTACTACATCTGGATCCAAGGTACCCCCATGACCGATTTTCTTTGTTTTTAAAATCTTGCGCAGCTTAAAAACCGCATCGTGCGAGGTCATCCCCGCTTCTTTTCTTAGGTTGATAATTCCGTTCATTGATTAACTTTCTAAAAATACTAAAACTCTCTTTTGGAAATACTTATGCTGTTCATAGAGTGCATGGCCACAGTCTGGCAAAATAGTGAGCTGGCTATCTTTGATATGTTGATGCAATTCGTATGAAGCTTCTACGCTTAGAACGTCATCTTCTTCTGCTCCGATGACTAGCGTAGGACAGTTGATCTTTTCCAGAACTGCTAAACTATCATGTCTTAAGCAAGATATGGCCTGAATAGCAATCCGCTGTTTATCTTTAATACGACCAAAGATTCCCATTATTCGATAAAGGTATTTAAACTTTCCAAAGGATTTAGGCGTATAAGAGTGACTTGCAATATCGAACATTAGTTCCTTATAGGCTCCAGTCTGACTCAACTCAAGCCAGCGAGTAATCCGATCCCTACCAAGATTATTCAGTTTCGCAGTTGTAACTGTCAAAATCAATTTTTCAATTTTTTCTGGAAAATCTGATGCCAACCATTGGGCAATCATACCGCCTTGGGAAATTCCTAGGACAGCTACCCTTTTCAGACCTAAAATATCTATAGCTTCAGCTATATCAGTCGCCATATCTCGCGTTGTATAATTTTCTGGCAACTCATTGATTCTGCTAAAAACATAGACCTGGTAAGCTGTTGCAAACTCCCTATAAACTAGGGCAAGGATTTGCGCCATTCCCTTAACAGTCGCCAAACCATCCCCTAGGCCTGGAATGATGAGCAGAGTTTTCTTACCTTTTCCAAAGGTCACATAATCCATGCTCTTATCGTTAAAATATAAGGTTTTCCCTTTTGTTGAAGACATTACTTCGTTTCCCTTACTATTTTATCATGTTTATTCATGTTGACTTTTTAAATGCAGTGCAAAGCCGGCAGTCACTTTTTCAAATCCAACCGCCTGATAAAACTGATGTGCAGCATTTCGTTCAGAAGTTAATCCACTATTTAGAGTCAGTGCCTTAACTCCTTCTTTTACCGCTTGTTTCTTCAATTCATCGATTAGCCTACTAGCAATTCCTTGTCGTCTTGCTTCTTTTGCAACTAACAAAGCTAAAATACGATAGTAAGATCCATCTGCTTCAAAAAAGAATAGCTTTGCATAACCTAAGAAACCTAAAATTTCTCCGTTTCTTTCAGCTAAAAGACAGCCATAATGCGGCTGAGAAAGAATCGTTTCTAAACGTCGAGCCAGCTTAGAAGCGGTCGTTGGATAGCCCAAGTCTTCGTATAAAGACAGTAAGACTTCAGCATCTTTCATGGTTGCTTTTCGTATCTGCATAGGATCCTCCTAGTCACCCTTCAAAGCTTCAAACTTAGCTTTCATGGTAGGGTTTTTACGTGTCAATTTTTTGACAGAGACATCGTCTAACTTCTATTTTTCTTTATTTTTACAAATTTTAATTAACTATAATTCTTTGCAATTCCTCAATCTCTGGAGGAGGACAATTACTCTGTTTTTGAATATGATGTAATACATTCATTCTTTCATCTAAGGATAATAAAGGAAGTATACTTTTGATGCCGTCTAGATAGAAAATATCATTTTCTAATTTATCATTCTCAAGTAACACAAAAAAATATTTTTTAATCAAATCGAAATGCTTTGTATTTTCTTGATTCAGAATGTTTTTTATTCTATATAAAGACAATTTGAAATTATAGCTTGATATAAATTCATTGAATGCATTAATAAATGAAGCTAGTCTATCTTTGTCAAGATTATCTCTATAAAATAAATTAGAAATTGTTTCTAAGTAGTTTGCACTTGAGTCATATTTGAATAATTCTCGCAACCATTGCTTAGAATATCTAAATTCATACTCTGATGTAAAAATGATGTTTATCATTTGACTAAAGTTATTCTTTGATAAAGAAAATGAATCAATAGTTGGATCTACACTCTCTAAAGCAACTAGATAAACTCTATCAAGAATTTGATTGTCTTTAATTTTTTCTTTTAAAATATTTTCAACAACATCCTTGAATATATTTGCAACCTTTGCATAAATCACCTTATGAGAGTAGCTAAACCCTAAAAATGTATGATAGGTTACATTAATTGTTTTAGGATCGTATTCATTTAACAAAATGCCTTGAGAAAGTTCCTTATACTCAGGATCCTCTATAGAATCTATTTTCTGAATAATTCCAGGTTTATAATTTGAGTGATTATCAAATAATGATATCAAACATTGCAAATATAATCCCAGATCACTATTTATATAATGAAACATATCTAGTTGTTCATCGTCATCCCTTAAAGTTGAAAGTTTATTTACATCGATACTAAGCAATTTTTCAAAAATATCTTTATTAGTACTTTGTTGTTTTATATGATATTCAAAGAATTGTCGATCGTTAGAATCAAAACATTCATTGTTAAATTTTTCTAAATATTTTTCTCTAACAACATTTCTTAATTTCTCTATTATTGCAGAAGAACTGATAATTTCTACATATAGTCTCTTATATTTTGGATATAAATCTTCTATATGATTTTCCAATAAATTAGAAACCTTTCTAGATAGTTCATTTGATTCTTTTAAAACACTAATCAAGAAATCCTCAGTTTCATTTATCGTCTTTTCTTCTAAAAACGAAGAACCTCTTTGTTCATTTTCTGCGTTGACTAATATCTCTAATAATCTAGATTCATCATACTCCACAAGATTTTCTTGAGTTAAAAAAGAAAACTGTGAAACAAAACCTCCTTCTATTGAAGATATCCAATTTCTATAAGGCTTTTCTGGGATTTCTCTATTTTTATTTCTAATAATATTTTTATGTTTATTAACAAATGAATTTAATTCTTCTCCAAAGTGAATGTAAGAAAAATCAATATGATTTATTAATTTATTTACTAGCTTCAAATTTAAACTATCTTCATTGTCAATTTGAACAAGTAATCTTTGAACCAATCTTGTCCTTAGTAAGTTTTCAGGAACAGCTTCTAAAAAATCTTTCCCTTCAACAAATAATCTTTTTAACTTTATAAGTTTATACAATAATTCAATGTTATTGTGTTCTAAGATTTCTTTTAAAGTATAGTAACGAAAAAGTGATGATGTATTAAAAATTTCAATCAATCTTTCAATACACTCTGGTACCAGATTGATTTCTATCTTAATCTCATCTTCAATGTATAAATACATCTTCTGTTGCTCAAAAGTATTTACAAGCCAGTATCCCAAAAGAGTTTTATCTTGATTGAAACTGGAGTTAATAACATTACTATCTTTTGCGATAATTTTTCTTAGCTCATTTAATTGCTTACTATCAAAAATTTTTCCTTCCCTAGCTTTCTTATAAATAATGTACAAATCATCTATAAAATAACTTTGATTTCCTTTAGAAATAATCTCATAAATAGTCTTCCAATTATTATCACTTAACTTTTCAATATTTTTAACAATAAATGTCCAAAATATAGGGAAAGACTTTGACTCAATTGTCTTTAAAGTTTCTCCCTGAAGTAGACCATTCAACAATAGTTGACTTAGATCATCATTATCATTTTCAATAATCTTATCCAAAAGAGAACTTAGATACTTAAAGTCATTAGAAATACTATTTAAATTTTTATTATAGTCTTCTTGATTTAACAAAGGATTCAAAAGGATATTCCACTTATTATAAAATTCATGTGTGCCCAATTTTTCATTAATATCAGCAACTAATTTTTTTACAAAAGTTGGTAAATCCTCAAATTTATCGCCGTACCATATAATTTGAGTATGATTTTCTGAACTAAAAAATTCCTCAAAAACATCTCTATAATGTTCATCAGCTATTTGATTACCAGTATTTTCTGACTTCATCAATGCATAATTTTTACTATCTTCACAAAGCAAAGATAAAATTTCATCTTCTTCAAGACCGGCTCCGATAAACAAAACTGTGGGTTCCGTCTCTCTAAACCAGGTTACTAAATTTTCAAAATTATCTCTATCTCTTAAATAAGTTTTTGAATAATCTGCCGATGAGCTGACAAAATACTGTACATCACAATCTGGTGTCCCATGAATATGTAGAACATCACCAAATTGTAGCTTCCCATTTTTGTTCTTGGTAAATTCATTGAGATCATTGATAGTAACTACAGAATTCTTTAAACGTTTAATATGATTTTCAATTTCATAGTCGTAGTTAGAAGTAATAAATATTGCATTTAAACTTGCTAAAGATTCTACTGTTTGATTAACCATTGAATACGGTAGTAAATTTTTAAAATAACTTTTTTCAAAATCTAGTCGTCGTTTTTCAAAGTCTTCACCAAAAATTTTCTTTAATTCATAGTTTACTAAATCAACTTTTCGTTTATTACTAATATAAGATTTACTAATTAAATCAAAAATTAAGTGATGTTCTCTACCAAGTTTTTTTTCACCACTTTCAGATAAAACTTGTCCTTGCCAATACTTAATAAGATGTTCAATATAATTATTCCAGTTGGGATATCCTTGAGCAATAGAAACTCCGGCACCTATAAAAATTACTAGTTTTAGCTGGTTTATTGCCTCAGTCACATCATTTACTAGTTTTTCATAATATACATTATTTCCCATAGTTTAAATCTTCATTCTCCCTTCAAAGCTTCAAACTTAGCTTTCATGGTAGGATTTTTGCGTGTCAGTTTTTTGACAGAGACATCATCCAGTTTGTTGTTTGCCAAGCGCAGCTGGTTTTCAGAGGTCGTCAGGAATTTCTTAATTTCTTCCATCCGGCGGATGGCCTTATCAATCTCTTCGATTGCCTTGCCAAAGTTGGTCGAAGCAGACTGATAGTTCTTGGCAAAAGCTACTTTAAAGGCATCCAAATCTTCCTCAAAATGCGTAATATCAATATTCTGCTCCCGCACCAAGGCCAGTTCCCGCTTGTATTGGAGCGAGTTGAGCGCAGCATTACGCAAAAGGGTAATCATGGGTAGGAAGAACTGTGGTCGGATAACATACATCTTCTCATAGGCATAGGACACATCGACAATACCCGAATTGTAGAGCTCGCTGTCAGCCTCAAGAAGTGTCACCAGAATAGCATACTCACAGCCTTTCTCCCGCCGGTCCTTATCCAGCTCTTTGAAGAAATGCTCGTTTTTCTTCTTGGTCGCTGTCTCATCGCCTTCATTTTTCATCTCAAACATGATGGAGAGAATTTCCACGCCATTTTCATCCACCTCACGGTAAATGTAGTCACCCTTGCTGCCGGTTCTTGCATCATTGTCCTTGCCAAACTCCGCTCGCGGGAACATGCCCATACGGTTCTTGTTAAACTCGTACTCACAGTGCTGTTCCAAACTCTCGCCAATCATCTTAGTAGACTGCTTGGCCTTGAAATCCTTGTAGAACTCTATAGTCTCATCTTTCTGCCGCAGCTCTACCTCATAGCGCTCTTTGAGCGAGGTCTGAGCCAGCGCTGCTTCCTTTTCTTGCAAGACTAGCTGGTTCTTAACCTCGTCTCGCTCTTTTTCCAGCGCAGACAAGGTCTTTTGAAGTTGATTTTCATGCTCCAAGCGCAGAGTTGTCAGCTGACTTTCCAATTGTTGAACTTCCTTATCCTTCTCCTGCAATTGAAGACTAGCTGTCTGCTCCGCCTCTTTCTTAGCTAATTCCTGCTGGGTCTCAAACTGAGCAATTTGATTTTGAAGATTGCTAATTTCCTGCTCTTTCTGCGATAAGAGAGCTTGTTGGATATTCTGGGATTTTTGCTCTGCTAAAGCCAGTTCCTGCTCAATCCGAGCATGAATCTCCTTGTCAAACTCTGCAGTTCGAACCTGCGACAAAAGCTCACTGTACTGGCTCTCATTGACAGTAAAAACCTCCCCGCAGTTGGGGCATTTGATTTCATTCATAGGATACCTCTTTCTCTGTAGTTAAACTCTTTATTCTTTTTCTTTTCCGACCCGACAGTTCATGCAGCCTTCATACATTATTTGGAGCTGACAAGGAAAAATCTTATTTCCCATTGATAATTCTCCCTGCCAAAGACACTTTTTATCACTGTAATATTCGTGAATAATTGTAATAATAAATTGCGGATATTCTTTTAGAAAATGTTCTAATGGATAGTAAACACCAGTGAATGCCCGATTTTCTTGACTGTCCAAAATGTAGATTTGACAATAATCAAGCTCAACATTTTCAAAGCAAATGCCAGCTTCATAATACTTTTCGCCCTCCTGACTATAATCAATCATATAATCAAACTGAACATGCAAATGATTGCTTTCCAGCCAAATCTTCCGAGTGCTCAAATCATGCAAACTAAAGGCCCGGCCAGGACGCCGCTTCTCTGCTCCTTCCATCTTTCTCCTACTTCTGCTCGTTAATCTTTATGATTATTATATCATCCTTTCTCGAAATTAAAAACAGCAAGCCAATGGCCTGCTGTTTCAGTTTATCACTCCGCCAGCTATATCCGCCAGCTGGCAGCCGTTTTTCTTTCTTGGATAAACTTACTGTAAATGCCTTGTTTAGCTAGTAAGTCTTGGTGTTTGCCTTGTTCGACAATGCGGCCTTGATCCAGCACCAAAATCTGGTCTGCATGCTCAACCGTCTTGAGTCGGTGGGCAATCATGATGATAGTCTTATCGCGAGTCAGAGCCTGAATAGCCTGCATGAGGGCTTCTTCATTTTCTGGGTCAACATTGGCTGTCGCTTCATCCAGAATGATAATAGGTGCATCCTTGATAATAGCCCGTGCAATGGAAATGCGCTGACGCTCACCTCCAGAAAGACTGGCACCTCCTTCACCAATCTTGGTATCATAGCCATCAGGCAGTGAGAGGATAAAGTCATGACAGGCCGCTTTCTTGGCAGCCTCTATTACTTCTTCCTGACTGGCCTCCGGCTTGCCAAAACGAATGTTATTAGCAATGGTATCCTCAAAGAGATAGACGCTTTGAAAGACAAAGCTGAAATTACGAATCAGGCTGTCATAGCTGTAATCCCTGACATCATGGCCGCCTAGACTGATACTTCCCTGATCCACATCCCAGAAGCGGGCGATGAGGTTGCAGAGCGTTGTTTTGCCAGAGCCAGAAGGTCCGACCAAGGCAGTTGTTGTTTTTTCGGGAATGGTAAGGGAAACCCAGTCAATGATTTTCTTATTTCCATAAGAAAAGCTAACGTCTATCAACTCAATACGACTGCTCTTTGGCTCAATATCCTGACCACTGATGTCCATCGGCTGGATGGCTAAGACTTGATTGACCATATCAACCGACAGATCAACAATGCGCAGGAGAGAAGAGAACGAACCAACGCCGTCTAGATTTTCATAAATCATGAAGCCACTGACAATCATCATAATGGTCACAAGCAGCTCCATACTCCCATCGAGATAAAAGTAGATAGAGAAAAGCCCCATAAATAG
The DNA here is from genome assembly GCF_963528215.1 of uncultured Streptococcus sp. GTDB lineage: Bacteria > Bacillota > Bacilli > Lactobacillales > Streptococcaceae > Streptococcus. Next base: position 54,464 of record NZ_CAURVL010000005.1, read on the forward strand.
ACCGGTCAGCTTAGTCACTATGCCCTGGAGGGCAATGTAAGGTGAGGTCACAAGTGTCATTTTGGTATCTAGCCGACTCTTGCCTTCAATAGCCTTGGACAGCTTCTTGGCAGAACGGTTGACCAGATTGTAGTTCTTAACTTCAGCAATCCCTTGGCTATACTCCAAAACAACGGCTACTAGGTCCCTATCTGCCTGATACTTGTCATCAGAAACCTTGCCAACTTGCCAACGCATGAGGGTATTTGGCAGGAGAAAGAGGACGAGACCCACCAAGAGAACCAGTCCAACCCGCCAATCATATAGAAAGACTAAAATAGTGATGAGACCAGTCGTCAGAAAGCCCTGCACAGTCATCATAACCACTCGCGTAGCTACATCAGACAGTCCTTCCAGCGTATTAGTCGTAACACTGGTAATCTTGCCTAAGCTATTTTGATTAAAGTAACCCATGGGCAAATAGCGCATGTGCTCTGCAATTTCAATCCGCTTCTGAGCACAGGTATGATAGCCCGCTTCCGTCTGCAGCATGGTAATTTTCAGGGTAATCCAGACGTTTAGCACAGTGGATACCAACATGATACCCAGAGCCAGCCAGAAGGTCTGCATAGAGAGGTTCTTCTCAATCAGTCCCATAAGGACTAGGCCTATTGCTGGGATACGCAGAGCGATGATAAAGGACTTGATGACGCCCAGATAAATGGATTGATAAAATTTCCTACGGTCCTCTGCCGTACAGAAATCAAAGAATTTCTTCAGTATATTAAGCATGAGTCAACCCTCCTTCCATCTCATCACTATCCCTGGTTGCAATATGGGCCTGCCACATAGAAGCATAAAGCGGACTGGTCGCTAACAACTCTTCATGGCGGCCTCTAGCTTCGATCCGACCATCATTGACCAGGACTATCTGGTCTGCACTCATGATTGTAGATAGCCTGTGGGCAATGACAATCAAGGTCCGTCCTTCAATCAGACGAGCCAGACTGGACTGAATCCGTGCTTCATTTTCCGGATCTGTATAAGCAGTCGCTTCATCTAAGATAAGAATCGGCGCATCCTTAAGCATGGCACGGGCGATGGCAATCCGCTGACGCTCCCCACCAGATAGATGACCGCCACCAGAGCCTACCTGAGTTTCAAAGTCGTCTTCTAAGTTCATGATAAAGTCATAACAGCCACAGCGACGGGCAATTTCGATGACCTCTTCGTCAGATGCTGCTGGATTTCCCATCCGGATATTTTCCATAATAGTCTCATCAAAGAGATAGTTATCCTGGGTCACGTAAGCAATCTGCCGACTGTAATAATCTAGCGGAAGTTGGCGAATGTCCATGCCACCATAGGTAATCTGACCAGAAGTGACATCCCAGAAAGAAGCCAGAAGCTTGGCAATTGTAGACTTACCTGAGCCGGACGGACCAACTAAAGCATTGATACTGCCAGCCTTAATATCTAGCGAAATACCATGGAGTACTTCCTCTTCATCTGTATAGCCAAAGCTGACATCCGTCATGACCAGATCCCTTCCTTTTGGAAGTTCTCGCAGCTCCTGAGGCCTTTTCAAATCAGGCTTTTCCAGAATATCAATGACTTGGCCAAAAATAGTCCCGATTTTCCGTAAATCGTCCATGTAACTAGCCACTAAAATCAGAGGAGTCAGAAGACTGAGCGACAGAATAATCATCAGAATAAAATTGCTGGCAGTCAAACTGCCTTGCAGATAGAAATAACAGCCAGCCGGCAGCAGAAAGAGCAAGCCTGATGGCAGAAAAGCAGTCACAATGCCCATCTCCAGATTGAACTTGCGCATCCACTCAATAAAGCAGTCTGCTCCTTCTCTAGCAGCCGTGACAAACTTATCGTAAGAAAATTTTTCCTTGCCAAAAACCTTGATAACCTCAATCCCATTGATGTATTCCACCGCTGTATCATTGAGCTTTTTGGTCTTGACCAGAGTATTTTGATAGTCAGCTTCGCTATTAGCAACCATCCGCATATAGGCCAGCGCCACGATAGGAATAATCAGGAGAGACAGCAAGGTCAGCCGCCAATCGATAACCAGCATAGCAATGAGAACAATAATCGGACCAAAAATCCCAGCAGTAAACTCTGGAATCAGGTGGGCCAAGGTCGTTTCGGTCGCATCCACCCGCTCAACGATAATGTTTTTATAGCTGCCTGATGACTGACTAAGCACTGTACCTAAAGGCAGCCTAGCTAGCTTATCTGTCAGGCGATGCCGCATTTCCGCTAGAATCTTAAAAGTAGCCGTATGCGACAGCATGGTGGAAATACCGTGAAATCCCCAGTAGCCAATCCAGGCCAAACCTGCCCAAGCTGACTGTTGCAGGTAGAAATCCCAGTTTTTATTGCCAGCCAAGAGTTTATTAATCATCCCGCCAATAAAGAAATAAGGCAGGAATCCTGAAAGCACAGAGACAAAAGCAAAGATTAGACTGAGCACAAAATACATCTTATGAAGGGAAACAAAGTCCCAGATCCAAGCAAGAACAGATTTTTTCTTCATAGAATTTCCTTCTTTCTATCAAAAACCTAGCAAACCTCCCCAGTCAAACAAGTCCATGATGGAATGGCAAAATTCCAGCGCCTGCTCTTGGGGCCAGTCTTGAGCCAAGGGCTCAAATACAGCTGTGTAATAAGCTGTCATGCACGATCGCAGAAACTCATGTTTGACCAAACGATTGATCTTACCCTCTTTGTAAGCCAACTCCAAATAGCGATAAGTCTCGTCAGCAGCCAAATGAGGCAGACGCATCCTGAAGTCCACTTGCGAAGAACCCTGAGATTTAAAGAGCAAGAGCTGCATAATATCCTTATGATCATAGAGAATCCTCATCAGGGACTGGAGATCTTCCAAGCGATGTGCCCACATGTCAGACAGGTGTCCCTCTTCTAGGAAAGCATAGTCACGTCGCTTCTGCTCTTGTCCATACTGATCTAAAGCTATCAGAGTAGGCTCAAGCAGGGCAGCAAAGAGACTGTCCTTACTCTCATAGCGCTTATAAAGAGCCCCAGTCGTCAAGCCAGCAGCGCGACAAATTCTCCGCAGTGAAGCATCCTGATAGCCATAAGCCAAGAACTCACTCATTGCGCTTTCCAAGATTTTTTCATTTAACTCATCTGTTTCTTTTTTCATGATTTTAATTCGATAACACCGTTATCACCTTTCTTCTTTTATTATAAATTCTGACAATTTAACTGTCAAGGAAAAACAAAAAAAGGCCGAGAAATATTTTCATCGATCTAGTTCTACTTCCCTTTTCCTCTTGTGAACATGACAAAAGAGGCTGGGACAAAAGTCCTAGCCTCTCAATTGTCTTTGTATTGTCGAGCAAGACGCAGTGGTTGAGTGGGCTCTACTACGCTGATTTCATCAGCTTTTACAGCCCTACTCAACTGTGCGGAGGTGGGACGACGAAATCGAATTCTAACGAATTACCGATTTCTGTCCCACTCTCTCTATAATTTTACTTTTTATCAGGTGCATAAATCATGCCCGTACAGTCGAAATCTTCCTGCCTGCGAAAGCCGAGATCTTGATAAAACGCTAGATTTTTATCTGTCTGCTCCGTTGCCAGCTGGATTTGGTAAACATCCTTAAATCTTTCCAATGTTTTCTGAAGAAGGCTTCGTCCAATCCCCTGACGCTGGTAGTGTGGATACACCAGCAAATCCTGAATGAAGACAATGGTAAGCCCATCTCCGACCGCTCGGATCAAACCAACCAACTCCTCATCGTCATAAGCTGCCATCACAAACAAGGACTGATGGAAGGCCTGCTCTAACTGCTGAGGATGATTAGTGTAATTGCTCCAGTCAACCGAAGCATAGAGGTCTAGCACTGCCGCAAAATCTAGCTGAGGATTTGTTTTATAATGAATCATGGCTACCTCCTTATCTTGTCGGAAACTATTTTCCGTTTGCTTGCATCTTCATCGAACTTGAGTCAGCACTCCGTCTTGCATCTCATAAACCTTGTCAACCTCGTCCAGCAGGCGGGTATCATGGGTAATCATGACCACGCTCTTATGGAATTTCTGGGTCACCTCTTTGAGTAAATGGACCACGCGCTTGGCCCGCTCCGTATCCAGACTAGCTGTCGGCTCATCAGCCAAGATAATATCTGGGCTATTGTAAAGCGCTCTAGCGATAGCAGCTCTCTGCCGTTCTCCGCCGGACAATTCTTTGGGATACTGCTTGAGTGTTCCTTTTAGATCTAGTAGCTCAATCAGACTGTCTAGTTCTGTTCTTTCCTTTTTAGATAAGCGGTCAATCAACTGAAACTGGTCTTCGATTTTCAGAAAAGGAATGAGATTGGAAGCCTGCAAAATGAAGCCGAAATCATTGAAACGCAGGGCTGCCCGTTCCTTTTCCTTGAGCTGGGAAGTATCTTTCCCATGCAAGAGAATCTGCCCTTTTGAGGGTGTTTGTAAATGCCCCAGCAAGGTCAGAAGGGTTGTTTTACCCGAGCCTGACGGCCCAATAATAGCTACAAACTGCCCCGCTTCCAGTTGGAAATCAGTTGGTTTCAGGGCTTGAACCAGCGTATGTCCCTGGCCGTATTCTTTTGTAACCCCTTTTAGTTCTATGATTGACATTTACTCACCTCCGATCGCTGTGATAGGGTCAATTTTCAGAACCCGGTGAATGGACAAAAGTCCGCCAGCCAGTGACATGAAAACAATCAGGACAATCAATCCAGCATAAGCTCGCCAGTCACTGTAAAAAGGCATAGAAGCCGGCAAGACTAGCTGGGTTCCCAAAAGAGCCAAGACTGCCAAGCTGATTCCCAGAGTGGACAGGATGAAAATCTGCCAAAAAATAGAAGCAATAATCTTCCCACTGGCAATCCCTTGGGCGCGCATAATACCATAAAGATGCGTCTTTTGGATGGTAATGATGTACATGAAAATTCCCAGTACCAAAAATGTAATCAGAACCATGGCCCCAATCATAAAGGAAAAAGTCAGTACTTGAGGCTGATAACCAGGGATATTTTCTATAAAATCACTCATAGAGAGTTGACTAAGTCCTGCTTCTTCAATCTTCTGACCATCCTTGACCACAAGTGCGCTGATATTCTTAACCTGACTAGAGCCGTACTTTAATTCCCTGAAATCATCTAGATCCATAAAAATTACAGGTTGCGTAAAGAAGCTATTATCCTCTGTGAAACCAACAACCTGATAGAGGCGCTCACTGCCATTGAGCTGGAGTTGGTCGCCTAGTTTCACACCTTTTTGCTGGAGACGCTTATCCGCAATAACTTCATAAGCATTCTCAGCAGGACGTCCCTCAATAATGTCAGGCGCTAGAAAACTATCCCAAGAGAGACCAAAAACCTGAGCATTAAGTTTATCAGTCCCATCTTCATAATTGGCCACTGCTGATGTTTGTCCCAAAGCAGCGATTGAGTCCCCTTGAAGCAGGCGGCTGTATTCCTCTTCCTTGAGAGTCGAAGCTATTAGATTCTTATTGGCGTACTCCGACAAAACAATCGACTCAGCCTGCCATTGGTCCAAAGCCAAGCGATTGAGCCTAGCCAAACCGACGGAAAGACTAGATAAAAAGAAAACCATATAGGTAATGAGAAAGACCACAGCAACGACTAAACGATAGCGCCCTCGGCTATAGACAATCTCTTTAAAAGCTAAAAACAAGGCTGTCCTCCTTTGAGATATTCCAGACTATTATACCATAAAGAAGCAAGCTGGAAAAACTATCCTGTCAATCCCCCTCCATATGCTCTCTGACAAAGCCCGCCAGACCGACAGCGGTCACCCTAGCATGAAAATCGCTCATTTGCTGAGCCTTATAGCGAGGATGAGCCAGCCAGTAAATCAGGGTTCCCATAAAGGACGCGGCTTGATGATTCAGGAGCAAGTCCGCCTCTACTTCCTCTAAATGTGGATCACCCAAGGAAATACTCTGCGAGAAAATCTCCCTCAGAGCTTCCTGCAACTTCAACGAACTAGTAGGACAGCCATTTGGACCCAAAAGAATAGCCAAGTCTTCCAAGTAAGGCTCAAAAAAATGAAAAAGATTTTGTTTCTCATGGATATAGTCTTCCACTTTAAATTCCTTTTCTAACTTGAACAAGCAGGCAGATTCTAGAGCCTCTTGATAATAGGACTTCAAATCATCTAGCAAGCGGTCTTCTATCTTCTCCAGCAGATCATATTTATCCAAATAATGCCGATAAAAAGTACTGCGATTCATCTCTGCTAAGTCAATCAATTGGCGAATACTGATAGTCTCAAAAGTCTGCTCTTTCATCAGCTGCAGCAAGCTATCCTCTATCTGCTTTTCTGTCTTTTTTCGTTTTTTCTCATACATGCTATTCACCTCAAAATGCAACAGTCTATCTAAAATTGATGCTTGTATGTCATCCAGCTCCCACTATATAATAAATATAAGTAGAAGACAAGAACAAGAGGATTAAAAGATGAAGATTATGATCAATCAAAAAGAAGTTAGTCAAGAAAGAATTGTGCAATGGCGGAAGAAGAGAATCCATAAAGCAGCTAAGATGCTTAATCTGCAGCTGCCTAATACTGACAACACGGAGATTTTAGACCAAGCCCTACTGGAAGCAAAAATGAAGCTGACATACGAAGAGCTAATCCAGCAAATCGGAACCAAAATCAAATGGAGCCAATATTTGATGGAATGGGCAGCCAAATGGTCCAAGAAACCACGAAAAAGAGCTGTTGTAACGATTTTTGCAAGTGGACTGACTGCTGCTTCTTTCAGTAAAAGGCTAGAAAAATTAATGTTAGAAAAGACAGATACTCATAAAAGAGTCAATCTTGGTGCCTGTCCAGACCATTATGCCTTGCAGCCGCACAGTGGCAAACTTGAAGTCATTGAGACTGCAGGAAACAGCCCACTGCCAACACAGTTTTTTCTTGACCTTGGTGGTGAAGCTGAGATAGAGGAGCCTCGTGATGCGTCTTATCCCTTCCAAACTGTCGGTGCCGCCAGTCTAGCGAATGGTAGCAATATCGGGGGAATTCGCCATCAGTTTCGCGACACAGAAAAAGGCCTAGAAGCCCGATTCTGCGTCGAATTCCCCAGCCTTTGTCCAGACAGCCTTATCAAAGAACACCAGCTCCATCTGGCCGCCGAATGGTCAAAGTGGATAGCTTGGTGCAGAGAGCAAAAAGAATGAATTTCCTTTCATGAAAAGAACTACCAAGCTATTCAAAAACAGCCTACTGCCATCATAAATAGACCGCAGCAAGGCTGTTTTCTTATACACCTAATCAAAGACAATCATGGACTTAATAGTCTTGCGTTCATCCATATCTTTATAAGCTTGATCAATCTCATCCAGTCTGTACTCACTTGTAAAGACCTTGCCCGGATTAATATCACCATCAAGAACTGCCTTGAGCAAGATTTGCTTGTCGTAAGTCGTGACAGAGGCCGCACCGCCTGCCACTGTAATATTTTGGGCAAAGGTAGAACCAAGAGCTCGGTTATTATAGTGTGGCACACCGACAAAGCCTAAGCGGCCACCGTTGTGAAGGACTCCCAGAGCTTGATCAACAGCTGCTTCTGTCCCGACACATTCCAGAGCTGCATCTGCACCACCACCTAGAATCTCACGCACTTTGGCAATTCCTTCTTCGCCACGTTCTGCAACAACAGCTGTCGCACCTGACTCTAAGGCCATCTTTTGTCGATCTTCGTGACGGCTCATAAGAACGATTTGGGAAGCACCACGCATTTTAGCAGCGATAACAGCGCATTGTCCAACAGCTCCGTCACCAATCACGACAACCTTATCACCAGGCTTGACGTCTGCCACTCGTGCAGCATGATAACCAGTTGGCATGACATCAGCCAGTGTCAAGAGGGATTTGAGCATTCCTTCTGTATAATCAGAAGGCTGACCCGGAATTTTGATAAGTGCCCAGTTAGCAAATTCGAAGCGCATATATTCTGCTTGCACCCCATTTGACCAATTATTCCCAATATGAGAATCACAAGTGCCATCAAATCCTGCTCGACAGGCATCACATTGCCCGCATCCATGAGTAAATGGAGCAATAACAAAATCGCCAGGTTTTACAGTTGTTACTGCATCGCCAATTTCCTCGACAATTCCAATCGCTTCGTGCCCACTATTTTGATGGCCTGCTTCAATATCTGGACTGCGGTAGCGCCATAGGTCAGAGCCACAGACACAGGTCCGAACAATCCGAATAATGGCATCATCTGCCTCAATGATTTGCGGACGATCAATCTCAGTCAGTCCAACTTGACCTGCTTTTGTATAAACTGCCAATTTCATCGTTTCTTCTCCTTTGATATCTTTATAGTAACTATTATACAACTTAGAGCACCCTTCAATTCAAATTTTTGACATCATTGGCGATAAAATTCTTATAAAAAAGAGAGTGGGACAGAAATCGGTAATTCGTTAGAATTCGATTTCGTCGTCCCACCTCCGCACAGTTGAGTAGGGCTGTAAAAGCTGATGAAATCAGCGTAGTAGAGCCCACTCAACCACTGCGTCTTGCTCGACAATCCAAAGACAATTGAGAGGCTAGGACTTTTGTCCCAGCCTCTAGTTTGATTTCCTCACTGCTCATCCTGTTGTCCTGAGCAGAATGAAAAGCGCTTTACTGCTTGGTAAAGGTCAGAGTGTCTGGATCATCATCCAATTCGTCCACAATCAGCTGATTGCCATTTTGGCGGTAACTTTTGACATCATCGCCGACTATCAGTCTTTGATTAGCGCTATCTACTTGTACCTTCTTGATTTCCTTACTGCCATCGACCTCGGTCTCAGTCCAAGTACCAGTCGTACCATTGATTTCCAGGACATGCTGGTCACCATCATGGTCGGTTGCTTGGTAGCGCCCGTCTAGATTAGTAGCCTGCCCTGCATTTGATGATGAAGAAGGCTGATTAGAGGAAGATGCAGCTGATGACTGCGAAGTCTGATTTTGCGTAGATTGTGATGTTTGGCCTTGTGTATTCTGTGATGAACTAGTATTCCCTCCTTGGTTAGTATTGCCTGAGCAAGCAGTCAATAGGACCGCTACTGTCAGAGATAGAATTCCGATAAAGGCTTTTTTTGTAATAGTCATATCCTTTTCTCCTTTTTCTACATTTGTAGTTTATACTTATATTCTACACTTGTCTGTTTCATTTGTCAAGAAAAAATAGTTTTTATTATAAGGAAATACACCTTGACGAAATCAATCACTCTGACTGACCTTTGATAGTCAGGCGCTACTTGTTCTGTTAGTCTTTCCGAGCTCGCTTGACAAAATAGTTCCCTGTCGTATAATGATTCTATAAAAGATGAATGGAGAAAATTATGCCAATCAGAAAAGCCCAAGTCAGCGATATTCCTGCACTACAAGAACTCCTCCAGCAAGTCCTGCTGGTTCATCATCAAGCTCGGCCAGATATTTTTAAAGATCAGGGAAGCAAATTTAACAATGAAGAACTTGAGAAGATTCTATGCCAGGATTCCACCCCTATTTTCGTCTTTGAAAGTGAATCCAGAGAAATCCTCGGTCACCACTTCTGCTCCATCAAGGAACCGAACAGTCCTGTACTCAATCCCATCAAGACACTTTTTATTGAGGATTTATGTGTAGATGAGAAAGCCAGAGGGCAAAAGGTTGGCGAGCAGCTTTACCGCTTTGCGGAAGACTATGCTCGGAAAATCGGCTGCTATAATCTGACTCTCAATGTTTGGAACGACAATGTCGGAGCTCTGCGTTTCTATGAGCGATTAGGGCTTCAGGCTCAGGAAACTGTAATGGAGAAGATACTTTGATTTGAAGGAAAAATTTCAGGAAGCGCGAGCAATAGTTTTCGGCTATACCCTACCAGTATAATTAACTATTTTATTTGCCGAGGAATTTTCGATACAATGGACCATAATCCCTAATGAAAGTGAGAAATCTTATGACAAAATCAAAATTTCAACTGGTTGGATCCCTTCTGCGCCCAGAAAATCTCCGCCAGTATAAGACAGAAATTGAGCACCGCGATGATATTCAGTACCCCTTCTACGACAGCTTCCCAGGCTACCATGAGACGGAGACAGCTGACATCAAGGAGATTATTGCTGAGCAAAAGGCTAAGGGAATTGACATCCTGACGGATGGAGAATACTCCAAGTCTATGTGGCATCTGGACTTTGTCTGGGGACTTAAGGGAATTGAGCGCTACATTGCTGACCACGGCTATACCTTCAAGGACCACGACGGTGGGCAATACGAGACCCGCAAGGACATTGGTATCCGCATCACAGCACCACTCTCTGGTAAAAACCATCACTTTATCGAGATTTATAAGCTAGTCAAGGAAGAGGCTGCTGGTGAAGATACTAAGCTAACTGTCTGGGGGCCTGCCCATGCTTATACTGAGTTAGCTGTCTTTGACCGCTTAGCGGGACCAGGACAAGTTTATGAGACCAATGAAGATTTGAAAAAAGGCTTGATTCAAGCCTATAAGGAATTTTTGGACGACTATAAGGCAGCTGGCGGACAGATTATCCAGTTTGACGACTGCCTCTGGGAACTCTTTGACGAGTCCAATCCTGCTAGCTTCTTTGCGGAGGGGAATGCTAGTCTGGCTGACCTAGCAGACGAGTTTGTCGCTATTAATAACGAAGTCGTAGACTACGCCCATGAGCTTGGACTGACTGTCTGGACCCACAACTGCCGTGGTAACTACGAAAGCCGCTCTGCTGCTGAGGGTACCTACGAAGCTATCGCGGAAAAATTCCTGCGCGACCAACACTATGATCGCTACTTCCTAGACTGGGACAGTGACGTGGCTGGAGATGTCTCAGCCCTAGCAGCTTTGAAGGACAAAGATGCAGAAGTTGTTTTAGGACTGCTCTCCAGTAAGACGACAAGCTTGGATGACGAAAAACGCGTCCTAGACCTCCTCGAGAAAGCAGCAACTGTTCTACCAAAAGAGCGACTCCTGCTCTCCCACCAATGTGGCTTCGCCTCTTGTGACTCTGGAAACGAACTCACCATTGAGCAACAATGGGCAAAAATCAAACAAGGCCAAGCAATCGCCCAAAAATTCTGGGGATAATAAGCAAAAAAGCGGTGTGACCGCTTTTTTCTATGCTTTTAAAATCAATTGGGAACTGAATTAGATCTCTTTGGTGAACTCCAGTTTCATCTGCACCTGTTCAACATATTAAATCTTGTAGTATCAGGAAAGTTCAATTCGCTTGAGCCAATTTTCAACTAAGGCAGTAAAGAGAGCCTCTTGATCTATCTGTGCATTGTGACCGGCAAGATCCATCTCAGCATAGGTTGCCCTTGGATAATAGTGAGACAGTTGCGCTAACTGCTGGAAGCCCACGACTTGGTCCTGCTTTCCTGCTATAAAAAGGCTGGGCTCGTCATAGCCCTTTTCCTGTATCTCTTGATCCACTTCAAACGAAAAAGAATAGTTTTCTTGCAGCTTTTGGATAAAGGGAACATTCATCATCTGAAGCCCAATTAGGATTTCTTTTTCAAACCGTTGATAAGTTTCTTTAGTCTGTAAAATCGCTAAATCAACGAAATCTTCGCTTTTACCTGCTATATCAAAACCTACCTCTCTAATTAGCAGGCTGTCTTTTGGCAGAATTCTTTCTTGCGGATTGGGTACAACTACTGGACAAATAAGCAGCAAACCATCAATCTGCGAATTTTTCTTAGCCAAAATTCCTCGAGCAAGATAACCACCATAAGACTCTCCAGCTAAGAGAAAGCTGTGTCCTCCGATTACAGTTTCTATAAAGTTCAGGAGCATCTCTAAAATCGCATCCGCACTTGCAAAAGCAGGATTGGCATCAGACCTACCCATGCCAGGTAAATCTAAATAAATCCTTTTATAGCCAGCATGTTTCTCAAAAATAGGTTCCAAACATCCTTCCATCAATTCAGATGAACAGCCCAAACCATGAATTGCCAAGACTGGCTTTCCTTGACCAATCACTTTATAATATAATTTATTTCCCTGATAAGTAAAAAACATTTTTTCTCCAATCATACCTTAAAGATACGTTTTGCTCGAGGTGGAGCCTTTATCGAAACCAGTCAAAATAATATTGTTTATGAGCCTAACAAATTATTCTTATCATCTACACCCCCCAAAGCTACTAGACGAGCAAGCTTATTCTTTCTCCTGGATTTCAGTTCCTCATGATTCATCCTCAAATATCAATGTCGACTGCTGCAGATAAGGATTGGGATACTTGACTAGCAGGTCCCTTACAGCTCCTACCAAGTCTTTCTGCTCAGCCTGTCCGGATTGGTAACGAAGCAAAAGATGCATAAAATCTTCTTTTTCTGAAGTGCTGACTTTTTTCTTAAAATAGCCCCAAACATGCTGAAAGGCATTGCTGACCTGACCGCGGTTTTCAGGCAGGGCCACCGCCTGATCAATCAAGTCTTGAACATGTGCTGCTTCCACCGAGTCACTTTTCAGATATTGGCGGATTTCCAGATAAATCTTACTGGAATGACTGAGAACCAGATATTTATTTCTAGCCCAAAGAGTTTGACTTTGGGAGATTTGGTTTACATTTTCCATGATTTCTTTCCCTACTGATTTTCAATTTCGAATTCTTCTCGTGTCGTCTACATCATTGCTCGCATCCCAGTAATAAGTTTGCCAAGATAGAAAGCTAATCAACTATGATTTGAATAGGTTTTCGAAGAGTATTAATCAAAATCCCCAATCACATGACTGGGGAATAATTCATTAGCGCACCTCTGCCCCAAGTTTGTCGGTCAGAGATTTTTCGATTTTTTCCATGTATTTAGCCACTTCTTCGTCAGTCAGGCTGGCTTCTGGATTTTGGAAAGTCAGGCTGTAGGCCATGGATTTGAGGCCGACACCTAGCTTGTCACCAGAGAAGATATCAAAGAGCTTAATATCGGTCAAGCGCTTGATACCAGCTGCTTGGATTGCATCAAGAACCTCTTGGTGAGTGATTTCTGCTTTGAGCAAGAGGGCCACATCCCGGCTGACAGCTGGGAATTTAGTGATTTCTGTAAATGGCTGCGCTGGCTGGAGCTGCTCTTCAATAGCAGACAGATTGAGCTCAGCCACATAAGTTTCAGGAATATCATAAGCCTTGGCTGTCGCAGGATGGACTTGGCCGACAAAGCCGACAGGCTGGCCATTGATAGAGATCAAAGCAGTCCGACCAGGATGCAAACTCTTAATCTGGCTGTTAGCCGTGTATTCAGCTGTCAAGCCCAACTTAGCAAAGAGTGCTTCCACTACACCCTTAGCATAGAAGAAATCAACTGCTACTGGCTTGGTCTGGAAGTCTTTTTCATTAACCAGACCTGTCAAAGCAAAGGCAAAGCTATTGATTTCATTTGGCAGTTCTTCCTTAGGATTGCCGGTCTGCTCAAAGACTTTTCCAATCTCATAGAGAGCTAGGTTCTTATTTTTACGAGCCACATTGTAGGCTAGGGAGTCCAAAATACCAGAAACCATGTTCTGACGAAGAACAGAGCGCTCCACTGTCATCGGCCACATGAGCTCAGTCAAGTTGCTAGGATTGAGAGTGAACTCAACCGCCTTTTCTGGCGTCGTCAAAGCATAGGTGATGATTTCTGTCAGTCCAGCTCCCTCTGCTAAGGTCCGTACTTGACGGCGCAGTTGCTGCGTTGCAGTCAATTCACCAGCAGTCCCATCATCTTTTGGCAGGCTAGCTGGCAATTTGTCATAGCCGTAAATGCGGGCAATTTCTTCATAGAGGTCTGCTTCGATTGAAATATCCCAGCGTCGGCGAGGCACGCTGACAGTGAACTGTTCAGCACTTCCTGACAGGCCAAAGCCAAGTCTGCGGAAGACATCCACAATATCTGTATAAAGCAAGTCTGTTCCCAGCACACGGTTGACATCCGCGAGACTAGACACCACTTCTACATCACTAGTGTCTAAACTGCCAGCAGATACGATACCAGCCTGAACGGTTGCACCTGCCAAGTCCGCAATCATGCTTGCTGACGCGTCCAAAGCTTCATTGACAGTTGCTACATTGATGCCTTTTTCAAAGCGGGAAGATGATTCCGAGCGCAAGTTAAGTCTCCCGCTGGTCTTGCGGATTGATTTCCCATCAAAGACAGCTGCTTCCAAAACAACACGAGTAGACTGGCCAGAGATTTCTGTTGCTTGACCACCCATAACACCAGCCAGAGCAACAGGCTTATCTGCGACAGTAATGACTAGGTCGCTAACTTCAAGCTCCCGCTCTTCTCCGTCCAGCGTCACCAGTTTTTCACCAGCACGCGCTTCCCGCACGACAATCTGGTCGCCCTCAAACGTATCCAGATCAAAGGCATGCATAGGCTGACCAAAGTAGAGCAGGATGTAGTTAGTTACGTCCACTACATTGTTAATCGGACGGATTCCTTCGTTCATGAGGAGATTTTGCAGCCACTGCGGACTTGGAGCAATAGTAACATTTTCCAAGATACGAGCCGCGTAGTAAGGGGCTTTCTCTGTCTCAAGGGCAACTGAAAGACTGTCAGCTGCATGTTTTTCATTCTCCACCAGCGGGAAGTCTTTGAAACGGACTGACTTGTCATAGATGGCAGCCACTTCATGAGCCACCCCACGCATAGACAGAGCATCAGCTCGGTTTGGTGTGATGGAAAGTTCGATAATCTCATCGTCCAAGTCCAGATAAGAGAAGACTTCCTCACCTGGCACTGCTTCTTCCGGCAGGATTTGAATGCCATCCGCAAATTCCTTTGGCACAACTGAGTCTGAAATACCCAGCTCACCCAGAGAGCAGATCATACCCAGTGACTCCAAGCCACGGATTTTCCCTTTTTTAATCTTATAATTGTCTGCAATACGAGCACCTGGCAAAGCTACCATAACCTTGATGCCTGCACGAACATTTGGAGCACCACAGACAATCTGACGGTTCTCCTCTTCTCCGACATCGACCTGGCAGACATGTAGGTGGGTATCAGGAACATCCTCACACGATACCACCTCACCAACAACAATTTTTGACAGGCCAGCAGCTGGTGATGTCACACCTTCCACTTCAATTCCTGTCGTTGACATTTTCTCAGCCAGCTCAGCGCTCACCACATCAATGTCTACTAACTCTTTTAACCACTTATAACTTACTAGCATATTTAAGATACCAAGGGCGTCAAAAACGACTGAAAAATAGGAGATTTGCTAAGCATTCGGCGAATGATCGCAAATCTATCTTTTTTCCGAGTTTTTAGCCCGGGTTCAATTCCTTTCTCTATTCTATCGCTGAGAAACTTGATCGACCAAATTTTAGGGATTTGTCTGAAATCCTGATTTCAGAAACAAATCATCTAAATCTAAAGCTTTTAGGTCGTGTCATTTCCTCTCTTTAAATTTTCTTGTTTATTTCAATTTCTTGCGCAGCAGCCAGTCTGTGTCTACTGTCTCACCAGTGATATAGTCGTGCTGACTGAATTTTTCAAAGCCGTATTTAAAGTAAAAATCTTGAGCTCTAAAATTCTTTTCCCAAACGCCCAGCCAGACCCAGTCAAAGCTTCGTTTCTCGGCTTCTTCCAAGGCAAATTCAAACATCTCCTTGCCCAGGCCTTGACCATGATAGGCTTTCAAGACATAGATTCGCTGAACCTCAAAGGCCTGTGGCAATTCGTGCTCCGTTTGAGCCTGTCCCCAGTTAAACTTGAGAAAACCAGCAATTTCACCGTCTTTGACAACAAAATAAGTCTCTGACTCAGGATTCGACAGCTCCTTTTCGATAGTTGCAAGTGACAGCTCATTGTCAAAATAATGAGCCATATCAGCTTCCTTGATAAATGGACCAAAGGTTTCTTGATAGGTCGCGACTTCCAACTCTCGCAGGAGGCTCGCTTCTTCTTTCTTAACTCTGACTAGCATACTGCACTCCTTTCTCAGAAAAGCTGCATCTATGAATACAGGTTTCTACTTAAACTGCTGAGAAAAACGAATATCTCCTTGGTAGAAGCCACGAATGTCGTTGATACCGTAGCGGAGCATAGCTACCCGCTCTTGGCCAAGACCAAAGGCAAATCCAGAGTATTTCTCTGCATCAATGCCGCTCATTTCCAACACGCGCGGATGCACCATACCAGCTCCCATAATCTCAATCCAGCCGGTCTTCTTGCAGACATTACAGCCGGCGCCGCCACACTTAAAGCAGGAAACATCCACTTCAACAGATGGTTCAGTGAATGGAAAGTAAGATGGACGCAGACGGATACTGCGGTCTTCACCGAACATCTTCTGGACAATTAGCTGCAGCGTTCCTTGCAGGTTTGCCATGGAAATATTTTCTCCAACCACCAAGCCTTCAATCTGATGGAACTGGTGTGAGTGAGTCGCATCATCGGTATCCCGGCGGAAAACGCGCCCTGGTGAGATCATCTTGAGTGGCCCTTTAGAAAAGTCATGAGCATCCATAGCTCGCGCCTGCACCGGACTGGTGTGGGTTCTGAGCAGAATCTCCTCTGTAATGTAGAAAGTGTCCTGCATATCCCGTGCTGGGTGGTCCTTAGGCAGATTCATCCGCTCAAAGTTGTAATAGTCCTTCTCCACTTCAAAGCCGTCCACGACCTGATAGCCCATCCCGATGAAGATATCTTCAATTTCTTCACTAGTCTGGCTAAGAATATGACGGTTCCCAACCGGAATTTGACGGCCTGGCAGGGTCACATCCAAGGATTCCTCAGCCAGTTTCAGAGCTACTAATTGCTCTTCCATCTCTTGAGCAGTCTTTTCAAAGGCTGCTGTCAGAATATCACGCGCTTCATTGACATGCTTACCGATAATCGGCCGCATTTCAGCTGAAATATCCTTCATCCCTTTCAGGACTTCAGTCAGCGACCCCTTCTTACCCAAGACTGCTACACGCAAGTCCTGCAGTTCCTTTTGATTCTCAGCCTTGAGCTGCTTGAGAGAAGCTAGAGTCTCTTCACGCAGGCTTTTTAGTTGTTCTTCAATCGTTTTCGTCATTTTCCCTCCAAAATAAAAAAGCGCGCCAATCTCCATAAGCGGAGCGTTGACACGCGGTACCATCCGTTTTTTATCTGGCAAGCCAGACCTTACTTATCAATCCTAGAGCAAGTGAATTCGCCTAGCTTTCATCTAGAGAGCTTTCAGTCGCTGGCTCCCCTCCCTGTTAAACTTCCCCTAGGTTACTGGTCTTGCGGATTGCTATTTAATTATATTTCATTCTAACAGATTTCTAAACATTTCGCAAGCTAATCCAGCTGATTTCTACATTGAACTAAACCTCTACCCTTTCATCCTCTTTTTGAAAATCCAGACAGAAGGGATAAAGAATAGGAAAGCATAGAGCAGAACCCAAAACAGATGAGGCAAAAGCGAATTCAAATCTTGAGCCAATGCCAACTGAACAGCCTTTGCTGCATGGGCAAATGGCAAGGCATTGCAAAATGCTTCAAAACCACCTCCTATCATCTTAATCGGAAGCACTGCTCCACTGAGAAAAACCGTGGCATTGACAAGAATAGTTCCAAAACCACTAACTGCATTACTGCTAGAGAAGGCTGATCCTAAAAGCAAGCCCAAGGAAATAAAGAACAAAGCCACGGGAATCAAAACCAAGAGGGCATAAAAAGTTCCCAAATTTAAGGATAAGCCAAAAATCATTGCAGTCGCAAAACTGGCTATGCCCTGTAAAAGAGCCAGAGGCAGAACTGGAATCGAATACCCTAAGATATAATCCACACTTCTAAGCGGTGTAGATAGGAGACGCATGAGAAAAGAGCTATTGCGGTCCGTGGCCATTAAACTGCCGACAAAAATAGTCAGCCAGGAAGCACCAAATACCATCATACTAGGAGCAAAATTTTCAATGGAAAAGATAGCTGGCATCCCTTTGAGACTCTGCTTCATCAAGGACAGGGCAATAATCAGAAAGACCGGAAAACCAATTCCCATCAGACTGCTGACATAATCACGCATGATCTCTTTGAAATTACGCTTAGCAAAAATAAAGGCTCTCATGTTAATTCCCCTCCTTCCGTATAGGACAGAAAGGCCTCTTCAAAATCCTTCTTGCCGGAAGCTTGGATAATTTCCTCTGCTGTTCCCAAGATCTGCACCACTCCCTTATCCATAATGCAAAGTCGGTCGGCCAAAGCCTCTGCTTCTTCTAGATAATGGGTGGTTAGAATTACTGTAACTTTTCCCTTTAGCTGCTCAATATTCTTCCATAACTCCCTTCTAGCCCGTACATCCAGCCCCAAGGTCGGTTCGTCCAGAAACAAAATCTTGGGCTGACTGATTAGAGCCATTGCAATACTGAGCTTGCGCTGCCAGCCACCTGACAGGGACTTGGCCCGATCATGCTGCCTATCCGTCAGGTCAAATGTCTCCATCAGATGCTCTGTCTTTTGCGCCGCTTCTTCCTTAGAAAATCCATAAAGACGCGCAATCATCTCCAGATTCTCCTTGACCGTCAGCTTGGGTGCAACAGCTGTTTCCTGAGGTGAAACATTAATCACTTCCTTGACAGCATCTTCCTCCTTGCGAATGCTATGACCTAGCATTAGGGCATCTCCTGCTGTCGGTTCAACTAGACAGGACAGCATCTTAATCGTTGTTGTCTTCCCCGCACCATTAGACCCCAGCATGGCAAAGAATTCACCTTCTTCAATTTTTAGATTCAAACCATCAACAACCGTCTTTGAGCCGTATTGCTTAGTCAAATCCTGCATCTCAACTGCATACATAAGGACATCTCCTTTCATCAGATATGAGGAAATAAAAAACGAAATGTTATTTAAAGATAAGACTTTGACATCTAAAGCTAGTCATAACTTATTCATTTAGCTAAAAACTAAGCTATTTAAACTCAATCTCAAAAGAATTTGGTATAATTTGTATAACTTATTATACTTATTATACACCTATTCATTAGTAGTAGCAAATAAAAGCAAAAGAAAAAATCTGCTTGAGCAGATTCCGATTTTATAAATCACTTTTTGAACTTTTGTCTCCATTGAAGGTCTGATTAAATAGATCTTCATAGAGCTCGTAACGCTGGATGGCAATACCTTGCTGGGCATCTGCAAAGAGGACCAGAGCATCCCCAGGTTGAATTTCAAACATATCTCTCACTTCTTTTGGAATGACAATCTGCCCCTTGGGGCCAACCTTGACCGATCCCATATAGCGGTTTTTTTGAATATCTTCTTCCATTCTATCTTGACTAACTCCCTTTCCGCTTCTATCTCTTCGTAAAATCGACTGGAGCAAACTGCACTTCATTTGCTCTTCCCATTCACTTGAGCCAATTCTATTATACAACTGCGAGAAAGGTTTTACAAGAAGAGACAATCGAGAAAAAGAAGTCTGTTAAACAACAGACTCCCTTTCTTTCTATTTAATCACTTGTCCTGCTTCTTTCAAAACATCTTCTGGCACAGTAATGCCAAGTTCTTTCGCATTTTTGGTATTGATAACAGATTTACCAGTATCAAAAATATCTACTGCAGTATCAGCAGGTTTAGCACCTTTTAAGACTTTAGCTGCCATTTTACCAGTCGCAACACCTAGGTCATACTGGTCTACAACGACAGAGGCAAGACCACCTTCTTCTACCATGGCTGTCGCACTTGGATAAATTGGTTTCTTAGCTTCTTTATTGCTGGACACAACTGTCGCAAAAGCTGATGCAATGGTATTGTCAATTGGAATCCAGATAGCGTCAACCTTGCCAGTCATGACATTCATGGTTGAAGCAATTTCATTGGTCGAAGGAACAGAGTATTCCTCTACCTTGTAGCCTGCCTCTTCAGCCAATTTTTTGAATTCTTCTACCTGAGCTTTGGAGTTATCTTCACTGCTAGAGTATAGCGCACCGATAGTTTTGACATCTGGAGTCAATTTTTTAATCAGCTCTAGCTGTTGCTTAGCTGGATTGCGGTCAGAGACACCAGTGATATTGCCACCTGGCTTGTCCAGATTTTTCACTAGGTTCGCTCCGACCGGATCTGTGATAGCTCCCATGACGATAGGCTTGTCCTTAGTAGCTGCTGCCAGTCCTTGTGCAGACGGAGTCGCAATCCCAATCAGCACATCGTTGTCATTGGAAACCAACTGCTTACTCATAGTAGAGACCTTACTCTGATCGCCCTCAGCATTCATAAAGTCAATCTTAATCTTGCCGCCCTTATAGCCTTCCTCAGCCAGACCATCCTGAATCCCCTTGTAAATCAAATCCAGCGAAGGGTGGCTGACATACTGCAGCACGCCTACCTTGACTGTCTGACTATCACTACTAGTCTTAGTAGTGTTGCCTTTGCTGTTCAAGCTGGAATAGACAATCCCACCGATTGCCAAAACGGCCAAAAGGCCTAAGATAGTTACTAATCGTTTGTTTTTCATGTTCTTTCTCCATTTCTATGTTTTATATTTTTTCTGTATAATCCCTAGGGACGCCATCGTTTAAACATAGGCAATTCTCCTTGTTTTTTATAATAAGCAACAAAAAATCCTCACACAGGTATTCTGTGTGAGGGCGAAAATCGCGGTGCCACCTCAATTATGGAAAAAAGATAGTATTCTCCATATCTCTGTCTTGTCATCAAACAAGCTGCACTGTAAGGTGTGCCTACCGAATTCTTATTGTTTCAAATTCATTTTATCCATTAGCCCAATTTCATAAAGATTTGCTGCTCATTTCCACCACCCACAAGCTCGCTAAAAACAAATGCATCTACTACTTTTCTAATTTCCTATATTTTAAGTTTTTCCTGAAAAGATGTCAAGACCTTTTTGAAAATTTTTATAAAATGTTCGGATTTGATTTATAGAGGCAGTTATAGGAAAAAATTAAATTGCTTTTTGCCGAGACTTTAGAAGCTTTTACCTTATTTTTTTGTTATAATTTTCTATAGTAACTTTCAAGGAGATAAGCATGTCTTTCGACGGATTTTTTTTACATCACATGACTGAGGAACTTCGCCACGAATTAGTGGGCGGCCGCATCCAGAAGATTAATCAGCCCTTTGAACAGGAGCTGGTTTTACAAATTCGTAGTAATCGCAAAAGCCATAAGCTACTCCTATCAGCCCACTCTGTCTTTGGGCGCGTCCAGCTGACTGAGACTACTTTTGAAAATCCAGCTATTCCCAATACCTTTATCATGGTGATGCGCAAATACCTGCAGGGCGCTGTCATTGAAGCAATCCAGCAAGTGGAGAATGACCGGATTTTGGAAATCAGCGTCTCCAATAAGAACGAAATCGGCGATAGCGTGGCTGTGACTCTGGTTATTGAAATCATGGGCAAGCACAGCAACATCATTCTCTTGGACAAGGCTAGCGGTAAGATTATTGAAGCCATCAAACATGTCGGATTTTCTCAAAATAGCTACCGAACTATCCTGCCAGGTTCAACTTATGTTGCACCACCTCAGCCAAGCAGTCTCAACCCTTTCACTGTGGGCGATGAAAAACTCTTTGAAATCCTACATACTGAGGATTTAGAGCCCAAACGCCTGCAGCAAATTTTTCAGGGATTGGGTCGGGATACGGCTACTGAACTCAGTGATCGTCTGACAGCTGACAAGCTCAAAACTTTCCGAGCCTTCTTTGCCAGTCCGACTCAGCCAAGCCTAACCGAAAAATCCTTCTCTGCTCTGCTATTTTCCGACAGCAAGACCCAAATGTCCACGCTATCCGAGCTTTTGGACTCTTTCTATAAGGACAAAGCAGAGCGAGATCGGGTCAACCAGCAGGCCAGCGAACTGATTCGCCGAGTAGAAAATGAGTTGGAAAAGAACCGGAAAAAGCTGGGCAAGCAAGAGGAAGAGCTCCTAGCAACGGAGAATGCAGAAGAATTCCGCCAAAAAGGGGAGCTCTTAACTACCTTTCTCCATCAGGTACCTAACGATCAGGACCAGGTTGAGTTGGATAATTACTATACAGGTGAGAAGATTATTATCTCGCTTGACAAGGCCCTGACTCCCAACCAAAATGCCCAGCGCTATTTCAAACGTTACCAGAAGCTCAAGGAAGCCGTCAAACACCTGACCAGCTTGATTGAGGAGACACGGACTACGATTCTCTACCTAGAGAGCGTGGAAATAGCTCTTGCTCAGGCCAGCCTGACTGAAATTGCAGAAATACGAGAGGAACTAATCCAGACTGGATTTATCCGCCGACGCCAGAGAGAGAAAATCCAAAAAAGGCAGAAACCGGAGAAATATTTGGCAACAGATGGCCAAACCATTATCCTGGTTGGACGTAACAATCTACAAAATGATGTGCTGACGTTTAAGATGGCCAAGAAGGACGAGCTTTGGTTTCACGCCAAGGATATTCCAGGCAGTCATGTGGTCATCACAGGCAATCTTCAGCCTAGCGATGAGGTCAAGACAGACGCTGCCGAGCTAGCGGCCTACTTCTCCAAGGCCAGACTCTCCAATCTGGTCCAAGTTGATATGATTGAGACTAGAAAACTCAATAAACCAACCGGTGGAAAGCCAGGATTTGTCACCTATACGGGCCAGAAAACCTTGCGCGTCACACCAGATGAAGAGAAAATTAAAAGCATGAAGATATAAAGTTACCCTCTTTAACTATCAAACTGACTTAGGAGCAGGACGGTCATTAGCTAGCTGAAGCTTTCTATTCTTTCTATTAATTCCAACAATTTTTTGTTAAAAAAAAACAGGTAGAACATAAGTTCTACCTGTTTTTGAGCTTTTCCGAAATTCTTCTAGTTTATTAACGGAATTTCTTCAAGCCTATGTTAGTCTTCAGACTTTTTCTTTCTCTTGTCTAAGCCAAACAGTCCCAAACCTGATACTCCCGCAAGCAAGCTTGCTGCTAAATATGAGGTTTCTTCTGTACCAGTCTTAGGAAGGGATTTTGCATCCTCACTCTTAGAAAGAGATGGTGGTGCAGGCGTAATCGTCCGCTCTGACTGAACAGGATTTTTTGTCACAGTCGGAACGTAGACTGCTGAAATCGTCTGACCATTGCGGTCTTTGCGAATGACAGTCACGCCGTCAGCTTGACCGACAAAGCCAGTTTCCGGTACAAAGGTCACTGTGCCATCTGGCGCAATCGTGTAAGTTCCTTGGCCTGGAACAACCTTTTCAGTACTGCCATCCTCGAAAGTTGGAGGAACGGTTGGATCCACGTCTCCTTCAAAGATTGGTTTACCAGTCTGCGGCTGGCCTTTGAGAGCGGTGCTACCGGTATCTTCTGTGGCCGTGCTTCCCAAAACAGTTGGGGTATAGGTAGCCGTCACGGTATTTCCATAAATATCTGAACGCTTCACGACGACTCCGCGAGCAGTTCCAACAAAGTCTGCTTCCGGTACGAAGGTCACTGCCCCTAGCATAGTGAACCGATAAGTTCCTTCTCCTGGGACAACCATCTCTGTGCTGCCGTCCGCAAAGGTCGGTGCTACTGCCTGGTCAATCGCCCCTTCAAAAGTTGGCGTGCCCGTTTGAGCTTGGCCCTTGCGGCCACTGGATACACTGTCCTTGCTAGTTGATGATTCAACCACAGTCGGAACATAGCGAGCCGTCACTGAGGTGCCATTCTTATCACGACGGACAAGAGTCACACCGCTTCCCTGACCAAGGAAATCAGCTTCTGGAGTGAAAGTGACTGTACCGTCTGGTGCGATAGTATAGGTTCCCTGACCCGGAATGGTCTTTTCCTTGCTTCCGTCTTCAAAGGTTGGCGCAACGGTTTCATCAATTGGCACCAATGGATCACCTGCTTCGAAGACAGGTTTGCCGGTTTGAACATGACCCTTGATATTTGTAGATGTGGTATCTTTACCAGTCGGAGTTACCTTAGTATACTCTGGACTGTATGTCGCTATCACTGGTGTACCGTTCTTATCTACTCGCTTCACAGTGATTGGATCTGGTTTACCCACAAATTGCTTTTCTGGTGTGAAAGTCACTGCCCCATCTGGAGCAATGGTGTAAGTTCCCTGACCTGGAATGGTCTTTTCTTTACTTCCATCTGCGAAGGTAGGCTCTACTGAGTCATCAATTGGAACCAGTGGATCACCACCTTGGAAAGTTGGAGTACCTGTTTGTGGAACACCCTGAGGACCAGTGCTGGTCGCATTGGCACCTGAAGGAATCACTTCTTTCACTACCGCTTGGTACTTGACTGTAACAGGGGTGCCATTGGCATCCGTACGAGTCAATTCGAGTTCTGGCGTTTCGCCCTTGAACTGTTTGTCTGGAGTAAAAGTAACCTTGCCATCTGCATCCACTTCGAACTTACCGACATTTGGCACTTCTCTCACTGTTGAATTGTTATCAAACAGCGGAGTCGAGTCAACTGGGAATGGCACTGAGTCATGGCCTGGAGTAAAGGTGACTTTGCCTTCTTGGACTTGACCTTGCAGGCCTTCTGTCTTGTCGCCTGTTCCTGTTGGCGTTACTTTCGTAAACTCTGGACTATAGGTAGCAGTCACTTCCGTTCCGTTTTTATCAACGCGTTTCACAGTCACTGGATCTGGTTTACCTACAAACCGCCTGTCTGGAGTGAAGGTCACTGCGCCATCTGGGGCAATCGTGTAGGTGCCCTGACCTGGAATGGTTTTTTCTTTACTTCCATCCGCAAAGGTTGGCTCAACGGTTTCATCAATCGGAACCAGTGGATCACCACCCGCAAAGGTTGGGGTGCCGGTTTGTGGAACACCCTGAGGACCAGTGCTGGTTGCGTTGGTGCCGATTGGCGTAACCTTAGTAAACTCTGGGCTGTAGGTAGCCGTTACTGGGCTACCATTCTTATCTACTCTCTTCACTGTTATTGGATCTGGCTTGCCTACAAACTGCTTGTCTGGTGTGAAAGTCACTGCACCATCCGGAGTGATGGTATATGTTCCTTGACCTGGAATCTTCTTCTCCTTGCTGCCATCTTCGAAGGTTGGCTCCACTGTTTCATCAATCGGAACTAGTGGGTCACCACCCGCAAAAGTTGGAGTGCCAGTTTGCGGAAGACCTTGAGGACCAGTGCTAGTCGCATCAGTGCCGGTTGGAACCACTTCTTTCACTACCGCTTGGTACTTGACGGTTACTGGAGTGCCATTGGCATCCACACGAGTCAATTCAAGCTCTGGTGTTTCACCCTTGAACTGCTTATCTGGCGTAAAGGTAACCTTGCCATTAGCATCCACTTCAAACTTACCAACATTCGGCACTTCTTTAACTGTTGAATTGTTATCGAACAGCGGAGTTGAACCAGCAGGGAATGGAACAGAGTCGTGCCCTGGTGTGAAGGTCGCTTTACCTTCTTGAACTTGACCTTGCAGGCCTTCTGTCTTGACATCAGTACCAGTTGGAGTTACCTTAGTAAACTCTGGACTATAGGTAGCCGTTACTGGAGTGCCGTTTTTATCAACACGTTTCACAGTGATTGGATCTGGTTTGCCTACGAATTGCTTGTCTGGTGTGAAGGTTACTGCACCATCTGGTGCAATCGTGTAAGTTCCCTGACCTGGAATCACTTTTTCCTTATTACCATCTGCGAAGATAGGCTCTACTGTTTCATCGATTGGAACCAGTGGATCACCACCTTGGAAGGTTGGGGTACCAGTTTGTGGAACGCCCTGAGGGCCTGTGCTAGTCGCATTAGTACCTACCGGTGTAACCTTAGTAACGGTTGGAGTGTAGGTAGCGGTTACTTCAGTTCCATTCTTATCTACACGTTTTACTGTAACTGGTGTCGGTGTGCCAACATACTGTTTCTCAGGAGTAAAGGTGATAGAACCATCTGAGTTAATAGTGTATACCCCCACTCCCTGAACAGTCTTCTTAGGCTGACCATCTTCGAAAGTCATTGGAGAATCCATGTCAATTGGAACTGCTTGGTCACCTGGGGTAAAGGTCAGCTTGCCACTTTGCGGTTGACCTTGGAGACCAGTCGATTCAGCATTGGTGCCAGTTGGGGTTACTTTGGTAACTTCTGGGGTATAAGTAGCAGTTATTTCTGTGCTGTTAGCATCTACACGTTTGACCGTCACTGGAGTCGCCTTGCCAGTGAATTGCTTATCTGGGGCGAAGGTAATGGAACCATCTGAATTAATGGTATAAATTCCTTGATTAGCCACTACTAAAGTGTCAGTTCCATTTTCAAAGGTCATTGGTTTGGTCATATCGATTGGAACCGCTTGGTCACCTGGGGTAAAGGTCGGCTTGCCACTTTGCGGCTGACCTTGGAGACCGGTTGATTCAGCATTGGTACTAGTAGGCGTTACTCGTGTTACCGTTGGCGTATAGGTCGCAGTCACTTCCGTTCCGTTCTTATCCACACGTTTTACTGTGACTGGTGTTGGTGTGCCAACATACTGTTTGTCTGGAGTAAAGGTGATAGTACCATTTGAATTGATGGTATATTCTCCCACTCCCTGAACAGTCTTCTTAGGCTGGCCATCTTCAAATGTCATTGGAGAATCCATATCAATTGGAACCAGTGAATCACCACCTTGGAAGCTTGGACTACCTGTTTGCGGAACACCCTGAGGACCTGTGCTAGTCGCATCGGTGCCTCTTGGAACCACTTCTTTCACCACTGCTTGGTATTTGACTGTAACAGGAGTGCCATTAGCATCGGTGCGAGTCAATTCAAGTTCCGGTGTCTCACCCTTAAACTGCTTGTCTGGCGTGAAGGTCACTTTACCATTTGCATCTACTTCAAACTTACCGACATTCTGTACTTCTTTCACTGTTGAATTATTATCAAACAATGGTGTTGAATTCGCAGGGAACGGAACAGAGTCATGCCCTGGGGTGAAGGTCACTTTACCTTCTTGAACTTGACCTTGCAGGCCTTCTGTCTTGTTTCCAACACCAGTTGGCTTTACAGCCGTTACTGTTGCTTGATATTTTGCCTTAGCAACGGTACCGTTGACATCTGCACGACTGACTTCAATTTCTGGTGTTTTACCTACAAAAGTCTTAACCGGTGTAAAGGTAATATTACCATCAATATCCACTTCAAACTTGCCAACATTTTCAATTTCTTTCACATTGGTACCAGTGTCAAAAACTGGCGGATTATCTGCTGAAAAACCAACTTCTGGTCTTCCGGCTTCAAAAGTAATCTTACCATTCTGAACCAATCCTTGTGGACCTTCAGTCTGATCGCCAGTTGCGTTTGGAATAACTTCTTCAACAGTAGGAGTATATTTAGCTGTCACTTCGGTTCCATTCGCATCTACACGTTTGACCGTGACTGGTGTTGCCTTACCAGTAAATTTCTTCTCCGGCTTAAAGGTAATGGAACCGTCTGAATTAATGGTATAAGTTCCTTGATCAGCTACTACTAACGTGTCAGTCCCATTTTCAAAAGTCATGGGCTTGGTCATATCGATTGGAACTGCTTGGTCACCTGGGGTAAAGGTCGGCTTGCCACTTTGCGGTTGACCTTGGAGACCGGTTGATTCAGCATTGATGCTTCTTGGTGTGACACGCGTCACGGTTGGTGTGTAAGCAGCCGTCACTTCTGTTCCATTTGTGTCTACTCGTTTGATTGTCACTGGAGCTGGGGTTCCGACGTATTGTTTGTCTGGCGTGAAAGTAATCGAGCCATCTGACTCAATGACATAAGTCCCAACCTTGTCTACCTTCTTAGTTGTTTGATTATCTTCAAAGGTCATTGGTTGGGCCATATCAATCGGCACAGCTTTGTCGCCTGGGGTGAAGATCGGCTTGCCACTTTGTTGTTGTCCTTGCAAGCCGCTTGAAACGGCATTGGTACTTCTTGGCGTCACTTCCGTCACGGTTGGCGTATAGGTTGCTCTTATTTCGGTGCCATTTTCGTCAACTCGTTTGACCGTCACCGAGGCTGGGGTTCCAACATATTTCTTATCTGGAGTAAAGGTAATAGATCCATCTGAATTGATGGTGTATTCCCCTACGCCCGCAACAATCTTCTTAGGTTGACCATCGTCAAAGGTCATTTGCTTGGTCATATCGATTGGGACCGCTGGATCGCCCTCCTTGAAGACTGGCGTTCCTGTTTGTGGAACACCTTGAGGACCTGATGAAGTAGCAGGTGTGCTGGTTGGTGTGACCTTGGTCACGTTCGGTGTATAGGTTGCAGTCACTTCTGTGCCGTTGGCATCGACACGTTTGACTGTAACCGGTGTTGCCTTGCCAGTGAATTGCTTAAGTGGCTTGAAGGTAATGGTATCATCTGAATTGATAGTATAAGTTCCTTCATTAGCTACTTCCAAGGTGTCCGTCCCATTTTCAAAAGTCATGGCTTTGCTCATGTCAATTGGGATTTGTTGGTCACCTGCAGTGAAAGTTGGCTTACCACTTTGTGCTTGACCTTGAAGACCAGTTGATTCAGCATTGGTACTTCTTGGCGTTACTTGGGTTACCTTAGGTTGATAACGTGCTCGGTGTGCTTTACCGTCGGTATCACTGACTTGAACTACCACTGGGTCTGGCGTGCCATAAAAAGTCTTGATAGGCTTGAAGGTCACTTGGCCGGTATTTGGATCCAATTCATAGGTCCCGACTTGCTGGCCATTGGACATGGCTGGCACCGTGTTGCCTGCTAACGGCTGACCGTTAGCATCCACAAAGCTAGCCGGACGAGTAGCTTCTGGCATGACAGGGGTCGTATTCGCATCATCATCATTAAAGACTAGCGTTTTATTTTGTTCCAGTCCCTGAAGACCACTTGATTCGTAGTTTGGAATCTTACGGACTGTTGGCACATAACGGCCGTCCATGTTATTCAACTGATCATTTTTATTAGGGTCAGAAGCATCCGTCGAAGTCCAACCAGTCGAGGTGCCATTGCTGTCACTCCAACGAATATTAATTCCATCAGCAGTTCCAGAAAAGGCAGCATTTGGTGTGAAGGCAACTTGCACATCATTGTCCTTGACGGTCAAGTGATAGGTACCTTCTGGACGAATATAGTTGCCATCAACGGCTGTCAGAACTTGGCCTTGCTTATCCAAAACCTGAGGCGCTTGGGTGCTCATAACTGCATTGACACTGTCGTCTGAGCGATCCGTTCCTTTAGGTGTGAAGTGAAGGACAGCAGTTTGAGTCTCGCCTGTAAAGCCGTCTGTAGTCTGCTTCTCCCCCTTTGGAGGATAAATGCGGTGCAAGAGCATATCTTCTACTTCACCGCTAAAGGCAATACCGGTTGGTTGCTCAATATCGCCTTTATTAGTCGCAATTCGGAAACGCATACCCAATTTGTCCACTTGGCCACCAATAATATTTGGGTTGGCATTGAAGGTCAAGGTATAGTCACCAGCAGCTGTAATCTCTTGTAGGTTGCTACCTTCGCTTTCATTAAAGACTCCATCATTATTGAAGTCTATCCATGCCTTGACATAAGATTTAGCATTGCCATTTGGGTTAGCTTTGATTTTAATTGTGTAAGTTCCATTTTTTGCTTTGTCTAAATCAAGCAAATCATTAGAAGCACTTAATTGATCGTCCGCTAGTAATTGGCTGGCCCCCTCGTCCTTGTGTTCCTTTTTATCATCCAGAACCCAATTATTAGCTGTATCAACATCAATGTCTGCTGGAGTAGTCCCTAAGTAAGGCTGATTAATTAACTTACCAGTCAGAGAATCACGACCTGAAATGGTATGGAAGGCTTCGCCATAAGTCGCTGGCGCATCACTGCCATCCACCACTAAGAATCCCATCATCATAGCCTGTTGCCCAGATGATGCTACATAGAAACCTACTTCAGATGCCCCACGCGTCATCACCACAGGAACCGTCCGTTCGTTAGAGCGGTTTGGCCCAAAGACCTGAGTCCCCAAGCCACCTGTCACTGTATCCGGACTGAGGTATTTATACCAGTCTACGCTTGTATCTCTTAAGATTAAGAGACCTCTTCTCTTTACATTTTCATCATCCAACATTTGCTTGGTAATAACGGTATAGGCTTCTTTGGCAGTACTCTTATTCTTCCATTCACCGAGATATTCCCATCCTTCTCCGTTAGTAGTGAAGATAGCAAATTCACCTGGGTTGGCATCTTCACCATCGGCCATAACCACCGTAGGGGCTACGCGCTTGCCTAGATAGGTAGCTTCAATTTGGAATTTTACTCCCCAGTTGGTTGAGTTCTCTGGGTAAACCAGCTGGGTCTTTCGTCCTTGCGTATTGAACCCTTGATCACGGATGGCAGTCCATTGATTCTGAATAGCTCCTGTCACCGAAGGAGGGGTTTGACCATACTTTGCTGCAGACTTTAAATATCCATTCTGAGCATTTGGGTCATAAGTATTTGCTGTCGGTGTTCCTTCAACCCGTTTTCTATAAGTTTCAGTCGAGTTAAAAGGTTTAAGCTCAGTGACCGTCAGGGTTACTTCATAGCCCGGTGAAATTTCCTTTTTAAAGGTAGTTCCTACTTGGAGTCCGCCTCGTGAATCCAATCCTTTCCAACTTGCAGTATCCGAAAAATCAAGCCAAGTAATCTGTTTGGCTAATTGGGTACTATCTTTCTTGACAGATTCCTCCAAGCTTGGTTTAGGTACTCGTGGCGTAGAGGTAGCATCATCTGCCCCAGCTGGTCCAGTACCTATCGTAACTCCTGTTGTTAGGCTGTTCTGTTGTCCAGTAGGTGTAGCATCCCGTCTCACACGACGAGAGCGATTAGGCTGAGATACATCTGCTATTGCTTCTGACTTTTCAGCCACGACAGCCGCGTTAGATATTTCTGGGTGAACAGTGATTGGTTGAGTATTCTCAACTGATTTAGTTGCTGTAGATTCAGTAGATCCTTCAACTTTCTCAGGCTCTGAGCTTCTTGGACTAGGATTATCATCTGATTGAGGAATCTCAGTAGCAGAAGCAAGTGCTGAACTTTCTTTTGCTTGTATATGTTCAGAAGCAACAGTTTCAGCAGAATTCACTGATGATTCGGCTATTCCTGTTTGCGAAACTTCGTTTTGGACACCAGAATCACTAGCTTCGTCAGCACTAACTTGTGCCGCTGCTCCCAAAAGAAGCAGGGTTGACAAGAGCACAGAACAAACACCGACGTTTAGTTTTCGAATCGAAAACTTACGCAGGTGAGGATTGAATAAATCTTTTCCCATAATAATCTCCTAAATAATCATCTAGTTACAATAGTTTTATTATACAACATTCCGTTTTAATTAGCTATATATATAACTATAATTATATAAAATTTTTTAAAAATGGACATAAAGCGCTTTGCAGTCTATTTTTTAAAACAAAAGAAAAAATAAACCATAGAAAAATCCTTATAAATTAAATAAATCTAAGGATATTTCAGATTCTACTTTAATATTTAATATTTTAGAAATGCTATTATTATGAAGTTTTTAAGAGTTTTTCTCTTTGGATATAAAGAAAAAAGATTCACTAACGAATCTTTTCCCTTTTATTTTAGTATCTAAGAAACCCAAATTCTTAAATTTTAGCCTTCAGACTTTTTTTCCTCTTCGCTAAGCCAATCAGTCCTAAACCTGATACTCCCGCAAGTAAGCTTGCTGCTATGTAGGAGTTTTCTTCTGTACCGGTCTTAGGAAGAGATTGTGCTCCCTCACTCTTAGAAAGAGACGGTGGTGCAGGCGTAATCGTTCGCTCTGGCTGAACAGGATCTTCTGTCACAGTCGGAATGTAAACCGCTGAAATCGTCTGACCATTACGATCTTTGCGAATCACTGTCACGCCATCAGCTTGACCGACAAAGCCCGTTTCCGGTACAAAGGTCACAGTGCCATCTGGCGCAATCGTGTAAGTACCTTGACCTGGAACAACCTTTTCAGTACTGCCATCCGCAAAGGTTGGTGCTACCGCCTGGTCAATCGCCCCTTCAAAGGTTGGCGTTCCCGTTTGAGCTTGACCCTTGCGACCGCTGGACACACTGTCCTTGCTGGTTGATGGTTCAACCACGGTTGGAACATAGCTAGCCGTCACTGAGGTGCCATTCTTATCACGACGGACAAGAGTCACACCGCTTCCCTGACCAAGGAAATCAGCTTCTGGAGTGAAAGTGACTGTACCGTCTGGTGCGATAGTATAGGTTCCCTGACCCGGAATGGTCTTTTCCTTGCTTCCGTCTTCAAAGGTTGGCGCAACGGTTTCATCAATTGGCACCAATGGATCACCTGCTTCGAAGACAGGTTTGCCGGTTTGAACATGACCCTTGATATTTGTAGATGTGGTATCTTTACCAGTCGGAGTTACCTTAGTATACTCTGGACTGTATGTCGCTATCACTGGTGTACCGTTCTTATCTACTCGCTTCACAGTGATTGGATCTGGTTTACCCACAAATTGCTTGTCTGGAGTGAAAGTCACTGCGCCATCTGGAGTGATGGTATATGTTCCTTGACCTGGAATAGTCTTCTTCTTGCTTCCATCTTCGAAGCTTGGCTCTACTGTTTCATCGATTGGAACCAATGGATCGCCACCCGCAAAGGTTGGGGTGCCGGTTTGTGGAACACCCTGAGGACCTGTGCTCGTCGCGTTGGAACCTGTAGGAATCACTTTCGTGAACTCTGGACTGTAAGTGGCAGTCACTGGTGTACCGTTCTCATCAACACGTTTCACAGTAACTGGATCTGGCTTGCCTACGAATTGCTTCTCAGGAGTGAAGGTCACTGCCCCATCTGGAGTGATAGTGTAAGTTCCTTGGCCTGGAATGTTCTTCTCTTTACTTCCATCTTCAAAGGTAGGCTCTACTGTTTCATCAATTGGAACAAGTGGATTACCACCTGTGAAGGTTGGGGTACCCGTTTGAGGAACACCTTGCGGACCTGTGCTAGTTGCGTTAGTGCCAGTTGGCGTTACCTTAGTAAACTCTGGACTGTAAGTGGCAGTCACTGGTGTGCCGTTCTTATCAACACGTTTCACAGTGATTGGATCTGGTTTGCCTACAAACTGCTTGTCTGGCGTGAAAGTCACTGCCCCGTCTGGTGCGATGGTATAAGTTCCTTGACCTGGGATGGTCTTCTTCTTACCGCCATCTGCGAAAGTTGGCTCTACTGTGTCATCGATTGGAACCAGGGGATCGCCACCTTGGAAGCTTGGGGTACCGGTTTGAGGCACACCCTGAGGACCGGTGCTTGTCGCATCGGTGCTGGTTGGAATCACTTCTTTCACTACCGCTTGGTATTTGACGGTGATAGGAGTGCCATTAGCATCCACACGAGTCAATTCGAGTTCCGGTGTTTCACCCTTGAATTGTTTGTTTGGAGTGAAAGTAATCTTACCGTCTGCGTCCACTTCGAACTTACCGACATTCGGCACTTCTTTCACTGCTGAATTGTTATCAAACAGCGGAGTCGAACCAGCTGGGAATGGAACCAATTTATGTCCTGGCGTGAAAGTCACTTGACCTTTTTGAACCTGACCTTGCAGGCCTTCTGTCTTGGTGCCAGTACCTGTCGGAGTTACCTTGGTAACGGTTGGAATGTATGTAGCCGTTACCGGGGTTCCATTCTTATCCACACGTTTTACTGTAACTGGTGTTGGTGTGCCAACATACTGTTTCTCAGGAGTAAAGGTGATAGAACCATCCGAGTTGATAGTGAATTCCCCTACTTGCTGAACAGTCTTCTTAGGATGACCGTCTTCAAAGGTCATTGGACTATCCATGTCAATTGGAACAGCTGAGTCGCCAGGAGTGAAAGTAGGTGTACCTGATTGTGGAATACCTTGAGGACCAGTGCTAGTCGCATCGGTGCTAGTTGGAATTACTTGAATCACTGTAGGTTGGTAAACTGCTTCTGCTGTAGATCCGTTCTTATCCCTTACACGAAGACGAGCAGGAATTGGCGTCCCATGGAAATCAGGTGCAGGTTGGAAGCTAATATCTCCATTAGCTTGAACAGTATAAGTTCCTTGTAGCTTGCCACTTGCATCATAAACAGGCAGACTATTAGCTTGTTGAATTTGCCCATTAACTACAAATTGTGGTCCCTCTGGCGCTAAAGGCACAGTAGCAGTCTGTCCATTAATACTTGCTTGACCTGGAGTAAAGTTTAGGTGACTCGTTTGAAGTTTCCCTTGTAAACCAGTAGACTGTGTATCTTGACCAGTTGGGCTTGCGGCCTTAACTTCAGCTTGATAAGCAGCGGTTACTTCAGTCCCGTTCATATCAACACGTTTAATGGATTCAGCACTTGGACGGCCAGTGTAGCTAGGAACTGGTTGGAAGGTTACACGACCTGCGTTATCAACCATATAAGTTCCAACATTCGGAACAACCTTAGTTGTTTGACCGTTATCAAAAGTTGGAGCAACTGCCTCATTAATTGGCACACGATTATCACCTGGCTTAAAGATCAAATTACCAGATTGTTCAGCACCTTGAATACCTTCAGAGTTTGCTCCTTGCGCTGTTGGAACAACACGCGTTACTGTTGGTTGATAGGTTACACGGTGCTCTGTTCCATCGGTATCATGCAATTGTAGGTTAACAGGGTCGACCGTTCCCACAAATGACTTATTCGGAGTGAAAGTCACTCGCCCAGTAGCTGGATCTAATTCAAAGGTTCCCACTTCTTGGCCTTGCGAGGTTGCCTTCGCACTTGTTCCAACAATACGATTGCCATCAGCATCCAAGAAAAAGACAGGATTCGTTGCAGATGGTTGAGCAGGTGTCTTAGCAGGATTGCCATCATTAAAGACAATATCCTGCACTTGAGGCAAACCTTGTGCGTCCGTCGAACGATGCTCTGTGAAATTCAAAACAGTCGGAATATAGCGAGCATCCATATTATTCAACTTATCGTTGATAACAGGTTCTCCATTATTCTTCGCAATCCAATCTGTACTTGCACCATTAGTATCAACACGGCGGATATTAATTCCTTGAGTAGTACCGATAAAGCCAGTGCTAGGTTCAAATATCACATCCACATTTGCACCCTTGGCTGTTACTTTATATCGTCCCTCATCAGTATTGTACCAACCGTCGCCATCTGCTGTTAATGTATGACCTGCATTGTCCAAAACAAGAGGTGCTACAGTTGTATCAATAGCCGCTTTCTTGCTTTCATCATTTTGATCAATACCTTGAGGTGTAAACTGAAGAGTAGCTTTCTGACGCTGACCAATTATTCCCGTACTTTCCTTCTTTTCTCCCTTTGGTGGATAGGTCAAGATGACTTCTAAGTCTTCAACTTCCCCACTAAAGGCTGTTCCTGTAGGTTTTTCAATATCTCCCTTATTCAGGGCAATACGGACCCGCATTCCCAGCTTGCTAACTGCAGGATTGGTCATCGCTGGATTATTCTTAAAATTAACAGTATAGTCACCAGCCGTTGTTACTTCAGTAAATTCACTGGCCTCATTTTCATCAAAAACACCATTTTGATTGAAATCAATCCAAGCACGGACATAAGCCTTGCTATTGCCATTGGCTGAGGCTTGGAGACGAACTGAGTAGTCACCATTTTGAAGACGATTAACTCGGAAAAGGTTATTTGTCTTACCAGTCAAATCTGAAGGCAAGAGCTGATCAACCCCTTCGTCTGCGTGATCAGTATTTTCATCATGCATCCAGTCATTACCTGAAGTAGTATCAATATCAGCTTCAACCCGACCCAAGAATGGCTGAGGAGTTCTTGCACCTGTATTAGCATCATAACCAGAAATAGCATGAACAGCATTTCCATAAGAAGCTGGTGCATCTCCCTCATCTACTACCATAAAACCAATCATAGCAGCTTGCTGACCAGAAGAAGCAATATAAATCCCAACTTCTGAAGCGCCACGTGTCATCACAATCGGAACAGTGTGATCTTTAGAAGTATTAGGACCAAAGACCTGAGAGCCCAAGCCTCCTGTTTTTTGATCTGGATTAGTAAAAGCAGTCCAGTCGATTACAGGTACAGTCGCATCATCCCCTATGTATTGACCATATCTGTTAGGGTTCATCGGTGCATAAGTTTCGGTAATTTCCCGACCATCTGGCAGGACACGTTTCCATTCTGCCAAGTGTTCCCATCCTTGGCCATTGGTCGTGAAGATAGCATACTCCCCTGGGTTGGCTTCTTCTCCATCAGACATGATAACGGTTGCTTTTACAGGTTTCCCAAGGTAAGTCGCTTCTACCTTGAATTTTATTCCATAACTAGCACCATTTTTAGGGACTAGTAATTGAGTCTTTCGACCATTAGTATTAATCCCTTGGTCTCGGACGGCTGTCCATTGATTCTGTTCCGCTCCTATAATTTTCGGTCTAGCTGAATCTCCCTCGACTTCTTGTTTTTGAAATTCTTCTTTTACATATTTAAACCAAGTATTTTTCGCATTCGGATCATAGCTGTTTTCATACGCAGTACCCTTGACGCGGTCACGATAAATCTCTGTTGAGTGGAAGGGTTTTAATTCCGTCACTGTCAGTTTGATACGATAGCCTGGAGAAATTTCTTTCTCATAGACAGTACCAACTTTAAAGGAATCATCCGTATCTAAGTTTCTGATGGCGCTTCTATCACCGAGATCCAGCCAGTTGATCTGCTTCATCAACTCCGTTGGGTTCTTTTTTTCAGAGTCAGCCAAAGTAGGCTTTTCAATTGTGTTGTTAGGATCACCATCTCGCAGACCAGTAGGTGCCGCATCCCGTCTTACCCGACGAGAGCGATTAGGCTGAGCTGCCTCTGCGACTGCTGCTGGTTGAGCAGGAGCTGGTTGGATATTCTCCTCAGACTTAACTTCTGTAGGAATACCTGCTTGTGAAGAGGCAGTTTCTGCAGCCGGCTGCTCACTTGTTGACTTGCCATCTGAATTAGGCGTTGTAGTCGTTACAGCAGATGCATCTTCTGCCTGAGCTGAAATAGTGGCAGGATTACTTTCCTCAGCTGGTGAATTTAGCGGCTCTGCAGTATTTACTGAGGAATCAGCTATACCTATTTCAGAAACCTCGTTTTGAGTCCCAGAAGAAACAGTCTCATCAGCGCTAACCTGCGCAGCTGCTCCCAAAAGAAGCAGGGTTGATAAGAGCACAGAACAAACACCGACGTTTAGTTTTCGAATCGAAAACTTACGCAGGTGTGGATTAAACAAATCTTTTCCCATAATAATCTCCTAAATAATCATTTAATTACAACGGCTTTATTATACACTATTCCTTTTTACTTAGCTATATATATAACTATAATTATGGAATTTTTATTTAGAAATAGACACTTTTTAAAAATGGTCTATTTTTTAAAAAAAAGAAAGATCCTTAAACGAATCTTTCCTCTTTTAATTTGGTATCTAAAACCTAAATTCTTAATTTTTAGTCTTCAGACTTTTTCTTTCTCTTATCTAAGCCAATCAGTCCCAAACCTGACACTCCCGCAAGTAAGCTTG
Source organism: uncultured Streptococcus sp. (assembly GCF_963528215.1). Classification (GTDB taxonomy): domain Bacteria; phylum Bacillota; class Bacilli; order Lactobacillales; family Streptococcaceae; genus Streptococcus. Next base: position 91,812 of record NZ_CAURVL010000005.1, read on the forward strand.
CAGCTAAGTATGAGGTTTCTTCTGTACCGGTCTTAGGAAGAGATTGTGCTCCCTCACTCTTAGAAAGAGACGGTGGTGCAGGCGTAATCGTTCGCTCTGGCTGAACAGGATCTTCTGTCACAGTCGGAATGTAAACCGCTGAAATCGTCTGACCATTACGATCTTTGCGAATCACTGTCACGCCATCAGCTTGACCGACAAAGCCCGTTTCCGGTACAAAGGTCACAGTGCCATCTGGCGCAATCGTGTAAGTACCTTGACCTGGAACAACCTTTTCCGTGCTGCCATCCTCGAAAGTTGGCGGAACGGTTGGATCCACATCCCCTTCAAAGATAGGCTTGCCGGTCTGAGGCTGGCCTTTAAGACCAGTGCTGCTGGTATCTTCTGTATCAGTGCTTCCCAAGACAGTTGGGGTATAGGTAGCCGTCACGACATTGCCATAAATATCTGAACGTTTCACGACAACTCCGCGAGCAGTTCCGACAAAGTCGGCTTCCGGCGCAAAGGTTACTGCTCCCAGCATATTGAAACGATAAGTTCCTTCTCCTGGGACAACCATTTCGGTGCTACCATCCGCAAAGGTTGGTGCTACCGCCTGGTCAATCGCCCCTTCAAAGGTTGGCGTTCCCGTTTGAGCTTGACCCTTGCGACCGCTGGACACACTGTCCTTGCTGGTTGATGGTTCAACCACGGTTGGAACATAGCTAGCCGTCACTGAGGTGCCATTCTTATCACGACGGACAAGAGTCACACCGCTTCCCTGACCAAGGAAATCAGCTTCTGGAGTGAAAGTGACTGTACCGTCTGGTGCGATAGTATAGGTTCCCTGACCCGGAATGGTCTTTTCCTTGCTTCCGTCTTCAAAGCTTGGTTCAACGGTTTTATCAATTGGAACCAATGGATCACCTGCTTCAAATACAGGGGTGCCAGTTTGAACATGTCCCTTGATATTTGTAGATGTGGTATCTTTACCAGTTGGGACTACTGCTTTCACTATTGCTTGATATTTGACAATAACAGGAGTTCCGTTAGCGTCTAAACGAATTAATCCCAGTTCTGATGTTTCGCCCTTGAATTGTTTTATTGGGGTGAAGGTCACCTTGTTATCCGCATCCACTTCGAACTTACCAACATTTGGCACTTCTTTAATATTCTTTCCGTTACCAAAGAGTGGAGTCGAACCTGCTGGGAATGGAACTAATTTATGTCCTGGCGTGAAAGTCACTTGACCTTTTTGAACCTGACCTTGCAGGCCTTCTGTCTTGGTGCCAGTACCTATCGGAGTTACCTTGGTGAACTCTGGACTGTAGGTCGCAGTCACTGGTGTACCATTCTTATCTACTCGTTTCACAGAGATTGAATCTGGCTTGCCTACGAATTGCTTCTCTGGCGTGAAGGTCACAATGCCATTCGGAGTGATAGTATAAGTTCCTTGACCTGGAATGGTCTTCTTCTTGCTGCCATCTGCAAAGGTTGGCTCAACAGTCTCATCGATTGGAACCAGTGGATCCGCACCTTTGAAGGTTGGAGTGCCTGTTTGCGGAAGGCCTTGTGGGCCAGTGCTCGTCACGGTGGTGCCTGTTGGAGTTACCTCTTTCACTACCGCTTGGTACTTAACTGTAACAGGGGTTCCATTGACATCAGTGCGAGTCAATTCAAGTTCTGGCGTTTCGCCCTTGAATTGCTTGTCTGGAGTGAAAGTAACCTTGCCGTCCGCATCCACTTCGAACTTACCAACATTTGGAACTTCCTTAACAGCTGCACCATTGTCAAACAGTGGAGTTGAACCTGCTGGGAATGGAACAGAGTCATGTCCTGGCGTGAAGGTGACTTTGCCTTCTTGGACTTGGCCTTGCAGACCTTCTGTCTTAGTGCCGGTACCTGTCGGAGTTACCTTGGTAAACTCTGGACTGTAGGTTGCCGTTACTGGAGTGCCATTCTTGTCCACACGTTTAACAGTGATTGGATCTGGCTTGCCTACAAACTGCTTGTCTGGAGTGAAGGTCACTGAGCCATCTGGAGTAATGGTGTAAGTTCCCTGACCTGGAATGGTCTTTTCCTTGCTGCCATCGTCGAAGCTTGGCTCGACTGAGTCATCAATTGGAACCAGCGGATCACCACCTGTGAAGGTTGGAGTACCCGTTTGAGGCAGGCCTTGAGGACCGGTGCTGGTCGTGGCGGCGCCTGTCGGAGTCACTTTCTCAACAGTTGGTGTGTACTTAGCCGTCACTGGTGTACCATTCTTATCCACTCGCTTAACAACAACTGGATCTGGTGTGCCAACAAATTGCTTGTCAGGTGTGAAAGTGACAGATCCATCTGGTGTTACTTCGAAGATTCCGACATTTGGAACTTCCTTGCGTTTGCTTCCATCATCGAAAGTCGCTGGAGTATCATTATCCAGTGGTACATTCGGGTCGCCACCGACAAAGTTTGGTTTACCCGTTTGTGGTCGGCCTTGTGGACCAGTGCTGGTTGAGGTGGTGCCTGTTGGAGTTACCTCTTTCACTACCGCTTGGTACTTAACTGTAACAGGGGTGCCGTTGGCATCTACACGAGTCAATTCAAGTTCTGGCGTTTCACCCTTGAATTGCTTGTCTGGAGTGAAAGTCACCTTGCCGTCCGCATCCACTTCGAACTTACCAACATTCGGTACTTTCTTCACTGTTGAATTGTTATCAAAAAGCGGAGTCGAACCAGCTGGGAATGGAACTGAATCATGACCAGGCGTGAAGGTCACTTTGCCTTCTTGGACTTGGCCTTGAAGACCTTCTGTTTTAGTGCCGGTACCTGTTGGAGTCACCTTGGTAAACTCTGGACTGTAAGTCGCAGTTACTGGAGTACCATTCTTATCCACTCGTTTCACAGTGATTGGATCTGGTCTGCCTACAAACTGCTTCTCTGGCGTGAAGGTCACTGCTCCATCCGGAGTGATGGTGTAAGTTCCCTGACCTGGAATCTTCTTCTCCTTACTTCCATCTGCAAAGGTTGGCTCAACTGTTTCATCGATTGGAACCAGTGGATCTCCACCCTCAAAGGTTGGGGTACCAGTTTGTGGACGGCCTTGTGGACCGGTGCTAGTCGCGTCGGTTCCTGTTGGAGTTACTTTAGTGAACTCTGGACTGTAAGTTGCCGTCACTGGAGTGCCGTTCTTGTCCACTCGCTTCACTGTGATTGGGTCCGGTGTGCCTACAAACTGCTTCTCTGGCATGAAAGTCACTACGCCATCTGGAGTGATGGTGTAAGTTCCCTGACCTGGAATGGTCTTCTCCTTACTTCCATCTGCAAAGGTTGGCTCAACTGTTTCATCAATCGGAACTAGTGGGTCCGCAGCTTTGAAGATTGGAGTTCCTGTTTGCGGGATACCTTGTGGACCGGTGCTCGTAACGGTGGTACCTGTCGGAGTTACTTCTTTCACTACCGCTTGGTATTTAACTGTTACTGGAGTTCCGTTGGCATCCACACGAATAATTCCTAATTCTGGTGTTTCACCCTTAAACTGTTTGTCTGGAGTGAAGGTCACAGTGCCATCAGCATCTACTTCGAACTTACCGATATTTGGTACTTCTTTAATATTTTTTCCGTTACCAAATAGCGGAGTCGAATCTGCTGGGAATGGAACTAATTTATGGCCTGGCGTGAAGGTGACATGACCTTTTTGAACCTGACCTTGTAATCCTTCTGTCTTATCACCAGTACCTGTCGGAGTAACAGCAGTCACAGTTGCTTGGTAGTTGGCCTTAGCTGCTGTACCGTTAACATCTGTACGGCTAAGTTCAACTTCTGGTGTCTTACCGACAAACGTTTTGACTGGTGTGAAGGTAATATTACCATCCGCATCAACCTCGAACTTACCGACCTTGGCAATTTCTTTGACGTTCGTGCCAGTATCAAAGACCGGTGTGCTGTCGGTTGGGAAGCCGACTTGCGGACTTCCGGCTTCAAAAGTAATCTTACCTTTTTGAACTTGGCCTTGAAGCCCCTCTGTCTGAGCACCTGTCGCTCTTGGAGTCACTTTTTCAACTGTTGGCGTGTACTTAGCGGTCACAGGAGTGCCATTTTTGTCCACTCGCTTAACAACAACTGGATCTGGCGTCCCAACATATTGCTTATCCGGGGTAAAGGTAACAGAACCGTCTGGTGCCACTTCAAAGATACCGACATTTGGAACAACCTTGCGCTTGCTTCCGTCATCGAAAGTAGCCGGAGTATCATTATCCAGTGGAACTCCTGGAGTGCCGCTCACGAAGTTTGGCTTGCCTGTTTGTGGACGGCCTTGCTCACCAATGCTGGTAATATTTGTTCCCGTTGGAACCACTTCTTTCACTACAGCTTGGTATTTGACGGTGACAGGAGTGCCATTCACATCAGCTCGAACCAATGTCAGCTCAGGAGTGGTTCCCTTAAACTGCTTGTCTGGCGTGAAAGTAACCTTGCCATTGGCATCCACTTCAAATTTACCAACGGTTGGAATCTCTTTAACAGTCAAACCATTGTCAAAGAGCGGAGTTGTTTCAGCTGGGAATGGTACAGAGGCATGACCAGGCGTGAAGGTGACATGACCTTCTTGAACCTGACCTTGCAAGCCCTCTGTCTTATCACTAGTACCTGTTGGAGTTACCTTGGTAAACTCTGGACTGTAAGTCGCAGTGACTGGTGTACCATTCTTATCGACACGTTTTACAGTGATTGAATCTGGCTTTCCTACAAACTGCTTCTCTGGTGTGAAGGTCACTGTGCCATCTGGTGCAATGGTGTAGGTTCCCTGACCTGAAATAGTCTTTTCCTTGCTTCCATCTTCAAAGGTTGGCGTGACTGCTTCATCAATCGGAACTTGCGGATCACCACCTTGGAAAGTTGGGGTACCTGTTTGCGGAAGACCTTGAGGACCTGTGCTAGTCACATTAGTTCCTGTTGGAGTTACTGATGTAACTGTCGCGATATAAGTAACTTTCGCGGCAATACCATTTGCATCTTTTCGAACAATGCTGATTTCGGGTGTTTCACCTACAAAGGTTTTAACTGGGGTAAAGGTAACATTGCCCTCTATATCCACTTCAAACTTACCGACTTTGGCAATTTCTTTGACATTCGTACCCGTGTCAAATACTGGCGTGCTATTGGCTGGGAATCCTACTTTTGGATCGCCAGCTTTAAAAGTTACACGGCCCTTTTGAACTTGACCTTGCGTACCTTCTGTCTGATCTCCAGTTCCTGTCGGAGTCACAGCAGTCACAATCGCCCGATATTTAGCCTTGACTACTGTGCCATTGACATCTGCACGGCTAAGTTCAACTTCTGGAGTTTTGCCGACAAACGTTTTGACTGGAGTAAAGGTGACATTACCCTCTCCATCAACTTCGAACTTACCGATTTTGGCAATTTCTTTCACATTCGTACCAGTATCAAAGACTGGTGTGCTGTTTTCTGGGAAACCAACCTGAGGACTTCCTGGTTCAAAAGTAACCTTGCCTTTTTGAACTTGACCTTGAGGGCCTTTTGTCTGAGCGCCTGTGGCTCTTGGAGTCACTTTCTCAACAGTAGGCGTGTACTTAGCCGTCACAGGAGTGCCATTCTTATCTACACGCTTAACAACAACCGGATCTGGTGTGCCAACATATTGCTTGTCAGGTGTGAAAGTAACAGATCCATCTGGTGCCACTTCAAAGATTCCGACATTTGGAACCACCTTGCGCTTGCTTCCATCTTCGAAAGTCGCTGGAGTATCATTATCCAATGGTACATCTGGGTTGCCACTGACAAAGTTTGGCTTACCTGTCTGTGGGCGGCCTTGTTTACCAGTGCTGGTGATGTTTGTTCCTGTTGGAGTTACAGCAGTGACTGTTGCCTTGTAGATAGCTGTAGCTGTGCTGCCATTCGTATCTATACGAGTAATCCTGATGTCTGGCGTAAGGCCTTTAAATTGTTTCTCTGGAGTAAAGGTTACATTTCCATTCACGTCAACTTCAAACTTACCAACAGTAGGCACTTCTTTAACAGTCGAACCATTGTCAAAGAGCGGAGTTGAATCAGCTGGAAAGGCCACAGTTTGTTTTTGACCGTTGACTTGCGCAGAACCTTCTGTGAAGCTGACTTTGCCTCGCTGAACTTGGCCTTGTATGCCACTGGTTTCAGCATTCGTCGCACTTGGTGTTGCTGCTTTTACATCAGCCTGATAGTTAGCTGTTACTTCTGTTCCATTGACATCTACTCGCTTGACAGTCTCTGCCTCTGGACGTCCAGTATAAGTCGGCAGTGGAGTAAAGGTAACTAGACCTTGATTATCAACCTGATAGGTACCAACACCAGCAACTGTTTTAGTCTGGCTGCCATTATCAAAGGTTGGCAACTTCTTGCTATCAATAGGTACACGATTATTGCCTGGATTGAAGGTCAGCTGTCCTGTCTGAACTGCGCCTTGAATGCCCTCGCTGCTGGCACCTTGAGCAGATGGTCTAACAGGAGTCACCTTTGGCTGATAAACAGCTTGATGCGGAATACCTTTGCCATCAATCATTTGAACAGACACAGGGTCAACAGTACCAACAAAGTTTTTGTTTGGTTTGAAAGTAATCTTACCTGTTGCAGGCTCCACTTCAAAACGGCCAACTTCCTGACCATTTGATAAAGCTGGAACTCTAGTATCATCTGTAGTTGTTCCATCTGCTTTCACAAATTTTACAGGATTTGCTGTACTTGGACTTGCCGGACTTTTGCTAGCATCACCATCATGAAAGATAGGCGTCTTTTCTTGCGTTAGTCCTTGAGCATCCCTTGTTTCATACTTAGGAACATTCAGCACGGTTGGTACATAGCGTCCGTCCATGGTGTTGAGCTGGTCATTGATGACTGCTTCAGCCTGATTTTTTGCAATCCAATCTGTACTTGCGCCGTTAGTATCAAAACGACGGATGTTAATCCCCTGAGCTGTGCCGATAAAGCCAGCCTTAGGCTCATATACCACATCTACATCAGCACCGTTTGCTGTTACTTTATAACGGCCTTCAGCAGTGTTGTACCAGCCTGCTGCATCAGCAGTCAGAACCTTTCCTCTCGCATCCAATACAATCGGAGCTTTAGTAGTATCAATTGCTACTTTCTTATTTTCAGTATTTTGAGCAATCCCCTGTGGAGTGAAATGAAGAGTGGCTGTCTGTCTCTGATCACGGATTCCAGTACTTTCCTTCTCCTCACCTTTTGGTGGGTAAGTCAGTTCAACTTCTAGGTCTTCCACCTCACCACTAAATGCAGTTCCAGTTGGCTTTTCAATATCTCCCTTGTTCAAGGCAATCCGAACCCGCATTCCAAGCTTGCTAAGTTCAGGATTGGTCATGGCTGGATTCTTCTTAAAGTTGACAGTATAATCTCCCGCAGTTGTTACTTCGGTAAATTCACTGGCTTCGTCTTCGTCAAAGACACCATTATTATTGAAGTCAATCCAGGCACGGACATAGGCTTTTTCGTATCCGTTAGCTGAAGCATGGATGCGGAGAGAATAATCTCCGTCGTGCAGACGGTTTACTGGAAAAAGACCATTGGTTTTCCCGACTAAATCATCTGACAAGAGCTGATTAATACCTTCATCGGCTAAATCATTCTGATCGTCATGCTTCCAGTTGTTTCCAGATGTGGTATCAATATCAGCCGCAACACGGCCCAAGAATGGCTGTGGATTTTGACCGCCAGTTTCTGCATTGTATCTTGAAATAGCATGGATAGCTTTTCCATAGGAATCCGGTGCATCACCTTCATCGATTGCCATAAAACCAATCATCGCAGCCTGCTGACCAGAAGAAGCTATGTAAATACCAACCTCTGATGCACCACGAGTCATCACAAGTGGAATCGTATTATTTCTAGAAATGTTAGGTCCAAATACTTGACTTCCCAGTCCGCCAGTCTTTTGGTCAGGACTGACATAGGCCTGCCAATGAACACCAGTACCGTCATCTCCAATAAATTGGCCTTCTGTAGTAGGCTTCATCGGCTTATAGGTTTCTGTAATCTCAGTAGTCACACCATTTGCGTCTGTAACTGTGCGCTTCCACTCGGCCAAATGTTCCCAACCCTTACCATTGGTTGTAAAGATAGCATACTCACCAGGGTTTGCCTCTTCTCCATCAGCCATGACAACTGTTGCTTTAACTGGCTTCCCACGATATCTAGCTTCAACTTTGAACTTCACACCATAGTTGGCTTCATCTTTAGGAACCTGCAGTTGGGTCTTACGACCTTTAGTATCAATTCCCTCTGACTTAATAGCTGAATATTGATTCTGAGCAGCACCAGTAATTTTAGGACGGTAATCATCACCATACCAATACTGATAAGCATAATTATTACTATTGTTATATTGAAGCCAAGTATTTTTTGCATTGGGATCATAACTGTTTTCGTACTCAGTTCCCTTTACTCGATCACGATAGATCTCTGTCGCATAGAAAGGTTTCAATTCAGTAACAGTCAGTTTGACCACATAGCCTGGAGAAATCTCTTTTTCATAGACCGTTCCAACTTTAAAGGAGCCATCTCTATCTAGATTTCTCAGTGATTTCGTATCACCAAAATCTAGCCAGTTTACTTGCTTCATCAACTCATCAGAGCGTTTTCTTACAGATTCTTCCAGTGTTGGTTTAGAAACTGTAGGATTAGCTGTTGCATCTTGTATGGCAGAACTAGCTTGGCCAGCAGGACTGGTAGTACGGAATGATGTTCCTCTCTCCATCGGCTGGCCATTACGTTCAGACCTAGGCATAGCTGCAGAACTTGGTTTTGGCGTATATTGCACTGAGTAAGAGCGCGTCCGACTAGCTTCAGCAGGTTCTGCTTCATTAGAGGTCTCAGCTGTCTGATTAGCTTCTTGCGCCTTTTCAGGTGTCGCTTGCTCTGGAGCTGCAGCTGGGCTTACCAGCTGATTTTGTTCCGCTCTTGCTTCTGAGTTAGCTGTTTCAGAAACAGCAGATGTTGCTGTATTCTCAAGAGCAGGCTGACTGACTGGCTGACTCACAGCAGAGTCCGTCGGTTTTTCTGGCAGTGAAATATTATCATCTACAGATCCGCTGGTAGTTTCATCTGCATTGACTGTAGCCGCAGTACCTAAAAGGAAAACGGTAGATAATAATACCGAACAAACTCCGACATTTAATTTTCGAATTGAAAACTTGTTTAAATGGGGATTAAATAATTCTTTTCCCATAGAATCTCCTATATTAATATTTAATAGCAACTGGTATTATACAACATTTATATTTAGTTAGCCATGGATATGACTGTAGTTGAGGGCTATTGTGTCCAAAAATGGACACATAAAAAAAAGGCTCCATTTTTATAGTAAAAAAGAAGATCCGCAAACGAATCTTCTAACTTTTAACCTTCTGATAAAACCTTATCTAATTTTTCCTGCAGGGCTTCTAATTCCCAACCTTCGATTTCTTTTAGCTTATGATTGGTCACTGCCAGCCCCTCATATTTGAGTCCGCAGTTCCGGCAAAAGCGGTTCATGACGTAGTCCAGCATTTCAATTTCTTTGCTGGGCTGAGAACCTTGCAAGAGCAAGAATACCTTTTTGCCCTTAAGTGCTTCCTGCGGCTCATGCACATCAGCTACTCGGTCCAACAGAGTTTTTAGCAGACCCGAGAAAGACCACCAATAAATAGGACTGGTAAACACCAGTACATCGGCTTGGCTCAGCTGCTCATAGACTTGAAAGAACTGATCGTTTTCTGCTGACTGGCCATATTGCTCAATGTGGTAGTCCACTAACTGAAGGGCCTCATAATCTCTATCTCGCAGAAAAAAGTGCCCCAGCTTAAAACTATTGCCATTCCTATTTGGGCTGGCGTTTACCAAATAAATCATAGCTTCACTTCTCCTCTATTCTTTTTCCAATTATATCAAAAAAGAGGGCAGCAAACAATGCTAGCCCCTGCTATTTATTCCGACTTTTCCATATCTTCTTTCATCTCATCCATATTAAATTTAGCAAAGAGATACTTGCGATCCTGAACTGGAAAACGCTGATCCAGCTGGTCTACAGCGCCCAACTCGACGACACCTTCCTTGATGACAAAGTCCATGACATGACCGCCAAAAGTCAAATCATCCGATACAAAATGCAGATGATAGCCTGCCAGACTGACCCCGTGGAAAATCTCAGGCGTCCAGATACCAACGATGGTTCCAGTGATATTTTCCTTACAGTACTCAGGCTGATTGACCGCTACTTCTGCAAACTTCCGCTCCGTTGTAGACTTGGGAATCATCCGAACATGCATGCGGGCGAAATCACCATGAATCTTGATAGAGCGGAAAAGATTTTCCCCATCATAGTAAGACTCAATCCGCTTCTCTAGCTCCTTGTCATCCATCTCAAAACGCTGACGGAAAATGACCTCCGCCTGATGAGGAACCACTGCCGCGTAAGGTACTGTCATATCTGGTGACACCTCAACCACTTCTGGCACTTCTCCAGATCCCTTTGCCTGATAAGCCTTACCATTGAGAACAATGAGCTCGCCATCAATAGAGTCCAGCGTTCCCAAGCCCAAATTTCCATACTGCAGCAGCTCTCCAACAGTCATACTGCCGTCGTAAAGACCAGCCATCAAAGCTCCCAAAGTATTATATTGAAATAATTTGATTGGTTCTGCCATTCTTTTTCCTTAATCTTTCTCTTCTTATAAATACTATTGCCCATCCAGCTAAGTTTTTTCCATCTTTATTACATTGGCTTACTGAATTTCAACGCCAATCATTATACCATAAATCGCGGGAAATGGCTGAATGAGTGCTTCTTCAGCTCTTATAAGCTTTCATAAAGCTCCTGCATACTAGCATCATCAGGTACTAATCTCAGGTAAGAAGCAGCAGCCCTTTTAGCTTCTTCAAATCGGCCTAGTTCTCGCAAAAGATAGACATACTGCTCTAGAAACTCTGGATTATCTTGCAGTTCACGAGCCAGTTGATTATAGAGCTCCTCTGCTTTTTCCAGATTTTCCAAAGCCTGATAAGCACGCGCCAGATTCCAGCGGGTCAAAGCATTATCAACTTCTTGCTCTGCAAATTCTAAAATATCCTCATAGCGCTCCTGTTCCAAGTAAAGAGTGGTCAGCCGCAAGACAATCTCTTCCATATCATCCGCATCTTCCTGAGCCTGCAAGAGATAATGTTCAGCCGCTTTCTCATCATGAAGTTCATAAGAAAGCTGTGAGGCTAGGAGCAAGAGCCGAGTCTCAAAAGGATTCTTAGCCAAGCCCTGCTGGGCGAGCGTCAGGGCTTCAGCCGTCCGATGCTCTCCATGAAGAGACAGGGCAAAGCCGTACTCGTAGCCCTCAAAATTCGGCGATAGAGTATCTAACTGCTTGAAATAGAGATTGGCCTTTTGGTATTCTTCCTGGTCTGCTAAAATAGTCGCCAGTTCATAAACTGTGGCATCATCATACTCCAGCTCAACTGCTTTCTCCAAAAACTCAATGGCCGCTGCAAATTTTCCAAGACTGGCATAGCAGACCCCAATCCGCTGATAGGTTGAGACACCTGTCTGCTCAAAGATTGAGCGATTGTCTAGCTGGGCGTATTCCTTAATCGCCTGAGAAAAATCCCCCAACTCCAAATCTATCTCAGCCAGACCAAAGGTTACTAAAGCCTCATCAGTCAGCTCTGCTGCCTGAGCTAATTTTTCACGAGCCACATCAGGAAGCCCCTCTAGCTGATAGAGGTCAGCCTTAGCCAAGAGAGCAGCGACATACCAGTCACTGCTTGGCTGAATCTCCTCCAGATAGGCAAAAGCCTGCTCCAAGTCCCCATCGTCACTGGCAATAGCTGCCAGACTGATATAAGAAGCTGGATAGTCAGGAGCCAACTTTTCAAAAATACGCTTGGCCTGAGGGAAAAAGCCGATACTCTCTAAGTAATCGGCCAAATCCAATAATTCTTCTTCGCTGTCTGTAGTCAGGGCTTGCTCGAAATAGCGGTCAGCCAGAGCTAGGTCCTGCTCCTGTAAAGCTGCCATCATTTGCTCACTCTTGCTCACTGATTTCTCCTTCTTGTTCAAAATCGGCTTCGTAAAGTCCACTTACTTTCTGATACCACTTAAAGATGGCCGCAATGGCTACCTTGGCCGAAGCGTAGGCAGGAATTCCCAGGAAAACGCCCCAAATCCCAAACATAGTACCAGAAGTCAATAATACGAATAAAATCGTAATCGGATGAATGCTGAGCTGACTGCCCAAGACCAGAGGAGACACAAAACGTCCCTCAATAGTCTGCTCAATGATGAAAACGACAATGACTTTAGCCAACATCACCGGACCGCCAGCAATCAAACCGATTGCCAGAGCCGGAAGCATGGCCAAAAAGCTGCCCAGATAAGGTACCAGATTGAGAACGCCGGCAATTACTCCAAGAGTGACACCATAGCGCAGACCAATAATCTTAAAGAAAACGATAAACATCAGAGCTACAATGATAGCGACCGTCACCTGACCTCGCACATAGTTAGCCAGCTGGCTGTTGATATCCGTCATCACTTGACCAAAAGATTCTCGGAATTTAGTCGGCAGAAACTGGGTCACATAGCCTTTCAGATTTTTCCCGTCTCTCAGCAGGTAAAAAAGGATAAACGGCATGATGATAATAGCCACGACAATCTGCGAAGTTGTACTGATTAAGTTCCCCGCCCAATTGACTGCCCGCGATGAAAAATTGCTGGCCCAATCGGTAATCTGGCTAGACAGATTGCTAGTGTATTCCTCAATCTGCGGCTTGAAATCTGCCGAAATATACTTAGTCACGACATCATCGATGAACTTGTCAGCCTGCTTCAGATAAGCCGGAACATTTCTGACAAAGGCCATGACCTGATGCTGCAAGCTAGGAATAGCAACAGCCAAGCCCCAGATAATCAAAAAAGCAATTAAAACAAAGACAATGGTAATAGCAACCAGTCGATTAATCTTGTGCTTTTCCATCCAATCGACAATGGGATTTAACAGATAATAAAGCAGGCCAGCTAAAATAACCGGCAGCATGATTACTCCCAAAAATTCAATGACTGGGTTAAAAATAAAACTGATTTTACTAAGTATAAAAATATTCAGTCCCATCAAAAGGGTCACTAGAAATACTGTAATGGCCTTGTTATCCAAAAACCATTTAAAAAACCAAGATAGGCTAAAATCTTTTTCTTTGTGCTCCATATTCTCCTCCTTTGACTCGTCATTTCATTGTAACATTTTTCAGAGAAAAATTCTCTGCTCAGCTATAGGGAAAAGCAAAAAAGAGAGGAGCCAGAAGACTTGTATTTTTCGCAAAATACAGCTTCTGACTTCTCTCTTCGGCTTCTGCAGGACCGGCTAGAATGCAAGACTATTTTTCAACAGCCGGCAGAGAAATGCTAAAGCGCATCTTCCGCCCATCAACGGCTTCAAACTGATATCGCAGACCATGCTTGTCCAAAATTTGCTGAACGATAAAGAGTCCCAGACCAGTTCCGCCATCCTTGCGATTGCGGCTGTAGTCTGGTCGGTAGAAAGGCTGAAAAATCTGCTGGATTTGGTCTTTGTTTAAGACTCGTTCTGCTTCATTTTCGATGACTAGCTTACGCTCTTCCAGCCTAAGTAGAATCTGTCCACCTTCTACTGTATAATGAAAGGCATTGTCCAGAAGATTCTTGATAGCCTTGAGCAGATAGGTGCGGTTACCCTTAACCTTCGCTTCTGCCAGCTCAACCTGAAAATGGTAGTGTCTGACATCTGCTAAAACTCGATAGGTGCTCAGATTTTCCTCCAAGACCTGCTTGAGTGAAAAGACTTCCTGTTCAGTTTCAGTCTTCATCTCCAGTTTAGAAATGGCTAAGATAGACTGGACTAACTCCGACTGCTCTTCTAGAATTTCTCGGCACTTCTGCAAGTACTTGTCTCGATCCTTGAACTCTCCTACTCCATAGATCATGCCATCAACCATCCCCATCATGCTGGTAATGGGTGTCTTGAGCTCATGCGATGTCATCCGCAAAAACTCAGCCTTTTCCCGCTCGCTTTCTGCTACCTTTTCATTTTCTAGGCGCAGAGCCTCAATACTGGTCAGTAGATTAGCATAGAGATGATTGATGTCTTGGGCCAGTTCAGCAATCTCATCACGCCCCTTGACCTGACAGGTCACATCTGGAGCCAGACTCGTCATTTGACGGGTGCTCTTAGAGATAGCTTTGATCCGCTGACTGGAAGTCCGGCTATAGAGATAGGCAGCCAGACCACCTAGACTCAGAGACACAAGCAAGACAAATGGATAGAGATTGAGCAAAATCCGACTAGCATCAGAAACCGGCTGTAAGGAATATTCCCCTCTCAGGACAACTTCTTTACCATCTGAAGTTCGAAAGCTTTCTGATAAACTCTTACTCTCATAGTCACTGTTGGCAATCGTTGGAACGATGGTCAGCTGCAGAGAACTTTCATCTCCTGCCTCAAGAGAGGGATAGAGAATAGTATTGTCTTTCGCCAGCAAGGTAAACCAAATCAGATTGCTCTTTTTACTATAATCACTCAACAGCTCGCCGATTTGCTGACTGGACTTTCCCTTGACTTGCTTGGAAACTTGGTCAAATTCTCTCTGAGCTTCTCCGCTCTTAACCTGCTGATAATACACCGGCATGGCAAAGTAAAGACTGGCCAGAACGATAGTCACCACCACGAAAATGATGGACGAGGTCAAGAGAAAGTTCTTTTTGACAATTTTCACTTGTCTTCTCCTCCAAGCTGATAACCCATACCCGTAATGGTTTTCAGAGGCACACCCGGAATCTTTTTACGGATATTCTTGATATGATTATCCAGTACCCGACTATCCAGCTCGCTGTAGCCCCAAATGGTATTCATCAGCTGATCACGGGTCACCAAGTGGCCCTTCCTCTTAGCCAGAGCTTGCAAGATTTCATATTCTTTCTTGGTCAGAGGCATCTTTTCGCCCTGCCAGTAAACCGTGCAGTCATCAATAGAGACCGTCAGGTCGCCAACAGCAATCTCTGAAGCAACTGTATTTCTGCGCAGAATATTCTCAATCCGTTTGACCAAGATTAGCGGTGAAAAAGGCTTGGTTACATAATCACTGATGAGATGGTTAAAGCTGACCAGCTGGGTATACTCGTCATCAAGTGCTGTTAAAATCATGACCGGAATCTGAGAAGTCTTGCGGATTTCCTTCAGTACTTCCAGACCGCTCTTGGTCGGCAGCATCATATCTAAGATGACCAGATCAAAGGGTTCTTCTTCAAAAGCCTGCAAGGCATCGCCTCCGTCAAATACTGGCCTCACCTCATACTGACTTTCCTTTAAAAACTCGCAAATCACTTGATTAATCGTCGTATCATCTTCCACCACTAAAATCTTGTGCATACTTAGATGTTTCTCCTTTACCTATTCAAATCGCAGGGCCTCGATTGGATCCAGCTTGGATGCTTTCACAGCTGGCAGGAGCCCAAATACTACTCCTATTATACAACAAAAGAGCAAACTTACAAAGACAGAAAAGAGGGATAGAATATACGGATATGCTAGAGACTGGGTGATGGCAAAGCCAGAGGCGATACCAGCCACCACGCCAATAATTCCTCCCATCAAGGTTAGGATGACTGCCTCTATCAGGAACTGCTTGAGAATGATCTTCCGTCGAGCTCCCAGAGCCTTTTTAATTCCGATTTCACGAGTCCGCTCTGTCACTGAAACCAGCATGATATTCATAACACCGATACCTCCGACTAGGAGAGAGATGCTGGCAATACCTGCTAGCAAGACGAAGTTAGACTTATTGAGATTATCCAGCTGCCGTTCAAATTCCTGCAGGTTGAGCACACCAAACATATAGTCCGACGGTGACATTTGCTGATTGAGATAATCACTGACCTTCTTGGCCACCTTCTTCAAATCATCTGCCTTGTGGGTTTGGACAGTCACTTCAGGACTGACATTAATGGTATCAAAAATCCGATGCCACTGCTGCAGGGGAATATAGGCCACCTTTTCCGCACCAGCTGTTAGGCCACTCTGCTCAGTTGACTCAAATACGCCAATAACCTTAAAGGGATTGCCCAAGACTTCCACATATTTGCCAATGCCATCCCCCTTTGGGAAAAGACTATCATAAAGGGACTTTTCCAGATAGGTCACCTGCTCTTGATTTTTAAAGGCTTCTGAGTCAAATCCTTCACCTTCTAGCAGGCGTTGCTGCTTGATGTCAGCGGCTGTCTGCGAAACCGCCTGAATCTTCCCAGATGACTTTTGGCTCAGGTAGTAAATCTTCTCATCTGTACCATAGGTCAGCAGAGCATTCTTGACCCCAGAGATTTCCTTAATCTTACTCAAAACATCCTCTCCCATAAAGGGAATATAAGAAGGCTTCTGGGCTTGAGATTTCTCTGGAATGGTTGGATCGATGGCGCTTTTCTTGTCATAGACGACCTTGATTGTGTTATTGTTGCCGCCGATGAGCTGACGCTTGGTATTTTCCGTATTTCCCTCAATGATGGAAAAGATAGCAATGATAGCACCTATCCCGATGATAATCCCCAACATGGTCAGCATAGAGCGCATTTTATGCGACAAGATTGAATTCAGAGCTACAAAAATATCTTCCATACAGCTTCCTTTCTATCCTATCGCTTTGCTCTCTATATTACCGTCCCGCAGGATAACCGTCTGCTTGCAGAGTTGGGCTACTTCCGGCTCATGGGTAATGATGACAATAGTCTTGCCCTCATCATTAAACTGCTTGAAAAGGTCCATAATCTGCACACTGGTCTTGGTATCCAGAGCCCCCGTTGGTTCGTCACCAAGGATGAAGCTGGGATTGGTTACCAAGGCTCGTGCAATAGCTACCCGCTGCTTTTGACCACCGGACAGCTCCATAGGCTTGAAATCACTTCTTTCTTCCAGTCCGACCAATCGCAACATTTCCAGAGCCCGCTCCCGTCTCTCTTTTTTAGGAATTTTCATGTAAGTCAGAGGCAGTTCCACATTTTGGCAGGCCGTTAGCTTGGGCATGAGGTTAAAATTTTGAAAAACAAAGCCAATTTTCTGATTGCGCAAATCGGACAGCTGATTGTCAGACAGCTCAGACACATCGGTTCCTTCGATATGATAAGTCCCTGAACTTGCCTTATCCAGACAGCCGATAATGTTCATCAGAGTGGACTTACCTGATCCAGACGGTCCCATGATAGCCAGAAAATCCCCCTCTTTCACATGCAGATCAATTCCTTTTAAAATTGAGAATTCCTGACTGCCCTGCTGATAAGATTTGTGGATATCCTTAAGCTTTAACATGCTGTCCTACCTCCATCCCTTCTTCCATACCTGCTCTCGGGGTTGAAATGGTATCCTGCATAGTCAAACCTTCTGTAATCTCTACCAAACGGTCAGACACTTTCTTGGTCTTGACTTCATGCATTTTCAGAGTCTTACCCTCTACCTTCCAGACATAGGTCTTGCCATTTTTATTGAAAGTATATGCCTTATTGACAACTACCTTTCCTGCCTCGGGAGCATTCTCCACGATATTGACATAGGAATGGGAGCCCACTAGCGGCATTTCACCACCTTGATCCAGCTCAACAGTATAAGGATACTTACCTTGGTTTGGGTTTTCCTGTTGCTTATTCCCACCATTATTATTGGAAGTATTTTCTGCTGTCAGACTGCCGACCTGAGTTACCGTACCACTCCAGCGTTTCTTAGGATCCTTGCGATCCACCACTTCCACTTTCTGGCCGACACTCAGCTTCTCACGGTCAAATTCACTGACAGTACCTTTAATCAGAGTTTTGGACTTGTCCATAATCTCAATAAAGTTTTCTTCTTCCTTTTTGGCCTTGGACTGATTGGGCAAATCTTCATTCATAACGGTAATTGTTCCTGCTGTATCTGCAGTCACAGTATCATACTTCATTCGATCTGATTCTGTCTGAGCTGTCACCTGAGCCTTTTCAGCCTCAATCTGAGCTGTCGTTACTTCATTATCCGCCGTCTTGGCATCGCTCAGCGCCTGAGCCAGCTCGTCTTCAGCTGACTTAATCTGCTCCAGCAGTGACTCATCCTGACTGGAATTGTATTTGTCTTTGAGAGCATTGAGACTGGCCAACTTGCGATTATAAGTTTCCCATTTAATCGCAGCGCTGTTTTGAGCGGCTGTGATGCCATTAGCCTTGGACTGGGCATCATATTGAGCCGACTGGGCTGTCAATTGCTGCTCTGTCGCATAGGAAAAGAGTGGCTGCCCTTGTGTAACGGTATCACCATTTTTGACAAATACTTCCTTGACTTCCCCTTTAGAAGGGTCAATTTTGACCTTACTGCTATTGTTGGCAACTACTTCCCCAGATAAAACCAGGCTTGTTTTTTTACTGTTGTTGACAGCTTCTTGGACCGTCAGCGAATCAATCGTCTTATCTGCCATTTTCATGGCCTGTTGTTGATTGATCTGTCTAAAATACAGATAGCCTCCCAGTCCAGCACAAGCGAGAATGACCGTGCTGCCCAATAGAATGGTCTTACGATTCATTTTTTTTCTTCGAAACATATTGCCTCCAACCTACATGTTTTAATCTTTATTCAGCTTCTGAGCTAGATCCTGATCCATCTTCTGGAATTTCTTCACCATCTGCTGGGATTTGGATAACATTTCCATCAGGCATTGTGTATTCTGTCACTTCTTTGCCATCGACTGTCTTGGTCTTCTTATCAACAGCATCCTTTTGGAAGTCTACTTGTTTCCCGTCCTTAATTTCTGAGTTATCTGCTTCTTTATTTCCGCATGCGGCTAAAAAGAATCCTGACATTCCGATAAGGGCAACGAGCATAGCAATTTTTTTAACGTTCATTTGATTTCTCCTTTGTTTAGCAAGCAGGAATTTTGTTGCTTCCTGACAGTAATTGTTTTTTTGAACAATTCTATTCTAACAAAGCCATCTATCCCCTTCCTACCCGCTATCTGTTTTTTATCTGTTTTTTAAAACCAATACTATTCTTTTGAAAATCAGACAAATCCTCCGCTCTAAGACCTATCATCTGCTTTTATGATATAATAGTAGCAAGCAATCTAAATACATACGAGGTAATGGAATGACACAAACAGTTTACTTTGGAACCTATACTCGCAGAGATTCCAAGGGAATTTACAAGGCAGATTTTAACTCTACCAAGGGAGCGCTAGAAAACTTGACCTTGATCGCTGAAGAGCCTAGTCCAACCTACCTAGCCTTTGATAAGGCTGGACATCTCTATTCTGTCGGGGCAAAGGACGGACAGGGGGGAATTGCAGCCTTTGACAAGGCAGGTCAGCTCCTCAACCATGTCGTTGAAGAAGGAGCTCCGCTTTGCTATGTGGCAGTTGACGAAGAGCGTGACTTGGTTTACGGTGCCAATTATCATAAGGGACAAGTCTTGGTCTACAGACAACTGGCTGATGGAAGACTGGAACTGGCTGACTCAGCTAGCCATCAAGGTCAAGGACCACACGCCAACCAAACCTCTGCCCATGTCCACTATGCTGACCTTACACCAGATCAATACCTGATCACCTGCGACTTGGGAACTGATGAAGTCACCACCTATGATGTTGCTGAAGATGGAAAGATTGCTCCTCTGAACACCTACAAGTGTGCCGCTGGAGCTGGTGCCCGTCATATCGTTTTCCACCATCATTACAAAATCGCCTATTTGATTTGTGAGCTTAATTCTACTATTGAAGTCCTGATTTACGATGGAGTCGGCCATTTTGAACACCTGCAAACTGTCTCCACCTTACCAGAGGACTTTGAAGGAGCCAATGGAACAGCTGCTATCCGCCTGTCTGCTGATGGCAAGTTTCTCTACGGTTCCAACCGCGGCCATGACTCTCTTGCCGTTTACAAAATCTTAGCTGACGGCAGTTTGGACTTAATCCAGATTGTACCTACCAATGGAAAAAATCCACGAGATTTCAACATCACACCGGATCAAAACCATATCATCGCTGTCCATCAAGACTCTGATAATGCAACTATTTTCAAACGCGATGCAGAGAGCGGAAAATTAACTGAAATCTCCCATGATTTCTACGTTCCCGAAGCTGTTTGTGTGACCTTTAAATAAACCGATTTCTTGTTTTTCTATGAGAAATGTGATTAAATAGTATAAAAAATTACCAAGGAGCAACATCTATGAATTCAGTAGATTTATTTAACCAAGTAAAAGAAATGATTGAAAAGAAAGACTTTGATGGTGCCAAAAAATTTATTGAAGAAAACAAAGACAAACTCGGTGAATACCTTGATCAAGCTAAAAAACTAGTAGCTGGAAATGAAATGGCTAGCGGCGCGATTGATAAAATTAAAGGTTTGTTCTAAGTAAACATAACAAAAACGCTTGAAAAATCAAGCGTTTTTTGTGTTCTCTTTTTTATATAATCAATGGCAAGAAAACCTGTGCTAAGCCTAGAAAAGCTAGATAACCCAATACATCTGTTGCCGTGGTAATGAAAATGGTCGAAGCTAGAGCTGGATCCTGATTCAGTGTCTTGATAATCAGCGGTACAAAGTAACCAAATAGAGCACCACATGCTAGATTGATCATCATTGCCAATACCACAATAACAGACAGATAGAAATTTTGATAGAAGACAAACATGACAATCGCTGCAATCAAGCCAGTAAAGAAACCATTAACCAAAGCTAGCACGATTTCTTTAAATACTAAATACCGATCTTCTTTCAGATCTAGTTTGCCCAAGGCAATCCCCTGGATAACCAAAGCAAGTGTCTGAGAGGCAGAATTTCCGCCCATTCCCGTGATAATAGGACTAATCGCTGCTAATGCTACAACTTTTGAAATCGTATCATCAAAAAGTGCTACTGTCGCAGAAGCCAGAAAGGCTGTCACTAGGTTAATCATTAACCAAGGTAAGCGTTTCTTGAGTGATTCTTTGAAAGGTCCTCCAATTTCTTCACTTTCTTGGACACCACCCATCCGCAAGATATCTTCTTGGTACTCTTCTTGCAAAACATCGACGATATCGTCAATTGTGATGATTCCTAGCAATACCTGCCGATGATTGACGACCGGTACGACAGATAAATTATATTTGGCAGAAAGCTGGGCTACCTCTTCTTGGTCAACCTCTGGCGTCACAGTCACTAACTGAGTGTTCATAAATTCGCTGAGTTTCATCTCCGCATCATGAATAAACAAATCACGGATATCAATCCAGCCAACTAGCGAATGATGCACATTTCTAATAAATAAGGTATCAATAACTTCTGTATTGGGCGAAATTTCTCTCAATTTATTGAGAGTTGCTGAGACGGTCAGATTTTCATTTAAGGTAATGAATTCTTTCGTCATCAGACCACCAGCTGTCTGAGGATCGTAAGCCAACATAGCTTTCAAATTCTCTTGACTGGCATTTTTCATCATACTTAAGTATTGCTTACGCAAGTCAACACTCAAGTAACCCAAAATATCTACCACATCATCATCTGGCATAAGATAAAAAAGAGTGCTGGTACGTTTGAAAGAAATCGATTGGATAATCTGTCGTTGCAACTCCGGCTCGGCTTCTTTTAAAATCTCTACCAATTGATCATCACTAGCCATTTCCGTAAAGGTTTTGAGGAGATTTCCTTCCTCATCCTCCAAGGCCTCCAAAGAAAGAGCAATATCAATGGGATAGTAATCGTCAAATATCTGATTAAAAACTTCCCTATCCTGTGATAGTAAGACCTGATTTAATAATTCTTCCATTGTGCTCCTCCTTCCACTTTGCTAGTATACCATAAAAGACTGATTTTTATACAAGAAAGCTATAAAATCTTTAGTAAATCACTCACTTTTTCAACCATGTAGTCACAAGGAAACGCAGGGTTCTCTTGATTATGTTTTCCTAAACCTTGTCGAATCCAGATTGTTGTCATTCCTAGCTTTTTAGCAGGAATCATATCATTGTCAATACGATCTCCAACGTAAATAGCTTCCTGTGGAGAAATACCTGTTTTTTCCAAAGCGTATTCAAAAATAGCTAGATCAGGTTTACTGAATCCAACATCAGCAGAACCTACAACTACTCCAAAATAAGAGCCTAGTTCAAATCGTTCTAAACGCTCTGCTAGATTTTCTTGCTGATTGGCAATGATGCCGAAGCGATAAGATTTGCTCAATTCTCCCAAAACAGTTGCTACATCTTGAAAGAGAATATCTGTTGTATGATCCCATTTGGGATGTGAAAGAGCACTCGGTGCAAAGAAAGTCCATGTCTTCTTAACAGGATCTTTATTTTCCTTAGCAAAAGCTATCATTTTAGCCTCAAATTCCTCAAGAGATAAAGTATGCCCAGCCTCACACAGAACTTCTAAGCAATGCTCTAGGAAAAGATGATAAATCTCCCTCTCATCAATTAGGGTGGTTCCTAAATCAAAAAATATTCATTGTTATATCTTTACACATCAAAAAAGCTAGGACTAAGTCCTAGCTCCTCTTATATCTTGGTAGATTATTTTTTCAAGTTATAGAAAGCTTGAAGACCTTTATATTGAGCAACTTCCCCAAGTTGATCTTCGATACGAAGCAATTGGTTGTATTTAGCAATACGGTCTGTACGTGAAAGTGAACCAGTCTTGATTTGGCCTGCGTTAGTTGCAACTGCGATGTCAGCGATTGTTGAATCTTCAGTTTCACCTGAACGGTGTGATACAACGGCAGTGTAACCAGCTTCTTTAGCCATTTCGATAGCGTCGAATGTTTCAGTAAGAGTACCGATTTGGTTAACTTTGATAAGGATTGAGTTAGCAGCACCTTCTTGGATACCACGTGCAAGGTAGTCAGTGTTTGTTACGAAGAAGTCGTCACCAACAAGTTGTACTTTCTTACCAAGACGTTCAGTAAGAGCTTTCCAACCATCCCAGTCGTTTTCATCCATACCATCTTCGATAGTGATGATTGGGTATTTGTTAACCAATTCTTCAAGGTAGTCGATTTGTTCTGCAGATGTACGAACAGCAGCGCCTTCACCTTCAAATTTAGTGTAGTCGTATACTTTACGTTCTTTATCGTAGAATTCTGATGATGCACAGTCAAATCCGATAAATACGTCTTTACCTGGAACATAACCAGCAGCTTCGATAGCAGCAAGGATAGTTTCAACACCGTCTTCAGTTCCTTCGAAACGAGGAGCGAATCCACCTTCGTCACCTACGGCAGTTTCCAAACCACGTGATTTAAGGATTTTCTTAAGAGCGTGGAAGATTTCAGCACCGTAACGAAGAGCTTCTTTAAATGTTGGAGCACCAACTGGCAAGATCATGAACTCTTGGAATGCGATTGGAGCATCTGAGTGAGATCCACCATTGATGATGTTCATCATTGGAGTTG
>NZ_CAURVL010000006.1:0-112630 GCF_963528215.1 uncultured Streptococcus sp.
CTTATCCTTGTTTTTCAAGAAGGTCTTAAAAACAGTTTGAAAAATAGGATTTACATAAGAAATGGTATCTTCAATGAGTCCAAAGACAAGTAAGGGAGCAGGAGCTGGAGTTGATTTATTACGGTGAAGATTTTGCGGATGTTCTCTTGTCAGTCATGGAGCAGAAAGCAGAAGCGACTGATCAAGAGTGTCTACAGGCTCTACTTTACTATTATGGGCATGATGACTTTATGGATTTTGATAAAGATCCAGTTTTGAAGGAAGATGCTTATAAACAATAATTATCATTTTAGAAAGACAGGAGAGATGATGACCCCAAAAGAAATGTGGCAGGCATATAAGAAAATCAATCCAGAAATTGGCGACGAGATTGATGCCTGGGCCTTCGGTGTCCAAGCAGACCAACTGGCTGATTTGGTGCTACGTGGTGAGAAGACAGCGACGGTTTCGGCCTATGAGCTCTATAAGCTTGGAAATGAGCCCTTGCCACAGGTAGGAAGCTTTGATGTCATTTTAGACAGTCAGGATAGGGGAGTCTGTATCGTTGAAATCACCAAAGTCTCTGTGCTACCTTTTAATGAGGTTTCAGCCGAACACGCCTTTAAGGAAGGAGAAGGAGACAAATCCTTGGCCTACTGGCAGCAAGTCCATGAGGAATTTTTTACGGAGTGTCTGGTGGAAGCCGATTTGGAATTTTCCCAAGAAATGGGTGTCGTCCTAGAAGAATTTCGCAAGGTCTATCCGCTGGATCAAGCTTAAGTCTATTTTTGAATAGGCTTTTTGTTTGTCCTTGATAAATCGAAACAAAAATGTTACTATTAGGTATATAAAGAAATCGTAATTTGGAGGAGAAATGGACAAATTAATTTTAGGCTTACTCATGATAAAACATTTTACAGTTTATGAAATTCGTCAGGTGATGCGGCAAAATTTCAGCTCTATGTGCAGTGACAGTCTAGGTAGTATCCAAGCAGCCTTAAAAAAACTGTCCCAGCAAGGAGCAGTGACTTATTCGGAGTATGTAGAAAAAGGAAAAATGAAGAAGGAATATGCCATTACCGCTTCGGGACGAATCTTGTTTTTGGAGTGGCTTAAAACGCCTATCGACATGAGCAAGAACAAGAATATGGACTTGGGGAAATTCCTCTTTATGGGTTATCTACCTAAGAAAGAGCAGCTCCAGATGCTGGATTTGACCATTGAGGGACTGGAAGTTGAAGTCCAAGAGTTTGAAGCTGTCAAAGACGCGATTCGTTTTACAGAGGAACAGGAAAAAGTAAAGGCCTATCTAGAGCAGAACAGCCATCTGGCTACAGAGCTGATAGAGACCAGTCAGGCGGCTGATTTAGCTGAAAGTATTTCCCAGATTGGTTATTTTGAAATAAAGACGCTCGAATTTGGGCTGGATTCGGCCCGCTTTCAGTTGGAATGGTTTAGCAAGCTTCGCCAGCAGTTGGCTGAAAATGAGAAAGAGGACTGAGATATTAAGTATTTGAAAAGCAGTGGATACTTGCCATGTCGATACATTTGGCAATGACTTTGAGAGTTTGAAAAACCAATTAGCATTTCTTCCGCTACAGTCTACAAAGACCGTTTCTGAAAAAGATTGAAAATAGGTCTAAAAAAGCTTATAATATAAGCTATAAAACGACAGAAGGCTTCTAGGAGGATTGGTTTTGAAGAAGGTTCATTTTTTTATCATTTACGGCTGTGTCTGCTTTGTACTGATTGGCGGAACCTTTCTTTATACCTACTTTAAACCTGGAGGAATCGCAGAAGCTCTTGAATCCCGCTTTAAGCTGTCAGCTGTAGTGGATGCATCCTTGAAAAAATTCGACCATGATAGCTTCTACATGGATCGGCTGTCTGAGTCGACCTATCTAGAAGGCTACAAAAAAAGAAAAGCTGAGACCGTTAAACAGCTGACCGTTTCAGAATCACCTTATTTAGCTAAGCTTTATGAAACCTATGATGATCAAGAACTGACCCATTATTTCAGTGAAGATCGGATGTACTTGGAAGAAAAAGACGGCTTTGAGACCATTGATGACACCGACTCCCGGAAACATATTGATGGCTATTCGGGCATGTCCTCTTTTAAGGCTTTGCTGCAGGTCATGGTAGATAATGAGTCAGAACTGACTAAGAAGAAAGTGGAAGGCGGCTATGAGTTTTCGGTGACAGCAGAAGGTGATTTGGCCTATGACCTTATCGATGCCTTCTACTTTGCTTATAATGATGAACATTATGATACGACCATCGATATTGAGAAGTGTCAGGTTGCCTTTGTGGTTGACCCTAAGACTCGGACCATTCGCTCTATTGATATGACTATGGATTTGGACGAAGATACAGCTTTAGATGGAGAATTGATTTACTTCAAGCAGCGGGCGGTCTTCAAGGACTATGGCAAAGCAAAAGTTCATCTTCCAAAGAAAATCAAAGAAAAAGAAGCAAAATCAGCTGTTTAAAGGCTGATTTTTTGTGCGAAAGGCTTTTATTGTAGCATTTTCTCTGGTATCTTGATTTTAATTTTTAAAAATTACCTTTTAGTGATATAATAAAGGTGATATCCTACAGAAAAGAGATAATTGATGACAAATTACGCGATTATTTTGGCTGCGGGTAAAGGGACTCGCATGAAGTCAGATTTACCAAAGGTTCTGCATAAGGTTGCAGGAATTTCCATGCTGGAACATGTTTTTCGCAGTGTCAATGCTATTGAGCCAGAGAAGACCGTGACAGTTGTTGGCCATAAGGCGGAGCTAGTTGAGCAAGTCTTGGCAGGTCAGACAGACTTTGTCCGTCAGACTGAGCAGTTGGGAACGGGGCATGCCGTTATGATGGCAGAGCCTGTTTTGGAAAATCTGACAGGTCAGACGCTGGTCATTGCTGGTGACACTCCCCTGATTACAGGAGAAAGCCTGAAAAATCTGATTGATTTTCATATCAACCACAAGAATGTTGCGACTATCTTGACAGCAGAAGCAGATAATCCTTTCGGATACGGCCGTATCGTTCGCAACCAGCACGAGGAAGTTTTGAAAATTGTCGAGCAGAAGGATGCTTCTGACTTTGAGCAGCAAATCAAGGAAATCAATACAGGGACTTACGTCTTTGATAATGCCCGACTCTTTGAGGCCCTCAAAAACATCAATACCAATAATGCTCAAGGCGAATACTATATTACAGATGTGATTGGCATTTTCCGTGAAAATGGTGAAAAAGTCGGCGCTTATACGCTGAAAGACTTTGATGAGAGTCTGGGGGTTAATGACCGCGTGGCTTTGGCGACAGCTGAAAGCATTATGCGCCGCCGGATTAACCAGCAACATATGGTTAGCGGTGTCAGCTTTGTCAATCCAGATGCTACCTACATCGATGTGGATGTAGAAATTGCGCCAGAGGTTCAAGTTGAAGCAAATGTGACCTTGAAAGGTCAGACCAAGATTGGGGCAGAGACCATCCTGACCAATGGTACCTACATCGTGGACTCTGTCATTGGAGAGCGGACTGTGATCACCAATTCTATGATTGAGGAGTCAATTGTTGCGGATGGAGTAACGGTTGGACCTTACGCTCACATTCGTCCGGGTTCTAGTCTGGCCAAGGATGTTCATGTCGGAAACTTTGTAGAAGTTAAAGGATCGTCAATTGGCGAAAATACCAAGGCTGGTCATTTGACCTACATTGGAAACTCTGAAGTTGGCGCTAATGTCAACTTTGGTGCAGGTACGATTACGGTCAATTATGATGGCCAGAAGAAGTACAAGACTATCATTGGCGACAATGTCTTTGTTGGTTCTAACTCGACCATTATTGCCCCAGTTGAGCTGGGTGATAACTCACTGGTAGGTGCGGGTTCTACTATTACCAAGGACGTACCAGCAGATGCCATCGCTTTGGGACGTGGCCGTCAGATTAACAAGGAAGATTATGCTAAGCGACTTCCTCATCACCCTCAAAATAAGTAGGTTCAGTCATGGAATTTGAAGAAAAAACCGTCCAACGTATAGAAATTTATCAGGGACCGATTTTTAAAGTGGTCCAGGACCAGGTAGAGCTGCCAGAGGGTAAGGGTCAAGCCCAACGGGATTTGATTTTTCATAATGGTGCTGTGGCTGTGATTGCTATCACTCCGGAAAACAAGATGATTTTAGTCAAGCAGTACCGCAAGGCGATTGAAGCGACTTCTTACGAGATTCCAGCTGGTAAGCTTGAGCTAGGAGAGAATGCAAATCCCCAAGCGGCTGCCCTCCGAGAATTAGAAGAAGAGACAGGCTACACTGGACAGCTGGAGTTGGTCTATGATTTCTACTCTGCTATCGGTTTTTGCAATGAAAAAATCAAGCTCTACAGCGCCAGCCATTTAACAAAGGTCGAAAACCCTCGTCCCCAAGACGAGGATGAAACATTGGAACTTTTTGAAGTCAGTCTGGAGGAGGCACATAAGTTGCTGCAAAACGGTGATATCTGTGATGCCAAGACCATCATGGCCCTTCAGTACTGGGAACAAAAAAATCTGAATAAATAGGAACGTAGATCAATGGGAAAAGCTTTATTAACAGATGAAATCATTGAGCGGGCTAACCGCGGTGAGGATATTTCGGGGCCGCCTCTCATAGATGACGAGGAAACCAAGATTCTTTCAACTGGCAGAAGCTCCTTTAGCTCGCAGCAGTCTAGCCAACAGGATACTCAGTTTGGTTATCAGAGTCCTCAAAACCGCTTTGGTTATGGAGAAGCTCGGTCTCAGCAGAATCAGAGTCGTTTTGGCTATCAGACTGCTCAAAACCAAGAGGAGTTTACAGATGAGACTCTGCACATTGAGGTAGATCCGACCGTGACTAAGAGCCGTCGGATTGAAAACCAAAAGCGGAGCCTCTTTCAAGCCAAACTCAATAAGATTCTCCTTTGGGTAGTCATCCTGCTGATTGGTTTGATTGCTGCTATTATTTGGTGGCCTTAAAGACCTGCTCTATTGCACTTAAAAGGAAGCCTAGCCTGTCTAAGCTTCTTTTTCATCAGATGATTTGAGGTATTATATGAAAATTGGAATTATCGCAGCCATGCCTGAGGAATTGAAGATTCTGCTGGAGCATTTAGAAAATCCAAAGAAGCACCTGCGTTTGGGACATGTCTATCATACAGGAACCATCGGCTACCATGAAGTGGTGTTGGTCGAAAGTGGGATTGGCAAAGTTATGTCCGCTATGAGTGTGGCTGTTTTGGTCAATGACTTCAAGGTTACAGCCGTGATTAATACAGGCTCAGCTGGAGCAGTGGCAGAAGGTCTAGCTATCGGCGATGTGGTGGTCGCAGATCGTCTGGTCTACTATGATGTGGATGTGACGGCCTTTGGCTATGACTATGGTCAGATGGCGCGGCAGCCACTCTATTTTGAAGCAAGCCGCTATCTGGTTGCTGAGATGAAGAAAATTTTGGAAAAAACCCATCAAAATGCAAGAGTAGGTTTGATTGCGACAGGTGACAGCTTTGTTGCAGGTCAAGACAAGATTGACCGCATCAAGGAGCATTTTCCAGATGTCCTGGCTGTTGAGATGGAAGGAGCAGCTATTGCTCAAGCTACACATTCGATTGGTCTGCCTTTTATGGTTATTCGAGCCATGAGCGACACAGCTAGCCATGATGCAAATGTCACTTTTGATGAATTTATTCTTGAAGCTGGTAAACGCTCGGCAGAAACCCTGATTCAATTTCTGAAAGAGTTGGTTTAAAGGGGGAGATAGTATGTACAAAGAGTCTTATTTTGATGGTGGTCTCTTTTCTTACATCGGTCATGTGATTTTAGCTACCTTGATTACAGTATTTACGCTGGGAATTTGTGCACCTTGGGGCATGTGCATTCTATATAATTGGAAGATAAAACATACAGTTATTGACGGGCACCGTCTTTACTTTGACGGTACTGCTATGCAGCTTTTTGGAAATTGGATCAAGTGGTGGCTCCTGACCATTGTTACTTTTGGTATTTATGGCTTTTGGCTGAAAATCAAACTGACCCAGTGGATTACCAAGCATACACATCATGCGAATTGAGAATAAGCAAGCGAGACTTCAGTGGCTCGCTTTTCCTTTTCTTCTGTCTTGCCAAAAAATCCCTTTTGATGGTATAATCAAGGAACTGCAATCAATGATAGAGGAGAAAAAATGAGTATTTTAGAAGTAAAAAATCTCAGCCACGGTTTTGGAGACCGGGCTATTTTTGAGGATATATCCTTCCGCCTGCTCAAGGGTGAGCATATCGGCCTGGTCGGTGCCAATGGCGAGGGAAAGTCAACCTTTATGAGCATTGTGACGGGTAAAATGCTGCCAGACGAAGGTAAGGTCGAGTGGTCCAAGTATGTGACGGCTGGCTATCTGGACCAGCATGCTGTGCTGGAGCAAGGTCAGTCTGTCCGTGATGTCTTGCGTACGGCCTTTGACGAGCTTTTCAAGACCGAGACTCGTATCAATGAAGTCTATATGAGTATGGCTGAGGAAGGAGCTGATGTTGATGCCCTGATGGAAGAAGTGGGCGAGCTGCAGGACCGCTTGGAGAGTCGAGATTTCTATACTCTAGATGCCAAGATTGACGAGGTCGCACGGGCACTGGGTGTTATGGACTACGGTATGGAGAGTGATGTGATGGAGCTATCTGGTGGACAGCGGACCAAGGTTCTCTTGGCCAAGCTGCTTCTTGAAAAACCAGATATCCTGCTCTTGGACGAGCCAACCAACTATCTGGATGCTGAGCACATTGATTGGCTCAAGCGTTACTTACAGAACTATGAAAATTCCTTTGTTCTAATCTCGCATGATATTCCTTTCTTGAATGACGTGATTAATATCGTCTACCATGTGGAAAATCAGCACTTGACCCGCTATTCTGGCGACTACTATCAATTCCAGGAAGTCTATGAGATGAAAAAATCTCAGCTGGAAGCGGCCTATGAGCGTCAACAGAAAGAAATTGCGGACCTCAAGGACTTTGTAGCTCGCAATAAAGCCCGCGTAGCGACCCGTAATATGGCCATGTCCCGCCAAAAAAAGCTGGATAAGATGGACATCATCGAGTTGCAGAGTGAGAAGCCAAAGCCTACCTTTGACTTCAAGCCTGCCCGCACACCTGGCCGTTTTATCTTTCAGGCTGAGAATTTGCAGATTGGTTACGACCGACCGCTGACCCAGCCCCTTAACCTGACCTTTGAGCGCAATCAGAAGGTGGCTATCATCGGGGCAAATGGGATTGGGAAAACGACCCTGCTCAAGAGTTTGCTAGGGATTATCCCGCCTATCGAAGGTCAAGTCGAGCGCGGGGACTATCTGGAGCTGGGCTATTTCGAGCAGGAAGTCGAAGGCGGCAATCGTCAGACACCGCTGGAAGCAGTCTGGAACGCCTTTCCGGCCCTTAACCAAGCAGAAGTCCGAGCAGCTCTGGCCAGATGTGGCCTGACTTCCAAGCACATCGAGAGCCAGATCCAGGTCCTTTCAGGTGGAGAGCAGGCCAAGGTCCGACTTTGCCTCCTCATGAACCGAGAAAATAATGTTCTGGTTCTGGACGAGCCGACCAACCACCTAGATGTCGATGCCAAGGAGGAGCTCAAACGAGCTCTGAAAGAATACAAGGGCAGCATTCTCATGGTCTGCCATGAGCCTGATTTCTATGAAGGCTGGATGGATCAGATCTGGGATTTTAACCAGTTGACTTAATACTAAACAAAAGAAAAGAGACGGTTCATTGCGAGTCGTCTCTTTCTATTACTAATAATTCAAAAACTGCTCTATTTCCTGCTTTTCAATCTGTTTGCCATGCTGACAGACAGGGCAGGTGAGGTAATGATTTCTACCGTAAGGAAAGGTAGGAATCCAATAAAGTGTAAACTTTCGGCCGGTTTCAATAATGTCCCAAGGTGCGACATTGTGGCAGTTGGCACACTCGATATTGCTTTGGGTCTGTCCTAAGTTTTTCTGATAACCTTTATATCCCCAGATAATCATATTGATTTCCCTCCTTTATTGGTTGGGCAGCAAGCTTATTTGCTGAAGTCATAGTCCTTGATAATCTCGATTTTTTCAATCTTGATATCTTTTTTAGGCTTGTCATTGTCGTCTGTTTCTGCGGCAGCGATTTTGTCGACCACATCCATACCTTCCAGCACTTGACCAAATACGGTATAAGCTCCGCCATCTAAAGTAGGATTTCCACCGTTTTTATAGGCTTCGATGATTTTAGCAGGGAAGGAATCCGTAGACATTTGGCTAGACAGGTCTTTCTTGCTTTGGTTGATGAAGAACTGACTGCCATTGGTACCAGGGCCTGCATTGGCCATGGATAGGGCACCACGAATATTATAGAGATATGGAGAATACTCATTTTTAAAGCCGTTTCCAGAGTCTTTAGACTTGTCTTTTCCCTTCCAGATAGACTCGCCTCCAGTGCCGTCACCTTTAGGGTCTCCGGTCTGAATCATAAATTCATTGATAACGCGGTGGAATAAAACGCCGTCATAGTAGCCTTCCTTGGCATGGGTCAGGAAGTTTTCAACGGCTAGTGGGGCTTGTTTTGGAAAGAGCTTGATGCGGATATCGCCTTCAGTCGTTACCAACTTGACCTCCGCTTCATCTTCAGCAACTTCTGTAGACAGCTGCGGGAAGTTGGCATTTTCGTTGGTCATGGCATCCTTGAATTGCTCACGGAGTTTGCTGGTTTCCTCTGGATCAGAGCTAGAGCTCACTAGAGAGGAACTGCTGGATGAGTTGGAGGAGCTAGTAGTCTCCTCTTCTTTGCCTTTACCAGAGCAGCCAGCCAAGATAAATCCTGATAAGAGGCCGATAAGAAGAATTTTTTTCATATAAAACCTTTCTCACATTTGATTGTAAACTACTGATATTTTACTACAATTAGGCTAGTTTTTCAAACCCTCCTGTGTCAGACAATC
This sequence comes from uncultured Streptococcus sp., assembly GCF_963528215.1. GTDB lineage: Bacteria > Bacillota > Bacilli > Lactobacillales > Streptococcaceae > Streptococcus. The sequence goes on from NZ_CAURVL010000006.1 coordinate 8,943, forward strand.
CAGAAGCAGATTTTTAAGTCCTGCTGGCCGTAAGTTCAGGCCGCAAATTGCTTCTATGTCTAGCCATTCGGGTTGATAGATATTCTGGGCATGCCTGCGAAGGGCTTCCTCACCCTGAATCATTGGAGCTGATGTATGGCTGATAGTGGCATGGAAATAGATTTCTAGGCGTTGGCCATTTCTGAAAGTAAAGGCTGGCTGCAGCTGCTTTTCAGACAAGCTCCAACCCAGCTCTTCCTGAATTTCTCGCTGGGCTGCTTGGACTGCAGTCTCACCTGACTCAGCCCTGCCGCCCGGTATCACAAAATACTCTTCTCCATTTTTCCAGCGGTGGATGAGCAGTATTTGCTTAGTTTGGGGATTGAAAAGAATGACTCCGGCTCGCATTATCTTCCTCCTGAAATATTTTTACTGTTTACTAATTAGAATTTCCTTTTATTCTAACACAAGAACAAGAGTTTTGCTTGGACTTGTTAAAAGTATGGTAGAGTGAACAAATTCATCTTGATGTAATTAAATTTTATCTGAAGAGAGAGCTTAATAGCAGGCGAACTTGTGCATTGAGAGATGTTATGGTAAAATAAACAGAGTAAAAATAATAAGGAGTGTTTTCCATGGAGAAAAGACTGACAAGAGATGTCAAAAACAAGAAAATCGCTGGTGTATGTGCTGGTATCGCAAACTACTTTGATTTAGATCCAACCTTGGTCCGTGTTATTTGGATTCTTTTGGTCTGTGTGGCAGGTACAGGTGTTTTGGCTTACTTGATTGCTTGGGCGGTTATGCCAGAGGCTTAATAAGAATTTTGTGATAGTGAAATGAGAACTGGTTAGCCCAGTTCTTTTTGCGTGGATAAATAAGTTTTTTTGCTTCTGATTTAGATAAAAGATTTCTCATCTAAGGCTCAAATATGGTATAATAAGGGTTATGGCAACTAAGAAAAACACGAAAAAAGGCCGGACAACTCGTCGGCCGACAAAAGCAGAATTAGAAAGACAAAAAGCAATAAAGAGAATGATTGCCACCTTTGTATTGGCTCTTATTCTTTTGTTTGCAGCAATTAAGCTGGGCGCCTTTGGAGTCACCATTTATAATATGATTCGCCTCTTGGTGGGAAGCTTAGCTTATCTGGCTATTCTGGCCAGCTTTGGCTATCTCTTTTTTTTCAAGTGGCTGCATAAGCACGAGGGGAAGGTTTCAGGATTTATCAGCCTCTTTTTGGGACTGGAGTTAATTTTCCAAGCTTATTTCGTCAGTGTGTTGAAGCTAGAAGGGGCAGCTGTCTTATCCACAACTCTAGGCAGGGTCTTGACTGATCTGACAGCCTTTAAGGTCAGCTCCTTCGCGGGTGGCGGCCTGCTGGGCTCTCTCCTGTACGCACCTATCTCTTTCCTTTTTTCAAATATCGGTTCTTATTTCTTCGGCCTGCTGCTCATTCTTTTGGGCGGTCTGCTTATGAGCCCTTGGTCTATCTATGACATTTCAGAAAAGGCTATGGCAGCTTTTCAAAATTGGAGAGAAAAGCAGGAAGAAAAGCGTCAGCTCCGTTTCCTGGAGCAGGAAGAAAAAGCTGCACAGGCAGCTATGCAAGCCATTGAAGTAGAGCAAGAGGAAGCTGAAGTCAATCCTGAAACAGGAGAGATTTTAGATGACGAGGACTTGTCAGAAACAGCTGTGGACTTTGACGAAGCAGACTATGAGGAAATAGGAGAGTATGACCCTCATGAGCCTCTGGACTTTGGTCGCGAAGAAGAGATGGAGGAGGCAGACGCGGACGTGGACGTAGAAGTGGACTTCACCGCCAAGGAAAGTCTGGACTACAAGCTGCCGACCATCAACCTCTTTGCGCCTGACAAGCCTAAAAACCAGTCTAAAGAAAAGCGCATTGTCCGAGACAATATTAAGATTTTGGAAGAAACCTTTGCTAGTTTTGGCATCAAGGCTGCTGTTGAGCGGGCTGAAATCGGACCTTCCGTCACTAAGTACGAGGTCAAGCCAGCTGTTGGTGTTCGGGTCAATCGGATTTCCAATCTGGCTGATGACTTGGCTCTTGCCCTAGCTGCTAAGGATGTGCGGATTGAAGCGCCGATTCCTGGGAAATCTCTTGTCGGGATTGAAGTACCCAACTCTGAAGTTGCAACTGTAACTTTCCGAGAGCTTTGGGACCAGTCGAAGACGGATGCTAGTAAGCTTCTAGAAATTCCTCTCGGTAAGGCTGTCAACGGATCTGTTCGCTCCTTTGACTTGGCTAAGATGCCCCATCTCTTGGTAGCGGGCTCTACTGGCTCTGGTAAATCTGTGGCCGTCAACGGTATTATTGCCAGCATTCTCATGAAGGCCAGACCGGATGAAGTCAAGTTTATGATGGTGGATCCAAAGATGGTGGAACTGTCCGTTTATAATGACATTCCTCACTTGCTGATCCCAGTCGTGACCAATCCACGTAAGGCTAGCCGCGCCCTCCAGAAGGTTGTAGACGAGATGGAAAACCGCTATGAACTCTTCTCCAAGGTCGGTGCCCGTAACATTGCTGGCTATAATGCTAAAGTAGCCGAGTACAATGCTCAGTCAGAGTACAAGCAGGTTCCCCTGCCTTTAATCGTCGTCATTGTGGATGAGTTGGCTGACCTTATGATGGTGGCCAGCAAGGAAGTGGAAGACGCCATTATCCGGTTGGGACAAAAAGCGCGTGCGGCTGGGATTCACATGATTCTGGCTACCCAGCGACCATCTGTAGATGTTATCTCGGGTCTAATCAAGGCCAATGTACCCTCTCGGATTGCCTTTGCTGTATCAAGCGGGACAGACAGTCGGACCATTCTGGATGAAAATGGAGCAGAAAAACTCTTGGGGCGTGGGGATATGCTCTTTAAGCCTATTGATGAAAACCATCCGGTTCGTCTGCAGGGCTCCTTTATCTCAGATGAAGATGTGGAGCGAATCGTAGCCTTTGTCAAGAATCAAGCTGAAGCTGATTATGACGATAGCTTTGATCCGGGTGAAGTATCTGAAAGTGATTTGGATACTGGTGGGGGCGACGATGAAGGTGATCCCCTCTTTGAAGAAGCCAAGGCTTTGGTTATCGAGACTCAGAAAGCCAGCGCTTCTATGATTCAGCGGCGACTCTCGGTCGGCTTTAACCGGGCTACTCGTCTTATGGAAGAACTTGAAGCAGCAGGCGTTATCGGTCCAGCCGAAGGAACCAAGCCGAGAAAGGTTTTGCAGACGAATTAATTCTAATTTCACTAGTCTGCTAGAAAGAAAATTATTTGATAAAAACAAATCTGCCAGCAGTCAGCCGGCAGATTTTCTATACATACACATTGCCAAGGAAAGGAAAATAAGGTATGAAACTAGACACCATTCACCATATAGCTATCATCGGTCATGATTATGCCAAGTTCAGGGAGTTTTATGTGGACAAACTAGGCTTTGAGCAGCTGGATGAGCACTGCCGGCCGGACAAGCAGGATATCCTCTTTAATGTCCGCAAGGGAAATCTGACTCTGGAAATTTTTATCAAGGAAGAAGCTCCCAAGCGGCCAGCCTTTCCTTCTCCAGAACATACTGGTTTGCGGCATCTGGCCTTCCGAGTGACAAATGTCGAAGAAATGCTAGCGGAGTTTGACCGTTTGGATATTCCTCATACCGAGCTACGCTATGACGACTTCGACGGTCGTAAGATGGCTTTCTTCTTTGATCCGGACGGCCTGCCTCTGGAGATTCACGAATAAGACTAGGAGCATAGGAAGATTCTTTTTTCTCGGTAAAAGAATGACTTGTGAATCTCACATATAAAAAATCCATCGGCTATCTGATAACCGATGGATTTTGTTTTACATTGTTACAAAAAGAGTCCAATGACCATGGCTAGGTACATGAAGAAGGTCAAAAGAAATCCAGCCCGCCAGAAGAACTTAAAGAACTTTGGATAGTAGAAGCTTCGTTTTTTCTTGAGAAAATAGATGGTGATGGCGATAGCGAGAACTGAGAGAGCTAGGGTCAGCTGGGGCAGCAAGCTATGATAGTAGGCCTTGTCTGAAATGATATAAAATTCCACAACAAAAAGCGGAAAAGCCAAGTCCGCAAAGTTTAAACCGTATTTTCTTAATTGAAAAACTCGCACAGTAATAGTGGTTAAAATCAAAGTTAAAAAGATAAATAAAATCGAAGCAATCTTTAATAGTGTCATAAGATTATTTTACCATAAAAAAATCAAAAAAGAAGATAAAATTCCTTGCATTTAAGAAAGTTTAGTGTATAATAGAAAGGTATGCGAAAAGCATACTTGTGGGAGGTAAAAATCTTTATTTACCGCCAAAACCACAAAGGAGGATTTAAAAATGGCTAAAAAAGTCGAAAAACTTGTAAAATTGCAAATCCCTGCTGGTAAAGCTACTCCAGCTCCACCAGTTGGTCCTGCGCTTGGTCAAGCCGGTATCAACATCATGGGATTCACTAAGGAGTTCAACGCTCGTACAGCTGATCAAGCTGGTATGATTATTCCAGTTGTTATCTCAGTATACGAAGACAAATCATTCACTTTCGTGACTAAGACTCCGCCAGCTGCTGTTCTTTTGAAGAAAGCTGCAGGTGTTGAAAAAGGTTCAGGTGAACCAAACAAAACGAAAGTTGCAACAGTTACTCGTGCGCAAGTACAAGAAATTGCTGAAACTAAGATGCCAGATTTGAACGCTGCAAACATCGAGTCTGCAATGCGTATGATTGAAGGTACTGCTCGTTCTATGGGATTCACTGTTGTTGACTAATCAATAACGCTCATCCCATTTGCCCGCACTACACTTGATCAGATTGACGAGTGACGTGGGAGATGAAAATCGATTGAACCACTTACAAGGAGAAAGATAAAATGGCTAAAAAAAGCAAACAACTTCGTGCTGCTCTTGAAAAAATCGACAGCACAAAAGCATACAGCGTAGAAGAAGCTGTAGCACTTGCAAAAGAAACTAACTTTGCAAAATTTGACGCAACTGTAGAAGTTGCTTACAACTTGAACATCGACGTTAAAAAAGCTGACCAACAAATCCGTGGAGCAATGGTATTGCCAAACGGTACTGGTAAAACTTCACGCGTTCTTGTTTTCGCACGTGGTGCAAAAGCTGAAGAAGCAAAAGCTGCTGGTGCAGACTTCGTTGGTGAAGATGACCTTGTTGCAAAAATCAACGACGGTTGGTTGGACTTTGACGTAGTAATCGCTACACCTGACATGATGGCACTTGTAGGTCGCCTTGGACGTGTCCTTGGACCTCGTAACTTGATGCCAAACCCTAAGACTGGTACTGTAACAATGGACGTTGCAAAAGCAGTTGAAGAGTCTAAAGGTGGTAAGATTACTTACCGTGCAGACCGTGCAGGTAACGTACAAGCTATCATTGGTAAAGTTTCATTTGAAGCTGACAAGTTGGTTGAAAACTTCAAAGCTTTCAATGACACAATCCAAAAAGCAAAACCAGCTACTGCTAAAGGTACTTACGTAACGAACTTGACTATCACTACTACACAAGGTGTTGGTATCAAGGTTGACGTAAACTCACTTTAAGAATTTGAATAGAACTGCCTGCGGGTGGTTCTTTTTTTTGCAATAAAAATGATGATAGCGGTTACAATTGCAAAGAAACATGTTATAATAATATCGAATCAATTTATTTTATAACAAAAGGAGACGGTGTCATGAAAAAAGGTCAGAACCAGCTAACTTGGCTGATGGTATCTCTGATTGCTTTTAATATGGTCTGGGGTCTGGGAAATGTGGTCAACAACTATTCCCAGCAGGGCATCTCAGTAATTGTTTCTTGGATTCTTATCCTGGCTATTTACTTTATTCCCTATGCTCTCATCGTGGGGCAGCTAGGCTCGACTTTTAAGGAGAGCGGAGGCGGTGTCAGTGACTGGGTGGAGAAGACCTCTACCAAGCGACTGGCGTATTTTGCGGCCTGGACTTACTGGGTGGTGCATATTCCCTATCTAGCTCAGAAACCTCAGGGAGTTTTGATCCCGTTGGGCTGGGCCATTCAGGGAAATGGAGACTTTTTGAGCAGTCTTGATATTCACTGGATCGTTATTCTTAGCTTGCTGATTTTCGGTGCCTTTCTCTATTTGTCTACCAAGGGGCTGTCCACGCTCAAGGTGATTGGGGGCTTGGCAGGAAGTGCCATGCTCATCATGTCTTTCCTCTTCGTCCTCTTAGCGGTCGGGGCACCATTTATCAAACCTGATATGCAGTTTGCGACGGCCAATATGGATAAGCTCAGCACTTACATTCCCAATTTTGATTTTTCTTATTTCACGACTATCTCCCTCTTAGTCTTTGCGGTCGGCGGGGCTGAGAAAATCTCGCCTTACGTTAACCAAACACGCAATCCAGCCAAGGAATTTCCAAAGGGGATGATTGTCATGGCTGTTATGGTTGGTGCCTCTGCTATCCTAGGCTCTTTGGCTATGGGCATGCTTTTTGATGGCAGCAATATTCCTGAGGATCTGATGCGAAACGGCGCTTACCAAGCCTTCCAAAAGCTGGGCAACTACTGGGGAGTGGGCAATGTACTAGTAGTGATCTATGCTTTGACTAATATGGTTGGACAGATTGCTGCACTGGCTTTCTCTATTGACGCGCCTCTGCAAATCATGCTCAATAATGCTGATGAAGAGTTTGTCCCAAGCTGGCTGCGCAAGCGGACATCAAAAGGTGTTCTCATTAACGGTTACATCCTGACAGGGATTTTGGTTAGCTTCTTGATTATTCTGCCTATCTTTGGAATCAAAGAAATTGACGGCCTGGTCAAATGGATGACCAATCTCAACTCTATCGTTATGCCCATGCGGTATCTCTGGGTTTTCCTTGCCTTCATGATGTTAAATAAGGCCTGGAAGAAGTACAAGAATGCAGAGTACAAATTTACCAAAAATCCAAAAGTTGGTTTTGCCATCGGAGCTTGGTGTTTCCTCTTTACAGCCTTTGCCTGCATTTTAGGGATGGTTCCCAAAGTAGACTATGCTACAGACCCTGCTGGCTGGCAATTCTCTCTCTTGACCAATATTTTGACCCCAATCGTCTTAATCAGTCTGGGTGTCATCCTGCCAATCTTGGCTAAGCGAGAAAAGAAACGGTCTCTCGAATAGTAAGCAGATCTTGCAAGGCATGATTGAAATCATCACTTTCCAGCCCTATCTTATGATGGGGCTGGTTTTTCTGTGAAATGAGCTTGTCTGCTCTGCTATTTCCCAAAAAGGAAAAAAGAAAAATTTCAGTGATTTAACTATATAAAAATTTCAAAATGTGGTAAAATAGTACAGATAAAATAAGGAGTAAAAAAATGGTAGAACCTAAGTATAAGCGTATTTTGATTAAGTTGTCAGGTGAAGCTCTTGCCGGTGAAAAAGGTGTTGGTATTGATATTCAAACCGTTCAGAAAATGGCGGAAGAAATCAAAGAAGTTCACGATTTGGGTGTTCAGATTGCTCTGGTCATCGGAGGCGGAAACCTCTGGCGGGGTGAGCCGGCAGCAGAAGCGGGCATGGACCGCGTGCAGGCCGACTATACTGGTATGTTGGGCACTGTCATGAATGCGCTGGTAATGGCGGATTCGCTACAGCAGGTAGGTGTTGATACGCGCGTGCAGACAGCGATTGCTATGCAGCAAGTAGCTGAGCCTTACATCCGAGGTCGGGCTCTTCGTCATCTGGAAAAAGGCCGTATCGTAATTTTCGGTGCAGGTATTGGTTCTCCTTATTTTTCAACCGATACAACCGCTGCCTTGCGATCAGCAGAGATTGAAGCAGATGCGATTCTCATGGCTAAAAACGGTGTGGATGGTGTTTATAATGCTGATCCTAAGAAGGATAAGACCGCTGTTAAGTTTGATGAGCTGACCCACCGGGATGTTATCAGTAAGGGACTGCGGATTATGGACTCAACGGCTTCGACCCTGTCTATGGACAATGACATTGACCTAGTTGTCTTTAATATGAATGAGCCGGGCAACATCAAACGCGTTGTTATCGGTGAGCAAATCGGAACAACAGTATCAAATAATTTATAAGAACGGAGATTAGAAACTCATGGCAAATGCAATTGTAGAAAAAGCAAAAGAAAGAATGACCCACTCGCACCAAAGTTTGGCTCGTGAATTTGGCAGCATCCGTGCAGGCCGTGCCAATGCCAGCCTTTTGGACCGCATCCATGTTGAGTACTATGGAGTAGAAACTCCGCTCAACCAAATCGCTTCAATTACGATTCCGGAAGCGCGTGTTCTTTTGGTGACACCTTTTGACAAGTCTTCTATCAAGGACATTGAGCGTGCGCTTAATGCTTCTGACCTTGGGATTACGCCAGCTAGCGATGGCTCTGTGATTCGTCTGGTCATTCCAGCTCTGACAGAGGAAACCCGTCGGGACTTGGCTAAAGAAGTGAAAAAGGTTGGTGAAAATGCTAAAGTTGCTATCCGTAACATCCGCCGCGATGCTATGGACGAAGCTAAGAAGCAGGAAAAAGCCAAAGAAATCACTGAAGATGAATTGAAGACCTTGGAAAAGGATATTCAAAAAGTAACGGACGATGCTGTCAAACATATCGATGAGATGACAGCAAACAAGGAAAAAGAACTTTTAGAAGTTTAAAATTTTTATCAGAATCAAAACTCAGTTGGCCTTGGTTGACTGAGTTGTTTTAACATCAAAAATCCTTGCCCAGTTTGAAGAAGCAAGGTAGAAAATAGGTCTATATGAATACAAATCTTGCCAGCTTCATTGTGGGTATCATCACGGATGAAAATAATCGCTTTTACTTTGTTCAAAAGGACGGTCAGGTTTACGCTCTTTCTAAGGAAGAGGGAGCGCATGAGCTAGGTCAGTCTGTCAAAGGCTTTGCCTACAGCGATATGAAGCAGAAGCTTCGTCTGACAACTCTTGAAGTTACAGCTACTCAAGACCAGTTTGGCTGGGGAACTGTAACGGAGGTCCGCAAGGATCTAGGCGTCTTTGTCGATACTGGTCTGCCGGATAAGCAAATCGTGGTATCGCTGGACATCTTGCCAGAAATCAAGGAACTCTGGCCAAAAAAGGGCGACCGCCTCTATATCCGACTGGATGTGGACAAGAAAGATCGTATCTGGGGCCAGTTGGCCTATCAGGAGGATTTCAAGCGTCTGGCTCGTCCTGCCTACAATAACATGCAAAACCAAAACTGGCCAGCCATTGTTTATCGGCTCAAGCTTTCTGGCACCTTTGTCTATCTGCCGGAGAATAATATGCTGGGCTTTATTCATCCGAGTGAGCGCTATGCAGAGCCTCGTCTGGGACAGGTCTTGGACGCACGGGTGATTGGCTTCCGTGAAGTAGACCGCACCCTTAACCTCTCCCTCAAGCCTCGCTCCTTTGAAATGCTGGAAAATGATGCCCAGATGATTCTGACCTATCTGGAAAGCAATGGCGGCTTTATGACTTTGAACGATAAATCTTCACCAGACGACATCAAGGCTACCTTTGGCATTTCCAAAGGCCAGTTTAAAAAAGCTCTGGGTGGGCTGATGAAAGCTGGTAAGATCAAGCAAGATCCGACTGGAACGGAGTTGGTATGAGGCTAAAGAGTTGATATCTAGAGCTAATGCCTGAAAGGATACAATCTTAAAGAAATGAAAGGAACCTATGAGAAAATCTTTTTACAGCTGGCTGATGACAGAGCGCAATCCTAAGAGCAAGGAGCCAAAGGCTATTTTGGCGGATTTGGCTTTTCAGGATACGGCCTTTCCCAAGCATACGGATGATTTTGATGAGGTCAGTCGTTTTCTGGAGGAGCATGCAAGTTTTTCCTTTAACTTGGGGGAGTTTGATGCTATTTGGGAAGAATATCAAGCCCATTAAGTGGGTAGTGGCTAGGGATAGTCATTTTCTGCTTGCTTTGATATAATAAAGATAATTCATTCAAAAAAATAAAATAGAGAGGTTCTTTGTTTGCAGGAACATTCAGTAGAATTGAAACTGGGCCATCCAGATGATGCTTTTCATCTCTTTGGCTCTAATGAACGCCATCTGCGCTTGATGGAGCAGGAATTGAAGGTAACCATTCATGCCCGAACCGAGATTGTGCAGATTTTGGGTACGGAGGCTGCCTGCGAGGAGACTCGACAGGTCATTCAAGCTCTCTTGGTCTTGGTCAATCGTGGCATGACCATTGGCACACCCGATGTTGTGACAGCCATTACCATGGTCAAAAATGATGAAATTGATAAGTTTGTAGCTCTTTACGAAGAAGAGATTATCAAGGACAGCTATGGCAAGCCAATTCGGGTCAAGACACTTGGTCAAAAAATCTATGTGGACAGTGTTAAAAATCATGATATTGTCTTTGGTATCGGGCCAGCCGGGACAGGGAAGACCTTTCTGGCGGTGACCTTGGCCGTGACAGCTCTCAAGCGTGGGCAGGTCAAGCGAATCATCCTGACAAGGCCGGCTGTGGAAGCTGGTGAGAGTCTGGGCTTTCTGCCTGGTGACCTTAAGGAAAAGGTAGATCCTTATCTGCGGCCAGTCTATGACGCCTTGTATCAGATTTTGGGTAAGGACCAAACGACGCGGCTGATGGAGCGAGAAATCATTGAGATTGCACCCTTAGCCTATATGAGGGGGCGGACGCTGGATGATGCCTTTGTGATTCTGGACGAAGCGCAGAATACCACCATCATGCAGATGAAGATGTTTCTGACTCGGCTGGGCTTCCAGTCCAAGATGATTGTCAATGGAGATATCAGTCAGGTCGATCTGCCTCGCAATGTCAAATCTGGGCTCATTGACGCTCAAGAGAAACTGAAAAACATTTCGCAGATTGACTTTGTCCATTTCTCAGCTAAGGATGTAGTCCGTCATCCGGTGGTGGCAGAGATTATCCGGGCTTATGAACCAGCTCCTGTTAAAGAGACTGCAACTGAGCCAGAAGAAATAAAATAGCATACAAAAAGAGCAGAAGGAAATCTGCTCTTTTCGTATGATTAATTTCAAGTCTCGGTTGCTTGCTAATAACCTAGTAAATCAACTAAACGAGTTCATCGATAGATGTGTAGTCCTTGTTGAGGCCTTCTGCAACTGGCTGGCTGGTGATGTGACCTTGGTAGGTTGTGACACCTTGGCGCAGGCCTTGGTCATCTGCAATGGCTTGCTTGAAGCCTTTCCCTGCCAAAGCTTCAACATAAGGAAGGGTGACATTAGTAAGAGCGATAGTAGAAGTGCGGGCTACGGCCCCAGGGATATTAGCAACTGCATAGTGGAGGACACCGTGTTTTTCATAGACAGGCTCGGTGTGAGTCGTTACACGGTCGGCTGTTTCAATGACACCGCCCTGGTCAACGGCTACGTCTACAATGACAGAGCCTGGACGCATTTGCTTAACCATATCGTCTGTCACCAGTTTTGGAGCCTTCGCACCTGGAATGAGGACAGCGCCAATCACGACATCTGCCTCTCGAACGCTAGCTTCGATATTGAAAGGATTAGACATGAGAGTCTGGATTTGATGACCGAATACATCTTCTAGGACAGACAGACGCTTAGCGCTGATATCCAGAATAGTCACTTGAGCACCCAATCCTAGAGCGATACGAGCGGCATGAGTTCCTACTACACCGCCACCGATGATGGTAACTTTCCCTTTCGGAACACCCGGAACACCGCCGAGAAGCACGCCAGATCCGCCTTCACGCTTAGTCAGGAAGTGGGCTCCGATTTGGACAGCCATCCGGCCAGCTACCTCACTCATAGGTACCAAGAGTGGCAGTTGTCCATCTTGATCGCGGACAGTTTCGTAGGCCAGACCGGTTGTCTTAGCACTAGTCATAGCATCTGCTAGCTCAGGAGCGGCAGCCATGTGCAGGTAGGTAAAGAGCAAGAGGTCATCACGGAGGAAGCCGTATTCAGAGGCCAGAGGTTCTTTGACCTTGACCACTAGCTCAGCTGCCCACGCTTCTGCAGCAGTAGGGACGATTTTTGCACCTTGCTTTTCATAGTCTGCATCGGCAAAGCCAGATCCCAGACCAGCATCTGTCTCAATCAGAACTTCATGGCCTTTGCCAACGAGACTATGAACACCAGCTGGTGTCAGAGCGACGCGATTTTCATTGTTTTTGATTTCTTTTGGAATACCGATTAACATAAAAAATATGCTCCTTTTTTAAGATGTTTTTATTGTATAGGAAAACGCTTCAAAAATCAAGAAAAAATCAGAGTGGTTTGCTTTCATTAGTGAATTGTGCTATTCTGTTAAGAAAATCTAGGAGGTCCAAATGGAAAATATCTATGTCAAACTGGTTCGTCATACCAGACTGGAAACTGAGCGGCTGATTCTGCGTCCGGTGACCTTGGAGGATGCCTCGGCGATGTTTGAGTATGCTTCGGATGAGGAAAATACTCGCTATACCTTTGAGACAAATAAAAGCCTGGAAGAAACACGCAATAATATCGCTCTCTTTTATCTGGCCAATCCTCTGGGGCGCTGGGGGATAGAAGTGAAGGAGAGTGGCAAATTCATCGGGACGATTGACCTTCATAAGATTAGGCTAGACTTGAAAACGGCGGCTATCGGCTATGTAGTCAATAAAAAATACTGGAATCAGGGTTATACGACAGAGGCCAATCGCGCAGTCATCAAGCTGGCTTTTGAAGAAATCGGGATGAACAAGCTTGTAGCGCTGCACGATGTGGATAATCCATCGTCTGGCAGGGTTATGGTCAAGTCTGGTATGAAATATTCCCACGAAGAGCCTTACGCATCACTAGACAAACATGAGAACGGCCGCATTGTGACACGGGTTCATTACTATCTGACTAGGGAAGATTATTTTGCAAAAAAATGAGAAAGGATATTGACAAGCACCTATCTACATGATATATTAGATAGGTACGCTGATTTAGCTCAGTTGGCAGAGCGCATCCATGGTAAGGATGAGGTCGCCGGTTCGATCCCGGCAATTAGCATCTTGTAGGACAAGGTTGGGTTTTCCCAGCCTTTTCTTTTTGTCAATGATAGCTGGTAATGAAAGGCAAAGTTTTGAGGAGGGGAAAAATAGCTGCTTTTGTCTTTGCGGTGAGAGGTTGACAAATCTGCTCTGCTATTTTCCAAAACCCTGCCCTCGGCTCCCTAAAGTGAGCCAAAATATGATATAATAAGGTAATACTAGCAAAGCGGGTAAGATATGTATATCGAAATGGTAGATGAGACGGGTCAGGTTTCGGAAGAGATTCTTAAACAGACTCAGGAAATTTTGGAGTTTGCGGCCCAGAAAACGGGCAAGGAAAAGAAGGAAATGGCTGTGACTTTTGTTAGTAATGAGCGCAGTCATGAACTCAATTTAGAATATAGAGATACGGATCGGCCGACGGATGTGATTAGCTTGGAGTATAAGCCTGAGCTGGATATCGCTGTTGACGAGGAGGATTTGCTGGACCACCCTGAGCTAGCTGAGATGCTGGAGGATTTTGACGCCTATATCGGCGAGCTGTTCATTTCAGTGGACAAGGCGCGTGAGCAGGCTGAAGAATACGGCCATAGCTTTGAGCGGGAGATGGGCTTTTTGGCAGTGCATGGTTTTCTGCATATCAACGGCTATGATCACTATACGCCTGAAGAAGAAGCAGAAATGTTTGGTTTACAGGAAGAAATTTTAACTGCTTATGGACTCACAAGGAAATAACAAACGCAAATGGAAAAATCGAGACGTGGTCTCGAGTCTGGAATTTGCTTTAACCGGTATTTTTACAGCCTTTAAAGAGGAGCGCAATCTGCGCAAGCACGTCCTTTCGGCTCTGGCAGTGCTGGTCGCAGGACTGATTTTTGACTTGTCTGCGATAGAGTGGCTCTTTCTCTTTTTGAGCATTTTTCTGGTCATTGCCTTTGAGATTGTCAATTCTGCTATTGAAAATGTCGTGGATCTGGCTAGTGATTACCACTTTTCTATGCGGGCCAAGAATGCCAAGGATATGGCAGCGGGAGCTGTTCTGGTCGTGTCTGGCTTTGCAGTTGTGACAGGACTGATTATTTTTGTTCCAAAGATTTGGGATTGGATTTTTTAAAGATTTGAAAATCGGGGGAGACTGCCGATTTTCTGCTGTTTTAATGGAAATAATAGAGGTGAAATAATGACTTTTAAATCAGGTTTTGTAGCTATTTTAGGACGTCCTAATGTTGGGAAATCAACCTTTTTGAATCATGTTATGGGGCAAAAAATTGCCATCATGAGCGATAAGGCTCAGACCACACGTAATAAAATTATGGGAATTTACACGACGGATAAGGAGCAGATTGTCTTTATCGACACGCCGGGAATCCACAAGCCCAAGACGGCTCTAGGTGATTTTATGGTGGAAGCGGCCTACAGCACCCTGCGTGAGGTGGATACTGTCCTCTTCATGGTGCCGGCTGATGAGCCGCGTGGCAAGGGTGATGACATGATTATCGAGCGCTTGAAAGCGGCTAAGGTGCCAGTTATTTTGGTGGTTAATAAGATTGATAAAGTCCATCCGGATCAGCTTTTAGCGCAAATTGATGATTTCCGCCAGCAGATGGACTTCAAAGAAATCGTGCCGATTTCAGCCCTGCAGGGCAATAACGTTTCCCGTCTGGTTGACATCCTCAGTGAGAATTTGGAAGAAGGCTTCCAGTATTTCCCAGAAGACCAGATTACCGACCATCCAGAGCGTTTCCTAGTGTCTGAGATGATTCGGGAGAAGGTTTTGATGCTGACACGGGAGGAAATTCCCCACTCAGTCGCGGTGGTTGTTGACAGTATGAAGCGAGACGAGGAGACGGACAAGGTTCATATTCGAGCGACCATCATGGTAGAGCGTGATAGTCAAAAAGGCATTATCATCGGCAAAGGCGGCTCTATGCTGAAGAAAATCGGCTCTATGGCTCGGCGCGATATTGAGCTTATGCTGGGGGACAAGGTCTTCCTAGAAACTTGGGTCAAGGTCAAGAAAAACTGGCGGGACAAGAAGCTGGACTTGGCGGACTTTGGCTATAATAAGAAGGAGTATTGAGGTTTTCTAAGCCAGCTTGGAAAAATTATGTTTGAAATAGCGGTGAAAGAGAGCATAACATTTTGTTATCTCTTTTTACTACAAACTAGCAGCAAGATAGAAAATTGTTGATATTACGTTATTAAATATTTGCTATCCTTCCGTTAATTTGCAAACATTGTTCCGTTATTCCTCATATTGTTCCGAACTATGGTATAATAGAGGGAGAAAGTGAGGAGTGCTCATGTATATGACAGTGAGGCAGGTAGCTGATCTCTGGGGGATTTCTGATCGTCGAGTTCGGTCTCTGTGCAGTCAGGGAAAGATTCCGGGTGCTGTCCAAGAAGGGCGTTTGTGGAGAATTCCCTCAGATGCCAGAAAGCCAGCAGATGGCCGTTATAAAAAAGTCGAGAGTCTCTTGCCCTTGATTGATGAAAAGATGATGCAGCTGTCAAAACTTCGCCCTTTGACGGATGGAGAGTTGGAGCGGTTGAATGAAGAGTTCACAGTCGAATATACTTATAACTCAAATGCCATTGAGGGCAATACTCTGACCTTACGTGAGACAGATTTGGTCCTGCGTGGATTGACTATTGACCAAAAGCCTTTAAAAGATCATATGGAGGCAATCGGTCATCAGGAGGCTTTTCAGTATGTTCAAAGGCTTGTTGAGGAGAAACAGCCTTTGTCAGAACAGATGATAAAGGATATTCATTATCTAGTATTAGCGGATAAAAAAAATGACCGAGGCATTTATCGGAGAGTCCCAGTGCGCATCATGGGAGCAGCTAATGAACCGGCTCAGCCGTATATGATTGCTCCATTGATGGAAAAACTCCTAGTGGACTATGCTGCAAGTCAGGAAAATATGGTGACCAAACTAGCTCAGTTTCATATTTCCTTTGAGAGTATCCATCCGTTTATTGACGGCAATGGCCGAACGGGTAGGCTCTTGGTGAATTTGGAGTTGATGAAGGCGGGCTATCCACCGATTGATATAAAATTTATGGATAGATTGGCCTATTACCAAGCATTTGACGACTTTCATTCAAAAGGAAGTTTATCGGCAATGGAGGATTTATTTGCCAAATATATCAATGAAAGATTGGATATGTATTTGGAGATTCTATCTCTTGATGACGAAGGATAAGGAGATTAGATTTATAGTTGATATAAATCATTCCAATCCTGCTTTCTTTGTCTCAGGTGAGAAAGAAGCCGAAACCATTCATGACTGGCATCGCAGGTTAGCGCAGAAAAATGTTAGGTCTGAATGCGCCTATTATTCTGGCAAAGGGCATGCTTGGCTTTTTAGTGATATGGATACGCATATTCAGCTACTAGGCTACTTCTTTCAAAACGCTGCCTTCCCAGAGAAATTGAAAGGATTTTGATATGGACTATATTTCCTATATTCGCTCCAAAGTGGGACATGATAAGGTTATTCTGAATTTTGCGGGTGGAATTCTGGCAGACGAGGACGGTCGTGTGCTTTTGCAGTTGCGAGGTGATAAGAAAACATGGGCGATTCCTGGAGGAGCTATGGAACTTGGGGAAACTTCTCTGCAAGCAGCCGTGCGTGAATTTTACGAAGAGACAGGCATTTCTGTTGAAGCCAAGCGCTTGCTGAATGTTTACACTAATTTTGATGAATCTTATCCTAATGGTGACAAAGTGCAGACGGTTGTCTTTCTGTATGAATTGCAGGCACTGGAGAATTTTGATATTTCCAATTTTCACAACGAGGAAACACTGCTTTTAGGCTTTTTTTCTAAAGAAGAAATAGCAGAGCTGGAAAATATATCGGATAAACATCGCCTGATGCTGGATGAATATTTTTCAGACAGCTTTGCTATGGGACTTTGATATTAGGAAGAATAAGAAAGGAGCTTTATGCCTGAATTACCTGAAGTGGAAACGGTTCGGCGCGGTTTGGAACGTCTGGTTGCTGGCAAGACGATTGGGCAGGTGCGAGTCCGCTATGCTAAGATGATTGGAACGGGAGTGGATAGCTTTATTCATGACTTGCCAGGTCAGACCATTGAAAGGATTGGCCGTCGGGGCAAGTATTTGCTCTTTTACCTGACGGGTGGAGTGCTGGTTTCCCATCTGCGAATGGAAGGCAAGTATCTTTTTTATCCTGATGCGGTGCCTGAGTGCAAGCATGCCCATGTCTTTTTCGAGATGACGGATGGTGGAACGCTTGTTTATGAGGACGTTCGCAAGTTTGGGACCATGGAGCTCTTGAGAAAGGATCAGTTGGAGTCTTATTTTGCTGCTAGAAAGCTTGGTCCTGAGCCGACAGATGCGGACTTTCTTTTGTCGCCTTTTGCCGCAGCTTTGAGTCGTTCCAAGAAGCTCATCAAACCCTATTTGCTGGAGCAGACCTTGGTCGTTGGACTGGGTAATATCTATGTAGATGAGGCTCTTTGGCGGGCGCGGATTCATCCGGCAAGGCCAGCAGATAGTCTGAAGCCTGCTGAAGTGAAGCGGTTGCGTGAGCAGATTATAGAAGTTTTGCAGCTTGGGATTGAAAAGAGAGGATCGACCATTCGGACCTATCGTAATGCTTTGGGTGAAGATGGCACTATGCAGGATTTTCTGCAGGTCTATGGAAAGACTGGTCAACCTTGTGCTAGATGCGGCAGCCCGATTGAAAAAATTAAGCTGGGTGGACGCGGTACTCATCTCTGTCCTCATTGTCAGAAAGTGAGGTAGCTGTCATGGCAAGAATTATTGGTATCACTGGCGGCATTGCCTCGGGTAAGTCAACTGTGACAGAGTTTTTGAGGCAGCGGGGTTATCAGGTCATCGATGCGGATCAGGTAGTGCATGAGCTGCAAGAGCCGGGGGGACGGCTTTATCAAGCTCTTTTATCCGCTTTTGGCTCAGCTATCTTACAGGAAGATGGGCGCTTGGATCGGCCCAAGCTGGGAGCTATGATTTTTGGGAATCACGAACTCTTGGAGCAATCCAGTCAAATACAAAATCAGATTATCCGCGAGGAACTGGTTGGCAGGCGAGATTTGCTGGCAGAGACGGAAAACATCTTTTTTATGGATCTTCCCTTGCTGTTTGAGTTACAATATGAGGACTGGTTTGACCAAATCTGGCTGGTGGATGTGACGGTGGAAACTCAGCTCAGTCGTCTTATGACTCGAAATGCTCTCAGTCAGGAAGAAGCAGAGAAACGCATAGCAGCTCAGCTATCTTTACAAGAAAAACGAAAGAGGGCGGATGTGCTGATTGATAATAATGGCTCGCTTGAGGAAACTCGACAGCAGATTCGCGATGCTTTGCAGAAATTAGAAAGAAGATGATTTATCACGACACAAGTAAACTGGAAACATAACCTGAAAGTCGCTTGGTTTGGGAACTTCCTGACGGGCGCCAGCATTTCTCTGGTGACGCCTTTTATGCCACTTTTCGTGGAGCAGCTAGGGGCTAGTGGTCATGAGGTGGAGTATTACGCTGGGCTAGGGATTTCACTCTCTGCCATCTCAGCGGCGCTGCTCTCTCCTGTCTGGGGAAGTCTGGCCGACCGATATGGCCGTAAGCCTATGATGATACGTGCAGCTACTGCCATGGTTTTCACTATGGGCGGCATTGCTTTTGTGCCCAACATTTTCTGGCTCTTGCTCCTACGCTTTCTAAACGGTGTTTTCGCTGGTTATGTTCCCAACAGCACAGCTCTGATTGCCAGTCAGGCTCCCAAGGAAAAAACGGGTTATGCTCTGGGAACTCTCTCGACGGGTGTCGTTGCGGGTAATCTTATGGGGCCGTTTATTGGCGGTCTGATTGCGGAGATGTTCGGTATCCGCAATGTCTTTCTTCTGATTGGCGGCTTTTTTCTAGTGGCAGCCTTGATGACCTTTTATTTGATTCGGGAGGATTTTGTGCCAGTGACCCGACAAGAAGAGGTAGGCTATAGGGAATTGCTGCGTCAACTCAGGTATCCTAAGATGCTGATGAATCTCTTTCTGACCAGCTTTGTTATCCAGTTTGCAGCTCAATCTATCAGCCCTATCCTTGCCCTCTATGTCAGAGAACTGGGTCAAAAGGACAATCTGATTTTTATTTCGGGTCTCATCGTTTCTAGCATGGGACTTTCCAGTATGATGAGCTCCAGCATTCTGGGGCGGTTAGGAGACCGTATCGGCAATCACCGGCTTCTGGTGCTGGCTCAGTTCTATTCAATCCTGATTTATCTGCTCTGTGCCAATGCTGGCTCCCCTATGCAGCTAGGCTTTTATCGCTTTTTATTTGGTCTAGGAACAGGGGCGCTGATACCAGGTGTCAATGCTTTGCTAAGTAAGATAACACCCAAATTTGGAATCTCTAGGATTTTCAGCTATAATCAGATTTTCTTTTATCTGGGTGGGGTGGTCGGCCCTATGTCTGGATCGGTCATTGCGGCAGCCTATGGCTATCATTCAGTCTTTTATGCAACAGCAGGGCTGGTTGCCGTTAGTATGCTGGCCAATCTCTTTAGTTTTCGAAATTTATTTAAAAAGAAGGATATCTAGTGCGCGTTAAAATAAATTTAAAATGTTCCAGCTGCGGCAGTCAGAACTATCTGACCAGCAAAAATACTAAAACGCATCCGGAAAAAATAGAGGTCTTAAAGTATTGTCCCAAGGAAAGAAAAGTTACCTTACATCTTGAATCCAAGTAGATTTTATGATAAAATAGATAGGATTTTAAGGAGTTTTTATTTATGTACAACCTATTATTAACCATTTTAGTCATTTTATCAGCTATTATTGTCATTGCAATTTTCATGCAGCCAACCAAAAATCAGTCCAGCAACGTTTTTGATGCCAGTGCCAACGACTTGTTTGAACGTCCTAAGGCACGCGGTTTTGAAGCTGTGATGCAGCGTATGACGGGAATCATGATTTTCTTCTGGCTACTGATTGCATTGGTATTAGCAGTATTATCTAGCAAATAAAATGGGCTCTGACTTCGTCTTGGCCTATTTTTTAAGTTTTAAAGAGATTTAGAAGAGATGAAGAAAGAACTCATCAAAAGAAGAGGAATATGAAATCAGAAATCATTGAATATTTAGAAGACAGGCAGCAGGCCAGCGTAGATGAGCTGGCGGCTGCTTTGGGGAAAGAATCTTCCAAGGACTTTAGTAGCTTGGTCAAGACCATTTCCCAGATGGAAAGAAAGCATCAGATTCGTTTTGATGACAAGGGGCGGATTGAGCTTTATGAGAAGAAAAAGCAGGAGCGTCTGACGCTCAAGGGTGTTTTTCATGCCCACAAGAATGGATTTGGCTTTGTTACCTTGAATGAGGAAGAGGATGACCTCTTTGTCGGCCGTAATGATGTCAATCATGCCATTGATGGTGATACGGTGGAAGTAGTCATTACCAAGGTGGCAGACCGTATCAAGGGAACA
Source organism: uncultured Streptococcus sp. (assembly GCF_963528215.1). GTDB lineage: Bacteria > Bacillota > Bacilli > Lactobacillales > Streptococcaceae > Streptococcus. Next base: position 29,367 of record NZ_CAURVL010000006.1, read on the forward strand.
TCAGCTGAGGCTAAGATTATCGATATTTTGGAGCACAGCCTGACGTCAGCGGTTGGTCAGCTGGTTCTGGATGAGGAAAAGCCCAAGTATGCGGGTTATATCCGCTCGAAAAATCAGAAAATAAGCCAGCCTATTTATGTCAAAAAACCAGCTATGGTTCTGGATGGTACAGAGGTGCTCAAGGTCGCTATTGATAAATATCCGACCAAGAAACACGATTTCTTTGTGGCCAGTCTGGTCGATGTGGTCGGTCATGTCAATGATCCAGGCATTGATGTACTGGAAGTGCTGGAGTCTATGGACATTGTCTCTGAATTTCCAGAAAAGGTCTTGGAAGAAGCTGAGCAAGTTCCGGATGCACCGACTGAGAGTGATTTGGCAGGCCGTTTGGACCTGCGTGAAGAGATTACCTTCACCATTGATGGAGCGGATGCCAAAGACTTGGACGATGCGGTCCATATCAAGCGACTGAAAAATGGCAACTTTGAGCTTGGCGTCCATATCGCAGATGTGTCCTACTATGTCAAAGAAGGCTCTGAGCTGGACAAGGAAGCCCTCAATCGGGCGACTTCAGTCTATGTGACTGACCGTGTGGTGCCTATGCTGCCGGAGCGCCTGTCAAACGGAATCTGCTCTCTCAATCCCAATGTGGATCGGCTGACCCAGTCGGCTATCATGGAGATAGATGCCAAGGGGCGCGTGGTCAAGCATAGCATTACCCAGACAGTTATCAAGACAACCTTTCGCATGACCTATAGCGATGTCAACGACATCATCGCAGGAGATGAGGAAAAAGCTGAGCAGTTCAAGGCCATTGTACCTAGCATTGACAGTATGATCCAGCTGCATGAGATTCTGGAAAGCATGCGATTTAAACGCGGTGCGCTTAACTTTGACACCAATGAAGCCAAAATCATGGTCAACAAGGAAGGATGCCCAGTGGATATTGTCCTACGTCAGCGGGGAATTGCCGAGCGTATGATTGAGTCCTTTATGCTAGTGGCGAATGAGACGGTGGCTGAGCATTTTGCTAAGCTAAATCTGCCCTTCATCTATCGAATTCACGAGGAGCCTAAGGCGGAGAAGGTGCAGAAGTTTATCGACTACGCCTCTAGCTTTGGGATTCGGATATACGGGACGGCTAGCTCTATGAGTCAGCAGGCTCTGCAGGATATTATGGAATCGGTCAAAGACCAGCCTTATGAGGAAGTGCTGTCCATGATGCTTTTGCGCTCCATGCAGCAGGCTCGCTATTCTGAGCACAATCACGGTCACTATGGTCTGGCAGCGGAGTTTTATACGCATTTCACCAGTCCCATTCGCCGCTATCCTGACCTTCTGGTTCACCGGATGGTGCGGGATTATGGCAAGTCTAAAGAAATAGCAGAGCATTTTGAGCAAGTGATTCCAGAGATTGCCAGTCAGTCTTCCAGCCGAGAGCGTCGGGCTATCGAGGCCGAGCGTGAAGTCGAAGCCATGAAGAAGGCTGAGTACATGGAAGAATTCGTTGGAGAAGAGTTTGACGGTGTGGTTTCAAGCGTGGTCAAGTTTGGACTCTTTGTTGAGCTGCCCAATACGGTCGAAGGCTTGATTCATGTCACCAATCTGCCAGAGTTTTACAGCTACATTGAGCGGACGATGACCCTGCAAGGAGAAAAGTCTGGCGTAGTCTTCAAGGTCGGTCAGCAAATTCGCATCAAGCTGGTTCGAGCGGATAAGGCTACGGGCGAGATTGACTTTGAATACCTGCCTAGTGAATTTGACCTGATAGAAAAGACTAGCAAGAGTGGCAGAGGCAAGTCAGGCAGAAAGAGACGCCGTGAAGATGACAAGCGCAGCCATTCTTCCAAAGAAAAAGGCTACAGAGATAAGAAAGATAAGAAGTCCAAGAAAGGCAAGAGCCAGAAGGCATTTTACAAGGAACTAGTCAAGAAAGGAGCCAAGCATGGCAAAGGGAGAAGGAAAGGTCGTCGCGCAAAATAAAAAGGCCAGACACGACTACACCATCGTGGATACCATCGAGGCCGGCATGGTGCTGACAGGGACGGAAATCAAGAGCGTCCGTGCCGCCCGCATCAATCTCAAAGACGGCTTTGCTCAGATCAAGAACGGTGAGGCCTGGCTCAGCAATGTCCATATCGCGCCTTATGAAGAGGGAAATATCTGGAACCAAGAGCCTGAACGTCGCAGAAAGCTGCTGCTGCATAAGAAGCAGATCCAAAAGCTGGAGCAGGAGACCAAGGGAACTGGTATGACGCTGGTGCCGCTCAAGGTCTATCTCAAGGATGGCTATGCCAAGCTCCTCCTGGGCTTAGCCAAAGGGAAGCACGACTACGACAAGCGCGAGTCCATCAAACGCCGCGAGCAAAACCGCGACATCGCAAGACAAATGAAGAACTTTAATACAAGATGAAAGACTGGGTGACCGGTCTTTTTTTATTTTAGGGAGCAAGTTTTCCAGTTATTCGATTGTCTTCGATGACTTTTCTAATTTAAAAAAAGAAGTGAGCATAATAGTTGATAAGTAACCATCCAGGTGATATACTTGTTCTTGTATCAGATACAAGTTTATGAAAAAGGAGTTTCTATGGATACAAAATTCTCAGTGGCTTTGCATATCTTGACAATGATTAGTGAGAGTAGGGAGACTTTGAGTTCGCAAAACTTAGCGACGAGTGTAGGAACTAATTCTAGCTATATCCGAAAAGTCATTACCTTGTTGAAAAATGCAGGTTTAATTATTTCTCATCAAGGTAAATCGGGCTATCAACTCGGCAAAACTCCTAAGAAGATGAGTTTACTTGAGATTTATTATGCTACCCAAGAAGTTAAGCGCATTAGTTTGTTTCAAATGCATCAGAACGCTAATCAAGAATGTCCTGTCGGACAAAATATTCAAGAAGCGGTCTCGCCGATTTTTGCTATTGCAGAAGCTCAACTAGAAAAGGCATTGCGCCATCAAACATTAGATGATGTCATCAATAATTTATATAAAACAGCTAATCAAGTTCGAAACTGACTTGTAAAATCTTAGTTTTAAAAACAAAAATACAGTCTTGCACTTGATGCAAAGAAGATAAAGGATAGAAAAGAGATTATAATGAAAGCAGCACTACATATAAAATATGACAAAAAGAACATCAACCTTACGATAACAGAAATAGCAAAGCCTATCATTACAGATAATCAAGTTTTGGTTAAGGTCACTGCAGCGGGAGTCAATCCTTTGGACAATATGATTTCCCGAGGAGAAGTTAAGATGATTGTTCCTTACAAATTGCCGCAAACAGCTGGAAATGAAGTTGTTGGAGTTATTGAAGAACTTGGAAGCCGTGTCAGCAACTTCAAACTTGGCGACCGTGTTTTTGCTCGCCTCCCACTTGATCATATCGGAGCTTTTGCGGAATATGTTGGTGTAGATAGTGAAGCCTTGGCAAAAGTTCCAGAATATTTGACAGACATAGAAGCCGCTGCGGTGCCTTTGACAGCTTTGACTATTATGCAAGCTCTTGAGCTTATGGGAGCTCAAGCTGGTAAAACAATCTTCATCTCTGGAGGTACAGGTGGTGTTGGTGGCATGGCGATTCCCATTGCTAAAGCAAAAGGCTTGAAGGTCATCACGAATGGTGCTGCCGTTAACGCTGAGCGTGTCTTGAACCTAGGGGCAGATCGCTTTATTGATTACAAGACGGAGGATTATACAAAAACTGTCAGCAATGTGGACTATGTTTTGGATACACTTGGTGGTGCTGAAACAGAGAAGCAAATGTCTATCATGAAAAAAGGCGGACACTTAGTTTCTCTTCGAGCGATGCCAAATGGTGCTTTTGCTAAACGCATGAACTTGCCAAAATGGAAACAAATCTTGCTAGGACTTGCTGGTCGTAAGTTTGATAAGATGGCTGAGAAGTATGGTGTTCATTATCATTTTATCTTTGTTGAAAGTAATGGTGCCCAATTACAAGAAGTGGCAGATATTTTCAGTAATCTTGAAATCAAACCATCTATTGATACAGTTTACACGTTTGATGAGGTGAATGCTGCTCTCGATAAGGTTGCGAATGGACGTTCACGTGGGAAAACAGTTCTCAGCTTTGAATAATTAGAAAGAAGTTTATGTCTTACATTACAACAAAAAATCAATACATTACTGTTGCTGGCAATCAAATTGCCTATCGTGAACTTAGCAAGGGTAAGTCTGACTTTCCGCTTGTTATGTTAGTTCACTTGGCTGCGACCTTGGACAATTGGGATCCAAAACTTTTAGATTTGATTGCGAAAGAGCATCATGTCCTTGTCTTAGACCTACCAGGTGTTGGGGCAAGTCAGGGAAAAGTTGCAACGACTATCCCAGGCATGGCAGAGCAAACCATTGCCATTATAAGTGATTTAGGTTACAATCGTATCAACCTTTTAGGACTGTCTATGGGCGGTATGATTGCTCAAGAAATAGTTCGTATGGATTCTGATTTGGTTAATTCTCTTATTTTGGCAGGAACTGGTCCTCGAGGTGGATTTGAAATGGATAAGGTTACCGGAAAAACATTCAAATATATGTTTAAAGCTGCCCTTGAGCGTATTGACCCAAAACGCTATATTTTTTACAATCATGATGAGCAAGGTAAAGTAGAAGCTTTGAAAGTTTTAGATCGTATGGGCGCGCGGACTGAGCAATTTAAGGACAAAGACATGAAAATTTCTGGTTTCTTAACGCAGCTCAAGGCAATCAAGGCTTGGGGCCAAGCTCCACAAGACGATCTGAAATATATCAATCAACCAACCTTAATTGTGAATGGTGATAAGGATATGCAAGTCCCAACAGAAAATTCTTATGCTATGCATGAAAAGGTAGAAGGCAGCAAACTTCTTATCTATCCAAATGCTGGACATGGTTCTATTTTCCAATATGCGGATGAATTCTCAAAGGAATTGTTGAGGTTTTTAGCAGCATAAAATAGTCAAAATGGTAGGGTTAAAAAAAGGACATAGCAACTTTCATACAAGATGAAAGACTGGGTGACCGGTCTTTTTTAGTTTTATATTAGTGATTTTCATCTACAGTAGCTGTCTTAAATTGTTTATTGTCAAATTTACTAAACAGAAAAGTTCTGACCACTTTGCCACTTGTCAAGTCTGTGCTTTTCGAGTATGATAAAGACAGTTAAATTATTCGGAGCTTGGCTTTCAGAGAAAGGATTTTTTATGACAGAAGAATTGCTAGCCTATAAACGCATGCCGCTGTGGACGGCCGAGACAATGCCAGAAGCGGTAAAGAGAAAGCACAATACCAAAGAGGGAACTTGGGGCAAAATCACTGTTCTCAAGGGACGGCTTAAGTTTGTCGAGATGTCAGAGGAGGGTGAGGAGCTGGCTGAGCACATCTTTGAGGCTGGTCAGGACAATCCTTTTGCCCAGCCCCAAGCTTGGCATCGGGTCGAAGCTCTGACAGATGATTTGGAGTGGTATTTGGAGTTTTACTGTCGGCCTGAGGATTACTTCCCTAAGAAATACGGAAGCAATCCAGTGCACTCAGAGGTTTTGGAAGCCCTGCAGACAGTCCGACCAGGGCGGGCGCTTGATTTGGGCTGTGGTCAAGGCCGCAATGCTCTCTTTCTGGCCAAGCAGGGCTTTGAAGTGACGGCTGTAGATCAGAATGAGCTGGCACTGGAAATCTTACGCAGCATTGTGGAGCAGGAGGATTTAGATCTGCCAGTGGGTAGCTACGATATCAACTCAGCTAGTCTAACCCAGACTTATGATTTGATTGTTTCCACTGTTGTACTTATGTTCCTACAGGCGGAGCGGATTCCGGATATTATCCGAAATATGCAAGAGCATACAGCGCTTGGTGGCTACAATCTCATCGTCTGTGCTATGGATACAGAAGACTTCCCATGCTCTCTTCCCTTTCCTTTTACTTTTAAGGAAGGCGAGCTGGCTGACTATTATAAAGACTGGGAGCTGGTTAAGTACAATGAAAATCCTGGTCACCTCCATCGCCGGGATGAAAACGGCAATCGAATTCAGCTGCGCTTTGCGACGATGCTGGCTAAAAAGGTTCAGTAGGAGACAGTAGGAAAGAACCAAATTTTTTAAAATTTAGCTTGGCTCACTTATTTTGAGGTTCTGGTTTAAAAGGTCTGGGAGATAATTTAAAATGTCTCAGCCTCAATATTTTTTGAACAGAATAAAACTAGACTGAGGCATTTTTGTCTCAGTCTTTTTTTATTTTAGTAAAAAACTTTAGAAATATTTTAGAATTTCTTTAGAAATATCTGAAGTTTGGAGGCTATACTAGAAAGTGCAAGGGGGAGAGAAAAGAGCTGTAAGCAACAGGACAGCTGGTAGAAAACTTTAGTTTTTCTTTAAGTGTGACTCTAGACCAGATCACTTTTAAAAGCAGACTGAAAGGCCTTATTCTCTCCTCTTGCGGCAAATTTTTCCAGACCTTCAGTTTTCTGTTGACGAGGAAAAAAGAATATGTTAAAGTAAATGAGTAAAATAAAAAAGTCAATTATATTTTACTTAATATACAAGGAGGAACTCATGAAGAAAAGAACGAAAATCATTCTAACTTCTACGTTGACTGTGACCGGCCTAATCTTAGCTGCCGGTGGCTACTGGGCTTATAAGACCTTTGTCCCTCAGGAGACACCGATCGATAAGAATGCCACAGTGAGGACCAATTACTATCAAGCCATCAATAAAAAATGGTTGGAAAAGGCAGAGATTCCTAGCGATCAGCCGTCTAACGGTGTGTTTTATGAACTGAACGAGCAGGTCAAGGATAAGATGAAGGCGGATGTCAAAAATCTAGTCTCTGGTAAAGAAGAGTCAACGATTGAAGGCATGCCCGAGTTTATTAAATACTACCAGCAGGCTACTGACTTCAAGCAGCGGGAAAAGGATGGCTTAGATCCTCTCAAGTCCTATCTCAAGGAAATTGAAGACTTGTCCGATCTAAAGGACCTAGCTGGCAAGGCTGTTGACTGGGAAAAACGCGGTTTGGCTCTGCCGTTTACCTTTGAAATCAGTTCTAACCTAGAAAATACTAATCAGAAACAAGTGAATCTGTCCAGTCCAAGTCTTATGCTGCCGGATAAGAGCTATTATGAAGATGAAGGTGCTAAGAAAAGGATGATGGATCCGCTGGAAAAAGCATTCAAAGAAGCCTTGAAAAAGCTGGGATACAGTGAAAAAGAGAGCGAAAAGATTGCCAAAGAAGCCTTAGAATTTGATGGAGAACTGGCCAAGTATGCCCAAAGCAATGAAGAAACTTCGGAAATTAAAAATCTTCACCATCCTAAGACGGCAGAAGACATCAATGCTTACTCTGATACCTTTAAGTTTCACGATATTATCAATGACTATCTAGGTCAGGAATCTGGTGATGTCAATGTACCTAACCCTAAGTATTATGAAAATTTTGCCAAAGTAGTCAACGACAAGAACTTTGCCAAGCTCAAATCTTGGATGCTTGTGAAGCAGGCAGCATCAGCATCTAGTTTTCTAACCGATGACTATCGGCTGATTTTCGCAGAGTACCAAAAATCCTTGCAAGGAACTAAGGAAGCAACTTCAAAAGAAGATGCAGCATACAATCTGACAACAGGAACTTTTTCAGATGTCTTCAGTCTTTACTATGGACGTAAATATTTCGGTGAGGAAGCCAAGCAAGAAGTGACCCAAATGGTCAAGGATATCAAGGAAGTCTATCGGGAACGTATGCTGAAAAACGAATGGCTATCAGAAGAAACCAAACAGAAGGCAGTCAAGAAGCTGGATACTATGAAACTCTATATCGGCTATCCTGAAAAAGTTCGCGAAGTGACTAAGGCCTTGAAAGTGGATGATAAAAAATCCTTCTTTGAAAATGCAATTGCTTTGAGTCAGGCAAAGAATCAATATGATGTTGAGCACTTCTCTGAGCCAGTAGACAAGGACGAGTGGGTCATGCCTTCCTATGATATCAACGCTTACTACTCACAGGAAAATAACAGTATCAACTTCCCAGCCGCAATCCTGCAGAATCCATTCTTTGATGTTAAGCAAGAGATGGAAAAGAACTACGGCGGTATCGGTATGGTTATTGGTCATGAGATTACTCACGCCTTCGACTCAAACGGTGCAAACTTTGATGAAGAGGGGAATTTGAACAATTGGTGGACAGAAGCAGATAAGAAAGCTTTTGACAAGAAAATTGAAGCTGTTACCAAGCAGTGGGATGGTATTGAAATCTACGGCGGCAAGGTCAATGGCAAACTTACGGTAACAGAAAATGTAGCCGATGCGGGTGGACTTTCAGCTACTCTAGAAGTCGTTAAAAAGAAATATCCAGATGCAGACTTGAAGAATTACTTTGAAAACTATGCCAATATCTGGAGAAGCAAGGCAAGTCTGCAATTCAATCAGCTTCTCCTGAAAGTCGATGTCCATGCTCCGTCCGAACTGCGGGTCAACCAGCAACTCAAAAATGTAGAGGCCTTCTATGAGACATATCCAGAAATCAAAGAAGGTGATGCCATGTATCTGGCTCCAGATAAGCGAGTCAGCGTATGGTAAGATGGCTTGTCTAGAGAAGACGCTAAAATAATCTAAGCTATGAAGCACAACCAGTTTGGTAATAGGAGAGAAGTTTGTTCTTTTTCTCCTATCCATTCTTTCCTGCGACACATGCTCGGCTGCGGGTTGTGCCTCCGCAGCCACGTGTCTTTAAAGTCAGATTTTATCTGGCTTTTTTCTTTTACAAAAAAATTTTTATACAGCTTGATATACATCTATGGAAATTTATACAAGAGGTTTGGTGGGGCTGCTAGGTATAGAGCTAGAGTAATTTTTTCCTAGGGGAATTTATTCATTTTAGGCGGTATAAGAGATTTTGGAAACGCTTGCAACCGTAGTAAGAGAATAGTATACTAAATATGCGATAAATATTTTATCAATTAATATACAAAGGAGAAACTGATGAAAAAGAAATTTTTCAGTTGGGCTATTCCAGCCTTGATGCTTCTTACACTCTTCCCTTTTCAGGCTGTCTCAGCCTGTACCGGATTTATTATCGGCAAGGATTTGACGACGGATGGTTCGACTCTCTATGGTCGAACAGAGGACCTGGAGCCCAACCACAACAAGAATTTTGTGGTACGGGAGCGTAAGTATAACAAGGCTGGTGATAAATTTGTAGATGAGACCAACGGCTTTAGCTTTGATTTGCCGGCTGTTAGCTACAAGTATACGGCGGTACCGGATGTGACACCAGAGCAGGGAGTTTTCGATGAGGCTGGTTTTAATGAGGAAGGCGTTTCTATCTCTGCGACAGTCTCAGCTAGTGCCAATGATGATATTCAAAAAGTAGACCCTTATGTTAAGGACGGTATCGCTGAATCAGCTTTAACTTCTGTAGTCCTGCCTCATGTGAAAACAGCCAAAGAAGGAGTAGAACTACTAGCCAAAATTGTTAGAGAAAAAGGTGCGGCCGAAGGCAATATCGTGACGATTGCTGACAAGACGGGTGTATGGTATATGGAAATCCTTTCTGGCCACCAATACGCTGCCATCAAGTTTCCAGATGACAAATACGCTGTTTTTCCTAATACATTTTTCCTAGGCAATGTAGACAAGAATGATAGTGAAAACACCATCTTATCAGCTGATCTTGAAAAAATAGCGCAGGATGCTGGCACCTATAAGGAAATCAATGGGAGCTTCCATGTGGCTCAATCCTATAATCCGCCGCTGGCTGAAGCTGACCGCTCTCGGGTTTGGTCTGGTATCAAGGCGCTGGATCCCAATGCAGATGTGCAATATGATGATGAATACTTTGAACTCATGCACTCAACCAGCGAAAAGCTTAGTCTGCGTGATGCGATGAACTTGCAGCGCAATCGCTTGGAAGGAACAGACTTCAAACCGCAAGATCAGATGGAGTTGGATGGGAAAGGGATTCCTGATAAAACCAAAGCAGACCCAGTTTATAAGTATCCTATCTCCAATCCAAATGTCATGGAGGCTCACATCTTCCAGCTCAAGGATAATTTACCTGCCAATACTGGCGGGGGAATTCTCTGGCTGGCCATGGGAAGTCCGCGAAATGCACCCTACCTCCCTTACTATGGCAACATCAGCAATACCTCTCAGCCTTATCAAGAAATGAGTACAGCCTACAATGAGAATTCCTGGTATTGGACTGTTAGCCGCATCAATGATTTGGTTGCAAAATATCCAGAACTATTTGAAGATGATTCTATTCGCAGTGAAATTGAGCGTATGGAAAGCCAATGGATGGAGGAACAGCCAGCTCATGACAACGATCAGATTAGTCTATCTGAACAGCCAGAACAAGCCAGTCTGAAAGCAACAAAAGATTCTATGGAGCGAGCGGATTCAGTCTTTAAGCGCCTCAAGGAAATCCAGAAAATTGCTGAGGATAAGGTCGTGGCTGAATATGGTACAAGTGCTTTAGAAGAGATTGAGGAGTCAGAGGACTCTGACACAGAGGAGACAATTCGTCTAGAAGATTTTGACTACGATATTGCTATTGCCGGAGGCATCTTTGTGCTGACTGTCATTGGAATAGCGATTTATCTTGTCAAAGGAAAAAATAGAAAAGGAGCAGACAGTCATGAATAAAACAAGAAGAATTGCTCTCTATATCTACTTAGTCCTAGCTGGTATCGGCTTGCAGTTTGAGCTTGGGAGCATGGCAGAGAAGGATGTCACCTTAGAAGCTGGCCGCGACTTGGTTCTGAACTTAGCTGTTTTGGCTGCCTTTTTCCTGCCTTTCTATTTCTTGATTAAAAAACTTGCCAAGAAGTTATCGGTTGAGACGATCGTTCTAGGGACAGCCCTCTTTGGAGGTGCCTTTATCTCTGGCTGGCTCAGTTTTGCAGGCAATAGTTTGATTGATATTATTAACTCTAACTTTATCAAAGACCCTGCTGTTTTCAATGATTGGACCAATGCACTGACAGCTCCTTTTGCAGAGGAATTTTTCAAGTCTCTGACAGCTTTTGCCGCTCTCTACATTTTGGGGCGCAAGGATATTCAGTCAGTCTTAATCGCTGGGCTGAGTTCAGGCTTTGGCTTTCAAGTCATTGAGGATATTGCTTATGTATCCAGAGTGACTTTCGGAGGACAATATAGTGGTTCCTTAGAAGCAGTTGGCAGAATTGCTGGCGGATTGGCTTCACATACTCTCTATACAGCAGTGGTGACCGTTGGGGTTTATCTTCTCTTCTCCACGGCTTACAAGAAATACCGTCTCTTTGGTCTCTGGTGCGTCGTATCAACAGTTGCTAATCACTTTATTTGGAACTCTCCTTTCTTCGAAACAGAGCATCGGATTAACATTGTTGTCGGATTCTTATTTGCCTTTCTCGTTGCTACTTTTATAGAAGTTTACCGACTGGTTTTGAAGGAGAAAAAGACAGATTTAGAAATTTAAATAATTTTCAGGGAATATATAAAACAAGAACTTGTAATCGCTTGCAAAACCTGAAGTAAAAGGCTATACTGAATATAGTATTTAATTTTGTAATTTTTTACAAAAAAACAAAGGAGATATTTTTATGAAAAAAATATTGTTTCGTTCCTTGTTAGCTCTTTCGACCATTTTTCTCTTTCCTTTCCAAGTGGTCGAAGCCTGCACAGGATTTATCGTCGGGAAAGACCTGACTGCAGACGGCACGACGCTTTACGGTCGGACGGAGGACTTGGAGCCCAATCACAATAAGGTCTTTCTGGTTCATCCGAGAAAGACCAATGCGAGTGGTGCCAAGCTGGTCGATGAAACCAACGGCTTTGAATGGACCCTGCCGGCAGAAAGCTACAAGTATACTTCGGTATCAGATGTGACCCCATCCCAAGGTATTTTTGACGAGGTTGGCTTCAATGAGTACGGTGTTTCCATTTCTGCGACTGTTTCTGCCAAGGCCAATGATGCCATCCAAAAAGTGGATCCTTATGTAGAAAATGGCTTGGCAGAGTCTATCCTGACAACCGTCGTTCTGCCCCATGTTCAGACAGCCCGTCAGGGTGTGGAGCTGATGGCACAAATTGTCAGAGAGCAAGGAGCAGCAGAGGGGAATATTATCACTATCGCTGACAAGACTGGTGTCTGGTATATGGAAATCCTATCTGGCCACCAATATGTTGCTATTAAATTCCCAGATGACAAGTATGCTGTCTTTCCTAATACTTTCTTCTTGGGCAGTGTTGACTTTGACGATACAGAAAATGTTATTGCCTCAAAGGGTGTTCAGGACGTAGCTAAGCAGGCTAACTCTTATAAAGAAATTGACGGCAAATTCCATATTTCTCAGTCCTACAATCCACCGATGGCAGAGGCAGATCGTTCACGTGCCTGGGCAGGTATCACCAGTCTGGACCCAAACGCAGCCGTGTCTTATAATGACTCTTACTTTGATCTCATGCACTCCACAGACAGAAAGATCAGTGTAGCAGATGTCATGGCTATGCAGCGCAATCGCTTTGAGGGCACTCAGTTCAAACCGCTGGACCAAATGGAGCTGGACGGTAAGGGGCTGCCACAACGCGGTACGACAGATCCTGTTTACAAATATCCGTTGGGCAACCCAAATGTTATGGAAGCTCATATCTTCCAGCTCAAAGACGGCGTTCCAGCCAATATGGGCGGAGGCACTATGTGGCTGGCAGTAGGCAGCCCGCGCTTCTCACCTTACCTGCCTTATAATGGTAATATCACAGATACTTACGATGCTTATAAGGTCAACACAACTAGCTACAGTCCAGACTCTTGGTACTGGGTAGCATCTCATATCTACGATATGGCGGCCAAGCATCAGGACCTCTTTGGTACTTCTGTCCAAGACAAGTGGAAGGCTTTGGAAGCCCGCTTTATTGAGGAACAAAATGCTCTAGATGTGGCCAATGCAGCTCTGCCAGACTCTTCAGCCAAAGTTACAGAGGAAACACAGGCTCGAGCAGCGCAAGTCTTTAAGGAAATGAAAGATCTAGAAGCTGAAATGGAAGCTAAAATCAAGGAAGCAACAAAAACTACTCCTTCCAGCTCCAGCAAAGATTCTAGCAGCTCTTCGTCATCTCAAAGCTCGTCAAGTTCTTCCTCTTCAGCAACTTCTAGCAGTTCTGATAGCCGGACGGAAGTCAATGTAGAAGATGACAGCTTGGTAAATGTTGCAACTGGTATTCGCTTGAAAAATGCTGACTTAGTCAAGGCCGGTCTTCAGCTGTCTGTGCAAAAACTGGAAAGCAAGAATCAGCCGACAGATACCTATGACATTCGCTTGACCGATCCGAATGGTCAGCCGGTACATCAGGTCAGTCCAACCCTTGTGACGATTCCAGTTCGCAAAGACCTGCCGGTGGATGCCGTCTATGCTTTGGATGAAAATGGCAAGCAGGTTGAGAAATTTGATGTAACGGTTAATCAAAACCAGACCATCAGCTTCACGACCAATCATTTCTCTGTTTACCAAGTGCAGTATCGAAATGAGCAGTCCGTCAAGGCTAAGAAAAAAGACCTGCCATCAACAGGTGAGCAAGTCACCATCATGGGCCTTGCAGGCTTGATTATACTAGCAGGAGTCTTCTTCCTTTTGAAGAAAACAAAGAAAAACTAATCTAAAATAAAAAGAAGGCCGAGCATTCAGTTCGGCCTTTCTTAGTGGAAAAAAAGACTCTTGTCTAGGCTATCCTTTAAGCTAGAACCTTTTATCTTAAATAATCATAGTTATAAGTAGTCAAAATTATGTCAGTGAGTTCTTCAGGTTCTTCTTGAGCTCCGCCGGCTATCCAAAGAGAAATAATCCCCTCAACACTGGATAGGAAGATTTCCAGTGCATATTTCGGAGGAATCTGAAAGTTCTCCTCTAAAAAACGCTGGGTAGCAGTCTCTTGCTTGTCACTCAGAATGATAGTGGTTATGTACTCCCGAATAGCCTCTCGAAAGTCAATATAATGGCTTTTGGTCAGGGCATTGATTAGACGCTCATTGGCACGCAGTATATGAAATTTTGCTATCATTAACTTTTGGGGATATTCGTTCTCCGCTTCAAACAAGCTATAACTAGAAAGTTGGGAAATAATTTCGCTTTTGAGACTATCAACCATCTGATACTTATCTTGGTAGTGGAGGTAGAAGGTGCCGCGATTAATCCCTGCCCGTTTGCAGAGCTTGCTGATAGAGATATTATCAAATCTTTCCTCTGAAAGCAGCTGGATTAAGGCTTCTTTGATGTCTTCTTTAGTAGTAGTTTTTCGTTTCTGGGCCATTTTTCTTCCTTTTTGCTTAAATCAACACTTTGTTGATTTTTGATTATTGCTTTTTATATAAGCTCATTATATAATATCTGTGATTTAGAATCAACATCTTGTCTATTTAAGGAGATGAGGTTTGAAAAGGAGAGAAGCGATATGGCTTATATTGAAATGAAACATAGCTTTAAACGTTATCAGATGGGGGATACGGAAATAGTCGCCAATCACGATATTTCTTTTGAGATTGAAAAAGGCGAATTGGTCATTATCCTAGGCGCTTCAGGTGCTGGTAAGTCTACCGTGCTCAATATCCTAGGCGGTATGGATACTAATGATGAGGGAGATATCCTGATAGACGGCCAGAATATTGCTGACTACAATTCCCATCAGCTGACGGACTATCGGCGCAGTGACGTAGGTTTCGTCTTTCAGTTTTACAATCTGGTGCCCAACCTGACGGCAAAGGAAAATGTCGAATTGGCTTCTGAGATTGTCAAGGATGCTCAAGATCCAGTAGCGGCTCTGACCGCAGTGGGACTGGAAAAACGCCTCAATAACTTTCCTGCTCAGCTATCAGGTGGGGAGCAGCAGCGGGTGTCTATCGCTCGGGCTGTGGCAAAAAATCCTAAGATTTTGCTCTGCGATGAACCGACAGGAGCTTTGGACTACAATACCGGCAAGCAAGTGCTGCAAATCTTACAGGAAATGTCCCGCAATCAAGGGGCGACGGTGATTATTGTGACCCACAATGCTGCCTTGGCTCCCATTGCTGACCGGGTCATCCGCATGCACGATGCGAAAGTCAAAAGTGTTACGGTCAATGAATCGCCTCAGGACATAAGTACATTGGAGTATTGATATGAAGAGAAAGATTTATTGGAAAGATATTCTGCGCTCCTTCACTAGCTCTAAAGGACGTTTCCTATCTATTTTAATCCTCATGATGCTGGGGTCTTTAGCTCTCGTGGGACTTAAGGTCGCTCCACCCAATATGCGCAGAACAGCAACAGATTACTTGACAGAGCAACGAACCATGGACCTGGCTGTTATGGCGGACTATGGTTTGGATAAGGCGGATCAGAAAGAGCTGGAAGATATTAAGGGAGCTGATGTCGAGTTTGGCTATCTGACAGATGTCACCATAGACGAGGAGGCCCTACGAGTATTCTCGGATACTAAGGATATTTCAAACTTTCAAGTGACCTCAGGCCGTCTTCCTAAAAATGAGCAAGAAATTGCCTTAGCTAGCTTTTGGTCTAAAAAATACAAGCTTGGTCAGGAGATTGATCTGACCGAGAAGGCAGGCAGGCCGTCAGTTCTGAAAAACAAGACCTATAAGGTCGTGGGCTTTGTCAACTCAGCAGAGCTCTGGTCTGATAGAAATTTGGGCAATGCGACTAGTGGCAGCGGGGCTTTATCGGCCTATGCTGTAGTCAGCCCCAAGGTCTTTGATTCGGATGTTTATACTATTGCCCGCCTGCGCTATCATGATTTAGAAAAGCTGGCTCCCTTCTCTGCAAGTTATCAGGAGCGTTTGGAGGAGCACCAGACTGCTTTGGACAAGAGCCTTGAAGATAATGGAGCGGCCCGGTTTAAGCGATTAGAGGTGGATGCCAAAAGTACCATTCAGGATGGTGAAGATAAGATTAGTCAGGCCGAGAATGAGCTGACCCAAGGTAAAAAACAGTTAGAGCAAGCTCAGAATCAGCTGGACCAGCAAAAGAGCCAGCTAGCGGCAGCTCAATCCGCTTCTATCCTAGCTCCCGATCAGCTCAGTCAGAGCCGGCAGCAGATTCAGGAAGCTGAGTCCCAGCTCAATCAGAAAAAAGCAGACCTCGCACAGGCAGAGAAAGACTTATCAGCTAGCAAGGACAAGCTAGCTGGCGCTAAGGTAGACCTGAGTCGTTTGAAAGAGCCTGCCTATCATAGCTATGACCGCAAGTCTCTGCCAGGTGGCAATGGCTATCATATGTATAAAAACTCCATGAATAGTATTGCGTCGATTGGTAATATCTTCCCGGTGGTGCTCTATCTGGTGGCAGCTATGGTGACCTTTACCACCATGACTCGCTTTGTCGATGAGGAGCGAACAAATGCAGGTGTCTTCAAGGCTCTAGGCTATCATAGCCGCGATATCATTCGCAAGTTTGCTCTTTACGGTTTGGTAGCAGGCAGTCTAGGTACCCTCATGGGGATTCTGCTGGGACATTATTTCTTGTCTGGAGTGATTTCTTCTATTATTACCAGAGGGATGGTGCTCTCTGCCCCTCATGCATATTTTTATATTTCTTATAGTTTACTGGCCCTTGGGCTTTCCCTTCTATCCAGTGTTCTCCCTGCCTATTTGGTGGCAAGACGGGAGCTGACAGAGGAAGCAGCTCACTTGCTTTTGCCCAAGCCACCGGTCAAGGGTTCCAAGATTTTCTTGGAAAGACTGCCCTTTATCTGGCGACGTCTTAGCTTTACTCAGAAGGTCACAGCACGCAATATCTTTCGCTATAAGCAGCGGATGTTTATGACCATCTTTGGTGTGGCGGGTTCTGTTGCCCTGCTCTTTGCCGGCCTAGGACTCCAATCTTCTATTGGTGGTATTCCCAAGCGTCAGTTTGAGGAGATTCTGCGATACGACTTGATTGTTGCTGTCAATCCTGGGGAAAATCAAGTCGAACAAGACAAGCTGAAAAAGATGTTGGCAGATGACTCGATTGCTGATTATCAGGAGATCTATAGTGAAACCTTGACAGAGAAATACAAAGGAAGAAAAGAGACAGAAACAGTCACTTTGATGGTCACGGACAAAGAAAATTTTGAACCTTTTATTTCTCTGGAAAGTCCTAACAACCAGCAGAAGCTGACCCTCAAAGATGGTGTAGTCGTTTCGGATAAATTGGCCCGCATAGCTGGAGTTAGCCCCGGTGGCAGTATAGAGCTGAATGGCAAGTCTGTCAAACTCGCAGCAGTCAGTGAGAATCATTTTGGTCATTTTGCCTTCATGAAGGCAACTGACTACCAGAAAATTTATGGGAAAAAGCCCGAAAAAAACGCTTATTTAGTAAGGCTCAAGGACTCTTCCAGCAAAAATATTGTGGACAAGGCCAATGAATTTATGAGCCTCAAGTCTGTCAAGAGTGTTTCCCAAAATGCTAGTATGGTGAAGCAGTTCAACGTTCTAGCTGATTCTCTTAATAATACGATGCTTATTTTGGTAGTGATCTCTGTTCTTTTAGCAGTTGTCATTCTCTACAATCTGACCAATATCAATGTTGCTGAGCGGATTCGCGAGCTGTCCACTATCAAGGTTCTGGGCTTCCATAATAAGGAAGTGACTCTCTATATCTATCGAGAGACCATTATTCTTTCAGTGATCGGGATGGCAGTTGGGCTTCTAGGTGGTTTCTTCTTGCATCGTTTTTTGATTGAGAAGGTTGCGCCTAGCATTATTAGCTTAAACCCTCAAGTAAGTCCCTCCGTCTATCTGTTTCCTCTAACTGCAGTGACTCTTATTTTGACCTTACTTGGCTTCTTTGTCAACTACCGTCTCAGACGGGTGGATATGCTGGAAGCACTTAAGTCTGTCGATTGAAAAAAACATTTCAAAACTTTCACTCACTTGATGGGTGGAAGTTTTTTTGAACTTTGATATAATATTCCTTGTAAAGAAAGAGAAAGACACACGATGACACGAAAAATTGCCTTATTATCTGATGTGCATGGGAATAGCACAGCCTTGGAAGCAGTACTGGCGGATGCGGAAAACCAGCAGGTGACAGATTATTGGTTTTTGGGGGACTTGCTCCTGCCAGGAACCGGTCGCAGAAATATCTTAGATAGGATGGAGCAGCTGTCTATTAGCCTCCAGGTCAGAGGGAATTGGGAAGACAGTCTCTGGCATGCCCTGCACCAAAAGTTAGACTTGACACGTCCCAGCCATCTCTACCTGACCCGGCTCTGTCATTTTGTCCTAGAGGAAATCAAGCCAGAAGAGATTGACCGTATGCAGGAACTTCCTCTGCAAATCTTGACAGAAGTAGAAGGCTTGAAGATTGCGGTCAGCCACCATCTGCCAGATAAGAATTGGGGGCGGGAGCTGATTCATATTGGCGAGCAGAGCGATTTCGACCGACTTTTTGAGGGCAACGACTGCGCTGTTGCTGTTTATGGTCATATTCACCAGCAGTTTCTCCGCTACGGGACTAAGGGCCAGTTGATTATCAATCCCGGCTCTATTGGTCAGCCATTCTTTCTAGATTCGGCTTTGCGTCAGGACTTGCGAGCCCAGTATGCCATTTTAGAGATTGATGAGACGGGGCTGGCTGATGTCGACCTGAGGCGCGTGGCCTACGATGTGGAGCAAGAGCTGAGATTGGCTCGGGAGCTCCACTTGCCTTATTATGAGATTTATCAGGAGAGTTTGGTCAATGGGATCCACCATACCCACAACCATGATCTGCTGCGGGAAATCAGTGAGCGGGAAGGGTATGCTGATGAGATTGCAGCTTTCTTAAAGTCCAGTCGTAACTCTTGAAGTTACACCATTTTTGAGATATAATAGTGAGAGAAAATGATGAGGGAGGAGAAAAATGCAGATTTCTAGCCGTTTTACCATTGCCACTCATATGCTGATTGTACTGGCTTTGGAGGGAAAAAAACAAAAACTGACAAGTGATATTCTTGCTGGCAGTGTTGGCGTCAATCCAGTTATTATCCGTAAGACCCTGTCCCAGCTCAAGAATGCTGGGATGATTACCGTTGCTCGTGGGACTGGAGGAGCAGAGATTGCCAAAGATTTGAAAGACATTAGCCTGTTGGACGTCTATAGCGCGGTTGAATGTCTGGGCAAGAGCGGACAGCTCTTTAGCTTTCATGACAAGCCCAATCCAGACTGTCCTATCGGCAAGAACATTCACAATGTCTTAGATGATCGATTGGCGGCTATTCAGGCAGCCATGGAAGCTGAATTGGCTCAGACCAGCCTTGACGAAGTTGTCGCAGCAACCGAAAAAGAAATTAAAGAACAATCTGTTTCCTAGTGAGCAGATTGTTTTTTTGGTGAATAATATTCTGAGATGTAATTGTTGACATTACATTAGAATGTGCTATACTAATAGTTGTAATAAAAACAGTTACAATCTGAATAATCCTTCGGAGCAAATAGAGATGTGGAAAACCGTATCAAGGAACCTATCTCTGTTTTGGAGAAATAAAAAAAGATGGAGCAGGCGGACTGCTGAAATTTTAAATTTAAGAGAGGAGAAAGTACATGACTTTTGAATATCAAAGCAAGATTTATCTAGGAGAGGTGGCACTTTATGTGGCTGACCTAGCAAGACAAAGGGATTTTTATCAGCGCGTTTTAGGCTTGGAACTTTTGGAAGAGCAGGATGGAGAGGTGGCTTTGGGCAGGGACGGACAAGTGTTGGTGCGGCTTTTAGCGACCAGTGACCGGCAGTCCGTTAAGTCGGCTTACGGTCTTTATCATCTGGCACTCTTGCTTCCAAGCCGTCAAGCTTTGGCAGATATCCTTAAGCATTTATCAGAAAATAAAGTTCCTATGGTCGGAGGAGCGGATCACGGTTATAGTGAAGCCATTTATCTGGAGGACCCAGAAGGCAACGGCATTGAGCTTTATCGGGACAAGCCTCAGGCTGATTGGGATATTCGAGAAGATGGTCGCATTATCGGAGTGACGGAAGCGCTCGCGGCTCAAGAAATCTATGAACTAGGTCAGGAAGTCCAGCCGTTTAGTATTGCTGCAGGTACTCGTATGGGCCATGTCCACCTGTCTGTGAAAAATAGTAGAGCAGCCAGTCATTTTTACCAAAAGCTTCTAGACTTGGAGGATAAATTTTCTGTACCTTCTGCTAGCTGGCTGGCATCCGGAAACTACCATCACCATTTAGCAGTCAATGAATGGGGAGGTTCTCACTTGAATCATCGCCAACCTAAACAACAGGGACTAGTCTATTTTGAGGTACAAGTAGAAGGAAAAGAAGACCTAGTAGCAATTTATGAAAATGCTCTGGATTTGCAGGCGCCAGTTCGATGGATTAGCTCCCAAGAGCTAGAAGTCACAGACCCAGATGGAATTGTGGCTAAGCTTCAAGTCACATAGTTAAATACGATGTCATCCCCCATCTGCTAAAGATAGGGGATTTTGTTTTTCTGATGAGAAAGCCAGATTGTTATATTTCCGCTTCCAAAATGATGGTATAATAACTAAAAGAAAGGTGGAGAAATGTTAGCTAAAAATATAATCTATTTAGAAACGTCATCTATCTTTGACTGGGGACAAATCATTTCCTACTTATCAAGAGAGGAAAAGGAAGTGATGTACCAAGTTGCAAATGACAGAATTAAGCGCTTGTTTAAAGTTGAAAATGAATTTTATCTTTGTACGATTTTTTACAATGAGCAAGTTCAAGAGATATGTATCCAGGCGGAAAATCAGACTATTTTTTCTGCTGAGGCTAGAAAAGTTATTAGCAATTTTGTCAGAGATTGGTTGGATTTAGATCAGTCGTTAGATAACTTTTATCAGTTTGCACAAGAAGATGATATTTTATCTCCTTTGGTTCAGAAATTTTACGGACTTCGTTTGATTGGTGTCCCAGATTTTTATGAGGCTATTACTTGGGGAATTTTAGGACAGCAGGTAAATCTTGCTTATGCTTATACCCTAAAAGAACGTTTTGTCAAGAAATATGGCGAAGCTTTTCACTATAACCATGAAACTTACTGGCTTTATCCAAAGCCAAAGATGGTTGCAAATAGTATGGCTGAGGAGTTATTGGAGTTGCAAATGACTCGTAAAAAAGCAGAATATTTGCAAACAATATCAAAGCTCTTGTATCAGGGCACCATTTCAAGAAGTTATTATCAAAAGTTAGATACAGCTGAGCAAATTGAAAAAGAGCTGCTTAAACTTTATGGTGTCGGTCCGTGGACGGCTCATTATGTGATGATGCGATGTTTTCGTATCCAATCGGCTTTTCCTATGGCTGACATTGGATTGCAGAATGGCATATCTTATATACTTGGTTTAGATGAGAAACCGTCTAAGGAATTGCTGTTAAAGTTAAAAAATGAGTGGGGAACATGGTGTTCATATGCAGTTTTTTATATTTGGCGTTTGCTTTATTAGTTGATTATCATCGAAAAGGAGAAGAAATGTACATAACTTATTACAAATCCCCAATCGGCCGTATTCTCATTATGACGGACGAAACTGCCCTGCTGGGGCTGTGGCTGGAAGGACAGAAATATTATGGTGCAGGCTATGATTTGGAGCAAGCACAGCAGGAGGAAACAGAAGTCAGCCAACGCGTTGTTGCATGGCTAGATGCATATTTTAAGGGGGAAAATCCCCCAACAGATGAAATTCCATTGGCACCTCAAGTGACTGAGTTCAGAAGCAAGGTTCTGGCAGTGTTGCAGAAGATTTCCTACGGTCAGACGGCTACCTATTCAGATATTCTACGAGAGTTACAAGCCGAGTATGGTAAGATTGGTTCGGCCAGAGCAGTCGGAGGTGCGATTGGGCATAATCCTATTTCTATTTTAATTCCCTGTCATCGGATCGTTGGAAGCGATGGCGAGCTGACGGGTTATGCCGGCGGACTTGATAAAAAAGCTTACCTGCTGAAGCTGGAGGCGAGGAAATGATGGCGTTAGGACATATGGCTGAAGATTGGGAGTGGGAGGCTATTAAAAGTAATAACAGTGATTATGATACGTTTTTTTGGTATGCTGTTAGAAGTACCGGAATTTTCTGTCGTCCCTCATGTGCCTCTCGTCTTCCCAAAAAAGAAAATGTAACAATTTTTCAAAAAGCAGAGCAGGCAGTTGAAGCAGGATATAGACCATGTAAACGATGCCGTCCACTAGGAAAGCCGGTTAGCAAAGAGGAGTGGGTGGAAGAAATTGATCATATTTTAAAAGAATATTTCCAGCAAAGTTTAACTTTGAAAGATTTAGCTTTTATGGCAAAAGGCTCTGAGTCTTATCTTCGGCATGTCTATAAGAGTGTGACTGGAAAAACACCACAAGAACGTTTACGCGAACTTCGATTAGAATACTCTAAAGAAATACTAATCAACACTAATCTCTCAATCCAAGAAGTTGCAGAGCATTCAGGCGGCCTGCATGCAGCCTATTTCGCAAAATTATTTCGGAAGACTTACGGAGTGAGTCCGATGGAGTATAGAAAACGACGTTATAAATAAAAGTATAATGAATTCTCATGATGTTACAGCGTAGATTTTAATAGCGAATACCTGTTGGTAATAAATACTTATTGAAAACCAATTGTCAAAGAAGAAAGGAGATTTTTACTATGCCTAAACAAATTGTAGACCCGATTCAATTGCGTCATGGTGCCAAATTAACCAACCGTTTGGTGCTGTCCCCTATGTATACTTTCAGTGGCTTAGAAGGAGGATTTGTGTCTGATGATACTTTACGATACTATGGAGCACGCTCTCAGGCAGCAAGTCTTTTGATTACTGAATTTCATTATGTTAGTCCATCAGGAGGGCCTTGTTACCAGACTGGTTACCCAGTTCAATTAGGTATTTACTCTGATGACCACATCGAAGGGGAGAGAAAATTAGCTGCTGCCCTTCAAAAAGATGGCAATAAAGCGATTTTGCAGCTTCATCATGGTGGGATAGCAGCTTCCGGCCGTGCTTTGAAGGG
This sequence comes from uncultured Streptococcus sp., assembly GCF_963528215.1. Taxonomy (GTDB): domain Bacteria; phylum Bacillota; class Bacilli; order Lactobacillales; family Streptococcaceae; genus Streptococcus. Next base: position 52,317 of record NZ_CAURVL010000006.1, read on the forward strand.
TGAGGAAGTATTGGCTCCAAGTGCCTTAGATTTTTCTTTCCTGCCATATCCGGTGAGAGAATTGACTGATGAAGAAATCCTTGAAATTATCAAGGATTTTGGTCGGGCAGTCAAACGTGCAGTTCAAGCTGGTTTTTCAGGAGTGGAAATCCATGGTGCCAACCACTATCTGCTGCAGCAATTCTTTTCTAGCACTTCCAATGTTCGTCAGGACAGATGGGGCGGAACTTTGGAAAAACGTATGGCCTTTCCTTTGGCAGTAGTCGAGGAAGTGAAGCGTGCTGCGGCCAAGTATGCGCCGGAAGATTTTATTATTGGCTATCGGATTAGCCCAGATGAAATCCATGAAGATCAAGTCGGCTATACTTATGAAGAAGCCAAGCTTTTGGTCAAGGAGCTGGTCAAGCACGAACTAGACTACATCCATTTGTCGCTTTTGGCTGGCTATGCTTCAAAACCTGCAGGATCTGACAAGACCTATGCAGATCATTTTAAGGAAGTGATGGATGAGCAAACTAAACTGATTACAATCGGTGGTGTCTTTAGTCAGGAAGATGCAGAAGCTGCTATTGAGAATACGGCTGCGGATTTGGTTGCAATCGGGCGTGGTACCTTGATTGACCCGCTGTTTGGCTATAAAGTACAGACGGGACGAGGAGCAGAAATTGTCCATGAGATTAGCCCTGAGCAGTTGGAAAACTCTCGATTGACACCGGGCTTGCTTGAAGTGTTCAGTCGTAAGGATTCTGGCGGGCTGCCTCCTCTACCTGGTCATGACAGTATTACCCACCTTCATACTGGTAAATTTGGGGATGAGGGGCAGTAATAATTTTGGTGTAATTTTTTTTCAAGACTTTTACCATTTTACTGGTGAGAGTCTTTTTTACGTACAGCAATAAACTAAAAATCCCTTTGTCAGCTACTGTTAGTGACAAAGGGGATTTTCATTAGTCAATATGCCATTGTGTGGCCAGCCAGTCGGAAAAGGCAGCATAGCGCTTTTTGAGGGCTTCATGATGACCGTAAGGGTCAAAGATGGAGAATGTGGTAAGAATTTTTTTCTGAATCAAGCGATGAATTTCTGCAGCATAATGAGGAGCTTTGGAAAGTCGGTTCAAGTGATTCGCTCCTTCTGTCTTTCCATTCTGCAAATAGACTAGACAGTCCTTGTTTTTCAAGTCCTGGGTCCGGCAAAAGTCGGTGAAACCTGGGTACCAAAAGGAACCGCAGATAGAAAAGACACAGGGGATTTTGCAATTGCTATAGAGACTGTACACAGCCGCTAGTCCACCGAGAGAGTAGCCACCATAAGCAATTCTCTTGTCATCCAGTAGGTAGTGCTGTCTGATTTCTGCTAATATACGGTTGAATAGTTTCTGATGGTAGCTATCTGCTCTGCCGCCAAAATCAGGATTGCCAGGCTTTAGAGCATTGGCTTTCCAGGGTGTGTAATCGTCCAGCCTGTTGTTTGATATCAGTCCGATTAAGATTACCGATGAAGAAAGCCTGCTCAGGTAGTTTATCTTTCCATCATTTAGCAAGATTGCTGGATAAGGTCGTGATCCGTCATAATCTTGGGGCAGGGCAATATTGACAGTAATCCCCTCCCAGACAAAGGTCTTATTTATTGACAAAGTCATTGATTTTCTCAAGTGAGTCAATTACAGCAGGACCATAATCCATGAACTCATCATAGGAGATGGTCATGATCTTCTGATTTTTGACCGCTGGTACATCTTCCAGAACTGGATTGGCTTTCATTAGATCAACTGCTTGCTCATCCATGGCCTTGTTGCGGTCGCTGGTTACGTAGATGATGACTTCAGGATCCATAGAGACCAGATTTTCCAAGGTCAAGTCAGAGGTTCCAGTCGCTACATTGGTATAACCGAGCTGGTTAAGCAAGCTCTCCTGCAGGGCTGACTTATAAGCACCGAAAGTCTCATCGTTGTAGGCACACATGATGAGCGCTTTTTTCTTTTCCCCTTGACTAGCCTTATTGGTCTTCTTGACACCGTCAATTCTTGCCTGCAGCTGGTCGGCATACTGATTGGCCTTGTCTTGGACATTAAAGATGGTTCCTATATTCTTGACATCTTCAACGATATTTCCTAGGTCTTGCTTGGTATTGGACAGGGAAGCCTTCTGTGTGTAGACAGGGATTTTGTTTTCATTCCAGGCACTGACTGTCCCCAGAGACTTCTCGGAAAACATCATGTTTCGGCCAAGAAGAGCATCTGGCTCATAGGATAGCACAGTTTCCTGTGATACGGTTTTCTTGTCGCCGACTTGCGGAATGGTGGCAATATCAGCCTTGTATTTATCTGTGACATCGTTGTCTGGATTGAGCATACCGGCGATCTTGTCTTTCAATCCTAGTTCAATCAAGATTTCGGTCGTCGAAAGGTTGTTGGTGATGACCTTTTCCGGTGCCTTTTCAAAGACCTGATCAATCTCCTTGCCTTCGGCATCGTAAGTTTTGATTGTCACGGGATATTTTGTCTCTGCTGTGCTCTTTTTCGCGCTTTCTGTTTTGGAGGAAGATTGTGAAGTTGAGCTTTCTTTCGTACTTTCTTTAGATGAAGAATTGCAGGCTGCCATTGTCAGTGCAGCAGTTGCGACGAGTAAGATACTGAGTGTTTTTTTCATATTGCCTTCCTTTCTTGGGCTTGGAGCTTGTATAGATAAAGCTGAGAGCAGGCTCTTATAGATACTGAATCATGGCCTGTCGATCCTTGGTCCAGATCACTTTGCTCTGAATACCGTAAACGGCTTGCAGTGAATCATGGGTGATGGCCTCCTTTGGAGCACCTTGGTATGCAATCTCACCTCCTTTCATGAGGTACAAATAGTCTGAATACCGACAAGCCAGTTGGATATCGTGTAAAACAGCCAAAACATTGATGTTCAGGTCTTTCACGATACGTAGCATATCCAGCTGGTATTTGATATCCAAATGATTGGTCGGCTCGTCTAGGAGCAGTAGGCTTGGCTGCTGAGCCAAAGCGCGTGCCAGCAAGACTCTCTGCTTCTCACCACCAGATAGGGAGAGATAGGTTCGCTCTCCCTTATCCAGCATATCCACCTGTCTCAAGGCATGACGGACAAGGGCATAGTCTTTTTCGCTCTCTTTTTGAAAAAGGGACAGATGCGGCGTCCTACCCAGCATGACGATTTCTTGGACGGTGCAGTCAAACTGAAGATGGTTAAACTGAGTTACAACGGCTATTTTCTGGGCTGCTTTTTTTATGCTGACCTGTTCAAGTGGTCTACCGTTTAGATAAATGTCCCCGCTGTCAGGTTTGATTTGGCGGTAGATGGTTTTGAGCAGACTAGTTTTGCCGCTTCCGTTGGGCCCTAAAATGGTATGAAACTGATTTCCCTCGACCTTGAGCGAAATCCCTTTCAAAATCTCTTTTGGGCCAATAGAATAGTGGATATTTTGGCAAGTTAGATCCATATCAGCTGCTTACCTCCTTTCGGCTTTTGGCTACAATGTAGATAAAGAAGGGGGCACCGACCAAAGCGGTGAAGATCCCAATCGGCAGCTCGGCATTTTTGACCAAAATTCTAGCTAAAACATCTGCCCAGACAAGAAAGAGAGAGCCGAGCAGGGTAGCGATAGGAAAGAGCCCTTTGTAGTTGGTACCGACTAATCTTCGAGCAATGTGCGGAGTGATTAGTCCGACGAAGCCGATAATGCCGCAGCAGGCAACCAGCACCGCAGTCATTATTGCGACAACTGTGATATAAAGGAACCAGTAAAAATGCAGAGGGACTCCCAGTGTCAAAGCTGCTTCGTCCCCCATCATCATAGTATTGAAAATACGATACTGGGAACAGAAAAACAAAAAGGAGAGGCCAACAACAAGAGCCGGCAAGGCAAGATCTGACCAAGAAGTTCCGGCCAGTGAACCCATAGTCCAGAACTTGATCGTCATAAGGCTGTCAGCATTAGCACTGACAGAAATGATAAAGTTGGAAAAGGCGATAAAAAGGGCATTTACAACTGTTCCTGATAAAATCAGACTGCTTGTCGTCATTTTTCCCTGCATGGATGCGATAAAAAGGACCACGGCTGATGCCAGAATGGCTCCTATAAAGGCACCTGTGCCAGTAATGGATTTGAGACCTAAGATAATGCTCAGTGTGGCTCCGAAGGTTGCACCCGCTGAAATTCCTAGGATATAAGGCTCTGCGATGGGATTGTTGACGGTAGATTGCATGACGCTGCCACAGACAGAAAGGCCAGCACCAGCTAGGATTCCCAAGAGTACTCTTGGAACCCGCATGTTCCAAACAATAGCAATTGTAGACGGCGATAGTTTGCCTGTGCCAAGGGAAAAGCCGAGCTTACTGAAAATAATCTGGTAAGTATCTTGTATGTCAATAGTGACTGATCCCAAAGATACCGCTAAAAAGAGAGAACAAGCCAGAAAAATGATGAGAAGCAAGAGCAGGCAGATATAGCGAGAAAATCTGTGATTTTCTGACCTTTTGAAGAGCATCCAGACCTCCTTAACAGCAAAGATTAGAATTTTTAGACAATTTTTCATAAAAAATTATAACATTTTTAAATCAGAAGGGCAAGAAGGGATAAAAACCTGTGATATGATAAGGATTTGTGATGCATTCTCTTCTCAATGATGAAAATATGTTTCTGGTGTAAGAACTGGTTAGTGCGGAGCAAATGAGTTCTTTGGAAAGTCTCTGACAGCTCACATCATTAGAGGAAAAGCAGGTGAACCTAAATGACTTAGTATAATTACTAGGAAACAAGAAAAAACGACAGAAACTTTTCTATCGTTTTTTGAAATTATAAATACGTAAGGACTAAGAGAGCTATAACGATATTCAAAACCTATTTGAGCTAAAGAAGAGTGAAAAGCGGTCACGGTATTCGATTTCCTCATTAATCAAAAAAGTGATACCTGAAAGCTTTCAATAATGGTAGCTAAAATGGGCAGATGGCTTTTGCCAAGCCCAATAATCATTCAAGACATAATATAGGCTTATAAAATTCTATTCAAAATACAACAAGTCCTTGCTAGTTTCGGTGAAGAGTTCAAAACCATTCTTAGTGACATAGCCGCAGTCCTCAATGCGGACACCGACCTTGCCAGGGATGTAGATACCAGGCTCAACAGAGAAGCACATGCCTTCTTCGATGACCATGTCGTTGCCTTCCATAATTGATGGAAATTCGTGAACATCCATACCGATACCATGGCCGAGGCGGTGATTGAAATACTCACCATAGCCCGCTTTTTCGATGACTTGCCGAGCGGCGCGGTCTACTTCATGAGCTGTGACGCCTGGCTTGATAAAGTCAAGAGCAGCTTGCTGGGCTTCCAATGTCAGATGGTAGATATCTTTTTTAAACTGATCCGGCTGGCCGACAGCAACGGTCCTTGTCATATCGCTGGCATAGCCATTGACCATGCAGCCAAGGTCAAAGAGCAGGAGGGCATTGTTTTCGACCTTGTTGGCTCCGGGAATGCCGTGCGGATTAGCAGCATTATTTCCCGTCAGCACCATAGTTTCAAAGCTCATCTCATAACCTTCTCGCTTGATGGCAAAGTCAATCTGAGCGATGATATCTGTTTCAGTATTGTCAAGTGAGATATTGTCAAAACCGATATTAACAGCCTTGTCAGCATATTGGCCAGCTATCAGCATTTTCTGGATTTCATCGGCAGACTTAATCAGGCGCAAGCGGTTGATGTAAGGAGTCAGGTTGGCAAATTCTGCGCTATCAAAGACAGTTTTCAATCCATGATATTTGGTCAAAATCAAGTTATCAAACTCAAGGGCGACAGTTTTGAAAGAGTGAGCCGGCAGGGCAGCTTTAATCTTCTGCCAAGGATTTTCAGAGTCCATATAGCCAAGGACTGAAAAGGGAACAGCTCCTGAAGCTCGCTCAATCTCTAGAGCAGGAACGAAGAGCAGGGGCTCATGGTCAGGATAGACAAACAAAAACATCTGCCGCTCATGCGGGTCGCTATAAAAACCAGTCAGATAATTGATAGTGACAGGATCAGACAGAACAGCAGCATCTAGCTTCTCATTCTCTAGATAATGGGTAATTTGTTGAATTTTCGTCATGGTCACAACCTTCTTTCTATGCCTCTATTTTGGCAAAAAATGTCAAAAAAAGCAAGACTTTTCAAAAACTTATCAAAATACTTGAAAGTGTTTACAAGAAGTGATAAAATGGGGAATGTAGGAAAGTGAAAACGATATTTTCAATAGAAGAAAGGAAACTATATGAACACAGACGACACAGTAACGATTTATGATGTCGCCCGTGAAGCGGGAGTTTCGATGGCGACAGTCAGTCGAGTAGTGAATGGAAACAAGAACGTCAAAGAAAACACACGTAAAAAAGTTTTAGAGGTCATTGATCGTCTTGACTATCGTCCAAATGCAGTGGCACGTGGACTAGCCAGTAAGAAGACTACAACCGTAGGCGTTGTCATTCCAAATATTACCAATAGCTATTTCTCAACCTTGGCAAAAGGAATTGATGATATTGCTGAAATGTATAAATACAATATTGTCTTGGCTAACAGTGATGAGGACGATGATAAGGAAGTATCCGTTGTCAATACTCTCTTCTCTAAGCAGGTGGATGGCATTATTTTCATGGGCTATCATTTGACAGAGAAAATTCGCTCAGAGTTTTCACGTTCGCGTACACCGGTCGTTTTGGCGGGTACTGTTGATGTGGAGCATCAGCTTCCGAGCGTCAATATTGACTACAAACAAGCAACGGTTGATGCTGTAGAATTACTGGCTAAGCGCAATAAGAAAATTGCCTTTGTCAGCGGACCGCTTGTAGATGATATCAATGGGAAAATCCGTCTATCAGGCTATAAAGATGGCTTGAAGAACAAGAAACTTTCATACAGCGAAGGCTTGGTTTTTGAATCTAAATATTCTTATGATGATGGCTACCACTTGGCAGAGCGTGTTATTGCTTCCAAAGCAACTGCAGCTTTTGTCACAGGAGATGAACTGGCAGCAGGCCTTTTAAATGGTCTGTCTGATCAAGGAATCAAGGTTCCAGAAGATTTTGAAATCATTACCAGTGATGATTCGCAAGTAGCTCGTTTCACTCGTCCTAACCTTTCCACAATCGGTCAGCCTCTTTATGACATCGGCGCTATCAGTATGCGCATGCTGACTAAGATTATGCATAAGGAAGAATTGGAAGAACGCGAAGTTCTCCTAGCTCACAGCATTAGCGAGCGTAAATCAACTCGGAAATAAGCGGTGATCTGCAAGTCTGATTAGGAACTTCTTTAAACTTGAAAAGCGACTGAAGAGACTGGGTCAATGACTGCTTTAAGAGAGTTTTATGATTATGAAGCGAGGCTGAGGTATAGTACCTCAGCTTTTTTATGTTTCCGTTCAATTAGAGCGATTTTCTAAACCTTATCAGGCTTTGGATGGATTTTTTACCTCATTTGCCCTTGTGGTTTTCCTTTTTATTTTATTTTAGGTATAATAGGAAGTATGAAAGTATTACTGTATCTTGAAGGAAAGTCCGTTTTGGAGAAATCAGGAATCGGCCGAGCCCTCCAGCATCAGATGCATGCCTTGGATTTGGCTGGGATTCCTTATACGACGGACGTTTTAGGAGATTATGATGTGGTCCACATCAATACCTATGGTCCCCGTAGCTTGCTTCTTCTGCATGCTGCCAAGAGGGGCAATAAAAAAGTTATTATGCATGGGCATTCGACCAAGGAGGACTTTGAAAATTCCTTTATTGGATCCAATCTCTTTGCTCCGCTCTTTGGTAAATACCTGACTCACATGTATAAAAAGGCGGATTTCATTATCACGCCATCGGAGTATTCCAAGCAGCTGATCCAGTCTTATGGGGTCACTACACCCATGGTGGCTGTGTCAAACGGTATTGACCTGCCTAAGTATAAGAAAGATGCTCGCAAGGAAGAAGTTTTTAAAAAGTATTTTAAGATTGAAGAAGGGCAGAAGGTTGTCGTCTGTGCTGGACTTTATTTCCGCCGCAAGGGGATTGAGGATTTTGTAGAGGTTGCCCGCAGGATGCCTGATGTACGCTTTATCTGGCTGGGCTCTATTAATCTCTGGTTGATTCCGCGCAAGATTCGCCGTTTGGTTCTCTTTGACCACCCTGATAATGTCGAATTCCCTGGCTATTTTAAGGGAGCTGTTTTCCAGGGAGCCATGTCAGGAGCAGATGCCTTCTTTTTCCCGTCCTATGAGGAAACAGAAGGAATTGTTGTCCTGGAAGCCTTGGCTAGTGAGCAGAATGTTGTGCTGCGTGATATTCCAGTCTATCAGGGCTGGGTGGATGAGCGTTCAGCCGAGCTCTGCCATAATGTAGATGAGTTTGTCCAGTCTCTGAGAAATGTCTTAGATAAAAAGGTGGACAAGCGCGAAGCAGGCTATCAGGTGGCTAAAAGCCGGTCTATTGACGATGTTGCAGATCAGTTAGTTGAGGCTTATCAAACAGTTTTGGAGATGTAAGATGCGTATTGGTCTTTTTACAGATACCTATTTTCCTCAGGTCTCTGGGGTTGCTACCAGTATTCGGACTTTGAAGACGGAGCTGGAAAAATTAGGTCATGCGGTATTTATTTTTACGACGACGGACAAGGATGTCAATCGTTATGAGGATTGGCAGATTATTCGGATTCCCAGCGTACCTTTCTTTGCCTTTAAGGACCGGAGAGTGGCTTACCGAGGTTTTTCTCATGCCTTAGAAATTGCCCGTCAGTACCAGCTGGATATTATCCATACCCAGACTGAGTTTTCACTAGGGCTGTTGGGGATTTGGATTGCCAAAGAGCTGCGGATTCCGGTAGTACATACCTATCATACCCAGTATGAGGATTATGTGCACTATATTGCTAAGGGGATGGTCATCCGTCCTAGCATGGTCAAGTACATCGTCCGTGGCTTCATGAGTGACTTGGATGGGGTTATCTGCCCTAGCGAGATTGTTTATGACCTCTTGGTTGATTATAAAATTGAAGCAGAAAAACGGGTGATTCCGACAGGGATTGAGCTGGCGAAGTTTGAACGGCCGGAAATTTCGCGTGAGGATATCAAGAAGCTTCGTTTCAAGCTAGGACTGGCTGAAGATGAGATTATGCTGCTTAGTCTGTCGCGAATTTCTTATGAAAAGAATATCCAGGCTATCGTTGAGGCGATGCCTGCTGTCCTTGAAGAAAATGACAAAGTCAAGCTAGTCATTGTCGGTGACGGTCCTTATGCGGAAGACTTGAAAGAACTGGTTGCCAAGCTTCAGATTGAAGAAGCTGTCATCTTTACGGGGATGATTGCTCCTAGTGATACGGCCCTTTACTATAAAGCTGCGGATTTCTTTATCTCTGCGTCAACCAGTGAGACTCAAGGTTTGACTTATCTGGAAAGCTTAGCCAGCGGCACGCCGATTATTGCCCATGGAAATCCTTATCTGGATAATGTTATCAGTGACAAGATTTTTGGGACCCTTTATTACCAAGAGCGGGATTTATCAGGCGCTATTTTAGAGGCGATTATTGCGACACCTGACATGGATGAGCAGAAGCTAGCAGACAAGCTCTACGAGATTTCAGCGGAGAATTTTGGTCGCAGAGTCTATGAGTTTTATCTGGATTTGACTATTTCCAAGGACTTCCATAATGAGCTTAGCCCAGAGGAAAGTGCTGCCAAGCGTCTGGCCAAGACAGTGGCCTATCTGCCTGGAAAAGTCATTTCTCTACCAATCAATGGCTCCGTTCGTATCCTCAAAGCTTCGAGTAAGCAAGTGAAAAAAATCAGGAATATTACTAAGTTATTAGAATAGAAACATGCCTTACATCATTGTGGCAATAGCTATTGATGTAAGGTTTTGTTTAGAAATAGAGGAGAAATCTTATGAAAAAATATCTCAAACAGTTGCCGTGGCTGCTTTTCTTCTATGGCATTTTCATTGCTTCAGATTGGATTTGGCAAGAGCTTTGGAGATATCTTATAGACAATACAGAAAGTGTAGAAAGTGTTTTGAACTGGCTTTCAAACTTTAATATTTTGTATTATCTTTTACTGCTGCCCTTGGTTGGTGCAGGGATTGCTTATATAAATACTCGGGTGCAAGGCTTTTCACTGCCCTTTCTTCTTTTGATTCCAGGGGTTCAGTATTATTATCTATTCAAAAACTTTTTTGACGGACTTTTTTACTCAGGAGATAAGATTTATAATCCAATCACTTCCACGCTTTATAATGCTAGAGATATTCATGTCTTGTTATTCCTTTCTTTGGGAGGAATGCTGTTGGCAGAGCAATACCGTAAAAAACGTCAAACTGCGATTTTGAGTCAAGAGGCTCTAAATCGTTTTTCTGGTTTTGATGGTTAATAGCTCTTGCAAATTTTTCCAATCGTGCTATAATGTTTTCTAGAGACATATCACCTGCAGGAAATCTTTTAGAGAGCGCGTGGAGCTGGAAATCGCGTAGAGGATGCAGTTGGGACTACTCTACTGGCTTTTATGAAAACATAAAACGGTGGCTACGTTAGAGCCAATCAGAGGTGTAGGTCTTTTTGACTTGCATAAATGAAGGTGGAACCACGTTGCGACGTCCTTTTGAGGATGTCGTTTTTCTTTTGTCAGAAGGAGGGAGAATGGTGCTTTATATGATTGGCGGATCGCCTTGTAGTGGGAAGTCAACAATTGCTTCACTTCTTGCTAGACAGTATCAGCTGCTTCATATCAAACTGGATGATTTGGTAGACGAGATGATGAGTCAAGCAAGTGCAGACTCACAGCCGATTTGCCTTCTTAGACAGGACAGAAATCCGGAACAAATCTGGATGAGAAATCCAGAAGAGATGGCAGATGAAGAATGGCGCTTTTATGAAGAGATTTTTCCTTATGTAAAATCTTACTTGATAAAAAATCAAGATAGACCTCTCTTGGTGGAGGGGGCAGGACTTTTGCCTCACTTGGTAAAGGAGCTTGAATGCCCAGTGCCCTCTTATCTATGCTTGACTCCGACAGCTGATTTTCAGAAAAAGCATTATAGACAGAGAGAATGGGTTCCTTATGTCTTAGAGGGAACAACCAATCCTGAGCAAGCTTTTGAAAACTGGATGCAGCGAGACATTCTTTTTGCTCAAATGGTTCGTAAGGAAGCGGTGAGATTAGGCTATCCTAGCCTCATAACAGATGGTATTCAGTCAGAAAAGCAGACTGCGGAAGAGATTGCTCGATTCTTTAAATTGTCCAATATAAATAGAATAGATATTAAAGGAGAAAACACATGATTAAGATTACTTTCCCAGATGGCGCTGTTCGTGAATTCGAATCTGGCGTTACAACTTTTGAAATTGCTCAATCTATCAGCAATTCCCTAGCTAAAAAAGCTTTGGCTGGTAAATTCAACGGCGAATTGATTGATACGACTCGTGCCATCACTGAAGATGGTGCTATTGAAATCGTGACACCTGACCACGAAGATGCTTTAGACATCTTGCGTCACTCTGCGGCCCACCTCTTTGCGCAAGCAGCTCGCCGTCTCTTCCCAGATATTCACTTGGGCGTTGGTCCTGCCATTCAGGATGGTTTCTACTACGATACGGACAATGAAGCAGGACAAATTTCAAATGAAGACCTGCCTCGTATCGAAGAAGAAATGAAGAAAATCGTCAAAGAAAACTTCCCATCCATCCGTGAGGAAGTGACCAAGGATGAGGCGCGTGAAATTTTCAAAAACGATCCTTACAAGTTGGAATTGATTGAAGAGCACTCAGAAGATGAGGGTGGTTTGACCATCTACCGTCAGGGTGAATATGTGGATCTCTGCCGTGGGCCTCACGTCCCATCTACTGGTCGGATTCAAATCTTCCACCTCTTGAACGTGGCAGGAGCATATTGGCGCGGGAACAGCGACAATGCTATGATGCAGCGGGTCTATGGTACTGCTTGGTTTGACAAGAAAGACCTGAAGAAATATCTGCAAATGCGGGAAGAAGCTAAAGAACGCGACCACCGTAAGTTAGGGAAAGAACTGGATCTCTTCATGATTTCTCAAGAAGTGGGTCAAGGTTTGCCATTCTGGCTGCCAAACGGTGCCACTGTCCGTCGCGAGTTGGAGCGCTACATCGTTGACAAAGAGTTAGCTTCAGGCTACCAACACGTCTACACTCCGCCTTTGGCTTCTGTGGAACTCTATAAGACTTCTGGCCACTGGGAGCACTACCAAGAGGATATGTTCCCAACCATGGATATGGGTGACGGGGAAGAATTTGTCCTTCGTCCCATGAACTGTCCTCACCACATCCAAGTCTACAAACACCATGTTCACTCTTACCGTGAGCTGCCAATCCGTATCGCTGAGATTGGCATGATGCACCGTTATGAGAAATCTGGTGCCCTGACTGGTTTGCAGCGGGTTCGTGAAATGTCCTTGAACGATGGCCACTTGTTTGTAACGCCAGAGCAAATCCAGGATGAATTCCAGCGTGCGCTGCAGTTGATTATCGACGTTTACGCTGACTTCAACTTGACAGAATATCGTTTCCGTCTGTCTCTTCGTGATCCTCAGGATACGCATAAGTATTTTGATAACGATGAGATGTGGGAAAATGCCCAAACCATGCTGCGAGCAGCCCTTGATGAAATGGGTGTGGACTACTTTGAGGCAGAAGGAGAAGCAGCCTTCTACGGTCCAAAACTGGATATCCAGGTTAAAACAGCCCTAGGAAATGAGGAAACTCTGTCAACTATCCAGCTAGACTTCCTCTTGCCAGAGCGTTTTGACCTCAAGTATGTAGGAGCTGACGGTGAAGAGCATCGCCCAGTTATGATTCACCGTGGAGTTATCTCAACCATGGAGCGCTTCACAGCTATCTTGATTGAAAATTACAAGGGTGCCTTCCCGACTTGGCTGGCTCCGCATCAAGTGACCTTGATTCCTGTTTCTAACGAGGCCCATATTGATTATGCTTGGCAAGTGGCTAAGAAGCTGCGTGACAAAGGTGTCCGCGCTGATGTGGACGAGCGCAATGAAAAGATGCAGTACAAGATTCGTGCCTCACAAACTAGCAAGATTCCTTATCAGCTAATCGTTGGTGACAAGGAAGGAGAAGACGGTACTGTTAATGTCCGCAGCTACGGTCAAAAAGAAACACATACAATACCAGTAGACGAATTTGTAGAGCAAATCTTAGCAGACATTGCCAACAAATCACGTGTTGAAAAATAGAAGTCATCAAACAACAACTTAACCCGAGCAATTAGCTCGGGTTAAACTATTTTTAATTTGAAAAATCCTGCTGATATACTCAGCAGGGTTCTTAATCTTGATACAGGTATTTATCCACATAATCGTCAAAATCAGGATAGGCATCTCGGTTCATGGCGTAGAGCATTTCACCATAAAGAGGATCGCTCGATGGGTCTTCAGGTTCTATAAGGGTAGCTATTTTCATATCATCGTCTGGGAAAAGGATGGTGTAGTGATAGGTCTCGCTGACGGTGATACTGTAATATTTAGTATTGTCTTGATAGCCTGAATCATCTATCTTATAGTGAAATTCTTTATTACCTAGTTTGCCTGTTTTGTCATTGAAAAAAATGTCAATGTTTTCGCCGTTTGCTTTCTGGGCCTTCCATTTTCCCTGAAAAGTAGCGTGCTGACCGCAGGCGCTGAGAAAGACGAGTGTGAAGAAAGTGAACAAAAGCCATATCAGTTTTTTCATAGGGTTCTCCTTGTCTAGCCTTTGATATTATTCTATCATAAATGCTGAAAATATAAAAGCTGAGTTGGTAAACTCAACTTTTGCACAGTAGGTCTGTATTTAAGCTACTTATTCTGCAGCTTGAGCCCAGCGTTGGGATAGCTTACGCGAGAAGCTGGAAATAGCGAAGTTAATCAGGAAATAAATGGCTGCTACTAGTAGGTAGAGTGCGAAGACCTGTTCAGCTTCAAAATAGCGTCCCATTAGAATTTGAGCAGAACCAAAGAGTTCTTGGAGCGCAATAACAGAATAGAGAAGGCTGGTATCCTTAATCACTGTGACAAACTGAGAAATGATAGCTGGCAGCATTTTCCGAATAGCCTGAGGTAGGATGATATAACGCAAAATTTGAAACTGAGTAAATCCTTGAGATAAGCCAGCTTCAGTCTGACCTGGGTCAATGGCATTGAGACCGCCCCGGATAATTTCTGCCAAAGCAGCAGAAGTAAAGACAGTGAAGCTGATGATACCAGCTGGCGTTGATTTAATCTGAAATACTAAAAAGATAGTGAAAATCCAGAGCAGATTGGGTACATTACGGACAAATTCGATATAAATGCTGGCAATCAGTTTGAGCAGTTTATTTTTTCCATTTCGCATGACGGCTAGAATAGTTCCAAAAATCGTGGATAGGACAATGGAAATGAAAGAAATTTGCAGTGTCAGCAAGAGCCCCTTAAGGATAAAGAGGAGGTTGTTTGTGGTTAAGACTTTTAAAATATTTTCCATAGAGACCTCATTAGATGCTGTAAGCTTGTTTATTGGCTTCCTCTACCTTACGTCCCCAGCTAGCGATAGGGAAGCAAAGGAGGAAGTAGAGCAAAGCTGCTCCAGCAAAGGCTGGGATGTAGTTGGAATTCAGAGCAGACCAGGACTTGGTCACGAACATCAGATCCATACCAGAGATAATAGCGACGGTAGAAGTGTTTTTTATCAGATTGACGACCTGATTGATTAACGGTGGCAGGATAATCCGAAAAGCTTGGGGCAGGATGATGTATCGCATGGTTTCGACATAGGTAAAGCCCTGAGAGAGTGCAGCTTCGGTCTGCCCGCGAGGAATGGACTGGATACCTGAGCGGATGACTTCGGCGATGTAAGCACCGTGGTACAGTCCTACACAGAGAACCGCAGTCCAATAGATTGAGGGCATGATGGTGTAATTGCTGACTAGCGGAAGACCGTAAAAGACAATTACAAATTGAACTAAGAGTGGTGTATTCTGGTAAAACTCAACAAAAACACGAGCTAGACCACGTAGAACTTTGTGCTTACCTGTGCTGATAGCTCCAAAGAAAATCCCTAGTAAAAGAGCCAAGATCAAGGCACCGATAGAAATAGCTAAGGTAAAGAGGAATCCTTGGAAAAACTTGCCAAAGTCCGCAAAATAGGCCTGCCAAGAAGAAAGACTAAAACTCATGGGGTCTCCTTTCTAATCATCTGTTGAAGCAGATGGTTTTAAATCATATTTGTCATAAATTTTCTGTAGACTGCCGTCTTCCTTCCATTTAGAGATTAGGCCATCTACATAGTCATTCAATTGAGTATTGGATTTTTTTGTTACCACACCATAATCGGCTTTTTTGAAGCTGTAATCCAGAATGTTTGACTTGGAGCTTACATAGCCGGTCAGGATGGACTTGTCAACAGAAATGGCATCAATACGATGAGCCCGCAAGGAAACAGCAAGTTCAGGGTAGGAGCCTAACTCCACATATTTGAAGTTGAGTTGTTTCTCTTGGGCGATTTCTTCCAGCAAGGTTTGAGTAATAGAACCTTGGACGACGCCGATAGTTTTGTTATTCAAGTCCTTGACGTCTGTAATTTTGCTGGATTTATTAACCAAAAAACCAGAAGTATCTGTGTAGTAAGGCGTTGTAAAATTATAGATTTCCTTACGCTCATCTGTGATGGTAAAGGTTGCAATGACCATGTCAACTTGTCCGTTGTCCAGAAGTGGTCCGCGTGTTTGTGCGGTAACTGGAACGTAGTTGATTTTGACGCCTAGTTCCTTGGCAATCTTTTTTGCAATATCGATTTCTAGACCGCTGTAAGTATTGCTATCAGGATTGAGGTAACCAAAGTTAGGTACATCCTGCTTGACACCGACATTGAGGACTCCGCGTTTCTGGATAGCCTTGACCTTTTGGCTGGTACTGGAATCGGCCTGTGCAGGAGCGGCGTGAATCAAGCCTAGAGTCAATAGGAGTAAGAGTAGGCTGATGAGTATTTTTTGTAATTTCATAGTTCTTCTCCTTTCTAAGAAAGCACGTTATCACTCTCGTGGTTGATAATTTTGCTGAGAAACTGCTTAGCGCGAGGTTCGGTAGGATTGTCAAAGAAAGCATCAACATCAGTAGTATCCACTAACACCTCACCGTCTGCCATGAAGATAATGCGGTCAGCTACCTCACGGGCGAAGCCCATCTCGTGTGTGACCACAATCATGTTCATGCCGTCTTTGGCTAATTTTTGCATAACAGCCAGAACATCCCCTATTGTTTCAGGGTCTAGGGCAGAAGTTGGTTCATCAAAGAGCAGGAGCTCAGGGTGCATAGCTAAACCGCGGGCAATGGCAATCCTTTGCTTTTGTCCACCGGACAGCATGCCTGGGTAAGAGTCTTTCTTGTCCCACATGTTGACAAATTCTAGATATTTTTGAGCGATTTTTTTAGCTTCTTGTTTATCCATTCCTAGAACTTTAATAGGCGCCAAAGTGACATTTTCTAACACCGTTTTGTGGGGGTAAAGATTAAAATGTTGAAAGACCATTCCGACTTCTTTGCGTAAGTTGACCAGATCTTTGGCAGCAGCGTTCACGACCTCGTGGCCATTGACAATCAAACTTCCCTGGTCAATACCTTCTAAAGCGTTGATTGTACGGATAAGAGTAGATTTTCCTGAGCCGGATGGTCCCAGCAGTACAACTACTTGCCCTTTTTCAAAACTGAGATTGATATTGCGCAGAGCATGGTAGTCTCCGTAATACTTTTCGACATTTTTAAATTCAACTAAAGCCATATCTTTCTCCTTTGTGTTAGATAATATGACATAGATTTTACCATAGAATAAATAAACTGTCAAATTGAATAAAAATGACTATTTTTATTCTGAGAAAAATTTTTTTGGATGAGAATCGTCCATTTTCTACAAATGTGGAATAAAAATGGCTTGAATTAGTGTTTTTTAAGAAAACTTTGGTATAATAAGACTATATAAATAAATAAAATTGGATTGGGAGTCTAGCTAGGCAAACTAGATTGCCTTTTGCACGTTTTGATGCAGGACGACTTAGCTGACTATGTCACAACTTTTCTATCATGAAGTTGATTCAATCCCAATCTTATGTTAAGGTGAACATATGAAGAAAATATTAGTTGTAGATGATGAGAAACCAATCTCAGATATTATTAAGTTTAATATGGCTAAAGAAGGCTATGAGGTTTTGACTGCCTTTGATGGTAAGGAAGCTTTGGAAATGTTTGAAGCAGAACAGCCAGATATCTTGATTCTGGACTTGATGCTGCCAGAAGTGGATGGACTGGAAGTTGCTAGGACTATTCGCAAGACCAGCAATGTGCCGATTATTGTATTGTCCGCTAAGGACAGTGAGTTTGACAAGGTTATCGGCCTTGAAATAGGTGCAGATGACTATGTGACCAAGCCTTTCTCAAATCGTGAGCTGCAGGCGCGTGTCAAGGCACTTCTTCGTCGGGCAGACCTTGTTGTGGAAAATCAAGTAGAAGAAAGTGGCCCGAACGAGTTGACCATTGGAGAACTGCAGATTTTGCCAGATGCTTTTGTTGCTAAGAAGCATGGCAAGGAGCTGGAGCTGACCCACCGTGAGTTTGAACTGCTTCACCATTTGGCGACACATATCGGTCAAGTGATGACACGTGAGCACTTGCTGGAAACAGTATGGGGCTATGACTATTTTGGCGATGTCCGTACAGTGGATGTGACCATTCGCCGCCTGCGTGAAAAGATTGAAGATACGCCAAGCCGACCTGAGTATATCTTGACTCGCCGCGGAGTTGGCTATTATATGAGAAATAATGATTGAAGCAATTAAACAATTTGTGATTTCTGCGGATTTTGTCTTTGCAATCATTATTATCGGCTTCATTGTAGTTGTGGCCTTGCTTTTATTGGAAAATCGCCGTGATAACCAAAAGCTTGTACAGCTTAATCAAAAGGTTAAAGATTTGATTGCAGGGGACTATTCTGAAGTGCTGGATATGCAGGGAAGTCCAGAAATCACAGATATGACCAACAGTATCAATGATCTTTCAGAGGTCATTCGACTGACACATGAAAACCTTGAGCAAGAAACAAAACGCCTTTCCAGTATCCTGTCCTATATGACAGATGGCGTGCTTGCGACCAACCGCCGGGGACAGATTATCACTATCAACGATATGGCAACTAAGCAGTTGGGAGTTAAGAGAGATGAGGTCCAAAATATGAGTATTTTGGATCTGCTTTCGATTTCAGACGAGTATGATTTGAGGGACCTGATTACCAATGTTCCTGAGCTGACGATAGATTCTCAGGATGAAAATGGTGAGTACTTGAGCTTGCGGGTTCGCTTTGCCTTGGTAAGGCGGGAGTCGGGCTTCATTTCTGGTTTGGTAGCTGTCTTGCATGATACGACAGAGCAGGACAAGGAAGAGCGGGAGCGTCGCCTCTTTGTCTCCAACGTCAGCCATGAGTTGCGGACTCCGCTGACCAGTGTTAAGTCCTATCTGGAAGCCCTGGATGAGGGAGCCTTGTCTGAGCCAGTAGCACCGGACTTTGTCAAGGTATCGCTCAATGAAACCAACCGCATGATGCGGATGGTGACGGACTTGCTCAGCTTGTCACGCATTGACAATGAGACCAGTCATCTAGAAGTGGAGCTGACGAATTTCACGGCTTTTATTACCTTTATCCTCAATCGCTTTGACAAGATAAAGAATCAAGACGAGACTAAGAAATATGAGATTATCCGTGATTATCCCATTACACCGATTTGGGTGGAGATTGATACAGATAAGCTGACCCAGGTGATTGATAATATCATGAACAATGCCATCAAGTATTCGCCGGATGGTGGAACCATTACTGTTTCCATCAAGACAACGGATGAGCAGTTGATTCTCTCAATTGCGGATGAAGGTCTGGGGATTCCCAAGCAGGACCTGCCTAAGATTTTTGATCGCTTTTATCGAGTGGACAAGGCACGCAGCCGCGCACAGGGCGGAACGGGTCTGGGGTTGGCCATTGCTAAGGAAATTATCAAGCAGCATCAGGGCTTTATCTGGGCTAAGAGTGAGTATGGTGTGGGCTCGACCTTTACCATTGTCTTGCCTTATGAGAATGATGGCGTCCGGGATGACGACTGGGATAATGAAGATGATATATAGAAAGTAAACATGACTAAAGGATTTCAATACAGTATTTTGGCGTCAGGATCAAGCGGTAATTGTTTCTATCTGGAAACAGACCAAAAGCGGATTCTGGTTGACGCTGGCTTATCAGGCAAGAAAATTACGAGCTTGCTGAGCGAAATTGGCCGCAAGCCTGAGGATTTGGATGCCATTTTAGTGACTCATGAGCACAAGGACCACATTCATGGCGTTGGAGTGTTGGCCCGCAAGTATCATCTGGATATTTATGCTAATGAGGCCACTTGGAAGGCTATGGAAAAGGATTTGGGCAAGCTGAATGCTAGTCAAAAGCATATCTTTGAATTGGGCAAGACCAAGACCTTTGGAGACTTGGATGTGGAGAGCTTTGGTGTCAGTCATGACGCAGCCTGTCCACAATTTTACCGCTTCATGAAGGATGACAAAAGCTTTGTCATGCTGACGGATACGGGCTATGTCAGTGACCGGATGGCTGGGATTATCGAAAATGCTGACGGGTACTTGATTGAGAGCAACCATGATATTGAAATTCTTCGCAGCGGTGCCTATCCTTGGAGTCTCAAGCAGCGAATTCTGTCGGATATGGGTCACTTGTCTAATGAAGACGGAGCGGAGACCATGATTCGGACTCTGGGCAATCGCACCAAGCGAATCTATCTAGGACATCTCAGTAAGGAAAATAATATCAAAGAATTGGCCCACATGACCATGGTCAATCAGCTGGCTCAAGCCGATATGGCAGTCGGTCACGACTTCCAAGTCTATGATACCTCGCCTGATACCGCAACGCCTTTGACGAGTATTTAGAAATCAAAGCAAAAGGTTTGGTTTTATTGCTCTAGTGCGATATCCATTATATATTTAAAAAGTAACGGTTTTATTTTGCAAAGGAGCTTGTATGCGACCAATTTACTTTGTGATAGGTCTATTATCTTTAGGGTTAGGTGTTTTGGGAATTTTTCTTCCTCTCCTGCCGACGACACCATTTCTTCTCTTGTCCATTGCCTGCTTTTCACGCAGTTCCAAGCGTTTTGAGAATTGGCTCTATCATACAAAGATGTATCAGACCTATGTGGCAGATTTTCGAGAGACGGGAACGATTGCCAAGGAGCGAAAGAAAAAGATTATTATTTCCATCTATATCTTGATGGGGATTTCCATTTTTCTAGCGCCTATTATTTGGGTCAAGATTGGACTGTTGGGTCTGACCATTTTTATCACCTATTATTTGTTTAAAGTAATTCCAGATAAGGAATAGAAATCATTGTCAGCAGGTGCGTTTGCGCCTGTTTTTTGTTATAATAGAGACTGTATATCTTTGGAAAGGAAAAGGTATCGTGCTGCTTATCTGACTGAAGTCAGCATGATGTAAAATAGTAATGGAAAATTTGAAAAAAGCATTGCTGGAGCAGTTTGACTTGGTTTTCGCTGATGAGACCTTGTTGGAAACGGCTTTTACCCATACGAGCTATGCCAATGAGCACCGCCTCTTAAAAATTTCACACAATGAACGCTTGGAATTTTTAGGAGACGCTGTTCTGCAACTGATTATTTCGGAGTATCTTTATACCAAATATCCTAAGAGACCAGAGGGCGACTTGTCCAAGCTGCGTTCCATGATTGTTCGGGAAGAGAGCCTGGCAGGCTTTGCCCGTGATTGTCGGTTTGATCATTTTATCAAGCTGGGACGCGGTGAGGAGAAGTCTGGCGGCCGGAATCGTGATACGATTTTAGGAGATTTGTTTGAGGCCTTTTTAGGCGCTTTGCTCTTAGATAAGGGTGTGGAAGCAGTCAAAAGCTTTCTCTATCAAGTCATGATTCCCAAGGTGGAAGCGGGAGATTTTGAGCGGGTGACGGACTATAAGACCAAGCTGCAAGAGTTGCTGCAGATTAATGGTGATGTGGAAATTACCTATCAGGTCATCTCCGAGACAGGACCGGCTCATGCCAAAAATTTCGAGGTGGCTGTTCTCATCAATGGCCGCAAGTCCGGTCAAGGCCAGGGGCGTTCTAAAAAGCTGGCCGAGCAGGAAGCTGCTAAAAACGCATTTGAAAAGGAAAGTTCTTCATGTTTTTAAAGGAAATTGAAATTCAGGGCTTCAAGTCATTTGCTGATAAGACTAAAGTTGTCTTTGATCAGGGAGTGACAGCGGTTGTTGGGCCAAACGGTTCCGGCAAGTCCAATATTACGGAGAGCCTGCGCTGGGCCTTGGGAGAGTCCAGTGTGAAAAGTCTGCGGGGCGGCAAGATGCCCGATGTGATTTTTGCGGGAACAGAAACCCGCAAGCCACTCAATTACGCATCCGTGGTAGTGGTTCTGGACAACAGTGACCAATTTATCAAGGATGCTGCCAATGAGATTCGGGTGGAGCGTCACATTTACCGCAGCGGTGATAGTGAGTATAAGATTGACGGCAAAAAGGTCCGTCTGCGCGATGTCCATGATCTCTTCATGGATACTGGACTGGGACGAGATTCCTTCTCCATCATTTCCCAAGGGAAGGTTGAGGAAATCTTCAACAGCAAGCCAGAGGAACGTCGGGCAATCTTTGAAGAAGCTGCTGGAGTGCTTAAGTATAAGACACGTCGTAAGGAAACGGAAAGCAAGCTTAGTCAAACTCAGGATAATCTGGATCGACTGGAAGACATTATCTACGAGCTGGAGAGCCAGGTCAAGCCCTTGGAGAAGCAGGCTGAAACTGCTAAGCGCTTCTTGAGTCTGGATGGCCAGCGCCGAGAGCTTTACTTGGATGTTTTGGTCGCTCAGCTGACAGCTAATAAGGAAAAGTTGATCAAGGCTGAAGAAGATTTGACGAATATCCAGCAGGAGCTGGCAGCCTACTACAGCAAGCGAGATGAGCTGGAAGTTGAAAACCAAACCTTGAAGGCCAAGCGCCATGAGCTCAATCAAACTTTGTCTGATGATCAAGCTAGTTTGCTGGAATTGACCCGCTTAATCAGTGATTTGGAGCGTCAGATTGATCTTTCTAAGTTGGAGTCCAGTCAGGCAGCGACGAGCCGCCGGGAAAATGAAGAGCGTTTGGCTGCTTTGTCAGAAAAACTGGCTCAGATAGAAAGCAACATAGAAGACAAGCAGGCTGAATTGAGCCAAATAGCTGCCCAACTGACTGACAATGAGGAGTCTATCGCTGCTTTGGAAGCAGAATTAGCAGACTTTTCAGATGATCCGGATCAGCTGATTGAGCATCTGCGTGAGCAGTATGTCAAGCTCATGCAGGAAGAGGCAAATCTTTCTAATGACTTGACTTCTCTGGAGAGCCAGCTGGCTAGCGAGCTTAAATTGGCTGAGAGCAAGAAAGCAGACTATGCTAAGCTACAGGCTGATTTGGAAGCTAGTCAGACTCAGGAGCAGGCTGGTTTGGAGGAGTTGGAAATTGCTCGCCAAGCCCTCAAGAATCTACTAGCAGACTACCAAAGTCAGGTTCAGTTGGTAGAGAAGCTAGAGGCTGATTATAAGCATCAGCAGACTAAGATGTTTGAGCTTTTGGACGACCTCAAAAACAAGCAGGCACGTTCTAATAGTTTGGAAGCCATTCTCAAAAATCACAGCAATTTCTATGCTGGGGTCAAGAGTGTGCTGCAGGAAGCTGGCCGACTGGGTGGCATTGTTGGAGCAGTCAGCGAAAAACTCAGCTTCGATCCCCACTATCAGACAGCGCTGGAAATTGCGTTGGGAGCCAGCAGTCAGAATATCATCGTAGAAGATGAGGCGGCTGCGACTCGGGCTATCGAATTTCTGAAGAAAAATCGAGCTGGCCGGGCAACCTTCCTGCCTTTAACAACCATCAAGCCGCGTCAGCTGCCTGACCATAACCGTGCTACGATTGAAAAAAGTGCTGGTTTTCTGGGACTGGCTTCTTCTTTGGTCACCTATGAGTCATCGTTAGACAGCATTTTTCAAAATCTGCTGGGAACGACCGCTATTTTTGATACAGTGGAGCATGCCCGAGCAGCGGCTCATCAAGTGCGCTATCAGGTTCGCATGGTGACTTTGGATGGAACAGAGCTTCGGACTGGCGGTTCCTATGCCGGTGGTGCCAACCGCAATAACAATACCATCTTTATCAAGCCGGAGCTAGATGCTTTGCTTGAGGAGATTAAGCAGAAAAATGTCAGCTTGAAAGAGCAGGAAGAAGCGGTGCAAATTCTGCAAAACCAGCTAAGTCAGGCTAAGCAGGTATTGGAACAAATCAAGACAGACGGTGAGCAGGCTCGCTTGGCTGAGCAAAAGGCTAATCTGGCCTATGAACAGTTAGCCAAGCGTGTAGAAGAACTCACAAGTCTGAAAAATCTACAGGAGCAAGAGTTGGCTTGTCAATCTGCTTTGGATATTTCAGAAGAGAAAGACCGACTGCTGACCCGCTTGACCGAAATTGAGCAAGAAAAAGCAGACATCACTGCAGAAATAGAGCAGGTTAAGTCGAACAAAGATGCAGTTCAGGCTCGTTTTGACAAGCTTTCCTCTCGTCTAGCTGAACTCAAGCTCCAGCGTACAGAGCTGACCTCCAACCAACGCTTTGAAAAGAATGACTTGGAACGTCTGTCCGAGGAAAAAGCTAGCCTTATAAAAGAGCAGGCGACCTTGGAACTCTTGATGGAGCAAAAGGAGCAGTCCAGCCTGCAAAAGGTCGATATTACAATCCTGGAAGAGCAATTAGAGACTGCCAAGCAAGAAAAGACTGAGCTAGATCAAAGGCTGATTCGTCTGAAATTTGAGCTTGAAGATCTGGAAGGTCAGTCTGATGATATTGCCAGTCGTTTGGAGCAAGCCCGCCATCAAAATGAAGAATTGATTCGTCGGCAAGCCAAGGCAGAGGCAGAAAAGGATAAGCTCATGGATGTCATGCGCCGTCTGGCAAGCAATCTGACAGATGACTATCAGATGAGTTTCGAAGAAGCAAGCAGCCAGGCTCGTCCGTTAGAAAGTTTGCCAGCTGCTGAAAGCCAGGTTAAGGATTTGGAAAAAGCCATTCGAGCTTTAGGTCCAGTCAATCTGGAAGCAGTTGAGCAGTTTGAAGAAGTCAGCAATCGTTTGAACTTCCTCAACGAACAGCGAGACGATGTCCTATCAGCCAAAAATCTGCTCTTAGAGACGATTGAAGAGATGAATGACGAAGTCAAGGAACGCTTTAAATCAACCTTTGAAGCCATTCGTGAAAGCTTCAAGGTGACTTTCCGTCAGATGTTTGGCGGTGGTTCGGCAGACCTGATATTGACGGAGGGAGACTTGCTGACGGCAGGTGTAGAAATCTCCGTACAGCCACCGGGCAAGAAGATCCAGTCGCTCAATCTGATGAGCGGTGGCGAGAAGGCCTTGTCAGCTTTGGCTCTGCTTTTCTCTATCATCCGTGTTAAGACCATTCCTTTTGTCATCTTGGATGAGGTAGAAGCAGCGCTGGACGAGGCTAATGTTAAACGCTTTGGGGATTATCTCAATCGCTTTGACAAGGACAGCCAGTTCATCGTGGTCACTCACCGTAAGGGAACCATGTCAGCTGCAGACTCTATTTACGGAGTTACCATGCAGGAGTCTGGGGTTTCCAAGATTGTCTCGGTCAAGTTAAAAGATTTAGAAAGTATGTAACATGAGTATAAAATTAGTAGCAACGGATATGGATGGCACCTTTTTAGACAGTAAAGGTCAGTTTGATATGGATCGTCTCAAGCAAGTTTTGACTCGCTTCAAGGAAAAAGGTATGTATTTTGCCGTGGCTAGCGGACGCGGCCTCTTGTCGCTGGAAAAGCTGTTTGAGGAAGTGCGCAATGAGATTATTTTTATTGCTGAAAACGGCAGTTTAGTGGAATTTCATGGCGAGGACCTCTATGAAGCAACTATGCCTCGGGACTTTTACCTCAAGGTTTTTGACAAGCTGCAGGAATCACCCTATGTCAATGTCAATGAGCTGCTTTTGACG
This sequence comes from uncultured Streptococcus sp., assembly GCF_963528215.1. Lineage (GTDB taxonomy): Bacteria > Bacillota > Bacilli > Lactobacillales > Streptococcaceae > Streptococcus. The sequence goes on from NZ_CAURVL010000006.1 coordinate 77,436, forward strand.
GGCAAACGTGCCTGCTATGTCTTGGAGACTGTGGATCCGACCTATCTTTCTTTCAGTGCTCATTATAATGAAAACATTCAAAAAGTAGCGAGCTTGGCTGACATCGACGATGATATTTTCAAGTTTACGACCAATTTTGCTGAGGACCAAGTCGCAGCTGGCGAAGCTTGGGTCAATGAGAATATCGACGGAGTCAAGGCCATGACAACTGGCTACAAGTCGATTGACATCGTTCTGGACCATGTGGATAAGGGGGTTGCCATTGTCGAGTTGGCCAAGAAGCTAGACATAGATCTTTCTCAAGTCATGGTTTTTGGTGATAATCTCAATGATTTGCACATGATGCAGGTGGCTGGCTATCCGATTGCGACTGAAAATGCTCGCCCTGAGATTTTAGAAGTGGCCAAGGAAGTCATCGGCCACCATGATGCTCAGTCGGTTATCACTTACATGGAGGGATTATAATGGCAGATATAAAACTGATTGCTCTGGACTTGGATGGAACTCTTCTGACTTCAGACAAGAAGATTTCTGAGCGCAATTTAGTAGCTTTAAAAACAGCTCAGGCCAAGGGAGTTAAGGTAGTTCTGACTACTGGCCGTCCCCTTAAGGCTATGGACTTTTTCCTGCATGAGCTGGGAACAGACGGTCGAGAAGATGAGTACACCATTACTTTTAATGGGGGACTTGTTCAGCGCAATACTGGAGAAATTCTTGATAAAACAGTCTTTTCTTATGATGATGTGGTTCGGATTTATGAGGAAACAGACAAGCTCCATATCCCTCTTGATGCTATCTGCGAAGGACTTGTCTATCAGATTCAATCCGATCAAGACTCGCTTTATGCTCAGTTTAATCCAGCTCTGACCTTTGAGTCCATTGATTTTAGTGATTTGTCCAGCCAGCAGACTTATAATAAATGTGTCACTGCTTATGCTCAAGAACCACTGGATGCGGCTATTGAGCAAATTTCACCGGAATTATTTGAGCGCTATGAGATTTTTAAATCTAGAGAAATGCTGCTGGAGTGGTCCCCTAAAAATGTCCATAAGGCTAATGGTTTGGAGAAACTGATTGCCCATTTAGGTATTGAGAGAAGTCAAGTCATGGCCTGTGGTGATGAAGCCAATGATCTGTCTATGATTGAGTGGGCTGGTCTGGGAGTGGCTATGCAGAATGCAGTAGCCATCGTCAAAGAAGCAGCCAATGTGGTGACACCTATGACCAATGATGAGGATGCAGTGGCTTGGGCTATTGAAGAATATGTACTAAAGGAGGATTAGCCGATGGGATTATTTGACCGCCTTTTCGGCCGAAAAAAACAAGAACCGCCGATTGAAGAAGTTGTCAAGGAAGCATTGGAAAACATTGACGAGCTTGAAGAAGAAACAGCGCCTGTTCCAGAAGCAGGAGAAAATTTTGAAGCGGAAGCTGTTCAGTCCTACCAAGGCGAGCAGCAACTTGATGACCAAATTTCGGATACAAAAAATAGTTTGGCTGATGTTGAAGAGCCAGCATCTCAAGCCATCCAAGAAGAAAGCAAGGAGCCAGAGCATGAAAGAGAAATTATTGCAGAAAATCAAGAAATGGCTCAAGGAGCAAGTCAGACTGAAGAAACTCTAGAAGAGCACCAGTCTGAAAGCAGTGACGAAACGATAGAAGAACTTGTTGAACAAACAAACCTATCGGATGAAGCATCACCTCATGTTGAACATGAAGCTGTTTCTAATGGCGAAGTACTATTTGATTCAAATAATGAGTTCGAGCCAGAAACAGAAGCTAAGTCACTAACAGAATCAGAACAGGTAGACCAAGCAGCTGATGTTGCTGAAGAATCAGAAGCAGGAGCTACAGAAGAGTCTGCAGAACTTCCTCAAGAGGAATCCACTCAGGAAAAATATGACCGCAGCCTAAAGAAGACTCGGACAGGGTTTGGAGCACGGCTTAATGCCTTCTTTGCTAATTTCCGCTCAGTAGATGAAGAGTTCTTCGAAGACTTGGAAGAGCTTCTCATCACTAGTGATGTAGGGGTTCAAGTGGCTTCCAGTCTGACTGAGGAACTACGCTATGAAGCTCGTCTGGAAAATGCTAAAAAACCAGCTGCTCTGCGTCAGCTGATTATTGAAAAATTGGTGGACATATATGAGAAAGATGGCCGCTTTAATGAAAAAATCAATTTCCAAAGCGGTTTGACTGTCATGCTCTTTGTCGGGGTTAACGGAGTCGGCAAGACTACCTCTATCGGTAAACTAGCCTATAAGTACAAACAACAAGGCAAGAAGGTCATGTTGGTAGCAGCAGATACATTCCGAGCTGGAGCAGTAGCTCAGCTGGCTGAATGGGGTCGGCGCGTAGATGTTCCCGTAGTAACGGGGCCTGAGAAGAGCGATCCTGCCAGTGTCGTATATGACGGAATGGAGCGTGCTCAGGCAGAGCAGGTTGATGTTCTTATGATTGACACGGCTGGCCGCCTGCAAAATAAGGACAACCTCATGGCTGAGCTGGAGAAAATTGGCCGCATTATTAAGCGGGTGGATCCAGAAGCACCACATGAAACTTTCTTAGCTCTCGATGCTTCAACCGGTCAGAATGCTCTGGTTCAGGCCAAGGAATTTTCTAAAATAACTCCAGTCACAGGAATTGTACTGACAAAGATTGATGGAACAGCTCGAGGCGGGGTTGTACTAGCCATTCGTCAGGAATTGGATATTCCAGTGAAGCTGATTGGCTTTGGAGAAAAGATTGATGATATCGGTGAGTTCAACTCAGAGAACTTTATGAAAGGCCTGCTTGAAGGCTTGGTATAAAACAAAAAAACCAGTACGAGTACTGGTTTTTTATGAACAATTTTTAAATCTTACTTATTTGGAGACCACTGCCAGTCAGCGCCAAATTCTCTAAGGAGTTCAAAGGAAGCATCTGGTCCCATAGAACCGACAGGATACTCATGGAGAGGCACTTCATTGCTACGCCAGAGCTCTTCAATCTGATCGATCAGCTCCCAGCTGGAGCGGACTTCATCCCAGTGGCTGAAGTTGGTTGAGTCATTGTTAAGGACGTCAAAGATTAATTTTTCGTAAGGATCAGGGGATGCACCACTAGCTGTTGCGTCTGTCCGGTAGTCCAGAGAAAGGGGAGCTAAGCTGAAGCGTTCGCCGACCTCTTTGCCATTCATGCTGAGAGAGAAGCCCTCAGTCGGCTGGATATGAATGGTCAGAACATTTGGTGCTAATTCCTCACCAAAGATAGACTCCATTTGCTTAAAGACGATATTGACAAGAGTGCCTTTTTCAGTGAGGCGTTTACCAGTTCGGAAGAAAAATGGAACATCACGGAAGCGCTCGCTATTTACGAAGAAAGCTCCTGAAGCAAAGGTTTCGGTCATAGAGTCAGGATTGACATTAGGCTCGCTCCGGTAGGAGATGTATTTCTTGCCTTTGACTGTGCCAGACTTATATTGACCGCGGATAAAGAAGCGTTTCAAGTCTTTTTTATCGGGCTGTACCAAGCGTTCAAAAACTTTGACTTTCTCTGCCCGAATGTCCTCTTTGCTGAAGCTTTTCGGCTTGTCCATAGCTAAGAGTGACAGGAGTTGCAGAGTATGATTCTGCACCATATCTCGTAGAGCACCGGACTGGTCATAGTAACCGCCACGTTCTTCGACACCTAGCTTTTCAGCAAAAGTAATCTGGACATTGTCAATGTAGTCACGATTCCAGATGTTTTCAAAGAGAAGATTGGCAAAGCGGATAGCGAAGATGCTCTGAATCATTTCCTTGCCTAGGTAATGGTCAATACGGAAAATCTGCTCCTCATCAAAGGCCGCTAAGAGTTCTTCGTTAAGTTGGCTGGCAGTTGCCAAGTCTGTCCCGAAAGGTTTTTCGACAATCAAACGTTCAAAGCCTTTGCCGTCTACGATATTTTCAGACTTGAGGTGTTTGGCAATGGTACCGAAAAATTGGGGTGCCATGGACAGGAAGAAGAGTTTATTGTGCTCAGCTTGGTATTGCTCATTGAGTCGGTTTTGAAGCTTGCGCAGTTCAATGTAGTGCTCGGTATCCTGCACATCATGACTTTGATAGTAGAAGTGACTGGCAAACTCTTGGGCTTGCTCTGGACTGTCAGCTAAATCAGCGATTGCTTCGACAACGACAGACTCAAAATACTCCTTGCTCCAAGGCCGGCGGGCTGTTCCAATGACTGCAAAATGCTTGGAAAGATTGCCAGACTTATAGAGCCTGAAGAGGGATGGATAGAGTTTTCTTTTGGCCAAGTCACCGCTGGCTCCGAAAATTGTTACAATAACTTTTGAAGACATCCTGATACCTATTTTCTAAATGATGTCTCTATTTTATCACAATTTTTCTAAAGATTGTATTCAGAAATTCGGTTTCTGAAAAGGAGGATAAATAGAGAGGAATTGACCGCTGCTTGAAACATATTCAAAGATAAAAAATGAGGCTAAGACACGATTGTGCCAGCCTCGTTTTCTTTATTCAAATACCCGATAAACGTAAGGATTTTCCGGTTTTTCTACCTTATCAAAGCTTTCAACTTCTAGAGTTGGCAGGCTTTGCCCCAGACTTTTATGGTAGTGCATGGTAATTTTTCCCTTGGCATGAATCCAGGTATTATTCTCGAAATGCTGGGTATTTCCAGTCGTCAAGAGGCCATAGACACCTGAGTCGGCGATACAATGGATAATACCGAAGCGAAAGAGAAATTGACTCTTCTGATCGCTGGGATCATTGTAGACAAATCCGGTGAACTCCAGCGTCTTGCCTACAAACTCGTCGGGATAATCATAGATGACTTCCATGATTTCCATGTAGTTCTCAGTTGTGACCTGAATGGTATCTTGCTTGACATATTTCTTAGCGGCTGCCCGCATTTCTTTTTCGTAAGCCCCTTTGGTAAAGTAGGTGCTGGTGTCCGGCTTCAGGTATTGGCTGGTTGTGCCTTCGTCCTGCTGAATAGCAATTGAAGTTCCCTCAGCCAGCGGGAAATGAAATCCTTTAGCCGAAACTGTTGTCGAATCCAAGGTTACAGTTGGAAAGAAAATTCCTACAAAAAGCGGAATGACAAGAAGAAGCACGCTACCTAACTTAGCCCAGCGAGTATTTAAATGACTGTGGACCTCCATCTTTTTCATCCAGATGATAAGCTGTACGACTGCCAAGACAAAAGACAGAATCATAGACAAGTAGGCTAGATAGGAATAGTGGAGATTGATATATTGATTAAGCTTGCCCGTCAGCTGTAGATACATGGTGATCTCAAAGTAGCCGACTAAGATTAAAAATCGAATCATAGCACTACCCCCACAAGCCAAGAGTAAAGAAAGACGACGACGGTAACCAGGCTGATAAATTGCCAGATAAAGCGTGTCTTAAAGTAGTTTTTCATCATCAGCAGATTCTTGACATCTAGCATAGGCCCAATGACCAAGAAAGCTAAGACAGGCGATAGGCCGAAGCTAGCAATCAAGGAGCTCCCGATGAAAGCATCAGCTTCGCTGCAAAGTGAGAGCAGGAAGGACAGCAGCATGAGCAGGAGAATAGCAACAGCTGGTGTCGAGCTGATGGAGGTCAGGATTCTGGTTGGCACATAGACTTGGACCAGGCTGGCAAAGAGACAGCCAAAGACCAGATAGCGGCCTGTATCGAAAAATTCATCAATAGCTTGAACGAAGACTTGAAAAAGCTTTTGTCCCTTACTGAGATGTGAAAAGTCATGCTCATGAACAGCCTTGCGATTTTCTTTTTGGATATTGCTGTCTGCAAAGAAGCCCAGAAAAATCCCTAAAAGAATAGCCACGACCATAGAACCTAAAGCACGAAGCAGAGCCATTCGGAAGGAATTACCAAAGGCTGAGTAGGTCGCAAAGAGCACAATGGGGTTGATGACTGGAGCCGTTACCAGAAAAGGCACAGCCGTGTAACTGGGAACTTTTTTTTCTAGAAATCGATTTATAATGGGAACAATTCCGCACTCGCAAGAGGGGAAGACAAAACCAACCAAGCTTCCAAAGAAAATCCGGGCCCATTTGTTCTTGGGTAGGAAACGATAAACCTTGTCTGGCGTGACATACACCTCAATAAAGCCAGAAATAATACTTCCGATTAAGACAAAAGGCAGGGCTTCAATGATAATGGAGAGAAAGATGGCACCGGCTTGCAGGACACTGGCCGGCAACTGAGAGAAGAAGCTCATTCTTTCTTATCCTTCTCGTTTTTAGATCTTTTCTTGTCTTCCTCAGGGAATTCTACCTTTTCCATCTTGGGTAGGGTAGCAAACTCCTCGAACATCTTGTCCAAATCGTCTGATCTAGTAAATTTAACAGCCATAAAGGCACCTCATTTCTAAAATAATAATTCTATTATACTACCAATCATCAAAAAATGAAATTTTGAAACATAAGGGACTTCTTGTCGCTGATTTACCCTAAATTTTTTTGTACAAATAGTACTAAATAGTTCTAAAATAGCCTATCTTTCAAAGCACTTGTGATATAATAGGATTGTTATGGAAAATATAAATATTGAAAAAATTGCCCAGAAATTGGGCCTTAAAGAAAGCCAAGTATCACAGGTCCTAGATCTGACCGCTGAAGGGAATACGATTCCTTTTATTGCTCGTTACCGTAAGGAAATGACAGGAAATCTGGATGAGGTCGAGATTAAGGCGATCATCGACTTAGATAAGAGCATGACTGCTTTGGCAGAGCGTAAAGCGACGGTCTTAGCTAAAATTGAGGAGCAGGGAAAACTAACGGATGCGTTGCGCTCTGAGATTGAGGCTGCTGAAAAGCTGGCTGATGTGGAAGAACTTTATCTTCCTTATAAGGAGAAACGCCGTACCAAGGCTACTATTGCCCGTGAAGCAGGTCTCTTTCCTTTGGCCCGCCTCATCCTACAGGATGCGGCTAACTTGCAAGAAGAAGCTGAGAAACTGACTAGTGAAGCCTTTCCGACAGCAGAAGCTGCTCTTGCTGGAGCAGTGGATATTCTGACTGAAGCAATTTCCGAAGATACTAAGCTGCGGGCTTGGACCTACCATGAGATGCAGACCAATTCTTTTATCGTATCCAGTCTCAAAGACGGTGATTTGGATGAAAAGCAGGTCTTCCAGATTTATTATGATTTTTCCGAAAAAGTAGCGACCATGCAAGGCTACCGGACACTGGCCCTTAACCGTGGTGAGAAGCAAGGTATTCTCAAGGTTGGTTTTGAGCACAATCTTGAGAAGATCTTGCGCTTCTTTGAAGTACGTTTCAAGGTGAAAAATGCCTATATTATTGAAGCTGTTCAGCAAGCGGTCAAAAAGAAAATCATTCCAGCCATGGAGCGCCGTATTCGGACCGAGCTGACTGAGGCCGCTGAGGATGGAGCGATTCAGCTCTTTTCAGATAATCTCCGTCATCTTCTCCTAATTGCTCCTCTCAAAGGTCGCGTAGTACTGGGCTTTGACCCAGCCTTTCGGACAGGAGCCAAGCTGGCTGTTGTTGATGCGACAGGTAAGATGCTGACGACTCATGTTATTTATCCAGTAGCGCCAGCAAAGCCAGCTCAGATTGAAGCTTCTAAGAAAGAGTTATCGGAGCTGATTGAGCAGTTTGGCGTGGAAATCATTGCCATCGGAAACGGAACTGCCAGCCGAGAAAGTGAAGCTTTTGTAGCAGAAGTTTTGAAATCCCATCCAACTGTCAGCTATGTCATCGTCAATGAAAGCGGAGCATCTGTTTACTCTGCTAGTGAACTAGCTCGTCATGAATTTCCAGATTTGACTATTGAAAAGCGCTCAGCTATTTCCATTGCCCGCCGTCTGCAGGATCCTTTAGCAGAGTTGGTTAAGATAGATCCTAAGTCTATCGGGGTTGGCCAGTACCAGCATGATGTCAGCCAGAAAAAGCTGTCTGAAAGCCTGGACTTTGTCGTTGATACCGTGGTCAACCAAGTCGGAGTTAATATCAACACCGCCAGTCCTGCACTGCTGGCCCACGTAGCTGGTCTTAATAAAACTATCTCAGAAAATATTGTCAAGTATCGGGAAACAGAAGGTTTGATTCGGTCTCGCGAGGCCATCAAGAAAGTGCCGCGTCTGGGTGCAAAAGCTTTTGAACAGGCAGCCGGCTTCCTGCGTATTCCCGAGAGTGATAATCTGCTAGACAATACAGGCGTTCACCCAGAGTCTTATAAGGCGGTGGAGGAGCTCTTTAAGCGTCTGGAAATCAGCAGTTTGGATGAAGCGGCCCAAGCCAAATTAAAGGCTGTTCGGGTTGCTAGTTTGGCTGCAGAGCTGGGCTTGGGAGAAGAAACCCTCAAAGATATTATTGCTGATCTGCTCAAGCCTGGTCGGGATTTGCGTGATTCCTTTGATGCGCCAGTTCTGCGGCAGGATGTCTTGGATATCAAGGATCTGCGTATCGGTCAAAAGCTGGAAGGGGTCGTACGTAATGTCGTCGATTTCGGAGCCTTTGTGGATATCGGTATCCACGAAGACGGTCTCATTCATATCTCCAAGCTGAGCACTGACTATATCAAGCATCCTAGTCAGGTCCTATCTGTTGGCGATTTAGTCACAGTCTGGGTGGATAAACTGGATGTGGAGCGGGAGAAGGTCAACCTCTCTCTGATAGCACCAAATGAATCTAACTAACTATGTCAAGCGGGTTTCAGCTGAGGATTTTGGCTGGGAATTCCGCCACCAAGCTTATTGGAACAAGCGTCTCCGCACTACAGGGGGACGCTTCTTTCCTAAAGACGGACATCTGGATTTTAACCCAAAAATCTATGAAACTTTTGGGTTGGAGACTTTTCGAAAAATTGTTCGCCATGAGCTGGCTCACTATCACCTATATTATCAGGGTAAAGGATACCGCCATGGGGATCGAGATTTTAAAGACCTGCTCAAGCTAGTTGATGGTCTGCGCTACGCCCCCTCATTGTCAGATTCGCAATCCCTTCTCATCTATGAATGTCTGAGCTGCGGAGCACTTATCCGTCGCAGACGCAGAGTCAATCTTCAAAAATACCGTTGCGGACGCTGTATGGGCAAGCTCTGTTTATCAGAGAAAGCTTGATAGATTAGCAAGAGAGTTCCTTGAAGAACTCTCTTTTTTCAAAAGAATGAATTTTCTAAGGTATAATCAGCCTTTGGCCCGATTGTTTTTCTGTGAAATGTGGTAGAATAAAGTAAATATGATCATTGAGGTCTCTATCATGAACGTGAAATTCTATAAGTTGAAAAAGAATCGACTGATTTCCGGTGTCTTGTCCGGTCTGTGTGATAAATTTGATTTTGATCTGAGTCTGGTGCGCTTCCTCTTTATTATCTTTACTGTGGTCAATTTCGGCTTGGGAATTCTCATCTATATCCTGCTGGCTATGGTTATGCCCTATAAAGAAGACATAGAAGAAGAAATGTACGGAACTGGTCCACGCAAACGAAAAGAAGCAGAAGCTATCGAAGACGATAAAGACGGCTGGTTTTGGTAATTCTTAATAAAATAGAAAATTTCGGGATTCACTCCCGATTTTTTACTTGCAAGTAGGGAATGTTTTAGTAAGACATTTCTATACCGTGATTAATTTTCTGCTTGCTTCTTTTAGATAACCTCTCAAAAAGAAGCAGGCTAGAAAACCAGGTAAATCTACACTTAAAAACTCCACCAAAATATTAGCAATTCATCCAAGGAGGAAATGTGACAGAAGTTTGGAATGCTTATGACTTAAATCGAAATCAACTCCCTCATCTCCTGGTTCGAGGAGAAAAAATTTCTGAAGGACAGTTTCATCTATGTGTTAATGTCTTGGTTCGCCATCAGGATGGTGATATTCTCTTTATGCGGCGGTCATCCAATAAAAGCCTTTATCCTGGCTTCTATGAGTTCGGAGCAGGCGGCAGTGTGCTGGCTGGAGAGGATAGTCAGACTGCTGCACTACGTGAATTAGAAGAAGAAACAGGCCTGGTTCCTGATAGCATCAGACTTTTGGAGCAAGTGTGCTCTGTCAAAGATCAGTGCCATTTCGACTACTATGAGGTGGTTGTGTCTGGCGATAAGAGTCAAGTCCGCTATCAGGAAGGCGAAACAGATGCTCATGTCTGGTTACCCCTGAAAGAGGTCCCGGCCTTTGTAGAAAACCATCCTTGTTTTAAGAAGCAAAAGAAAATTCTCAGCAGCCTGATTGATTGATGTCGCGGCTGTTTTTCTATTTTCACTAAAAAGTTGATTTAAATCAAAATATTTTTTCGACCTAAAATCAATCTTAAAGATTCTTTTGAGGTAAAAATTTGCTATAATAGAAGCAGACAAATTTGAAGGGAGAAGACAATGTCAGTAAAGGTCAAAGACCTCTTAAAAATGTCTCGTCTGTCTCAGGAGTACGGAGATAAAGTTTTACTGGAGAAAGAAATTAAAACTTCAGATATTTCTCGGCCTGGACTTGAAATGACTGGATATTTTGATTTTTATACACCCGAGCGGATACAACTGATTGGGATGAAAGAGTGGTCTTATCTGATGAAGATGAGCTCTCATAATCGCCATCAGGTGCTGCTGAAAATGTTCCAGCCTGAGACGCCGGTGATTATCATTGCTCGAAATTTAGAGATTCCTAAAGAAATGATTAGTGCTGCTGATGAGAAGCAGATTGCTATTCTTAGAAGCAAAACCTCTACCAGTCGCTTGTCTGGAGAAATTTCCAGCTATCTTGATTCACGGCTGGCTGAGAGAACCAGTGTTCATGGTGTTCTGATGGATATCTATGGCATGGGGGTTCTCATCCAAGGGGACAGCGGAATTGGTAAAAGTGAAACAGGGCTTGAGTTGGTTAAGCGTGGCCATCGGTTGGTTGCGGATGACCGAGTGGATATCTATGCCAAGGATGAAATGACCCTTTGGGGAGAGCCGGCTGAAATCCTGCGCCACTTGTTGGAAATTCGTGGTGTTGGTATCATTGATGTCATGAGCCTTTACGGAGCTAGTGCTGTCAAAGATTCTTCTCAGGTTCAGATAGCTGTCTATCTGGAAAACTTTGATGTCCATAAGACCTTTGATCGTCTGGGCAATGATACAGAAGAGCTGGAGGTTGCCGGCGTCAGAATTCCGCGTATTCGGATTCCTGTGAAGACCGGTCGCAATATCTCGGTTGTGATTGAGGCTGCAGCTATGAACTATCGAGCTAAGCAAATGGGTTATGATGCTACTAAGATCTTTGAAGAGCGCCTCACTGACTTAATTAGCCGAAATGAGGTGAAATATGATTGATCCAGTAGCTATCCAACTTGGGCCTATCAGTATTCGCTGGTATGCCATCTGTATCGTCACAGGCTTGGTCTTGGCCGTCTATCTAGCCATGAAAGAGGCTCCGCGTCGGAAGATTATTCCTGATGATATTTTGGATTTTATCCTAGTGGCTTTTCCCGTAGCCATCGTGGGTGCCCGGCTTTATTACGTGGCCTTCGAATGGGATTATTACGGTAAGAATCTGATAAAAATCATTGATTTTTGGAATGGCGGAATAGCCGGGATTGCCATTTACGGTGGGCTGATAGCTGGTGCTATCGTTCTCTACTTTTTCTGTCGGAGAAGGCTGATTCATCCAGTTGATTTTCTGGATATTGCAGCACCAAGTGTGATGATTGCCCAGAGTATTGGTCGCTGGGGGAATTTTGCCAACCATGAGGCCTATGGTGCGGCAGTTAAGAGTTTGGACTATCTGCCTAGCCTTATTCGTGAAAATATGTATATTGAAGGCAGCTACAGACAGCCAACCTTCCTCTATGAATCTCTATGGAACCTACTTGGCTTTATCTTGATTATTGTTCTACGCCGTCGGCCTAAGTTGCTGAGACAGGGAGAAATCGCCGCCTTCTATCTAATCTGGTATGGATTTGGTCGGATGATTATTGAGGGTATGCGGACGGACAGTCTCATGTTTGCTGGTCTGCGTGTTTCCCAATGGTTGTCGCTGATTCTTATTTTTGTCGGAATTGGCATCATCATTTACCAAAGAAAAAAGCAAGCCCCTTATTATCAAGAATAAGAAATGCATAGAGCCGCTGACTCTTGTAAGAGATGTCTGCAATGAAAGGAGAGAAATATGATAATTGAAATTGCTTATGCTTTACTAGCGGTAGCCCTCATTATCTTCGTGATTTACTTGACGATTACTGTCAAAAATCTGGGCGAGAAAGCTGGTAAAATGCTAGATGAAACAGAAAATACCATCAAGGTCTTGACTTCTGATGTCAACGTGACTCTTCACCAAACCAATGATTTACTGGCCAAGGTCAATGTCTTAACTGACGACATCAATCAAAAAGTCGCAACCATTGATCCTTTGTTTACAGCTGTTGCGGACCTGTCTGAGTCCGTTTCAGATTTGAACGTTCAGGCGCGTACGCTGAGTAAAAAAGCAGTGTCTGCTGGTAAGGGAACCGTCAAAACTACGGCTGGTTTATCTGCTTTGCGTTTTGCTTCAAAATTGTTTAAAAAATAAGAAAGAAGGTCTATTATGGGAAAATTTTCATCACTGTTATTGGGCGCCGTTACTGGTGCAGCTGCTGCTTATTTTCTGACCAGTAAGAAAGGAAAGGAAACGACAGATAAGGTTCGGGACTTTGTTAAGGAATACCAAGAAAATCCTGATGATATACACGAAGCTGTCGTTCAATCCGCTAAAGACTTTTCAAATCAAGCTGTCAGTGCAATTCAACAAACCAAAGAAAAGGTTGAGAAAGGCGAGATTACAACTGAAACAGTCATCGAATCTGTCAAAGAAACGACAAAATCTGTCGTTGACTACTCACAAGATAAGTTTAACGAAATCAAAGAAAAATTTGATAAAGAAGAAAGCAGCTTAGCTGAGGAAGAACCTGTGATCTTCGAAGAGGAAGAAGAACCTTCAGAAGAAATCATCATTGACTTCGGAGCAGAAGCGACAGAAGGTCAAGAAGAAAAGACTGCTGAAACTGATAATCAAGAAGAAAAATAAAACAAAGAAGACTAGCAATTTTGCTAGTCTTCTTTGTTTACAAGAGTGAAAAAAAGAACCGAGGACTTAAAGCGTCGTCGGTTTTTCTTATATTTTAAAATCGTAGAATCACAAGGTTGGTTTATTTGCTAGTTTGGCGTTTCTTTGCGAACAAGCGATAAGATTGAATGCTAATCAGGCTGGAAGCAATGGCCAAAGTGAAGGACATAAATGTATTCATTTTCAAGCTCAAAAATACAAAACTAAACAAAACTGTCAAGACACAGAAAACAGCAATATTCAAGAAGAAAAAGAGTTCGCTTAATCTTGGTGATGTTTCTGCTTCAGGTAAGTACTCTTGATAGAGTGGTGTTTGTTCAGATTCAATTTCTTGGTAGTAGTAGTCAGTTGGGTCATCATATTGTTGGTATTTTCTTACGTGCATAATTCTCTCTCCTTACAGTACCCTCTAATTCTACCATTTTTTTGCAGTTTTAAATATTACAAAAGAGTTACAAAACGAATAAATTCGAATGAAAAACCACTCCTTTATATTTTTTTGCTATAATGGTTTTATGAAAAAGATAATCATTACAGCAACAGCTGAAAGTATAGAGCAAGTTGAGAAACTTTTGGAGGCAAATGTCAATCGAATTTATGTTGGCGAGAAAAATTATGGCCTTCGTTTACCTCATAATTTTAGTTTAGACGAATTAACTCGAATTTCTGACTTGGTTCACCAAGCAGGAAAAGAGTTGACCGTTGCGGTGAACGCTCTCATGCATCAGGAAATGATGGATAAGATCAAACCCTATCTTGATTTTCTCCAGGAGATTGGGGCAGATTATATTACCGTTGGTGATGCTGGTGTTTTCTATGTGCTGCAGCGCGATGGTTATAAATTAAAGACCATTTACGATGCCTCGACCATGGTTACCAGCAGCCGTCAGATTAACTTTTGGGCTAAGAACGCAGGAGTTTTAGAAGCTGTCCTAGCGCGTGAGATTCCTTCTGCTGAGCTTTTTAAGATGCCAGAAATTCTGGAAATTCCTGCTGAAGTCTTGGTATACGGAGCTAGTGTCATCCATCACTCCAAGCGTCCTCTTTTGCAGAATTACTATAATTTTACTCATATCGATGATGAAAAGACACGGGAGCGAGACCTCTTTCTGGCGGAACCAAGCGATCCGCAGAGCCATTATTCGATTTTTGAGGACAATCATGGTACTCATATTTTTGCCAATAATGACTTGGATTTGATGACCAAGCTTATAGAGTTGGTTAATCATGGATTCTGCCACTGGAAGCTAGAAGGTCTATACACGCCAGGCCACAACTTTGTTGAGATTGCTAAGATTTTTGTAGAGGCAAGGGATTTGATTGAGGCAGGCAAGTTTAGCTCAGATCAAGCCTTTGTGCTGGATGAGGCGATTCACAAACTGCATCCGAAAAATCGTTTTCTCGATACCGGATTTTATGACTATGACCCTGATATGGTAAAATAAATATTTAAACTAAGGCTCCTTTTAGGAGTTCTTTTTTGAGAACAAAAATAAGATTTCTAAAACATGAGTAAAAAATATATGTTCCAAACTGTTTTTTTTGAATTAATTCGAAAATTAGAATTGTGAAAATAATTCAAAGAACCTTGCTTTTAGGGGTAAATTACTATAAAATAATAAGGATTAGACATCAACACTTTTATATTGCAAATAGGAGAAAATGATGGCAAGAAAGTTGAAACGACCAGAGGTGTTATCGCCTGCTGGTACTTTGGAAAAGCTAAAAGTAGCTGTTCGATATGGAGCAGATGCTGTTTTTATTGGCGGACAGGCCTATGGTCTGCGCAGTCGGGCTGGGAACTTTACCTTTGAACAGATGGAAGAAGGGGTTCAGTTTGCGGCTAGTTATGGTGCCAAGGTCTATGTCGCGGCCAATATGGTCATGCACGAGGGAAATGAAGAGGGAGCTGGTGAGTGGTTCCGACGATTGCGAGACATCGGGATTGCGGCTGTCATTGTTTCAGATCCGGCTTTGATTGCTATTGCAGCATCAGAAGCACCTGGTCTGGAAATCCACCTGTCAACTCAGGCCAGTGCGACCAACTATGAAACGCTGGAGTTTTGGAAGAACTTAGGTCTGACTCGTGTTGTCCTAGCTCGCGAAGTGTCAATGGCTGAGCTGGCTGAAATTCGCCGACGGACTGACGTTGAAATAGAAGCCTTTGTTCATGGAGCGATGTGTATTTCCTACTCCGGCCGTTGTACATTATCCAACCACATGAGTATGCGCGATGCCAATCGTGGTGGCTGCTCACAATCCTGCCGTTGGAAATATGACCTCTACGATATGCCTTTTGGACAAGAACGTAAGAGCTTGAAAGGTGAAGTTCCAGAAGAATTTTCTATGTCCGCAGTTGATATGTCCATGATTGACCGCATACCAGACATGATTGAAAACGGAGTGGATAGCTTGAAGATTGAGGGACGGATGAAGTCTATTCATTATGTTTCCACTGTGACTAACTGCTATAAAGCAGCTGTAAATGCTTATCTAGAAAGTCCTGAAAAGTTCGAAGCTATCAAGCAGGATTTGGTCGATGAGATGTGGAAGGTTGCTCAACGAGAATTGGCCACAGGATTCTACTATCATACTCCAACTGAGAATGAGCAGCTTTTCGGAGCGCGACGCAAGATCCCAGAATACAAATTTATAGCAGAAGTAGTAGCCTATGACGCAGACAGTCAGACAGCGACTATTCGTCAGCGCAATGTTATTCATGAAGGGGATCAGGTTGAGTTTTACGGACCGGGCTTCCGTCATTTTGAAACCTTTATCACAGACCTTCGAGATGCTGAAGGTAACAAAATTGATAGGGCTCCTAATCCGATGGAGCTTCTGACCATTCACTTGGAGCAGCCCGTAGAGGCTGGCGATATGGTGCGGGCTCGAAAGGAAGGCTTGATTAATCTTTACAAGGAAGATGGTACTAGCGTGACCGTCCGAGCTTAATCTTTTATTCATAGGTAGCTTTTTAATCTAAAAGACATTTTTATGAATAGAGGTTTTCAGAGAGGAAATAGCATGATTCAGGTTTACGGAGATATTCTTGATGAGGAGACTCGCTGCCAGCATTATCACAGTGAGAGAGATATCATAGCCCTTAAGTGCTTTGCTTGTCAGAAATACTATCCGTGCTTTCTCTGTCATGACCGCTGCGAAGATCATGCTTTTATGTCCTATCCTGTGAGTCGATCAGAAGATCGAGTAGTTCTTTGTGGTCATTGCAGGACAGAGCTGACTATTTCTCAGTATCTTGGCTGTGAGGATGCCTGCCCTTTCTGCGCTCATCCTTTTAATCCAGGATGCAAGAAGCATCGATCAATTTATTTTCAGACAAACAAATAACTCTTCCATCCAACTGGATGGAAGAGTTATCTTTTGAAACGACGGTTGGTGATGCGAATGTCTTTCTTTTGGGCTTCACGGATATTATTGGGTACGAGACTGATTCGCTTGATGTCCTGCACGCGGATAATAGTGGTCATACTTTTCTTGAAATTCTTGATAATCAGCTGCAGGCGCTCGCGATCGTATTTGACAATATCGCCAGTGAAGCTTTTATCCAGAAAGATAACGTGGACACCAGATTGTTTTCGCAGAGCTAGCTCGATGGTACGCAGAATGCGGCCGCTGTCCTCTGGTCCTTGTTCATTTTTTTTGCCACTGATAAATTCGTTGGCTCTTTGTAAAATCATTTCGAGATATTTTTTCATAGCTAAAATCTCCATAACTTGTTACAATATATTATATAACAAAATTCCCTAAATTGTAAATTCTTTTACGAATTAATAGTTGGAAAATAAAACAAGAGGTGAAATATGGCTGAATTTACATTCGAAATCGAAGAAAAACTTCTGGTCCTGTCTGAAAATGACAAGGGCTGGACCAAGGAACTCAACCGAGTTAGCTTTAACGGAGCACCAGCTAAGTATGATATTCGGACTTGGAGTCCAGACCACAGCAAGATGGGCAAGGGAATTACACTTTCTAATGAAGAATTCCAAGTTCTCGTGGATGCATTTAAAAACTGATAGAGAAAGCTCTATCAGTTTTTTCTATTTCTCTGAAAAGTAGGAATGGAATTTCAGACTCTTAAAAATAGGGATGCTGATAATGGTAATGAAGACCATCTTCAGCAGATCAGGCAGGATAAAAGGAGTCAGACCAACCGCAATGGCTTTAGAGAAATCAAGACCTCCTAAGAAATGCAGTCCTAGGATACCGCCGACAAAGACGAGAGCGTCGCCCAAGACATTGGCTATAAAAATCATATAGAAGGGACTATCCTTATGTGTCAGACTGGATGTGACAAGCGCAAAGAGTAAGTAGAACCAGAGATATCCGGCGCTTGGGCCAAAGAGAGCCTGAAAACCACCGCTTCCTCCAGCAAAGACTGGCAGGCCAATAGCTCCCAGCAGCAGATAAATAAAAACTGACAAAACCGCTTCGCGAGGTTTGAAAATCGTTGCAATCAAACCGACAGCAAAAGTCTGCAACGTAATGGGAACGGGACCAATGGAAATAGTTAACTGGGACAGGACAGCTAGGAAAGCAGCTCCTATAGCTGGGAGGGCAAGAAGAAATGCTTTGTTTTTGTTCATAAATAGTAAACCTCTTTTTTATTTTATGGTAACTATTTTAAAAGCTAAATAAAAAAAAGTCAAGTCCTTCTTAATCGGACGAGACAAATATACAGACAGATTCTTATTTTCGTTTCTTGCTTCTGATAATCAAGACAAAGAAGGCGATAAGGCCAAAAATATTAAATAAAAGGATGCCCAAGGCTGCAATAATTTTTTTTGTTTTACTCATCAGTTTCCTCGTTTCTGGATTGCTTTGTTCTATCATATCAAAATTTTCAATGTTTGAATAGTTTTCATTAGAAAAAATAGCTATAGCTTCAAACTATATTATTATCAATAAAAAAGGATTATCTAAAAGAGCTATAAAGAATTGCAGCAGCACACTTTGATTGATATAATAATGCAAAAGTAAATAAGAGTTTTTGCTAGAGGTGTGGGTGCGTAATCAACATTTTCTCGAAGCAAGACTGACTAGATTGGAGAAGGCTATGACAGATTTATTAAAAATTTATCAGGAACTACAGGAGAAAAAATGGGTCAACTTGTCCCATCAGATTAAGGAAGACAGTCCGCATTTTCCAGCTCTGCCTGCCTTGGAAAAAAAGGATATTTTCACTTTGAAAGACGGTTTTCATGTTCAGCAGTTTTCTGTAGTTGGCCAGTACGGGACTCATATTGATGCTCCGATTCATTTTGTGGAGGGTGGTCGCTGGTTGGAAGAGATTGAGCTAAAAGATCTTTTCCTGCCTTTGGTGGTTATTGATAAGTCTAAGGAAG
The DNA here is from genome assembly GCF_963528215.1 of uncultured Streptococcus sp. GTDB lineage: Bacteria > Bacillota > Bacilli > Lactobacillales > Streptococcaceae > Streptococcus. Next base: position 95,836 of record NZ_CAURVL010000006.1, read on the forward strand.
TAGCAGAGAATCCGGACTTTATTCTGGGCAAGCAAGATATTTTGGATTTTGAAGCGGAGCACGGGAGAGTTGAGCCAGGGACATTTGTTGCTTTTCGCTCAGATTGGTCCAAGCGTTGGCCAAGCCAATCAGCTATGCGCAATCTGGATGCTCAGGAGATTCAGCATACTCCTGGGTGGGGTCGAAATGCTCTAGAGCTTCTTATCCATGAGCGTGGTGTCAAGGCGGTAGGTCACGAAACTTTTGATACAGATGCGGGGATTCCTACAGCGGAGCATGGATTGCTTAATGAATACTATCTTTTGGAGCAGGACATTTATCAGCTAGAAGTTATGACCAATCTGGATCAGTTGCCGGCTAAGGGTGCTCTCATCTTGATTAGCTTTCCCAACTGGCATCAAGCCAGCGGTTCACCAGTGAGGGCAGTGGCTATTTTACCATAAAGAAAAAGGAGTCTGAGGTTTCATTTCAGGCTCCTTGTCTCATATAATAACTAATAAAAAGATCGCTTTTTATAATCTTTGGAATTTCTTAATGGATATTTGACAATTTACCCTTTAAAATAGTGATGCAGTAGTCTATAGTCTGAAAAAATCTGAATTTTTTCTATTAGATTGATATTTGAAAGGAAAGTCAAATGAATCTGAAATAGCTTAAATCGTAATCTTACAAAAATGTAAGATTCGATAGTAAAATGAAAGATTAAGTTATGGAATGGTCATGATCTTTATTATAAAATGGTAGCAGAAGTCAAAAAGAGGCTGGAATACCAAACCTCTTCTGATTTTGAATGTTTATCGCATAGTCACGAATTCTTCGGAGCCAGTCGGGTGAATGGCAACTGTAGCATCAAAGTCAGCCTTGGTAGCGCCCATCTTGATAGCAACAGCGAAACCTTGAATCATCTCGTCTACTCCGTAGCCAATGCCGTGCAGGCCAACGACCTTTTCATCCTCACCGGCAGTGATGAGCTTGAACTTGGCCTGTTGGCGGTGCTGGGTAACAGCTGAATACATGGATGTGAAGCTAGATGTGTAAACGTGAATATTTTCTGCTCCGTAAGTCTTAATAGCCTCTACCTCAGTCAGGCCGACTGTCCCAATAGCAGGATGGGAGAAGACAACAGTTGGAATAGTTGAGTAGTCCATTTTAGCATTTGTTTTGCCATTGAAAAGACGTTCAGACAGAGTTCGACCAGCCTTGATGGCAACAGGAGTTAATTCTTTTTCACCTGTTACATCGCCGAGAGCATAGATACCTGGAACCACAGTGTTTTGGTACTCATCTACAGCGATGAAGCCTCGTTCATTGAGAGTGACGCCAGCTGCTTCTAGATTAAGGTCTTGAACATTAGGCTTACGGCCGATGGCCCAGATAACATGCTGGGCTGTGTGACTGCTGCCATCTTCAAAGTAGAGCTTGAGCTGACCATCAGGCAGTTTTTCCAGCTTTTGTGGAATCTTATGAGTATGAAGCTGGAGTCCAGACTTTTCCATTTCTTGGAGCAGGCCGTCAATCAGATAACTGTCAAAGTTGCGCAGTGGTCGTTCCTTACGAACAAAAAGATCTGTTTTAACTCCTAGAGCATGGAGCACGCCAGCTAGCTCAACTGCTATATAGCCTGCTCCGACAATGGCTACAGATTCAGGTAACTCTTCCCAAGCAAAGACATCGTCGGAATTCTCGCCGTAGCCTGCGCCAGGAATATTTGGGATAGCAGCATGAGCACCCGTCGCGATGACAATGTGCTTGGCGCGTATAAGCTCGCCGTTGACTTGGACAGTGTTTGCATCCACAAAGCGGGCACGGCCATCGATCAGCTCAACCCCATTCCGCTTGAAGCTACCATCATAAGATGAACGTGCTCGGTCAATATAAGCTTCGCGATTTTTCCGAAGGGTAGCAAAATCAAAAGCCTGATTATCAGAGGTAAAGCCGTAGTCTGGTCCATAATGCTGGATAGCTTCTGCAATTTGGGCTCCGTACCACATAATCTTCTTTGGGACACAGCCGACATTGACACAGGTGCCACCCAGTTTCTTTTCTTCAATAACGGCAACCTTGGCACCGTATTCGCCGGCCCGATTCATGGTAGCAATTCCCCCGCTGCCACCGCCAATAGCAATCATATCAAATTCTTTCATCTTGTTAGAATCTCCTTCTATTATATGAGGTAATTGTACCTTTTTTAGCAGGTGAATGCAAAAATCTGCTACGGATTTAAATGGAGTGACTATCTGAGATAAAATAGCAACCATTTGTGAAAAACTGTAAATTTTTTTAGAAGAATTATGATAGCCTTGTGATATAATATAACAAAAGAAAATCGTTTTCATCAAGAGGAGGAAAAAAGATGAAAAAGTTAAAGAAATGGCAATTATTTAGCATTATTGGAGCTACGATTGCAGTTGTTGTAGGAGCAATTCTCTTCATGTTTCTAAACGGAGGGAATCCTTCTGAGATGCCTGTCGACACGACTCCGCTGGTTCAGAAGGCTAAGGAAGGTTCAGTGGCTTCTTCAGTCTTGCTGACAGGAAATGTCACAGCCAGCAATGAGCAGTACATCTACTATGACAGCACCAAGGGTGACTTGGAAAATGTATTGGTCAATGTAGGCGACCAAGTGACTACCGGTCAAGCGTTGGTAACTTATAAAAGTGCAGAGGCTCAGGCAGCTTATGATGCAGCTGCTCGGGCGGTTAGCAAAGCTGATCGTCAATTGCATGACTTGCAGACCAATGGTGTGATTGTAAATACGACTGGCGACGAAGAAGCAGATGGGGCGTCTGAAGCTCAGGCTCAGCGTTCTGTGGAGTCTCAGGCAGCTGACCTGCGCGATGCTCGAGCTGATGCAGTGGATAATATGAACAAAGCACAAGCTACTCTCAATGCCTTGACAGTGACCAGCACAGCAGATGGTACAGTCGTAGAAGTCAACCGCGATGTTTCAAAATCAACAACAGGCGCCACTCAAACCTTGGTTCACATCGTTAGCAATGGTAATCTGCAGATTAAGGGTGAATTGTCCGAATACAATTTGGCTAATTTGTCTGTTGGTCAAGAAGTGACCATTACATCAAAGGTTTACCCAGATAAGAAATGGACTGGTAAAATCAGCTACATTTCCAACTATCCAAAAGACGGCCAGCAGGCAGCGGCTCAACCATCTGGAACAGGTGGTAGCGGAACAGCTTCAGGTTCCAAATATCCATTTACAATTGACATTACCAGCGAGATTGGTGAGCTCAAACAAGGCTTCTCTGTCAATATCGAAGTTAAAAACAATACTCAGGGACTCATTGTGCCAGTTAGCAGTGTGGTAATGGACGGAGACAAGAACTATGTTTGGGTCCTGGAAAAAGGAGTTGCTAAGAAGACAGAAGTAACGCTCGGAAATGCTGATGCTGAAAATCAAGAAATCTCATCTGGTTTGACAAAGGATAGTAAAGTTATCATCAATCCGACAGATAGCTTGAAAGACGGTCAAGAGGTGAAATCTTATGAAGAAGCTAATTGAGTTAAAAAATATTAATAAGAGCTATCGCAATGGAGACCAGGAACTGCAGGTATTAAAAGACATCAGTCTGGAGGTTGATGAGGGCGAGTTTGTTGCCATCATGGGGCCGTCTGGATCTGGTAAGTCTACTCTGATGAATATCATTGGGATGCTGGATCGTCCGACCACTGGTGAATATCATCTAGGAAGCGAAGAAGTCGCTAAGCTAGGTGATAAGAAGCTGGCCAAGGTTCGAAATAAGCAAATCGGCTTTGTCTTCCAGCAGTTCTTTCTCTTGTCTAAGCTCAATGCCTTGCAAAATGTGGAGCTGCCCTTGATCTATGCAGGTGTCGGTCTATCTAAGCGCAAGTCCTTGGCCGAGCAGTTTCTGACCAAGGTGGAGCTAGACACGCGGATGCATCACCTGCCTTCAGAGCTTTCCGGAGGACAGAAGCAGCGGGTAGCCATTGCGCGTGCTTTGGTCAATAATCCTTCTTTGATTCTGGCTGACGAACCAACAGGAGCCTTGGATACTAAGACTGGTGAGCAGATTATGGAGCTCTTGACTGAGCTCAATCGAGAAGGGAAAACCATTATCATGGTAACCCACGAGCCTGAGATTGCTGCCTATGCCAAACGGCAGATTGTCATTCGTGACGGTGTCATCTCATCTGATAGCGCTAAGGAAGGAGGACTAGCCTAATGCAAAACTGGAAATTTGCCATTAGCTCCATTCTTGGACACAAGATGCGGTCTTTCCTGACCATGATTGGGATTATTATCGGAGTGGCTTCGGTTGTGGTTATCATGGCCTTAGGAGATTCCATTACCCGACGGGTCAATGAGAGTTTTACCAAAAGTCAGAAAAACATGCGTCTTGTTTTTTCTCCTAAAAAGAGCAAGGACGGCTCCTATACACAAACAGCTGATCTCTATTCTGTAAATGTGGAAGATGAAAGCGAAGAAGTGGTGGAGCCACCCAAGGCTCAGGAAGCCTGGGTTAAGGAATTGACCCATATCAAGGGAGTGGACGGTTATTATGTGACCAACTCTGCTATGGAAACCTTTAGCTACGAAAATAAGAAGGCTGAGCGCGTCAACTTTGTCGGAGCAAACATGACCTATATTCAGGTGAAAAAATATAAGATTATCGCCGGAAGGGGTCTGAGGCAGCAAGACTATCAAGGCTTTGCCAGTGTTGTGCTGCTGGACGAAGATCTGGCTGCGACTCTCTTTTCTTCCGCTGAAGAAGCAATCAATAAGATTGTGACAGTGGGTGCCAGTAACTATAGGGTGATTGGGGTTTATAGAGATCCTGAAACTGCTGCTGCATCTGGCTCCATGCAGGTCTATGGTGGCAATGCCATTACGACCAATACTCTCATAGCTGCCAACTTTGGAGTAGATGAGATTTCAGAGATTGTTCTTCGAGTGAATGATACCAGCTTGGTTCCAGAACTTGGTCCTAAGGTTGCCAAGAAATTAACAGAAATTGCTGGTCTCCAACAGGGAGAATATCAAGTGACGGATGATAGTGCCCTCTATCAGGAAGTGCAAAATATTTATGGTGCCATGACAGGAGTTATCGGTGCCATCGCCGGAATCTCACTTTTTGTTGGTGGTATCGGCGTTATGAATATCATGTTGGTATCGGTCACTGAGCGGACTCGTGAAATCGGTCTGCGGAAAGCTCTGGGAGCAACACGTGGCAACATACTGATGCAATTTTTGATTGAGTCTATGATTTTGACACTGATTGGTGGGTTGATTGGACTGGTTCTAGCTGCGGGACTTGCGTCTGTACTAGGCTCGGCCATGAGTCAAATGCTGGAAGGAACTCCAGTGACAGTATCACTCACGGTCAGCATCGTTAGCCTTCTCTTCTCAGCAACCATCGGTGTTCTCTTCGGAATCTTACCGGCCAATAAAGCCTCTAAACTGGATCCAATTGAAGCACTGAGATATGAATAATACAACAAAAGTCTGGTTCCCCAGACTTTTTTGTGATGTAAAAATCCTGCTGGAATTCCAGCAGGATTTGTTTTCTGAATATCGTAAAAATACAGATTATTTCATCGTTGGGAAGAGTAGGACATCGCGAATGGTAGTCACGTCTGTTAGTAACATAACCAGACGGTCGATACCGATTCCTAGGCCTCCAGTTGGTGGCATACCGTATTCCAGAGCTTCGACAAAGTCATAGTCAATGCCTGTTGCTTCGTCATCACCCAGTTCTTTAGCTTTTGCCTGTGCTTCAAAACGAGATAATTGATCGATTGGATCGTTCAACTCGGTGAAGGCATTGGCATATTCTTTGGTCATGATGAAGAGCTCGAAACGGTCCGTGAAGCGTGGATCTTCTGGATTTTTCTTAGCCAGAGGTGATACTGCTACAGGATGACCGTAGACAAAGGTTGGCTGAATCAAGGTTTCTTCCACAAATTCTTCAAAGAAAGCATTGATAACATGGCCAACTTCGGTGAAGTGTTTTTCAAGCGGAACTTTCTTTTCCTTGGCCAAGGTAGCAGCTTCTTCAAAACTCATATCTTGCCAGAAGTCAACACCAGTAATTTCCTTGATGGCGTCGACCATGTGAACGCGTTTAAATGGTTCGTTGATCTTGATTTCAGTTCCTTGGTAGTTGACTGGCCCATCTCCGTTTACAGAGACAGCTGCGTGTTGGATAATGCCTTCCGTCAAGTCCATGATATCTTGAAAATCTGCATAGGCTTGGTAAACCTCAATGGAAGTGAACTCTGGATTGTGAGTTGCGTCCATTCCTTCGTTACGGAAGATACGGCCAATCTCATAAACTCGCTCCATACCACCGACGATAAGACGTTTAAGGTGAAGTTCGGTTGCAATACGAAGTACCATGTCAATGTTTTGGGCATTGTGGTGGGTGATAAATGGACGGGCAGCAGCACCGCCTGCCTCATTGTGGAGAACAGGAGTTTCAACTTCAAGGAAGCCTTGGCCATCCAAGTAACGACGGATTTCAGAGATAATTTTTGAACGAGTAACAAAGCGCTCAAAGCTCTCGCGGTTGGAAATCAGATCCAAATAACGCTTGCGGTAGATGGTTTCGACATCTGTCAGACCGTGGAATTTTTCAGGCAGGGGACGCAGAGCCTTAGACAGATGAGTAAGGTGTGTCGCCTTGATAGAAAGCTCCCCCATATCTGTCCGCATAATCTCACCTTCGATACCGAGGAAATCTCCCAAGTCAGCCTTTTTGAAGATTTCATAGTTTTCTTCACCAACCGCATCTTTACGAACATAAATCTGGATTTGGCCTTCACGATCTTGAATATGGGCAAAGCCAACTTTTCCTTTGCCGCGCTTGGTCATGAGACGGCCAGCGATAATAGCTGTTTCATTGAGTTCGTTTAATTCTTCTTTATCTTTATCGTTGTATTTTTCTTTCAGTTGAGCAGAGTTAGCAGTTCGCTCAAAGCGTTTGCCAAAAGGGTCAATTCCCTGCTCAGCCAGCGCAGCCATTTTTTCACGGCGGATAATCTGCTGGTCGTTTAATTCCTCGATATGTTCAGTAGTCATGTTTTTCCTCCAAAAGTTTTCCTATCTATTTTATCACAAAAGATAGGGAAATTCATCTATATTTGGCTATAAAGTAAGAAAAAAAGCTAGAAATCCAGCTTTAATTTTCTGCCTTTTCAACTAAGTAATCCGTATTATTCCAAGTGATCAGCTCAAAATTCTCAAAGTCTTCTGTTTCAAGGATGGTGATACTAGCATTGGTCAGACCGCCATTCTTGCGCAAAAGAGGTGTGTCATAGCCCAGCATAGTCCGAATGCTGGCGGTTAAGTTGGCTCCGTGCCCGACAATGAGGACTTGTTCATAGCCCTTGTCCTTTAAGGTCTTGATAAAGGAAATGGTTCGGTGGGTTGTATGATAGACCGACTCAGCATCAAAAAACGTATGATTAAATTGCGAGAGATTGTGGCGGAAGGCAGTCATCTGGTGCGGATAGATGGCTTCTATGGTAGAGATTTTTGCGCCTTCCAGTTTTCCCAACTGCCATTCTCGCAGTTCAGGTACTGATACGATTTCAGTCGGAAACTGGCTTTCTTCTTGGATAATCTCAGCAGATCGAACGGCGCGTGGGAGGTCGCTGCTGTAAATTTTGCCAAATTGTGTCTGAACCAGATGTTTTCCTAGGGTATGCAGTTCTTCAACGGCGGCTGGCAAAAGTGGCGAATCACCGCTGGCTCCCTGAAAGCGGCCTTCCTGATTCCATTCCGTTCTTCCGTGTCGGACAAAGTATAATTTCATAGTGGTTGATTGTTTCTTTCTTATTAGAGTTTATTGAGAATATTAGGTGCAGTATTGAAGAATTATGAGCTAGGATTTTCCTTGAGATCTGCAAAGTCAGCTTGAACAAAATCCGCCAAATCTTGAGCCTTGATTTCGATACTGCGGCCGACTTCGCCAGCTGACACGATGATGCTATCTCGCTCTAGAGCTGACTGGTCGATATAGATTGGAAAGTTGTGCTTTTGCCGGATACCGACAGGATTATTGGCTCCGTGGATATAGCCCGTTGTCTTTTCTAAGTCTTTCTGAGGAATCATGCTGACTTTTTTATTGCCGGAAATCTTGGCCATTTTCTTTTCGGACAGATGCTCTGTAATAGGTAGGATACCGATTAGTGTGCCAGTCTTGTCTCCTGTCAAGGCTAAGGTTTTATAAATCTGGGAACGGTCCAAGCTTTCGGCAGGCTGTTCTGCTAAGGCATTTAGCTGCAGACCTTTATGTTCAATCTTAGCCTTGCTTAAAATTTGCTCGACCAGTGTTTTTTTGATTTTTGTTTTTTTAGCCATTAGTATATCTCTCTTCTAATTGTGACATCCAGAGTCCCAGCCAGGTTCCCAGGCCGAAGAAAAAGGCAGCAAGGACCAGGGTCAGTACAGACACTCCAGCATAGCTGATGCTTTCACTGTTTCCTGCTTGTGGTACTACAATGAGAAGTGTACTGGAAAGGACGATGCCAATGATAAAGTGATAGACACGAGAGTAGTAGTTTTTCAAAATATGATCCATCAGCTTGGAGAAGAGAATCAGAGCCAAGGCACCTCCGATTCCGATAGGAAGAAAAGTACCCAAGAGATCCAGTTTGCGAAAGCCATTTAGCATAGGAGCGTAGAGCCCTAAAATCAGGAGAAGGTTGGACGGACTGAGTCCGGGAATCAAAATGCCCAGTGCAATCAGGGCTCCTGCTAAGATAAAAGAGAGAAAGTTGGCTGGCAAGGTGCCGACCATACCGTTTAGGGAATAAAGAAAAATTCCTGAGACGATGAGGCTGACCCAGAAAACGAGAATATCAATCCGATCACGCTCACTTTTAGCAACAGACTCTTTAATGAGGCTAGGAACAGTCCCGATGATAGCTCCGGCAAATCCCCAAAGGACAATCACTTTGTAGTTGTCCAGTAGCAGATTGACAGGATAGGAGAAGGCAGCGATTCCTAGAATCATCCCGATTCCAACTGGTATGAAATAGAGAACATTTTCGACGAAGTTTTCCTTTAAATGTGCTAAAAAATGAATCAGGCGCTCGTAAATACCTAAGATAGCTGCTAAAACACCGCCTGAAACTCCCGGCAAAATAAAGCCAAGTGCAATGACCATTCCTTTGAAAGTTCTATTCAACCAAGAAATCATTGTATTTTCCTTTTCTAATTTCATTTATCAAATCATTATATCATAAAATATAGGCTTTATTAAGAGGAAACGGCTGGAAATTTCCTATTATTTGACAATAAAAAACGACAGCAGTCTTTGAGATTTGAGCTGTCGTTCTGAGCTATTGACTTTCTTTAGGAACTGTAAATAGCTTTTGATAAGTAGCTGTCTGGTCTTTCAAGGTTGACAGCTGGTTCAAATCAAGATAATGAGAGAAACCAGTCAACTGACCTTGTGATGTGTACTGATGCAAGTCGTAATCTTGCTCAGTATTTGGTGCGGCATTGTAGTAGCCGTCGTCATTACCATAAGTCGGAATCCAAATAGCTGTGAACTTATCGGTAGAGATGCTATGCTCTTCCATAAAATAAGTTCCAATATAGATACCAATATTTTTAACACCAAGTGACTCTAGCTTGGCTCGGAAAGCTTCAACTCCCGCATTCATGTCAGACATGGTCTTTTCTTCGACGTCTAGCCAATAATAGGTTGGATGGTACTTGGCAGAAGCCTTGTAGAAACTTTCAGCTTCTTTTTCCATTTCCTTTTTGCTATTGGCGGCCACATAGGCATAGACAGCGACAGGGATGTTGCGCTTTTGAAATTCTTTGATATGTCTTTCATAAGACTTGTCCAGACCATTCAGATGAGTTGCTGCGTTTTCTTTTTTTGCCTGCGCTCCACTATGAACACGGACAATTACTCCTGAAACATTCTGTGCGAGTAAGTCGTAATTAATCTCACTTGGCAGCTGCCAGCCAGAAATGTCAATGATTGGTCTGGAAATAAACTCTTCATCCAAAGACGAATCATCAGATGTTTCCTCTTTTTTTGAGGAACTTGGAGTTTGTTTAGTTTGTGAAATTTTTGCCTGTGCTTGCTTTTCCTGAGAGTCAGTAATTTGCTTACTTATCAAAATAAAAGCGATAAAAGAAGCAAAGAAAATTAGGATTGCAAGCGGTTTAATCCTCTTCCTCATACTGATTTATTTTAACTTAAAACAAATAAAAAAGCAAAAAATATCCCCAGAATTGCTGGAAAATGAATAAAATGTAATATAATTGAAATATTATAAAGCAAAAACAAGACGTTTTGAAAGTTCAAAATGTCTTGTTTTTTAAAGAGATTAGGCAGGCTGTGGAAGATGAGTTACCGTTGGCTAAATCGTTTTGCTTTTTCTTACCTTTTATAATAGCTTTTGAATGAGCTCTTCAATCTTTTGAGGAGAAGTTTGTGGAGAGAAGCGTTTGACAACTTTGCCGTCTCGGCTAACCAGAAACTTTGTGAAATTCCACTTGATATTTTCACCAAGAAGACCGCTTTTTTCTTTTTTGAGCCAGTCAAAGAGTGGAGCAGTCTGAGGACCATTGACATCAATCTTAGCAAATCGAGGAAAGGTCGTTCCGTAGTTAAGGATGCAAAAGCTGTTGATTTCTGAGGCGTCTCCAGGAGCCTGCTGGCCAAACTGATTGCAGGGGAAATCCAGGATTTCAAATCCATCTTTCTGATAGCGCTCATAGAGTTCCTGCAGTTCTTGATACTGAGGAGTGAAGCCACAGCCGGTCGCTGTATTGACAATCAGCAGAATCTTTCCTTTATAATCACTCATTTTTTGCTGACTTCCGTCTTGTTTTTGGATTTCGATATCATAAATGTCTGTCATGTTCTCCTCCTTTGTTTGCTTCCTATCTTATCACAATTTTATGTAAAAGAGAGAAAGCAAGGTCATAATATTCCAGTCTCTGCACTAATGCTTTTTTTTCAATCCAAAAGGTGGTATAATGAGAATTGAATTTTTAGAAGTTTAATGGTGAAATATGAAAATTGACAAGAAGCACTTGTTGAATTATTCCATCTTGATTCCCTATTTGATTTTATCTGTTTTGGGATTGATTGTGGTCTATTCAACGACGAGTCCTACCTCGATTCAGGCCGGAGGAAATGGTTTTGGAATGGTCTTGAATCAGGGGATTTTTTGGGTAATAAGTCTCTTTATAATTGCGCTCCTATATAGAATCCGCTTGGGTTTCCTGAAAAAAGGAGGCATCCTGACTATAGTTATCTTTGCTGAGATTATCCTCTTGCTTTTATCTCGTTTTATAACAGGGACTATCAACGGAGCTCATGGTTGGCTGAAGCTTGGAGCTTTCAGTATTCAGCCTGCTGAGTATTTGAAGATTATTCTGGTCTGGTATCTAGCTTTTCGCTTCACAAAGAGGCAGGAGGAGATAAAGGTCTATGACTATCAAGCCCTGACTCACAACCATTGGTTTCCTAAAGCCTTTAACGACTGGCGGACCATGGTGGCTATTCTGATTGGGATTGTAGCGATTATGCCAGACCTTGGAAATGCGACTATTCTATTTTTGACCGTCGTGATAATGATAGCTGTCAGTGGGATTGGTTATCGATGGTTTTCTACGATGCTGGGAGCCATTGTTAGTGTTTCCGGCTTGGTTCTGGCTAGCATTTGGTTGATTGGGGTTGAGCGCGTGGCCAAGATTCCAGTCTTTGGATATGTGGCCAAGCGTTTCAGCGCTTTCTTCAATCCCTTCAAGGATCTGTCTGGTTCAGGTCACCAGTTGGCGAATTCCTACTATGCTATGAGTAATGGCGGCTGGTTTGGTCTAGGCTTGGGTAACTCTATTGAAAAGCGCGGCTATCTGCCGGAAGCTCATACGGACTTTGTATTTTCTATCGTGATAGAAGAGTTTGGTTTCTTTGGTGCCAGTCTGATTCTGGCCTTACTCTTTTTCCTGATTCTGAGAATTATCTTGGTAGGGATTCGAGCCAAGAATCCATTTAACTCCATGATGGCTTTGGGAATTGGCGGTATGATACTCATGCAGACCTTCATCAATATTGGTGGAATTTCAGGTCTCATTCCTTCTACAGGAGTAACCTTCCCCTTCCTATCGCAAGGAGGGAACAGTCTTCTGGTCTTGTCAGTAGCCATTGCCTTGGTACTCAATATTGATGCCAACGAGCGCCGTGATGCCTTGTATGAGCAGATGGAAGCGGAGGCGCAAGGCCGGTCTGAGGAAGCTTAATCGCAGTTCGTGTGAACAGTTGTTGCAAAAATGAAAGGTGCAGATTATGTCATTTAACAAATTAGAAAGTTACAGCAATAAAGAAGTGATTCGAGAAGAAGTCGCCATATTGACAGATTTACTTGCCGATATTACTCGGAATCTTCTCGGCCCTGAGACCTTTGAAAAAATCTCCCTTATGGAGGAGCTGGCGGTTAACTCCAAATATCATGAGTTAAAAGCGATTGTAGAAGAACTGACGACAGATGAAATGGTTTATATCTCCCGTTATTTCTCTATTTTGCCGCTTTTGATTAATATCTCAGAAGACGTGGACCTAGCTTATGAAATCAACCACCAGAACAATATTAATCAGGATTATCTTGGGAAGTTGTCAACAACCATTGACCTGATTTCAACGCGGGAAAATGCTCAGGAAATTCTGGAAAACCTGAATGTTGTGCCAGTACTGACAGCTCACCCGACTCAGGTTCAGCGTAAGACCGTTCTGGACTTAACCAATCATATCCATAGTCTACTGCGCCAGCATCGTGATGTTAAGGCTGGCCTGGTCAATGAGAAGAAGTGGCTAGGAAATCTCCGCCGCTATATTGAGCTTATGATGCAGACAGATATGATCCGTGAGAAAAAGCTGAAAGTGACTAATGAGATTACCAATGTCATGGAGTACTATAACAGCTCTTTCCTACAAGCTATCACCAACTTTATGGTTGAATACAGACGCTTGGCAGAAGAGCGAGGTATCAAGCTGGATAATCCTAAGCCTATTACCATGGGAATGTGGATTGGCGGTGACCGGGATGGCAATCCTTTTGTAACAGCAGAAACCCTGAAACTATCAGCCACGCTCCAGAGTGAAGTCATCCTCAACTATTACATTGACAAGGTTTATACACTCTATCGCACCTTCTCACTCTCGACCAACCTCTCAGAAACCAGTCAGGCAGTAGCAGAAATGGCAGCTCTTTCTACAGACAAGTCTGTTTATCGGGAAAATGAGCCTTACCGCCGTGCTTTCCACTATATCCAGTCTAAACTGATTCAAACCTTGCTTTACCTAAAAGAAGGCAATTTTTCAACTGACGGTCAGCGATTGACTGACCGAGCTGAGGAAACATTGTCTGCGAAGACCAACCTTTCTGTCAGCAATAAAGGAAGAGAAATCATTCCTAATTATATCCAGTCTCGTATCAGCGAGACCCTGACTGAGCTGAAGAAGGAGGAGACACCTTCTTACAGAACCGCTCAGGAATTTAAAGAAGACTTGCAGGTCATTTATGATTCTCTTATCGAACATCATGGTGAAGCCTTGGTAAGTGGGGACTTGACTGAACTCCTCCAAGCGGTTGATGTTTTTGGCTTCTTCTTGGCCAGCATTGATATGCGGCAGGATTCCAGCGTTCATGAGGCCTGTGTGGCTGAACTTTTGGCATCAGCTAATATTGTTCAGGATTATAGTAGTCTGTCGGAAGAAGAAAAATGCCAGGTCCTCCTCAAACAGCTGCTTGAAGATCCTCGTATCCTATCAGCTACCCATGAGACTAAATCCGAACTCCTGCAAAAAGAACTGGAGATTTTCAAAACAGCCCGTCAGCTAAAAGATGCAATCGGTGAGGAAGTCATTAAGCAAAATATTATTTCTCACTCGACTAGTGTATCAGATCTACTTGAGTTGGCTATTATGCTCAAGGAAGTAGGGCTGATTGATGAAAATGGTGCCCGTGTCCAGATTGTTCCGCTCTTTGAGACCATTGAGGACTTGGACAATTCCTGCGATACCATGGAGAAATACCTGTCTCTGCCGATTGCTCAGAAGTGGATTGCTTCTAAGGATAACTACCAGGAAATCATGCTGGGTTATTCAGACAGTAATAAGGACGGTGGCTACCTATCTTCTTGCTGGACCCTCTACAAGGCTCAGCAGCAATTAACAGCTATCGGTGACAAATTTGGTGTGAAAATTACCTTCTTCCATGGCCGGGGAGGTACAGTGGGACGCGGTGGCGGCCCAACCTATGAAGCCATCACTTCCCAGCCACTCCGCAGTATCAATGACAGGATCCGTCTGACTGAGCAAGGGGAAGTCATTGGTAATAAATATGGAAACAAAGACGCAGCCTACTATAACTTGGAAATGCTGGTGTCTGCTGCCATTAACCGCATGGTAACTCATAAGAAGAGCGATAGCCATACGTCCGATAAATATGAGCGGATTATGGATCAAGTAGTCAATCGCAGTTATCAGATTTACCGTGATTTGGTCTTTGGCGACGAGCGTTTTTACGATTATTTCTTCGAATCCAGCCCTATCAAGGCTATCTCTAGCTTTAATATCGGTTCTCGTCCAGCTGCTCGTAAAACCATCACTGAAATCGGCGGTCTCAGAGCTATTCCGTGGGTCTTCTCATGGTCTCAAAGTCGGGTTATGTTCCCAGGATGGTATGGTGTTGGGTCAAGTTTCAAGGAATTCATTCATGAAGATCCAGAAAATAACTTAGCCTTTCTGCAATTTATGTATAAGAGATGGCCATTCTTCAAATCACTTTTATCAAACGTAGACATGGTTCTATCTAAGTCGAATATGAATATCGCTTTTGAGTATGCGCAGCTTTGCGAAGATCAGAATGTCCGTGATATTTTCAATATTATCTTGGATGAATGGCAGTTGACTAAGGATGTCATTTTGGAGATTGAAGGTCATGATGAGCTCCTAGCAGAAAACACCTATCTAAGAGACAGTTTGGACTACCGCATGCCTTACTTCAATGTTTTGAACTATATCCAGCTAGAGCTAATCAAGCGTCAGCGCAACGGTCAGCTCACACCTGATCAAGAGAAGCTGATTCATATCACAATCAACGGTATTGCGACTGGCCTGCGAAATTCTGGCTAATACAAAGAGAAAATCGGAATTGTTCCGGTTTTTTCTATTTTTGTAACCAAAGGGCTTTTTAATTCGTTATACTAGTGAAGGAGGGGGGTGAGCTTATCAAACTAGATGAATATGAAACAATCTTGATAGGCTTTGCTCGCGAGATTGTATCCTATCTGCAGAAGTCAGGGGCTTCTAAAGTGGAAGCAGAAGATGTAGTTCAGGACGTTTTTGTCAAGATGTTGGAAACAGAAGTTATTATTCCGGCGGAAAAGATGCGAGCTTGGATGTATCGGGTTTCCATCCGGCGCTATATCGACAGATATAGGAGAGATAAGCATTATTTGGAGATTTTGCGAAAAGAATTTTTTGGAAAAGATCTTGTCAATCCCTTTGAAAATCAAGATTATGAGCTGCTACGAAGTGCAATAGAAGAACTGCCGTCTAAGGAAGCTGCACTGTTAGAACTCTATTATTTTCAGGGGTTTACAGTAAAGGAGATTGCTCGAATCATGTCTTACTCGGTGAGCAAGGTCAAGATTCAGTTGATGCGCAGCCGTGCTAAGCTCCGAAAGAAACTGGAAAAGAAAGGATACCTAAATGGAAACATTTGAAATTCTTGCAAAGAAAAGCAGAAGAAAAAGACTCTGGAAGACAGTTGCTATTAGCGCCTTTGTTTCTTTAGTGATTTTAGGTCTCTTAGGAAAGGGACTAATAGAATTAGCCTCCAAGAATGGACAAAACTTGCAGAAACAGTACGAAATTATGTCCGAAATCGCCTACCCTAATGTTGACTATGACAGTCTTTATTACACACAAACTTCTTATTTCTCAGGAACCTTACGTTCCGATCGTTTTAAAGACTTGAATGGAGTGAGAGTGGCTTATCCAGCTTATGAGGGTAACTATTCACTAACAGGCTCTTATAGAAATCCGACTTCGGAGGGAACTTATTCCGCTAAATCAGGGACCTATACGCGAGAACTTCGGCAGAAATATCCGGTCTTCTATAATATCAATGCCAAAGAAACAAAGGATAGTAATTCCATACCTAAGGAGTTGGCTTCTGTCAAAGAAATGCCTAGTCAATTGGTGGAAGTAGCCGTGACCTTTGATAAAACCTATACCTATAAGGAAATTCAGCAGATGATACCGAATAATCTCAAGATTAATTGGTACTGGATTGGTAGTCAATCGAAGGACGGTGAAAATGGCATGGTACTGAGTTCTGATCCTAAGACGACCTATGGAGCTGGTGCTGAATTATTAGCTATGGATCCAACAATTAGCAGTAAAGAGGGACAGAAGACCTTCTTGGACTATCTAAAAGAAGTTGATAAAACCTTTTTCCCAACTGTTAACAATTACAATATGTACAATGACATTGAAACCTATCTCAAGAAATTCAGCCAGCTAGATATTCGCGAGGAAAAGAATCGAGATCAATTGACTTTTTCAGGTGTCATTCTTACCGGAAAATCTGAAAATTTTGCTCAACTAGAGGGGAAAGAATGGAATTATGCTTCCAGTATTGGAGCCTCTATTCAAAATAAACCTTACTACAAATTAGACAAGGAATAATTCACAAAAAAATACTAAAAGACTTGCATTTTCATTTAAATTTGATAAAATAGTAAGGAAAGTTAGACTGTATTGCCTACTGTCTATCTATA
>NZ_CAURVL010000007.1:0-98938 GCF_963528215.1 uncultured Streptococcus sp.
GCGATTGGAGCATCTGAGTGAGATCCACCATTGATGATGTTCATCATTGGAGTTGGAAGAACTTTAGTGTTGAATCCACCAAGGTAGCTGTAAAGTGGGATTTCAAGGTAGTCAGCAGCAGCACGAGCTACAGCGATAGACACACCAAGGATTGCGTTAGCACCCAATTTACCTTTGTTAGGAGTACCGTCAAGAGCGATCATAGCACGGTCGATAGCTTGTTGATCACGTACATCGTAGCCGATGATAGCTTCAGCAATGATGTTGTTTACGTTGTCAACAGCTTTTTGTGTACCAAGACCACCGTAACGAGATTTGTCACCGTCGCGAAGTTCAACTGCTTCGTGTTCACCAGTAGAAGCTCCTGATGGAACCATACCACGTCCGAAAGCACCTGATTCAGTGTAAACTTCTACTTCAAGTGTTGGGTTACCGCGTGAGTCTAGGACTTCGCGAGCGTAAACATCAGTAATAATTGACATTTCTTACTCTCCTTATTATTTAAAATTATTTACTAGTCTATGATACCTCAAAAACGCTTTTTTTTCAAGGAAAAATAGAGAATCTAAGCAAATTTGAGAATTTTTGCACAAGAAAACGATTCCAAACTTACTATATAAATGTTTTTCCGGCAAATCAGAAAGAAGATTCGACCTTTTAGAATTTCTCCTTTTATGGTACAATTTTATTATGACTGATATTAATAAAGTAATCATGGAAAAAGCTCAGGGCGGAGTCAAGCTCAACCCTGATGAACAGCGCAGGTTTTTAGGGACTTTTGAGGAGCGAGTGCTGGCTTCTTGCTCCATTGAGCAAGCCAACGACTCTTTCTTTCGCAATCATTTCAAAGAAATGCTCAGCAGCATCATGAAAAACTGCCAACCAGTAATTGTCAAAATTTCCCCAGAAGTCGAGTCTAGCAATCAAATCTTTTATCTAAAAACCTCTAAGGAACTAGGCTGCGAAGCGACTATCGTCTCAAGTGATTACCAGGCTTCTCCTTTTGGCCTGATTGTCCATAGCGACCATCTGGTCCAAGTAGATGACAAGGACATGAGCCAACAGTTTGCTAGTCTCCTTCAGCCAGCAGAAAAACCTGCAAAGGAAAAGCGCCCTATCTGGAAAAAATGGTTTGGGTAAGATGACAAATTTAGAAAAACTTTTTGCCTTTTTTGAAGCTGAAAATCAGCGCGATTGGCAAACCTATGAGACCTTTCTTTCTGATCAAGTTAGCTGGGAATTACAGGGTGATACAATCGAAATCATCAAAGGTAAAGCTGACTACCTGACTAAAATTCAAAAAGTCTACCATAACAACCCCGTCCAGTTTCGTTGCACCTATTATCAGCTTAGTCCCGACCAGAATCGGATTGTGACCATTTTAGAAAATGATTTTGGTGACCTGTCTTGTGATATCTTCTTCTTTGAAAAGGGCATGATAGTCAAAGAAATTGAATACCTACTAAAAAAAGCGGACTAACCGCTTTTTTTCATTTTTAGTAGATTGCCAATATTTCTTGCTGTGCGAATTAAATTTTGCTCCGCTTGCTCTAGAATCCTATCCAAACTATCCGCTCGCGCAATAATCGGAAAAGCTGCCTGGATATTCTCAACTGGGAAATCCGGTAAATCATCAGCCAGGCTACCGCAAATCGCCAGTACAGGGATACCTTCTGGCGTTCGTCTTGCGACCCCGACTGGTGCCTTGCCCGCCAAGGACTGACGGTCCATCCTCCCTTCGCCAACGACGACTAAGTCCGCCTTTTTGATTCTGTCATCAAAATCCAGTAAATCTAGACAGATTTCGATACCCGAAACGATTTTTCCTCCAGCAAAAGCAACCAGTCCTGCTGCCATTCCGCCTCCGGCTCCGGCTCCCTCCATATCAATCACCTGAGGAGCGACCAACTGATAAAAAGCAGCCATTGCTTGGTCTACTTGAGAAAAGAGTATAGGAGATAGGCCTTTCTGACCTCCGAAAACAGTTGTCGCACCTCGCACTCCACAAAGAGGATTGTCTACATCCGTCAAAATCTCAATCTCAACTTCTTTCAAGAAAGCAGGAACCTGCTCAGCTGATATTCGGGCGACCTTTCCCAAAGATGAGCCAATGGGGCGCAGTCTATGATTGTCCTCATCGAAAAATTCATAGCCAAGGCCCGCTGCCAGTCCAATCCCACCGTCGTTGCTGGCCGAACCTCCAACACCAACTAAAATCTTTCTGACTCCTTCTTCTGCCAGGTGCAAAATCAATTCTCCCAATCCTTTGGTCTCTATGGCCAAGGGATTTCGTTTTTCCTGAGGGATAGAGGCAAGTCCTACCAAGTCAGCCATCTCAAATAGTGCTTGCTGACCATTTCTGGAGTAGGGCATTTTTACTGGCTGGCCAAAGGGTCCAGTCAAAGTGTGGTAAAATTCAGCCCAGTCCAAGGCTGCTGCCAGCGCAGCCATTGTTCCCTCGCCCCCGTCACCGACCGGCAGCAAGTCAAAACTGGCATCTGGCAAGGCCTGAGAAAAGCCCGACTGCAGAGCTTGAGCAACCTGAGCAGCTGACAAACTTTCCTTGAAAGAATCCGGTGCAATTAGAATATGCATGCTTCTCTCCTATTCTTTTCTATTGTCTAAAAGATCAATGACCCGATAGAGATTACATTCTTGAATCTGATAAGGAGCCTGCTCTCGCACGATCGGCTTGGCCATAAAGGCAATTCCTATCCCTGCCGCTTGAATCATAGGCAGATCATTGGCGCCATCCCCCATAGCAATCGTTCGATTTAATTCCAATTTATTTTCAGCTGCCCATGCTTTTAGCATGGCAAGCTTGGTATCCTTAGTGACAATCTCTCCTAAGACTTGGCCTGTCAAAAGTCCCTGCTGGTTTTCCAAACGATTTGCCTTTACATAGTCAATTCCAAGCTGCTCAGCCAGTCTGTCCACCGTCTCATGAAAACCACCTGACACCAAGCCTACTTTATAACCACGTTTATGCAGCTCCTTGACCAAGTCCTCGGCTCCCGGAGTGAAGTGAATCTTTTCTGCAATTCGAGCAAAAATATCCTCTGGCAGGCCTTTTAAAAGTGCAACACGCTCACGTAAGGCAGCTTCAAAGTCCAACTCTCCGCGCATGGCACGCTCGGTAATAGCCGCAACCTGAGCTCCTACCCCCGCCTCCTCTCCTAGAAGGTCAATCCCCTCTTCCATGATTAAGGTGCTGTCTACATCCATGACTAAGAGACCTTTAACTGTATCCATCTCTTGACTCCTTTTCTATTGACATCTATAGCAGCATCAGATAGGACTGCCGACATTTCAACTCGTCGGTTACTTGTTTCTATCCCATTCACTATACTATCCTCCCTAATTCTTATAAATGCTTAAATCTATTTGAACAGTCTTAGCCTTCGACTTCATTTGTATTGTAAAACTATAAATAGTTCCACTAGAGTGATCTATACTTATTGTGCATGTAGTATCATCCGGTAAATCATACTTGTTTTTCAAGTTTTTAAAGAGTTCAGAATGATTTTCTGGCTTGTAGATAATATCTCGAAGCTCTGTTTCAGCGCTTTTAAAAGTCTCTTTCACATCCAAGGAAGCGAAATAATCTCTTTGAACAACCAAGTTAAGAATCTCTTCATCAAATAAAGGAGTTATCTCCGAGCTGTAAGTTAGTTTACCGTTAGAATAAGTAACAGGAACAGTCTCTTTATTGTCCCCAATTGTTATTGTATAGTCACCCTTAATGTCAGATTGGGTAGTATCTAAGTATACTTCATATTCCTTAACTTCGTTTCCGTCTTTAATATAAACATTACTTGTATAAAGTTTTAATCCAGTGAAATCCTTCTTTTCTTGTTCTAAAAACTTAAACATTGGTTCAAAAGTGCCTTCAAAATCATACTGTTCTCTTGTTCTGTTTTTTGGGACAGTGTAATCATCCAAACGCCAGCCATTTATCAATGCTATCGATAAAACCGCTATACCTCCAAGAAAAATGAGAGTAATATATTTTTTAATCTTTTTCATTTCTTTTATAGACTTTCCACTTTCATTTGTCCCTCTATTATAACATAAGAGCCTTTTTGCTGAGAATGAAAAAAGAAGTTCCCGAAGGAACTTCTTTTAAAAACGAATATTCTCGCGTGTTTTTTCGTAGGATGTCACAAAACGCTCTGTCACGCCTGGCTCGACAAGATCCAAAGCTTTTGAAATGATTTCCAAGGATTGAGCATAGTCGTAATCATGTTCAAAGACATACAAGGACTTGTTGAAGGCTGCTTGTACATTATCGTCAAAGGAACGATAGCGGTTTGAATACTGCAGCAACTGCTCAGTCAAGGTAGCATCTTGGACGATACGATAGGTTTCTTCTTCCAATTGCTCCATATCATTTCCTAGAATTTCCAACCAACGGTTAACTGATTCGATATTGACTCGTGTAGCTTCCAATTCCTTAACCAACTCTTCAATATTATTGCTGGTTGAGAAGAAAATTTCTAAAAAAGAGTCTGGAATACCTGGCAAATTGCGTTTTTCCATATATCTCTTAATGGTATGCAATTTGTTAGCATAGATATTGACTTTCTGGCGAGCATTGGCATCATCTTTTTCAATCTCTGCCAGTGCTTCACCAAGAGAAATCTGCTCATCTTCGATTTCTTTCAAACGCTCTTGGATAGCTTCCAACTCTTCCTGAACCACTGAATAAGCTTGCTTGGTTTCAGAAGAATCTTCTACCGCGCTAAGCACCACATCTTCCTGGGCAGAAAGCTCAGCTTGCAACTCCTTGACATGAGAAGTTTCTGTATCAGAGAGAAGGAAGGTTTGAGATAAACGTTCTATCTCTTTTTGGAGTTGCTGGTTGTTTTCCTTTGTATGAGCCAGATAGCTAGGTAAGTTTTTAATCAACTTCTCCACTACTTTGTGGGCTTCAATTTCCCGCGTAAAAATTTCATAGAGAGCGTTAATCTCTTCTTGCGCCTGCTCATTTTCATACTCAGCATTATCCAGCTCTAGGGCTGAAATATTGGCTTCGTTGCGTTTGAGGCTTGCATGTAGCTGCTGGAAGCGAGACTCTATATCTGTTTCGATAAAGTGATAACCAGATTCCAAGAGTTTACGGTGACCAGACTCTAAGTCTTCCAACTGATCTGGCAATTTAACAGTCAACTCTTCAACAATGGCAGGAACTTTCTCAACGATATGTGTCAGAGCAAGGATATGATCCTCTGCCTTATCCAAGATTTCAGCTGCTTCAACCGGGTCACCTGAAGAATTAAGGGTCACAAACTGAGAAAACTCTGACTGGATATTTTCCAGCTGTTTCTCAATCTCAGCTAGGGCTTGCCCATACGAGTCTGCATTCTCCGCCACCTGAGTTTGCAGTTTTTCAAACAAATCCAAGGCATGGAGCACACGACCGCTGTTTTTAGACTCTTGCTCTTTAAGATCTTCCAAGGCAGCACGAATCATCTTGATATCTTCGTCAATCAAATCAATCTGACTCTCAATATTGCCGATGGCATGCTTGGCTTTTATGAAACGGAAAGAATTATTGTAACCTTCTGCTTCAAATAGATTATTTTCGATATCAGCAAATGAATTTAAGGACAGGTCTACCCATTTTTGATTCCATTCACGGAAGGCTACCTGACTCTGCCCAATCAAATGCATATTTTTTACTTCTTCAACTTCATCATTCACAGGAAGATTATAGAGTGCTTCTTTTCTCTCCTCCAAATTTTGAAGTAAAGCTTCATTTCTCTTTCTCATCAGAACTGCAGTACCATAGCCGACAACCAAAAGCAGAGCTACCACAGCAACGAGAATAACTAGTCCAATAGACATATAGAACTCCTTCACATTGTTACTATAAAGCAAACATAATGATTATATCATATTTTTGCCCATAATGGTTGATTTTTCTGATTTTTTTAGACGTCGAGCGTACTGTATACAGCATTTTCTTCGATAAATTCACGACGAGGTTCAACGCGATCCCCCATCAGCATGTCAAAAATCTTGTCAGCTTCCGCTGCATCATCCACTGAAACCCGTGCCATCAAGCGATGTTCAGGATTCATAGTTGTCTCCCACAGCTGATGGTCATCCATTTCTCCGAGCCCCTTGTAGCGTTGAATGGTTGGCTTGGAGCGACCTTCACTGTAACGAGCCAAAGCATCCTGAAGCTCTTCTTCCTGATTAGCACCTGGCTGGATGTATTCTTTGACATCACTTCCTACCTTGACACCATAGATTGGCGGCTGAGCGATATAGACAAATCCAGCTTCCAGAACCGGCTTCATATAGCGGTAAATCAAAGTCAAGAGCAGGGTCCGAATGTGAGCACCGTCTACATCGGCATCGGTCATGATGACTAATTTTTGGTAGCGGGCCTTGCTGACATCAAAGTCAGCACCGAAGCCAGTTCCCATAGCAGTAAAGAGACTGCGGATTTCTTCATTTGCCAGAATCTTGTCCATGCTGGCTTTTTCAACGTTGAGAATCTTACCGCGAATTGGCAGAATGGCCTGGAATTCACGATTACGGCCAGACTTAGCTGAACCACCCGCTGAATCCCCCTCCACAATGAAAAGTTCCGTTTCCTGAGGGTCGTTAGACGAGCAGTCAGCCAATTTCCCTGGCAGATTGGAGATTTCCAAGCCAGACTTCTTGCGGGTTACTTCCCGAGCTCGCTTGGCAGCAATTCGGGCCTTAGAAGCCAAAATTCCTTTTTCAACAATTTTTCGAGCTACCGCAGGATTTTCCAAAAGAAAATCTGAGAAGGCTTCGCTAAAAAGTCGATTAGTAATCTTGACCACTTCACTATTGCCCAGCTTGGTCTTGGTCTGACCTTCAAACTGAGGGTTAGGGTGCTTGACAGAGATGACAGCTGTCAGTCCCTCACGCACATCTTCCCCAGTCAGATTGTCCTCGTTTTCTTTGAGAAGCTTGTTTTTCTTGGCATAGTCATTGATAACCCGAGTTAGGGCCGTCCGGAAACCTTGCTCATGCGTTCCACCCTCGTGGGTATGGATGTTATTGGCAAAGCTCATGACTGTTTCATGGTAGCCAGTTGTATACTGCATAGCGACTTCAACCGTGATATCGTCCATTTCACCATCGGTATAAATCGGCGTTTCAAAGATTACATCCTTGTTTTCATTGATGTATTGAACATAACTGGCAATCCCGCCCTCATAGTGGTAGTCCTTGACCTGCTCCATTCCGTCTCGCTTATCGGTGATGGAAATTCTGAGGCCACGATTGAGGAAGGCCAGTTCTTGCACCCGCTTATTTAGCTTTTCAAAGTCAAATTCTACTGTTTCAGTAAAAATCTCTGGATCCGGTGTGAAGTGAACTGTCGTTCCTGTACGGTCTGTCTCACCGATGACTTTTAGGTCCGCGACTACATGACCGCGACGGTATTCTTGGTAATGAATCTGACCGTTCTTATAAACGCGGACATCCAGCTGAGTGGACAGGGCATTTACAACGGAAGAACCCACACCGTGCAGACCTCCCGATACCTTGTATCCGCCACCGCCGAATTTTCCTCCGGCATGGAGCACAGTAAAGACGGTTTCCACGGCCGGACGGCCTGTTTTCTCCTGAATATCAACGGGAATTCCCCGACCGTTATCCACTACTGTTATGGAATTGTCTTTTTCGATAAAGACTTGAATGTGACTGGCAAAACCAGCCAGCGCCTCATCAATTGAGTTGTCAACAATTTCCCATACTAAATGGTGCAGACCTTCCTTGGAGGTCGAACCGATATACATCCCTGGACGCATACGAACGGCTTCTAGGCCTTCTAAGACCTGAATCTGACTGGCATCATATTCCTGGGCTTGTATATCTTGCTGCTTTTCTTCTGTCATAGTGTTCCTTTTCTAATCAATATCTATAAATTCCTCAAGATGCTGCATATTATCAAAGAGATAGGTGTCAAAACCAGCTGCCTGCCCTGCTTGAATATCCAACGGACGGTCACCAATGACCAAGCCAGAGGCAATCTGATACTTGTCTTTTAGATAGAGCATGGAGTCTGGAGAGGGTTTCCTTGGAAAACCATTTGCAGCTGTCACCACTTCTGTAAAAGCTGATGAAATGGCAGTTTTCTCCAAGATTTCCAGCACTTGATTGTCCCGGTGGGAGACCAGAAAGTTCCGACCACCCTTGTCCACAATCCGCCTAAGCAAGTCTGCCGCTCCGTCAAATAAGACAGGATGAGTCAACTCTTCTGCTTCATTGGCCTTATAAAACTTCAAAAAGTCTTTTTCTTGGGGAGCAAACTGCTGGACTGCATAGTCCGTAGACACCTTGAGGGCCTTATAAACTTCGTCATGACCAGCTTGCAAACCGTATTCTTTCAAAGTCTGAACAAAAGCTGCAGTCGAAGTTTCATAATTATCCAAGAGTGTTCCACCTAAATCCCAGATGTAATCTTGATAATTCATACCTTTCATTATACCATAATTTTCATGAAAAAGGGGCTAATATTTGCCTGAATCCAGCACTTTTCCGACTTTTTTCAACCCTTTTTCTAAACAAAATATCTCAAAGAATCCAAAATTTAAAAATGGATGATGGTTTCGTCCTTGTCAACAGCTCTAACCCCCTACCAAATAGAGAACGACAAAGATACATAAGGGTTCAAAAAAGCTGGGACATATTTTGAGTCCCAGCCTATTTTTAATTTCCAAATACATCTGTATAAAGCATAGCATCAGCCAACTGGTCAGCGTCTCCGCCCAGCTGACGAACCAGCTCATAGGCGAAAGCCAAGGCAGTCGATGGACCACGGCTAGTAATCAGCTTCCCATCAACAAGAACTGTTTCTTTATGGTAAGTTCCATTTTTAATATTGTCTTGCGCACCATCATAACAAGTAAAATACTTACCAGTCAAGATACCTGCGCGGTCAAGAGCAATGGGAGCGGCACAAATGGCCGCGATGAATTTGTCCCCCTGCTGAAAGTCCTGTAAAAGCTGCATCAGTCGGTCATCATCGCGAAGATTAGCTGATCCCGGCATCCCCCCTGGCAAAATAACCATATCATAGTCATCCAGTCTGCCCTTCCAGACCTGATCCGCCTGAACAGTGATGGCGTGAGAGCCAGTCACTGATTCATCAAAACCAATCATATCACAGACAAGACCTGCACGGCGCAAGACATCCACAACCGTCAGGGCCTCGATTTCTTCAAAGCCGGGAGCTAAGAGTAAAGCTGCTTTTTTCATGAAAATATCCTTTCTGAGATGAGCCAGTCACAAAATAGCATCTGATTTGTGAGTCAAAAACTTGCTACCTGTTTATTTTAATTTCTTTAGTACGACTTTTTTGCGGACAGCAGGAATTCGCTCCTTCTTTTCATCCGTCAGGCTGTTCTGATAGGAGACGGACAGCAGGAGACCGACTCCGATAAGATTACTAATAATGGAAGAGCCCCCCTGTGAGATAAAGGGCAGCGGAATCCCTGTCAGAGGCAGAATTCCTGTCACCGCTCCAATATTTTCAAAGATATGGAAGAGCAGCATCATGATAAAGCCAGTTGAGATGTAGGTATAAAACTGGTTGTTGGATTTAATCGTAATCTTGAGCATGCGATAAATCAGCAGTAAATAGAGCATGATAACCAAGGTCGAGCCCAAAAAGCCAAAATCTTCTGCAATGACGGTGAAAATCATATCGCTTTCCCGAACAGGAACCAAGAGATTTGAAACATTAAAGCCTTGACCAGTCAGACCGCCGCTTCCGACAGCAATTTGTCCCTGTGCTTGCTGGAAGGTAGTCGTCTGAGCGTAGTCAAAAGGATGAAGCCAAGCTAAAATCCGATTGATTTGGTAGGTCGGCATGCCAAGATTGTGCAGAAAGGCACGGCCGCCATCGGAAATAAAGATAAAGAGAAATCCTCCCAACAGCAGGACTCCCGTCAGAAAGACCGGCAGGATAATCTTCCAAGAAACACCTGACAGTAAAACGATGCCGCCGTATATAGCAACAAAAACCAGAGCCGTCCCCAAATCACTCTGAAGGGTTAACAGAACCAGAACAGGCACTGTGTAGAGCCCAAGCTTCAGAATCAGAAAAAAGTCTACAGCCAGGGTTCGCTCATCCTGCTTGTGCTGCTGGAGAAAATGAACCACCAGCCGCGACAGCATGAGAATATATGAAATCTTCATGAACTCCGAGGGCTGAAAGAGGGTCACACCACGAATAGCAATCCAGTTTTTGGCACCAGTGGAGGCTACCAGAGATTCACTGTAAAAAATCAGAGGCAAGACCATGAGGCCAAGACCAAAAACATAGAGATAAGGCGTAATTTTCCAGAGAAACTTGGTGTTAAAAAACATGAGGATAAAGCTGAGCAGGAAGCCCACCGCAATCCAGGCAATCTGCTGTCCAACCATGGGCCAGGCATTGTCAGGATAATCATGACTAACAGCAATGTATATAGCTACAACACCGATTGAGAGCAGCATCAAAACGGGCAAAATTAAACTATAATCAATCCGAGACTCAAACGTCCGTCTTTGATAGGGCATAGTCCCTCCTTTTTAGAAAAAATACTGGATAATCAAGCTTGAAACAGCGACGCAAAACCAAGCAAAGGCACCAGTCAGCAAAGGCGCTGCTCCTGCTTGCTTAAACTGCTTAAAGGAAACCTTTGCGCCAATAGCTGCCAAGGCCATAGCCATCAGCCACTGAGAAATGAATTTTGTATAAGGGATGACAGCAGCCGGCAGAAATCCAAGACTGCTGATAAGTGAAGCTAGGACAAACCAAGCTATAAACCAAGGAAAAATCTGTTTCAAGTTTGTCTTTTGTGACGACTTCTTAGACTTGATATAGCGATAAGCTGCGAAGATCAAGCAGGCCGGTACAATCATCAGAGCCCGACTAAGCTTAACAATGGTCGCCAAGTCGCCAGCTGACGGGCTATATGTATAGCCTGCCGCCACTACTGACGAAGTATCATTGATGGCTGTTCCAGCCCAAGTCCCGAAAAAGGTATCCGACATCTGCAACAAATGCCCTAAAAAAGGGAAAATGAATACTGCTAAAATATTGAAAAAGAAAATAGTGGAGATAGACAGAGCGATTTCCTCTTCATCAGCTTCCAAGATTGGTGAAGCAGCCGCTATGGCAGAGCCACCGCAGATGGCTGTTCCAAAACCAATTAAAATAGTCAAGACACGATTCATCTTAAAGAAACGGCCAGCCAGATAGGCCGCCAGAAAGGCTATCAGAATCGTAATAAGACTGATACGAAGAGAAGAAATCCCTGTCTCAGAAACCTGACCAATGGACATGGAAAATCCCAAAAAGATGATGGAATACTGCAGCAATTTCTTCCCTGAATAGTTGAGTCCTTCCTGAAAAACAGCCGGCAGCTTCATGCTGTTGTTCAAAACAATCCCAAAGACAATAGCCAAAACACTAGAGCCTATCAAGGGAAGCAAGCCGCCTAAAAAGATAGAAACAGCTGCTATGCCAAAGGATAACAGAATTCCTGGTAAATATTTTTTCACGAACACCCCTTCTTTCCTATGCCTCTCATTATAACAAATTTTGTCCCAAAAATCTGAATGAACCTAAAAAATCAGCCAATAAAAATCAGCTGATTTCAGATAGTTTCAGTCAAAAAAGTCTTGTAACTCCTGCATAATGGCTGCCTCTGGCAGAATATCCAAAGAAGCCAATTGTGATAGATGATGCTGAATCTGCTTTCCATAGCGTTTACTAGAAATGCGATTGTCCAAAAGAATAACAGCTGATTTCTGATGCTCATTGCGCCGGGTCCGGCCAATAGCCTGCTTAAGCCGTAAGATGGCAAGAGGCAGTTGATAATCATAAAAGGCATTCTTACCTTCCGCTTTCAAGCGGCTGTTAATCTTCTGCACAAAGAAATCCTTGGGATTGTCAAATGGAATCCGAGTAATCAGCTGAATAATCTGGTCTTGCTCAGCAAAATCCGCCCCCTCCCAGAAGCTGCCAGATCCCAAAAGGATACCTGCCTCTCCTCTATCAAAACGCCGCTTGATATTGCCGGCATCGCCATTTTTATATTGGGCCAAATGCGGCAAAGCCAGCAAGTCCGAAACAGTTAAAAGCAAGTCTTTAGAGGTGAAGAGGACGAAGATAGGCAGACCGAGTTCCGTCACTTCTCGCAAGCAAGCAACAATCTCTCGAGCAAAATCCTCAGTTGATAAATCCACTACTGCTGGAAAATTTTCATCTAAAAAGAGCTTCTGCAGTGGCTTCTTCTTGCTTTTCAGCTTATAAAAGTGATAACTTTCAAAGCCTAGCAACTGCGCCAGATTGACATTAGAGCTGATTTCCAGAGTTGACGAAACCAAGATAACCTTAGCATTTTCAGGCAGGAAGTCAGTGAAATGCAGCAATTCTGAACGGCCAGCATGCAGAGTCATCAAGCGATGGTCTGCCAAAGCTTCATCAACCAACCAATAATACTGGTATTTGCCACTGAACAAGTGCTGCAGCTCAGGCAATGCACTAGTTTTTAACTCGGACACATCCTGAAGCAGCCGGGCAATCTTTTCCGGACTTAGCTCAGATGCTTTCTTGCGATGCTTCTCTGCGGCATCAGCGAGCTCAAACTGAATGCTTTGTAAAAGCCGTTGCTGCAGAAGCTCCCCTTCTTCCTGAAGGAGATGATTTATCTGCTGCAGCGTTTTAGTTAGATTTATATTGGCCTGAGAGAAGCTTTCCAAGGCGAAAAACATCTTCTGAGCTTCATCAACTACCAGAACACGATTGTACAGCAAAGACTGGTCATCCTCTAAACGCGTCAGCAGGTAAGCATGATTAGTAATCACGACTCGACTAGTAGCTGACTTGACTTGTCCCAACCGCCAAAAATCTTCCTCATAAAAAAGAGAATGTTTGCTTAGCTTGCCATCATGACGGATTTCATTGAAGTAGCTTGAGAAGCGATGAGCCTGCCCGATTTCATTCAAATCACCTGTTTTAGTTTCTGTCAGCCAAACCAAGAGTTGCAGCTTGCAGCGATTAACCAGACGGTTGTCATATTCCCTGTCCAGTGTCTGATAGAAATGGTCCAGCTTGAGATAATTCTCCGGACTCTTGAGACTGTGAAAGGAAATACCAAAGACTTCCTCCAACAATCGTCCTTCCTTTTGCAGCAGCTGGTCCTGCAGGATCTTAGTCGGAACCGTGACTAGTACTTTTTCTTGACCTCTAGACAAGATAGGCAGCAAGTAGCCAAAAGTCTTACCCAAGCCTGTCTGCGCTTCTAAAAAACTAGGCTCCTGCTGGTCCAGAGCTTCCTCCATAAAACGAGCAAATTTGAGCTGTTCAGACCGCTCTTCTAAGCCCAGCAGGTATAGATTGGTGAGGAAATCCTGCGACAGCTTCTTTTCCGAAGTCAGCTTTTGGGGACTTCGCAGGAAAATACCATGGCAGGATTGCAGTTCCTTATCTTGCTGATCCGGCATCGTCTGATAAACTTCCTCGATAGCCAAGCGCGACTCATAGATAATGCTGTCCGCCAAAGTTAGCATTTTCTCAAGCAAGGCCTTGGGCAGGCTCTTGATTTTGTCTTGTATTTTTAAAAATAGCTGAGCCGTTGCTTGAGCATCTGCCAGCGCAGTATGGGCGTTTTCTAAAGAAATATCCAGCAAATTACAGAGATTACCCAAGGAATATTTATCAAAGGTCGGGTAAAAGACCTGAGCCAACTCTACCGTGTCCACACGCGGTGTCAGCAAGTCAAATCCTTCCCAGAAAAGGGCCTCAGCTAGTAGATTAGCGTCAAACTTGACATTATGAGCGACAAAAATCGCATCCTGAATCAGCTCATATACCTCCGCTGCTACCTGAGAAAACTCCGGAGCTCGGCCAAGCCGTTCATCATCCAAACCTGTCAGCTCTTTGATATGCTCATCCAGATCCTCATGAGGATTGACATCTGTTTCATAAGTCTTGATAATGCTTCCATTCTCAATCAGAACAATGCCAATCTGGATAATCTTTGCACCGCTGCCCGTTCCTGTAGCCTCCAAGTCCACAACGGCATACTTATAATCATTTTGTGTCATACTGCTATGATTATATCATAAAAGCCATTCTGAGACATCTGAAAATTTTCAGCCCTAGTCTATGAAGCAATTCTGTGCAAAAAATTCTCTTTTCTGTTACACTCAATAGCAGAATACATTTTCCGAGGAAATCAAATGAAGATTCATAAAATTATCAACCTTATTGCTTTTGAAAATACCTATATCTTAGAAAATAATCAGGGTCTCCTAGTCGTCGATCCTGGCAGTGACTGGAAAAAGATTGAACGCAAGCTGGAGGAACTCGCCAAACCTGTGATTGCTGTACTCTTGACCCATACCCATTATGACCACATTATGAGTTTAGAAAAGGTCCGGGAGCACTATGCTGCCCCACCTGTCTATGTGGCTGAGAGTGAAAGCAGCTGGCTCTACACACCGACAGATAACCTATCTGGTCTGGCGCGCCATGCTGATCTGGATGATATTATCTGTCGACCAGCAGAAGAGTTTTTCTCCTACGAAACAGACTATGATCTTGGAGGCTTTCACTTCTATGTGCTTGCAACACCTGGCCACTCCATCGGAGGTGTCTCTCTAGTCTTTCCTAATGACTGCCTTGTTTTGACAGGTGATGCCCTCTTTCGGGAAAGCATCGGACGAACGGATCTGCCAACTGGAAACATGGAGCAATTGCTGACATCCATTCGCGAGAAACTTCTGGTATTACCTAAAGACTACGCTGTTTACCCTGGTCATGGTCATGATACCACTATTTCACATGAAAAAATCTTTAACCCATTTTTAGCTCAGTAGCCATTTAAGCAATACCTATAACAAAAACAGAGTTTGAAAATCTTCAAACTCTGTTTTTTTATGATTTGTTAAATCTTCAAGAAGCGTCTCATAGAGATGATAGATCCCAATGATCCGATAAGAATTCCCAACACAAAGAGTGCTGCTATCATAATCGGACTAAAGAGTTTTGGATCAATCATAGAAAGTCCTTGACCTACTAAGCTCTTATTCATAGTCTGGTAGGCTATACCATATGTCAAATACACTACAAGTGACGGAACTGTTGCTCCTAACAAGCCAATCCATGCTCCTTCAAACAGGAATGGTCCGCGGATATAGCTATTCTTAGCACCAACCAAGCGCATGATTTGAATCTCGCGACTTCGGGAAATAATGGTAATCCGGATAGTATTGGAAATGAGAAGGATAGCAATGAAAATCAGAAGCGCTGTCCCAATCAAGCCCCATGTTTGGATGAAATTAGAAAACGCAAAGAGATTTTTGGTATTGGTACCACCATTTTGAACCTCTGATACACCATCAATCTTACGAGCATCTTTTGTAACAGATTCTACATACTTAGGTGCCTTGGTCTCAACAATATAAGCATCGTAAAGAGGATTATTTTCTTCATCAAAAACATCCCACTCACTACCCATGGTCTCTGTTAGCTTATTATACTGCTCTTGCTTGCTAGAAAAAGTAACCTTCTCTACATTTTTCATAGAAGTCAGAGCATCATAAACCTTGTGGTAGTCCTCATTCTGAACTGTTTGACCTTCTTTTACAATCGTTTCGCTATTATCGAAAACATCCTTACGCATGTATACCATGACGCGGACATTATTGGAAATATCATTTGCCAACTTGGCTGTATTTAAAATTACTGAAGCAAAAACAGCTACTAAGCTCAAGGTAATCATAACCGAGCTGACAGCCGCTACAGTCATCCAACCATTCCGCGTAAGACTCTTAAGCGACTCAATCAAATGACGAAAAAATCTTCTAATCATCGTATCCGTATTCTCCTTCCGCTTCATCACGTACCACACGGCCATTTTCAATAGCAATAACGCGGTGACGCAGAGTATTTACAATCTGGCTGTTGTGGGTTGCCATCAGGACAGTTGTTCCCTGAAGGTTAATCCGCTCCAGCAGGTTCATAATCTCCCAAGAATTATCTGGGTCCAAGTTTCCTGTCGGCTCATCCGCAATTAGGACTTTAGGATTGTTAGCAATAGCACGCGCAATGGCAATCCGCTGCTGCTCACCACCGGAAAGCTCGTTAGGGAATGAGCGAACCTTATGCTTAAGGCCAACTAGGTCCAGCACTTCCATAACCCGCTTTTTAATATTGCGGCGGCGTTCACCGATAACTTCCATGGCGTAGGCAATATTCTCATACACCGTCTTTTTAGGAAGAAGTTTGTAGTCTTGGAAGACGACTCCGACCTGACGGCGCAACATTGGAACATCACGCTTCTTAATCTTAGCTAAGTCAAAATCAGCTACTTTCAGACTTCCCTTATCCAGCTTTATCTCCCTGTAAAGCAAACGAATAAAGGTTGACTTTCCTGCTCCTGAAGGGCCTACAATATAGGCAAACTCCCCAGGTTCTACGTTAATAGACACACTACGCAGAGCAGTGGTCCCGTTGCCATACTTCTTGACAACATCTTTCATTTCAATTATTGACATCTATTGAAATTTCCTTTCAATCTAATTCTAATCTCTTGCATTTCCTAGTTCAAACGCCATTTCAAATAAGCGTCGATGAAACCATCCAAATCTCCGTCCATCACCTTGTCCACCTGAGCTACTTCGTAACTAGTTCGATGGTCTTTGACCATGGTATAAGGCGTAAAGACATAGGAGCGGATTTGGCTGCCCCAGGAAATCTCCTTCTTATCTCCCTTGAGTGAATCGACTTCAGCTGCTTGTTTCTCTTGCTCTAGCTGATAAAGCTTGGCCTGTAGCATCTTCATCGCCCGATCACGGTTTCCATACTGGGTCCGGTCAACGGTAGACTGCACCACAATTCCCGTAGGAATATGGGTCAGTCGCACACCAGTAGAAACTTTATTGACGTTCTGCCCGCCGGCTCCTCCCGAGCGGAAAGTGTCCATCTTAATATCGTCATCGCGAATTTCCACCTCAATGGTGTCATCCAGCTCTGGCATGACCTCTACTGAGGTGAAGGAAGTATGGCGACGCTTGGCTGAGTCAAATGGCGAAATCCGAACCAAACGGTGGACTCCCATTTCTGACTTGAGCAGACCATAAGCGTGCGGCCCTTCAAATGAAAGGGTCACCGACTTAATGCCTGCTTCATCTCCCGCTTGATAGTCCAAGACCTCTACTTTAAAGCCCTTGGCATTGCCAAAGCGTGTATACATACGCAGCAGCATATCTCCCCAATCCTGGGCCTCTGTACCACCAGAGCCCGGATGAATTTCAAGGATAGCATTGTTATTGTCATAAGGCTCAGATAGGAGCAGGGTCATTTCGTAGCTGGTCATCATTTTCTCGAGTTCGGCCAGTTTTTCTTCCAACTCACCCTGAACCGACTCATCTTCAGCCAGAAAATCAAGCAAGATTTCCGATTCATCAAAAAGCTCAGTCATCTGATGGAAATTTTCATAGGTTTGCTTGAGTTCATTCAGCTCTTGAGATGTCTTTTGGGCTGCAATGTTGTCATCCCAAAAGTCGGGTTCTGTCATCTTATTTTCTAAGATGGCAATTTCTTCTTCCAGACCTTCTAAGTCAAAGAGACCCCCTGAAAGAAGCTAATTTTTCACGATTTGCGTCAATCTTTTGACGAATTTCTGAAATGTCCATAAATACCTCTTTTCACATATCGTTTAATTATAACATAAATTAAACAGTTTGCCTAATCTCACATTCAGCAGCTTACATTTTATCGGATTTTCCCTAGCTAGGCAAGACAAGCGACTCCTTGTCACCCAATTGTTAGAAAAGTAATATAATGACATGGGGTTGGAAGAATTGTTTCAAGCCTCCTAGACCTCGACCATGGATAAACGAAATACATGGTTACGATAATTTATGAGGTGTTCAGATAAAAGGGAGACTCTCCATGGGGGCTTAAGCATTTCCAAGTTTTGAAAAATATGCTAGACTAAAACCATGACAAGAATCGGATTTATGAGCGACCTCCATCTGGACTCCAATCAGTTTGGGGATTTTGAGCACCAAGCTCTTCTCCAGCTTTTAAAAGAGGAAGGGATTGACCACCTACACATTGCTGGAGACCTGTCCAACGACCTGATCAAGATTAGTTTGCCCTTTATTGAAACTTTGAAGCAAGAGATTCCCCTTTCTTATAATTTGGGAAATCACGATATGCTAGGACTTTCTGAGCAAGAAATTTCAAACTATGATTTTCAGGTTCAACAGTTCGGCCAGACCAAGCTCGTCAGCTTTTCTGGCTGGTATGACTACAGCTTTGTTCCAGAAAAAAGCAAAGAAGAGCATCTGAGAACCAAGACCAATTTCTGGTTTGACCGCAGATTGGAGCGTCAACTCGACGATTCTAGCATTACAGCTCAGATACTGCAAGAGTTAGAAAAACTGCTGGCGACTTTAGATGGTCCCATTATTGTTGCTCTGCATTTTGTCCCCCATCAAGACTTTCTATACGATCATCCCTATTTTCAGCGCTTCAACGCCTTCCTAGGAAGCCAAGCTTTTCATCGGCTCTTTGTCAAATACAAGGTGAAAGAGGTTGTTTTCGGTCATCTCCATCACCGCCACCAAAGCCGTGTTATCGAAGGTGTCCGCTACCATATGCGTCCTCTGGGCTACATCCGCGAATGGGAACTGACTCGAAACTTTTTTAATGACTTTCCTCAGTATAAAATTCCCCAGATGTATCGCCTGCACAAGCGTTATAACACTATTAAAGATTTAGCCGAATTTCGAGACTATAAGAAAAAACACCTGGCAGACGAACTGCTAGATGCTTTAACGGTGATTGAAGTTCAGTAATGGAAATGTTGAATAGCAGTTCTCAGCTCATCTGAGAGCTGTTTTTTGCTGTCCAACTGCACATAGACTTCTAATAAGCAGGAGCGAAAATTGGAAAAAGCAATGAAGTCTTGGTTACTTTCCAATGGAAAACTCTGTGATTGAAGCCACAGTCTAAGTTCATGCTGCGACAGTTTTTTCTTTAAGACAGCTTGATAGAACACCTGGGCTAAGCGCCAGTCCTCATCATTTCTGAAACGGACTGGAACTCTTTTAAAAACTTGATGAATGACCTCTAAAACCTCTGGCATCCTACTGGAGGGAAAGTCCGGATGACAAGCCACTTCTGTCAATAAGTCTGCTCCATGAGCGAAGGCATGAACCCAACCGTATTTCCTAGAGTAACCCCTTGTGTCTCTTTCTACTGACAAGTAGCTTAGCCCCTTATCTAGTAAATATTTTCTTCCTTGCATAGATAAAGCCTGATAATACGAAGAGTTTGGATTACCATCGCAGTTTAAGAGATTAGCATAAAGTAAAGCCGTGAAGGAACGTGTTAAGGTAGCTTGACCATTTTTATCACTCTCGTAAAAAAGTCCTTGTCTTTTGACTGCTTCTTGAGCCAAGAAACGAAACTGTTCAGCTGAAAACAGATCATCCTGAAGTCCCCTTGCTATGGACGAAAAGACTAACTCATCACGGATTTTCGCTTCTGGATGACCAATATGATCCAGCAACCATAAGATTTCTTCCTCATAATATAAAGGAGAGGCTTCTTCCAACTTCTTTCATAAATTTTGATACATACTTTCACCGTCCTTTCGAGTTGCTTTCTTTGAATTTGATTATACCGCCTTGTACGCAAAAAAGCCATCCGCAGATGACTTTTTGCTGTTAAATAGCATTCTTATCCATACCTAATTTACGTTGGATGAACTTAACAATTTCAACAATGACAATCATGGCAAAGCTACCAATCAGAACAACTGTCCATTGTGACAAGTCCAGTTTGGTCACATGGAAAATCTTTTCCAGTGGATCAATTACAATAGTTGAAATCAATAGGATGAAAGAAACCAGAATAGACCAGTTAAAGGTCTTAGACTTGAATGGACCAACTGTAAAGATAGATTGATAAACAGATTTCACATTATAAGCATGGAAGAGCTGGATGAGGCCAAGGGTTGCAAAGGCCATTGTCAGAGCGTCCGCATGGATAGCCTTGATATCACCGACATGGACGGGATTAGAGATAGCATAACCATAAACCGCCAGAACCAAAGCCCCTTGCAGGACACCCTGATAGATGATAGAGCTCATCACTCCACCTGAAAAGAAGCTAGACTTACGGCCACGAGGCTTATGACTCATGACACCTGGCTCAGCAGGCTCAACCCCCAGAGCAATAGCTGGGAAGGTATCCGTTACTAGGTTAATCCAAAGCAGATGAACTGGCTGCAGCACATCCCAGCCAAAGAGGGTTGCCAAGAAAATAGTCAGTACCTCAGCTGTATTAGCTGAAAGGAGATACTGGATAGTCTTTTGAATATTAGAGAAGACCTTACGTCCTTCTTCCACGGCTACAATGATGGTCGCAAAGTTATCATCTGCCAGAATCATGTCAGAGGCACCCTTAGATACTTCTGTACCGGTAATTCCCATACCGATACCGATATCAGCTGTCTTCAGAGCTGGTGCGTCATTGACACCATCACCTGTCATGGCTACGACCTTACCTTGGTTTTGCCAAGCTTTGACAATCCGTACCTTATGCTCAGGAGAAACCCGTGCATAGACAGAGTATTGGCCAACAACCTTTTCGAATTCTGCATCAGAAAGCTCATTGAGCTCTGCACCAGTCAGGACATGGTCTTCAGTATCTCCTTCTTCGATGATACCCAAACGCTTAGCGATAGCTTCAGCTGTATCCTGATGGTCACCAGTAATCATAATCGGACGAATACCAGCTTCTTTAGCGACGCGAACAGCTTCTGCTGCTTCTGCACGTTCTGGGTCAATCATACCGATTAAACCAGTAAAGATTAAATCATTTTCTAGATTTTCAGATGTCAGGTCAGTCGGAACTGCATCAATAATCTTGTAAGCACCAGCCAGCACGCGCAGAGCTTGGTGAGCCATCTCTGAGTTGTTAGACTTAATCAGCTGTGAAGTAGCATCATCAATCGCTGCAACATCTCCAGCCTTATCACGGGCAACACAGCGTTTCAAGAGTTGATCTGGTGCTCCCTTTACTGCCACAAGGAATTTCCCATCTGGCAATGGATGGACAGTAGACATGAGCTTACGGTCTGAATCAAAGGGCAGCTCAGCTACACGAGGATATTTCTCTAAAAAGGCCTTCACATCATAGCCCTTGTCCAAAGCATACTGGATAAAGGCTGTTTCTGTTGGATCACCAATCAGCTTCCCTTCTTGATCAATCTTGGTATCATTGGCTAAGACAACTGAACGTAAGAGCGGCAGCTCCAAGCCAAGTTCAATATCTTGGCCAGCTTCATTCAGGACTCCGTCGTAAAAGACTTTTTCGACCGTCATCTTATTCATGGTCAAGGTACCAGTCTTATCTGAAGCGATAATCTCAGTTGATCCTAAAGTCTCAACAGCCGGAAGCTTACGGACAATCGAATTCCGCTTAGCCAGAACCTGAGTTCCCAAAGCCAGCACAATGGTAACGATAGCTGGCAGACCTTCAGGGATAGCCGCAACTGCCAAGGCTACAGAGGTCATCAGCTCATCCAGTGGATTTTTACCTTGAATGAAGACACCGACTACAAAAGTCACCGCAGCGATCACCAAGATAGCATAGGTCAGAACCTTAGACAGACTATTAAGATTTTGCTTGAGCGGTGTGTCCGTTTCATCCGCATCCTGCAACATACCTGCGATATGGCCGACTTCAGTATACATCCCTGTATTGACAACCAATCCAACCCCACGACCATAGGTCACATTTGAGTTTTGGAAGGCCATGTTCACACGGTCGCCAATACCAGCATCTGCAGCTACCTCAACAGTCAAGTCTTTCTCAACCGGCACAGACTCACCTGTCAGAGCCGCTTCTTCGATTTTCAGTGAATTAGCTTCCAAAAGTCGCATATCCGCTGGGACAACGTCGCCGGCTTCCAGTCTAACGATATCGCCAGGTACCAACTCCTTAGAATCTACTTCTGTGACATGGCCATCACGCAGGACACGCGCAGCCGGGCTAGACATAGACTTGAGAGCTGCAATTGCTTCTTCAGCCTTGCCTTCCTGATAGACACCGAAGATGGCATTAATGATTACTACTGCTAAGATGATTAAAGCATCTGCAATATCTTCACCACCTGATGTGACAACAGACAAAACAGCTGCTACCAACAAGATGATAATCATCAAATCCTTGAACTGCTCCAAAAACTTCATTAAGAGAGATTTTTTCTCCCCTTCATCCAGTTCATTACGGCCATAATCAGCTAAACGCTTGGCTGCTTCTTGACTGGACAAACCTTGCTCTGAAGCGTCCAAAGTTTTGAAAATTTCCTCAGGACTCTGGGTGTAAAAAGCTTGGCGCTTTTGTTCTTTTGACAATGTATTCCTCCTCTTGGCCTCTTTTATTTCTGAACTTTTCTAACCACTACGACTCATCATATCAAGCCGAATCAGTCATATCCAAAAAGTCAGAAACAAAAAAGAGACCTGTTTATTAACAAGTCTCGCTATTTCATACAAGGCCGGAAATTTCTTTCGTATTGACGACCTTGTAACGGTTATTCCGTTAGCTACTCCCTTGAGTTAGAAACTATTATACCAAATTTTCAAGCTTTTGCAAGGGAAAACATCATGATTTTCAAGAGTTTTCTCGGAGAATAGCAATTAACCCCAGCTAATCTCCATTTCATAGCTGGCAAAAATCTGCTCTCCATCAACAGTTTTCAGCTGATAATGAAGTTGCAGAATTTGCTTGGTCAAATCAAACTTGTAAAAAGAAGTATCGGTCACAAACTGCTGCAAGCCCACAGGTGTATGGATGCCAACCAGCGCCTGCCCTTGACTGATGAAGCGCATGATGGACTTAGGCTCAGAAAAGCGGGTCATAAGCAACTCTTTATCATGAAACTTCAGAACTACTTTCTCTCCTTCTTCATTCTTGTATAGTAGATAGTGATAGTCTCCTTTTTGCGTCCAGTCCGTATCGTAGACCTGATCGATTAGCTCGGTATGCCCGTCCAGCTGGATGTGATTTTTTATTCTAATTTGCATCCTCATCTCGTTTCTGTTTTTTCTTTCCCTATTTTATCAAAAAAAGGACAAAATTGCTCTTCTTTCAGTTGCAGCTTTGATTTTTTTCCTACTATGATTTGTGGTATAATGATAACATGATTGAAAAAGTATTTCGGGACCCAGTTCATAATTATGTTCATGTGGACCATCAGGTTATTTATGATTTAATCAATACTAAAGAATTTCAACGGCTGCGCCGCATCAAACAGCTGGGTACCTCCGGCTATACTTTCCACGGCGGGGAGCACAGCCGTTTTTCGCATTGTCTGGGAGCTTATGAGATTGCCCGGCGCATCACTAAGATTTTCAATGAAAAATACCAAGCCAACTGGGACAGTCACGAAAGCCTGCTGACCATGACAGCTGCTCTCCTACATGACTTGGGACACGGAGCTTATTCACACACTTTCGAGCGTCTTTTTGACACTAATCACGAGGACATTACGCGGCAAATCATCACCAGTCCTGAAACAGAGATTCATCAGGTCCTGGTGCAGGTTTCGCCGGATTTCCCAGAAAAGGTAGCTAGCGTCATTAACCATACCTATCCCAATAAGCAGGTGGTCCAGCTGATTTCCAGCCAAATCGATGTAGACCGGATGGATTATCTCTTGCGAGATTCCTTCTTTACTGGCGCTTCCTATGGGCAATTTGACTTAACCAGAATTTTACGAGTGATTTGTCCAGTAGAAAACGGCATCGCCTTCAAGCGCAATGGCATGCATGCGGTAGAGGACTATGTAGTCAGCCGCTACCAGATGTACATGCAGGTCTATTTCCACCCGGCCAGCCGTGCTATGGAAGTTCTGCTGCAAAATCTGCTCAAGCGGGCTAAATTTCTCTATCCGGCTCAGAAGGATTACTTTGCGCTGTCATCGCCCAATCTCATTCCATTCTTTGAAAACAGAGTGACTCTGCAGGATTATCTGGCCTTGGATGATGGTGTTATGAATACCTATTTCCAAGTTTGGATGACTAGTCCAGACAAGATTTTATCTGACCTGGCTCAGCGTTTTATCAACCGCAAGGTCTTTAAGTCTATCGTCTTCTCTCAGGAAAACGAAGGGCATTTGGATATCATGCGAGACCTAGTTGGACAGGTTGGTTTTGACCCTGATTACTATACTGCTATCCATCGTAATTTTGATTTACCTTACGATTTCTACCGGCCTGACGTTGAAAAACCTCGGACCCAGATTGAAATCCTACAAAAAGATGGCAGCTTAGCAGAACTGTCCAGCCTGTCTCCTATCGTCCATTCGCTAGCCGGGACCAGACAGGGTGATAATCGCTTCTACTTCCCCAAGGAAATGCTGGCAGAGACCGGACTTTTCAGCGAAAAAAACCAGACCTTTATGCACTATATCAAAAACGACCAATTTACCTACGGAGAATAAAATGTCTATCAAATTAGTTGCCGTTGACATTGACGGTACCCTTTTAAATAACCAAAAAGAAATCACTCCTGAAGTCTTCAGCGCTGTTCAAGATGCCAAGGCTGCTGGTGTAAAAATCGTTATTGCAACCGGCCGTCCTATTGCAGGAGTTCAAAAGCTTCTCGAGGAGCTAGAGCTTAATCAGCCAGACAACTACGTCGTTACCTTCAACGGCGGACTGGTGCAGGATACTGTTACTGGCGAAGAATTAATCAAAGAAACATTGACTTATGAGGACTATCTGGATATCGAACTGCTCGGGCGAAAATTAGGTGTTCACATGCATGCTATCACTAAGGACGGCATTTATACAGCCAATCGAAACATCGGCAAGTACACTGTTTACGAGTCCAATCTGGTCAGCATGCCTATCTTCTACCGCACACCTGAAGAAATGGTCAATAAAGAAATCGTTAAGTGCATGTATATTGATGAGCCAGAAATTCTGGATGCGGCCATTGCTAAGCTGCCACCGGAATTAGCCGAAAAGTATACACTGGTAAAATCAGCTCCTTTTTATCTGGAAATTGTCAAAAAA
Organism: uncultured Streptococcus sp.; assembly: GCF_963528215.1. Taxonomy (GTDB): domain Bacteria; phylum Bacillota; class Bacilli; order Lactobacillales; family Streptococcaceae; genus Streptococcus. The sequence goes on from NZ_CAURVL010000007.1 coordinate 25,090, forward strand.
ACTGTCAATAAAGGGGCTGCTATCCTTCATCTGGCTGAAAAACTTGGCTTAAGCAAGGAGCAGACTATGGCTATCGGTGATGAAGAAAATGACCGCGCCATGCTGGAAGCCGTTGGCTCTCCTGTTGTCATGGAAAATGGCAAGGAAGAACTCAAGAAAATTGCCAAATATATCACCAAATCGAACGACGAATCCGGCGTAGCACACGCTATTAGAGAGTGGGTATTAGACTAATGTTTAGTTACAAAATTGGAATTTCAGCTCAGGAACACGACGATTTTGTCACGGCTCATCCGCAGGCTAATCTTCTGCAGAGTTCTGCCTGGGCTCAGATTAAGGACAACTGGGCCAATGAGCGCTTAGGCTTCTATAAAGATGACCACTTGGTTGCCGCAGCCAGTGTCCTAATTAAACCACTGCCCTTAGGGATGACCATGCTTTATATCCCGCGCGGCCCCATCATGGACTATGGTGACAAGGAGCTGCTGGCCTTTGTTTTGGCCTCGCTCAAGAAATTTGCCAAGGAGAAAAAAGCGCTCTTTGTCAAGTTTGACCCTAGCCTCTTTCTGGCAGAAAGCAAGATGGGCGGTGAATTGCAAGACAAGGCAGAAACGATTGAGCTGATTCAACAGTTACAGGAAGCAGGCGCTGTCTGGGTCGGACGGACTGAGTCTCTGGACGAAACCATTCAGCCTCGCTTGCAGGCCAATATTCATAAAGAAGATTTCAGCGAGGAGCTGCTTTCTAAGAGTACCCGACAGGCTATTCGCACTGCCCGTAACAAAGGCATTCAAATCCAATTTGGCGGAGCAGAATTACTGGATGACTTTTCAGCCCTGATGAAGAAGACAGAAAACAGAAAAAACATCCACCTACGCGGCAAAGACTATTATCAAAAACTCTTGGATACTTATCCTGAGCACTCCTACATCACCTTGTCCAGCATTGATCTAAAGGCACGATTGGAAGACTTGCAGGCTCAGCTGACTAAGACACTCAAGGAAGCAGAGAAATTTACCGAGAAAACCAAGCCTGGCAAGATTGAGAATAACCAGCAAGAACAGAAACGCCTCCAAGAAGAGATTGACTTTCTGCAGGACAAAATCAGCCAAGGTGCTACTGTCGTTCCCCTGTCTGGCACCTTGGTCTTGGAATACGGCAAGACCTCTGAAAATATCTATGCCGGAATGGACGAGGAGTACCGCCGTTACCAGCCAGCCATTATCACTTGGTACGAAACGGCCACACATGCTTTTGAGCGCGGAGCAGATTGGCAAAATATGGGCGGAATCGAAAACGACCTCAAGGGCGGTCTCTACAGCTTTAAATCCAAGTTCAATCCAACCATTGAGGAATTCGCTGGTGAGTTCAACCTGCCAACTAATCCTCTTTACCACCTCTCCAATCTGGCCTACACACTCAGAAAGAAACTGCGCAGCAAGCATTAAAAGAAAGGAAGCCTATGACCTTTAAACTTCTCAGCCAAGAAGAATTTATCCAGCATACCTCAGCTAGCTCCCAACGCTCTTTTATGCAGACCGTGGAAATGGCAGAGCTGCTGAACAAGCGGGGCTTCAGTACCCAGTATGTCGGCTACACTGACCCGCAGGGACAGGTAGTGGTGTCTGCTGTCCTCTACAGTATGCCGATGACTGGCGGCCTCCATATGGAAATCAACTGCGGTCCTGTCTCTACTGATGCTCAATACCTGACTCCTTTCTATCAAGCTTTGCAAGCCTATGCTAAAAAAGAAGGTGCCCTAGAGCTCATCATCAAGCCCTACGAGACTTATCAGGCCTTTGACAGCAATGGCCAGCCCATATCTGCTGAAAAAGGCGAGCTTATCCAGCAACTGACTGATTTGGGCTTTGACTTTGACGGCCTACAGACGGGCTATCCAGGCGGGGAGCCTGATTGGCATTATGTCAAAGACTTATCTGGTCTGACAGAGAAAGACTTGCTCAAGTCCTTCAGTAAAAACGGCAAGGCGACCGTCAAAAAGGCTAACACCTTTGGTATCAAGCTAACAAGGCTGGAACATGACCAACTCAGCATTTTTAAAGATATCACAGCTGCCACTTCTGACCGACGGGAATATGATGACAAGCCACTAGACTACTATCAAGATTTTTATGATAGCTTTGGTCAGCAAGCAGACTTTATGACAGCCAGTCTCAACTTCAAGGACTATCTTCAGAACTTACAAAAAGACCAAGAGAAACTGAGCCAGAAAATTCAGAAACTGCAGGCGGACTTGGAAAACAACCCTCAATCTGAAAAAAAGCAAAATCAGCTGCGAGAGCTTTCCAGCCAGTTTGATAGCTTTGAAACCCGCAAAACAGAAGCCCAAGAACTGATTGACAAGTACGGCGACCAAGACCAGATTCTGGCTGCCAGCCTCTTTATCTACACCCCTCAGGAAGCAACCTATCTCTTCAGTGGATCTTATCCTGAGTTCAACAAATTCTACGCTCCAGCCCTGTTGCAGGAATACGTTATGACCGAAAGCGTCAAGAGAGGTATCCCATTTTATAATTTCCTCGGTATAATGGGAATTTTCGACGGTTCTGACGGTGTTCTGCGCTTCAAACAGAACTTCAACGGCTTCATCGTCCGAAAAATGGGAACTTTCCGTTATTATCCTAACCCTCTCAAATTTAAGCTGCTTCAGCTCATAAAGAAAATTCTAAGACGTTAAAAAACCAAGGTTTCCCTTGGTTTTTTTGTATGTTTATCTATAACGAGGTGTCGCAAAACCACGGATATTTCCATGACCGATGCGGTAAGTATTGCGTTTAACTACGTTATTGCTGTTACCTTCAATCGTGTGAATGATCCCATTTTCGACTTTTTCGACAATACCGATATGATCAGCCCAGCCATCGTTTTGCTGGGTATCTTTGTCCCAGTTAAAGGTGATGATATCACCTGCGCTAGGAGTCGAATTGCCATCTTCATTCCAGATACCTAGTCTTTGGAAAATATGAATATGGCGCTCTACACCACACTCACGGCCGATAAGATCGCTCAAGCCTTCTCTTTGGAAAATAACCGTCGTGAAAATGTCGCACCAGTCATCTGTGTTTTTCACAGCATAGCCAACTGGCAGCGGTCTGACACTGTTATAATCATTGACCAAGCGCTGATGCTCAGCACTGCCTCCCTTAACACCTACCATAGCAGCTGCCGCCGCAAGGACGCGGTCTCGCTGATTGGTAGCTGCCTGAGGACGGTTCACGGAGATAGAGGTCTTTTCTCCACCAGCTCCCTGCAGCTGATTTTGATTATTTAAGTAATACAAATGAACATTGTACTCGCCTGCATTATTCTTATGGTCACGCGCATACACATGCTTACGATAAGTACCATCAGCCTGACGATCCGCTGTGTACCATTGGACATCATCTTGGCCATTCGCTTCTGACCAAGTCGGCAGGTAAACTGTCTTGAGACCTTCTGGTGCCACAATGCCTGATACTACAATATCAAACTCTCCAGTGTCATTGTTCTTATTTTGAATACTGATTTTACCCTGCGGCTTACTGATTGACACATTGGTCTTGATGCCGCCTGCTCCTACTAGCTTGCCATCATTTTGCACATAGTAGAGATGGACATTATATTCGCCCTGAAAATTGTTATGGTCACGCGCATATACATGCTTACGATAAGTACCATCAGCCTGACGATCCGCTGTGTACCATTGGACATCATCTTGGCCATTAACCTCTGACCAAGTTGGAAGATAAACTGTCTTAAGACCACCTGGTGATACGATATCTGAAACGACAATATCAAAATCGCCGGTTTCGCTGTTGCGATTCTGAATACTGATTTTACCTTGCGCTTTTGGTTTCTCAATGGAAATAGTCGTTTTAGTGCCGCTCACACCAACCAAGCTGCCATCATTCTGCACATAGTAAAGGTGCATATTATATTCGCCCTCAACGTTGTTATGGTCACTCAGACGGACATGCTTACGATAAGTACCATCAGCCTGACGCTCTGCTGTGTACCATTGGACATCATCTTGGCCGTTGGCTGTGGACCAGGTTGGCAGGGAGACTCCCTTCAGACCGCCCGGAGAGACAATACCCGAAACAACAATATCAAAATCGCCAGTTTCCTTGTTTTGATTCTGGATGCTGATTTTACCCTGCGGCTTGCTGATAGAAACGTTGGTCTTGATGCCGCCTGCTCCTACTAGTTTGCCATCATTCTGCATATAGTAAAGGTGCACATTATATTCGCCTTGGACATTGTTATGATCGCTCAGGCGAACTCGTTTCCGATAAGTGCCGTCAGCCTGACGTTCTGCGTCATACCATTTGATGTCATCTTGGCCATTGGCCTCTGACCAAGTTGGCAGGGAAACAGTCTTGAGACCGCCAGGAGAGACAATTCCTGAAACGACAATATCAAAATCACCCGTTTCACTGTTGCGATTCTGGATGCTGATTTTACCTTGGGCTTTTGGTTTTTCTATGGAAATAGTCGTTTTAGTGCCGCCCACACCGACCAAGCGGCCATCATTCTGCACATAGTAAAGGTGCACATTGTACTCACCCTCAACATTATTGTGATCACTCAGACGGACATGCTTACGATAAGTGCCATCAGCCTGACGCTCAGCGTCATACCATTTAACATCATCTTGACCATTCACAGTAGACCAAGTTGGCAGAGAAACGCTCTTCAGACCGCCCGGAGATGAAATACCTGAAACAACGATATCAAAATCGCCAGTTTCTTTGTTTCGATTTTGAATACTGATGGTCCCCTTAGGTTTGCCAAGAGAAACGGTCGTTTTAGTGCCGCTTACACCAACCAAGCGGCCGTCATTTTGGACATAGTAGAGATGGACATTGTACTCGCCCTGCACATGATTGTGATCACTTATGCGGACTCGCTTACGATAGGTGCCGTCGGCCTGACGTTCAGCAGTATACCATTTGATATCATCTTGACCATTGGCCTCTGACCAAGTCGGCAGAGAGACAGTCTTAAGACCACCAGGGGATGAGATACCTGAAACCACAATATCGAAATCACCAGTTTCGCTGTTACGATTCTGGATGCTGATTTTGCCCTGTGGCTTGATGATAGATACATTGGTTGTAGTACCGCCAACACCGACTAATTGACCGTCGTTGCGGACATAGTAGAGATGGACATTGTACTTGCCAACTGAATCCTTATGTCTGCTAGAATCAACAGAAACTTTATAAGTACCATTGGCCTGCTGAGTGGCTGTGTACCAGATAATATCGTCTTGACCATTAGCTTCAGACCACACTGGAACACTAACAACAGACACTCCATAAGGAGCAGAAACGTTTGAAATCACAACATCAAAGCTACCATTGACATTATTCTTATTTTGAATACTGATGTTACCCTTTAAAGGCTGCTTAGCAAGAGCAGACTGCTGGGTAAATCTCCCAGTGTAATCAACGCTATGGTCAAATACATGCTTGCCAGCTAACAGCTGAGCCTGGGCTGTAAACTGCCATGCTCCAGCGCCACTATTGTATTTGAGAGATTTAGCTCCATCAAGATTTAAATTAGAAGACGGATACTGGGCCACCCAGAAGTTGCTATAGCCAAATTGCGATGTATTAACCGGTCCCTTGCTGCGAAGATTATTTTGATCCAGCCAGCTGGCACTGGTATAGTACATCAGGTTAGAATAACCCAGTCTGCGCATCTCATCTGCCCAAGCCTGGGTATGCTGGTTAATCCCATTTTGCATTTTAGGATCTTCCATGTCGTTGACCATAACTGTATTTTTAGGCAGACCTAGTCTATTGGCAAAGGCAGCGTAATAGCGCGCTTCAGCTCTCGCTTCTTCATCACTGGTATAGTGCGAGAAGGCATAGGTCGATACTTGTAAACCAGCTCCCTGCGCATTTCTCACCTGAGACTCGGCAAATGGATTAGTGTAATGGGTTCCTTCTGTCAGTTTGACAACGGCCCCGCCAACCCCTTGCTGGGCTAATTTACGGTAGTCGTCTACGCTGATATGGCCATTGTGGCTGCTGACATCTACAAAGGAAGTACCTTTAATCTCTGCTTGGGAATTCCCGCGGGCTGCCTGAGCCTTTGACCCAGCATTATAAAATACAGTTTTTCCAGCATTACTAGCTTTTGGTGCTGATGCTACTGCAGGACTGGCCTTTGGCTCTGAGGCAATAGCAGAATCTGCAACAGAAGAGCTTGCTTTTGCTGACTGATCAGCTGCAGTTTCATTCTGATTAAAATTATTTGCATCTGACTGAGTTTGCCCTTCTGGCTTAGCAGGTGCCACCTGAGTTTCTACAGTAGCTGATTGAGCTGCTCCTCCAGACTCAACAGCTGTTCCTACAGCATTCGTTATTTGCTCCTCTTGCTTAACTGCTTGAACTGACTGTTCTGCAGATGATACTCCTACAATCGGCTGATTAGACGCTTGCGATGCAGCCGCATTCACTATCTGATTCTGGGAACTAACAGACCTTTCTGTTTTTAAAATTTCTGACTCAGCGATTGTATGTTCCTCGGCTTTTGCAACATTGGCAGTCGCTGCCAACAAAATAGCCGTACTCGCTAAATAAACCAATTCTTTCGATTTCAACTTTTCTCTCCAACTTTTAAAAAACTTGTCACCTTTGGGAGGACAAGTCTTTTTTCAACATTTTTTATTTTACAAAATCAAGCAATGCCAAGAAGCTTTCAGCTTCAAGTGATGCACCACCAACAAGAGCACCGTCAACATCTGGACAAGCCATGTAAGACGCAACATTTTCAGGTTTTACAGAACCACCGTACTGAACACGAACCTTGTCCGCTACTTCTTGACCAAAGTCAGCTGCTACAACGTCACGAACTGCTTTACACATCTTTTGAGCGTCGTCTTGAGTTGCTGACTTACCAGTACCGATAGCCCAGATTGGCTCATACGCGATAACCAATGATGCAACTTGCTCAGCTGTCAAGTCTTTCAAAGCAGCTGATACTTGAGCACCAACGAAATCTACTGCTTTACCAGCTTCGTAAGTTTCTAGCGACTCACCACAGCAGATGATTGGCACCAGACCATTGCGGAAGATAGCATGCGCTTTTTTGTTGATGTCTTGGTCTGTTTCATGGAAATAATCGCGGCGTTCTGAGTGACCGATAACAATGTAGTCAACTCCAACTTCTGCAAGAACTTTAGGGCTGTTTTCACCAGTGAAGGCACCTGCATCTTCAAAGTAAGCGTTTTGGGCTGCAACTTTAAGATTGCTTCCTTTAGCTGCTGCCAAAACAGTTGTCAAATCAAGTGCTGGAGCAGCGACACCAGCTTCTACTAAATCTGAAGAAGGTAGCTTAGCAGCAACCGCTTCTACAAAAGCCTTTGCTTCTTCAGGATTTTTGTTCATTTTCCAGTTACCAGCAATAAATGGTTTACGTGACATATTCACACACCTCTTCTATTTTATTTATAGTAACATTGTAACACAGTTGCATGAAATAATAAAGGTTATCCACAGAATTTCATCAAATTGAAACATCTTTATTTTAAGGGGATAAGATCTGTGGAAAATTCTTCTCATTCTCATTTTCCACCCGCATCTTCAAGCCAGCTCTTTCTCCACCAGAGCACGCACCTGAAAATCACTTCTTGAGTCTGCTAGAAAAAAACAGAACCTAGTCTGAGACTAAGTTCTGTCGCTGTTATAAACTTCAAAGAATATCACTGTTTCTTCTCTTGCTTGTAAAACTCTTTCAAGGCATCCTGCCAAGTCGGAATGACAAAGCCTGTAGACTTGGCCTTGGTCAAGCTCATAGTTGAGTTGAAAGGCCGCTTAGCCTTGGCCGGGAATTTGCTGGAATCAACCGGTTGGACTTCCACATCTGTATCTTTGAGAATTTCCACTGCAAAGTCATACCATGTCGTGTCCTCTGTCGCATCATTAGACAGATGGTAATAACCAAATTCCTTTTGATTTTCAGCCAAATGAGTCATAAATTCAGCCAGCGTACGAGTCCAAGTCGGACGGCCATGCTGGTCATTGACTACGGTCAGAGTTTTGTGCGTCTTGGCAAGATTTTGCATGGTAAAAACAAAGTTTTTACCATAGTTACCAAAGACCCAGGCAGTACGGATAATGTAGAAACGGCTGGAATATTTCTCAACCAGCTCCTCGCCCATACGCTTGGTACGGCCATACTCAGTCTGCGGATCCGGCCGGTCATCTACTTCCCACTCCTCACCGACAGGCTTTTGTCCGTCAAAGACATAGTCTGTTGAGATGTAGACCAAGGTTGCTCCGTGAGCTTCTGCAGCTTTTGCTACATTTTCTGTACCGGTCACATTGATGGCATAGTCCAGCTCTTTTCCTTCGTCCTCAGCAGCATCAACAGCTGTATAGGCTGCGCAGTGATAGACCAAGCTTGGCTTAACTTCCGCAAAGACCTTGTCCACCATTTGGGCATTGGTAATATCCATTTCAGCTACATCAACAGCCACATATTCTTCATTGCGCTCATCCAAAAGATAGCGAAGCTCTGTACCCAGCTGTCCATTCGCACCTGTAATTAAAATCATTTGTCTTTCCTTTCACATCATAAACATTCAATGAGTTTATTATAACAAAAAAAGCAGAAAAAATCTGCTATCTTATTTACTCTTCTCTTTTATCACATAAATTGGACGATGCTTGGTTTCCATGAAGATTTTGCCAATGTATTTACCTAGGATACCGATGGTCAGTAGCTGAAAACCACCGATAAGGAGAATGACGGTCATAAGGGATGGCCAGCCCGATGTCGGATCACCAAAAACCAAGGTACGGATAATAATCACCGCCATCAGGATGAAGGCTAAAATCCAAGACAAGATACCTCCTAAAAAGGCGATGTTGAGCGGCGCATCAGAGAAATTGACGATGCCTTCCAAAGAATAGTTGAAAAGAGACCAGAAATTCCAAGAGGTCTTACCAGCCACTCGTTCAACATTTTTGTATTCCAAATACTCGGTATTGAAGCCAACCCAGGCAAAAATTCCCTTGGAGAAGCGATTGTACTCTGAAACATCCAGAATAGCCTCTACCATCTGGCGGCGCATCAGTCGAAAGTCACGCGCACCATCCACCATCTCTACCTGACTAATCTTGTTAATCAGCTTATAGAACAAATTGGCAAAAAAGCTTCGGATTGGCGGCTCACCCTCACGCGTAGTGCGACGAGTACCCACACAGTCCAGCTCAGGATTCGTGTCCAGCATAGCCTTCATCTCAATCAGGAGCTCGGGCGGATCCTGCAAATCTACATCCATGACCGTCACAAAATCCCCGCTCGCCTCTTGCAAACCAGCATAGAGGGCTGCTTCTTTCCCGAAATTACGAGAAAAGGACAGATAGTGCACATCTGGACAGCGACTGCTGAGCTCACGCAAAACAGCCAAGGTTTGGTCTGTCGATCCGTCATTGACAAAAATATATTCAAACTGGTCACGGATTTGATATTTCACCGCTTCCATAGCTTCATGAAACAAAGGAATAGATTCTTCTTCATTAAAGCACGGAACAATCACCGAAATTGTCATTTAAATTACCTACTATTTTTATATATTCCATTCTATTATAACAAAAAACTAGGCGAAAACCTAGTTTTATTCTTATTTGCTCTGTCTAGAGGCCTTGAAAATTATATAGATTCCAAGGCGATTCTCAAATCTTCTATCAAGTCATCCACATTTTCAAGACCGATAGAGAGACGGATTTGATTTGGTGTAATGCCTGCTGCCAGCTGATCTTCTGGCGACATCTGACCATGAGTCGTCGTAGCTGGATGGACGACCAGGGATTTAGCATCTGCTACATTTGCCAAGTCAGAGAAAATCTCCAAGCTGTCAATAACCTTACGAGCTTCTTTCTCCCCACCTTTGACATTAAAAGTGAAAATTGAGCCCACGCCTTTAGGGAAATATTTTTCTGCCAAAGCATGATAAGGACTGTCAGCAAGCTTGGGATAATTGACCTGCTCAACCTTAGGATGTCCTGCTAGGAAATCTACAATCTTCTCGGCATTGGACACATGGCGCTCTACACGCAAAGAGAGAGTCTCCAACCCCTGCAGGAAGAGAAAGGCATTGAAGGGAGACATGGCTGCACCCGTATCACGCAAGAGCTGAGTTCGGACAGCAGTGACAAAAGCTGCTGCTCCGACATCGCGCGTATAACTGATATCATGATAGCTCGGGTCCGGGTCCACAAACTGCGGAAACTTGCCAGAAGCTTCCCAGTCGAAACGACCGCTGTCCACAATCACACCACCGATGCTGGTTCCGTGACCTCCGATAAACTTGGTCGCAGAATGAACCGCGATGTCCACTCCATGAGAAAAGACATTGATCAGATAAGGCGTAGCAAATGTATTGTCGGAAATCAACGGAATCTTGTGAGCATGAACCAGCTCTGCCAAAGCTTCAAAGTCAGGAATATTAATCAAAGGATTGCCCAAGCTTTCAATCAGAACCAGCTTGGTATTGTCCTGAATGGCTGCCTCTACTTCAGCCAGATTTTCAATATCCACAAAAGTCGTGGTAATGCCATAGCGAGGCAGGGTTTCCTTGAGCAGATTAAAGGTGCCGCCGTAGATAGTGGAGGCTGCCACTACATGGTCGCCAGCATGCGCCAAAGCTAGAACGGTATAGGTAAGGGCCGCCATACCAGAAGCTGTTGCTAGAGCTCCGACTCCACCCTCCAAAGCCGCAATCCGCTCCTCAAAAGCAGACAGGGTCGGATTGGTAATCCGAGTGTAGATATTGCCCGGCTTGCGAAGGGCAAATAGATCTTCACCCTCCTGGGTATCTTCAAACACATAGGAAGTTGTCTGGTAAATAGGCAGAGCCCGTGACTTGGTTGTCGGGTCAACTGTCTGTCCGGCATGAAGCTGCAGGGTTTCAAATTTAAATTCACGTGTCATAAGGTCACCTCACTATAGTTATGTGATAAGTCTACCACTAAACGTCTCGCTTGACTAATAGAATTTCCTTATCAAAAGAAATAAAGAGAAGCTATATCTTATAGCTTCTCAGTTATAATCTCAAAAGTCGCCTGATTGCTGGGCCAGTACAGCTGCGACGAAACTTTGTCTAAAGCTACCCACTGAGCTCCTACATGCTCATCTGAAAGCTGGATTTCCTTCTGTTCTGTCAGAACTAGAAAAAGATTCTTGTGGATAGACAGATTTTCATCAATCTTTACCGTAATATCTCCAAGACTAGTCAGATTTGAACAAGCTAAGAGCAAGCCGGTCTCCTCTTTTATTTCACGAAGGCAGGCTTCTTCTGGGCTCTCACCGCTCTCAATCCCACCAGTAATGGGCTGCCAAAAGGAAACTTTCTCATCCTCAACTCTCAAGAGCAAGATTTCTCCATCCTCTGGATGATAGATCCAGGCTTCAATCGACTGTCTCATCATGATTTTTTCTCAATCGGTGCTATGCTGACCAGCACTTTCTTCAGACCAACTTCTGGGAAATTAATCTTGAGCTCTTGACTGTTTCCACTGCCAGAGACTGCCAAAACTGTTCCATCGCCCCATTTCTTATGGTGGACAATATCTCCGATAGCCCAAGCAACTTCAGGCTTAGATGGCTGGCTCTGACTGCTCTCGCCAAAAGGCAGACTGCCTGTAGAAATGGAACTTGGTGCCGCCTGACGCTTCCGCTCTTGTAGAGCCTGTGCTAGACTCATGCCCTGACCGAATTTGCTAGTATCGCTATTGGTATAACTGACCTTAAAGGAGCTATTTGCCGGTCGAGCCAGTCCTTGATAGTCTAGCAAGTCTGAGCTGATTTCTCTCAAAAAGCGGGTCGGCTGATTATAGTTGGTTTTACCATAAAGCATACGGGAATTGGCGTTAGTCAGATAGAGAACCTTTTCTGCTCGGGTAATGCCAACATAGGCCAAACGTCGCTCCTCTTCTAGCTCATCCTCGTCTTCAGATGCCCGACTCAGAGGAAAGACATTTTCCTCCATACCAACCAGAAAGACGACTGGAAATTCCAATCCCTTAGCCGCGTGAAGGGTCATCAAAGTCACTTCAGAACTCTCCTCATCTCCGTCATCTGTGTCCGCTATCAAGGCTAAGTCATTGAGAAAACGGCTGAGCTTGTCAAGACCAGACTCATCAGCAGGATTGTCTGGACTTTCATCAAAGTTCTTGGTTACAGACAGGAATTCTTCGATATTTTCAATCCGAGCTTGGCTCTCCAAGGTCGCCTGGGCTGCTAAGGCTGCTGAATAACCTGTCTTTTCCAGTAAAGCCTCTACTAACTCCGTCACTGTGTAGTCATCCAAGCGCTCCCGCAAATCCAGAAGCATATTGGCAAAATCATAGACTGCCTGAGCCGCCTTGCCCTTGACCGGCGACAGCAGGATATTGGCCGACGCATCCAGTAAAGAGATTTCCTGACTGGACGCAAAATCCCGAATTTTCTCCACCGTTCCTGGACCGACACCACGCTTAGGCTCATTGACCACGCGCTCATAGCTAATATTATCGCTAGGATTGGCGATGAGATTGAGATAAGAAATAACATCGCGGATTTCCTTGCGGCTGTAGAACTTGGTTCCACCGACCATGGTATAGGGAATATTAGACTTGAGCAAGGCTTCTTCCACCGTCCGTGACTGGGCATTGGTCCGGTAAAGAACTGCAAAATCCTTATGACTGTAGCCTTCTCGGCTCAGCTGATCAATAGTCCGAGCGACAAAGAGAGCCTCGTCCTGCTCGTCATTAGCCCGATAGTAGACAATTTCCTCACCGTCTTCGTTTTGAGTCCAGAGATTTTTGGGATGGCGGTTGCGGTTGTTTCGGATGACTTCATTAGCCGCCTGAAGAATGGTTTTAGTAGAGCGATAGTTTTCCTCAAGCAGAACTACCTTAGCTTCTGGATAATCTTTTTCAAAGTCTAGAATATTCTGCATATCGGCTCCCCGCCAGCCATAGATAGACTGATCAGCATCTCCGACCACGCAAATATTCTTAAAACGGGAAGCCAAGAGCTTGACCAGCTGGTACTGGGCATGGTTGGTATCCTGATACTCGTCCACATGGATATACTGGTAACGTTGCTGGTAGTAGGTCAGAACGTCAGGATTTTGGTCAAAAAGCCGCAGGGTCAGCATGATTAAGTCATCAAAGTCCATAGCCTCAGACTGGCGCAATTCCTTTTGATAGGTCGTGTAACACTTAGCCACAATCTCTGTATACATATCACCAGCTAGATTCGCATAGGTCACCTCATCAATCAGGTCGTTCTTAGCATTAGAAATAGTACCCAGAATGGCGCGCTCATTCCACTTTTTAGGATCTAGATTGAGATTTTTAAGAATCCGTTTCATCAGAGTCCGCTGTTCGCCTGGATCAACGATTGTGAAGTTGCGGTTGTAGCCAATATGATCTGCCTCTCGCCGCAGAATACGCACACACATGGAGTGGAAGGTAGCGATTAAGCAATCTTGGGCCTCCGTTTTGAGTTTTTCAGCCCGTTCTTTCATCTCCCGCGCAGCCTTATTAGTAAAGGTAATGGCAAGGATATTCCAAGGATTGACCATCTTTTCATCAATCAAATAGGCAATGCGGTGGGTCAGGACACGGGTCTTACCCGAACCAGCTCCCGCCATAATCAGCAAAGGGCCTTCTGTTGTCTGAACCGCCTCAGCCTGACGGTCATTCATACCGTTTAATAAAGGATGCATTTTTCTTCCTCTTTCAAAGTCAATGCTACTATTATAACAAAAATCCTGATGAAGCTAAACCAGAAAGAAGAGGAATTTCTGATTTTAGATTAGATTTTTAGCAAGTCATTTTAGCAACCCTACGCCCGACGCAAATTGAAAATTAGCTCTATTTTTGCTATAATAAGCCCATATGAGACTTAGAACATCTGTCCAGAGATGACATTTCTTCGCAAGTCTCTTTTCCGTTCTGCTGCCCCACTTAGAAAGAAAGGCTGTCATGAAAAATCCTAGTAACAATCTGAAGCTAGCGGAGAGAGGAGCCATCCTTTCCATCGCTACCTATCTGATTCTCTCCGCGGTCAAAATCATCGCTGGCTCGACCCTCCAGTCCTCCAGTCTGACGGCCGACGGCTTCAACAACGTCTCTGATATCGTGGCTAATATCGCCGTTCTAATCGGCCTGCGTATGGCCAGAAAACCAGCCGACCGTGACCATCGCTTCGGCCACTGGAAGATAGAAGATCTGGCCAGTCTCATCACATCTTTTATCATGTTTTTCGTTGGTTTTGATGTCTTGATAGAAACCATTCAGAAGATCATCTCCAACCAAGAAACCAAGATTGACCCTGTTGGTGCCGTGGTCGGAATCATCTCGGCAATCATTATGTTGGGTGTTTATTTTTACAATAAAAAGCTAGCTAAAAAAGCTCATTCCAAGGCTCTGGATGCTGCAGCCAAGGACAACTTGTCAGACGCTGTCACTTCTATCGGCACTTCAGTTGCTATCATTGCCAGCGCCTTTAATTTCCCAATCGTTGATAAGCTGGCAGCCATTGTCATTACCTTCTTCATTCTCAAGACGGCCTATGATATCTTTATGGAATCATCCTTCAGCCTGTCCGACGGATTTGATGAGAGCCTGCTCCAAGACTATAAGCAAGCTATTCTCGAAATTCCTAAAATCACTCAGGTTAAGTCCCAGCGGGGTAGGACCTATGGCAGTAATATCTACCTGGATATTATCTTGGAAATGAATCCCGATTTGTCTGTTTTTGAAAGCCATGATATTGCGGACCAGGTTGAGGATATGTTGATGAAGCGCTTTGGGGTCTTTGACATTGACATTCATATCGAGCCCGCTCCCATTCCTGAAGATGAGAGATTGGAAAATCTTTATCCAAACCTACTCATGCGTGAGCAGCTCGTAGAGCAAGGCAGCCAACTGGATACGCTTCTGTCCGCCGAATTTCTCTATATTTCCCAAGATGGCCGACAGCTAAACAAGGCTGAATTTCAGGCAGAAAGAGCCTCAAAAACACCTATCAAAAACTTTGAACTGCTCTCTGTCAGCCAGAAAACCAAGCTCATCCGCTATGAAATGGACGGTGTTATCCATACCAGCCTCTGGCGCCGCCACGAAGTATGGCAAAGCATCTTTCACCAAGAGACACGAAAAAACCAGTCTGATGATTAAGTCAGTCTGGCTTTTTCATTGCAACACATCCTTCATTTCCCTGTATAATAGATAACAGTAATGCTATCTAGACTTTGCAAATTTGTTGGATTCTCCTTAGCTTTCAGGCTGTCTTTTTCAGGATTGTCAGACAAATGATAGTCATCATAGCTATCATCCAGGTCGGTATAAATCTTTATCTTATCATTAACAAGTAAAGCAGCATATCTTGCCTGTCCAAAAGGCTTTCTTGAAATCTTTGTAAATTCAATTTTTTCAACATTTTCATAGTGATTCAGTAAAAATAAAGCCAGACCCTCTTCCTGGTTGCGTACCTTTACTTTTTCCTCTGTCGTCAGCCAAGCATTTTCTCCAGAGTAAATAACATCCGCCTCACCCGTATCTTTAAAATTTGTGACCTTCTCTTTCTTTTTCAGACGAAAAGTCAATTCTGTCGAATCAGTGTGAGAGTTATTATTTATATTATAGTTTTCATCTTTTGAGTCCAAAGAAACATGTGGGATATAACTGGTGTCATTTACTATGAGACTAACGGAATTCCCTTTCCATAAATTTCCCTTGGAAAATTCATCAAATTCAATTTTTTGAACATCTTCATAATGATTAATGATATAAAGTGCAAGCTTTTGCTCTTTCTTATGAAGCTCAGTCATTTCTGTATCTGACATCCATATTTTTTCACCATCTCTATTTACTATACTGCTACATGCTGTCAAAAAACTTAGAGCCAGTATAGCAAAAAATAATAATTTCTTATTTCTTGACTTCAAAAGTAATCCCCTTTTTGTGCTCTTTTGATATTAGTATACCACATCAGAACAAGTATCTTTATGTTTACTTGTAACTTTAAAGTTGATTTTCAAAGAAAAAAACCAAGGCTTGCCCAGCCTTGGTTGAAAATAGACTTCAATTTACTTATTTTTAATAAAACCAAATTCATTAAGAGGTGAGAGTCGGAACTCCACCACTCCCTTGATTTGACTGGCTTTGATGAGCCCAAATTCTCGGCTGTCCTTGGTATTTTCACGTCGGTCATTAAGAATCAGATAAGAATCTTTAGTAATTTTATCAGACTTTGAGTCTTTTAAATCCATAATAGAGAAATCATGAGTATAATAGCCCGAACTACCTGCTGAAGCCAAATATTTCTCGCGCATTTTCTCAATGTATTCTTCCGACATGACCTGACCGTTCAGGTAAAGGAGATCATCCATATAGGTTACCTGATCTTTTTCCTGGGCAATGACCCGGCCGACATAGTCTTTGCCGTCCACTTCATAGAGGACAAAGTCTCCACGCTTGATGTCTTGCTTTCTCGTCGCCAAGACCAAGTCATTCTTTGCCAAATAAGCATTGCTGTCTTGATCAGTCACCCGATAAGGCGTATAAATAAAAACTCTCAGCCCTATAATGATGGCTGCTAGAACTGAAAAAATAATGACATTTCTTAATAAATCTCTCTTTAACATCTGTCTCTCCCATCTCTTTTATACCATTATATCATTTTTAGACAAAATAGACAAAGGGACAATCTTATTTCAAAAATCAAAACGCTGACGTGTCCTTCTTCCCACACAAGATACTGGTCATCACTTCGACAAGAGAAAAAACCGATGATTTTTCAATCAACGGTTCTTTTTTATTATCTTAGATTAACGTACTGTACGGGTGTGTCTCGCTATTCGCCTAAAAAGATAGAATAGCGTTAAAACGCATTAAATAAGCGTATAAAGAGATAAAACTATCTATATTTTTTGTCATAAAAATACAAAAGTTTTAAACTCATGCCCCCTTTTTGCCCCTCGAAGCAAACAAAAAAGCCCCGACCAATCGGCCAGGGCAGAAGATTTATAAAAACCTTTTTTTATTTTGTATGCAAATTTTAAATAACTGTGGCATTATTTTATAAGGCCATAAGTGTCGCCGCCTACAACTTTAGAAGCGACGTAGGCTAACTTTCCGTCTTTCAAGAAAGAGATCCAGTAGTATCCGTCTGACTGGGATGATCCTACGATCTCGGCCGTCTCACCTTTTCTCAAGACGCCGATGACTTTTCCTGTCTTGCTTGCGGCTTCTCGTATGTTTAAGCTGACATTAGCTGTAAATGTTTGCTTGATTGCGATGTCGTTGCCTTTCAGCAAGTAAGCAAGGTTCTTGATCTCTTCCTGCGCCTTTTCAGCTGCTCTGGTCGCATTTTCATAATTATACCCTGTTGTCCGTGTTTCCAGGCCTGCGAAGATACGACGATAAGCCGGAGCTTGGGTCGAGTAGGTCTCGGCTTTCATTTCCTCTCCGTAGAGCTTCTTATAAAGCTCACGGATTTCGTGCAATTCAGCTTCATTGTGCATTCCGGTCACAGTATTTGTGGCTGTATTATAGACATAGACGGCGCCTTTGGCAAATTCGCCGTCGCCTTCCTTGATAGTAAAAAAGTATGATCCGTACATCCCGGATTTCCTCCTCTTGATTTGTTCTTGTGTTGCTTTTTCTGCCGTTTTGGTCAGGGGTAATCTAAACCAACCAATCAGCGTCTGCGTCTCAATCTGTGGATTGTAAGTAAATGTCCCGTCTGCGTATAGCAGGCGTTGCTTGAGACGCACCCAGCCGCCATTGTACAAGGCATCGGCATTTCCATCGATATTTTGTTCCAAGGTCATTGGTTGACCTCCTGTGCTCTTAAATGCCCCTGTGTGGCCAAAAGCATGGCTATAGGTCCTTGCGACCCAGATATCCCCTGGCTCTGGCTGGTTTTTCCCATTATTGTAAAAAACCTCAAAACCATTCGCTCGAGCCCTTGAAAGCAAGTCGATTGCATTGGTATAGGATAACGTGTAAACTCCTCCTGTCGCCCATCTGCAGAGATGGTCTACATAGGCTGCACATTGTCCTCCGTAGGGGTTGCTTGGGACAGTTACTTTTTGCCCAAGCAATGACTCAGCGTAGTTTAAAAACTCTTGTTGTGTCGTCATATCATCACCCCAGGATGACATCATCATCTTTTGAACCTACAGAAGGCGTAGGCACAATTCCCTGTGTTTTTTTGGCTTGTTTAAGGGCCTTAGCATACTCCTGCGCCTCCTTGGCGCTGGTGGTAAAATTGTTGTTCTTCCACCAAGCCCAAAGCGCTGTAGAGGCCGTGAAAACAAAAGAAATGACTTGCGTCACTTGATCGTCGGTAAAAGGCAAAATTTCCTTGCCTGCAATGACTAGCCCTTGGTTGATCAAGGCCAGTACAATTAAGATGGTCCGTGTCAATGTTCCTGTGTCAATTTTCTTCATGATAGTTAACTTCCTTTCTTTTCGATCATGATTTTGAGTTCTTTGACATCTTCAGTCAAATTCTTGATTTGCTCCGTCATAGCGACAAGAGCTTGATTCTGCTTGTCGTGGTCGTCCAAGCGACGAGTATGGTCTTTGGTCTGCTGCTCCAAGAAGCCTAAGCGCAATTCCAATGAGTTGATTTTGGTTGCTTGCTCAATGCTTTTCGCACGCAGAACATTATAAAAACCGTAAATGGTTATGATGAAACCAATTACAGTTATCAGAAATTGGTACTCTGGTTTCAAATAATAATCACCCCTTTCTAGCTAGTTGCTGATATTTGGCAGCACGATAGTCCATGCACCAGATTTGAGCATGTCTTCCGCAGACTGTCCGGTGTAGTTGTAACCAGTAGCACCCGTGTATTTGACAATCGTCCGATTTCCTTGCTGCCACTTCGGATTAGTCGTGTATGGATAATTGATAGTGACGAATGTAGGTCCTGTGTACCTCTTTCCGTTGACTGGCGCATCAATCTTCTGCGCTAGTGCTGTGTAACTGTTGATGTCCAGACCACCAGAGATACCAAGCGCAATATAAGTGACAAGTTCAAGCAATTCTTTCAGCTCTGCCCGCTGCAGAGTAGCTTCTTGCTCTTTCTTGTCTGCTTCCTGGAATTTCTTATTGATTTCCTCGTCCTGCTCTTTCTTGGCACGGTCTGGGAAATTATCTTTATAAACGACCTCCAAGGCTTTCTTTTCCAGTTCCTCGACTGGCAAATCAATAGCTTCTTTCGGAAGCAATACTGGATAAAAAGCGCCCTCTGCATTCGTCAGAATGACATGAGTACCCTCTACTTCGTTGTTGGACGATGAGTAAATCCAACTCTTTCTGTTGAAATTTAATTTAGACATATATATCCTTTCTGTTTATTAAATAGACCAAGTGACTTGTGTTTTAATATCTTTGTTCCCAGAGTCGAGAATGTGCATCGTCCCATCTGCGTTGATTTGCAAATGCTTATCCTCTGACGTGTTGACATGCCAAACTGTGACATTTAACATGGACCCGCTGCCTAAAATGGGGACTAAGTCCCTTGGAATAGAGCCGACTGGCATGGTCGTGCCATTACCTCTAATATTCATCCTCAATGTCACCAAATCCCCCTGCCGCTTGTAATGTACACCATTGACACCTGTAAAAGTCCATTCTATGCGCTTGAGGTTAGCGTGGTCACTCCTTGCATTTGTTGACCATGCGCTCCATTTCCCAGCAAGTAGGACACGCTTGGCAGGCTCTGCTGTTGATATGGACGGGAAGAACATCTGGAAGCACTCATTGTTACTATTGAGTACTAACAGCCAGCCATATTGACGAGCTGGATTGTTGTTTTCCGTTCCGTTCTTGAAATAAACACCAGTCGTCCGTTCCTGGTCGAAGTCTTTCCCATAAGCATAGATGGCAGTACCATTTTTTTGCGTCAAAGCGTGCATCTGGATAAGCTTGTCATTCGCATAGATGTCGCCTTTGACATCAAGCGCTCCACGTTCCCAGATTTTATTAATACTCACACCGAATTGGCTGTAAGATATGACTACACCCTCGGTCGTGACGATGGCTGCAAATTCAGTACTTGTGTAACGGTCTTCCAGCTTCCCTACAACTTCCCAAGTCTTATTGGCTGGATACTGACCGGATAGGTTTGCTGGGCTGTTGACAAGCTCAGATATGCTCGTCCAAGAGCCGGCAGCAGGGCCAGTGTCCGATGTGTAGCTTTTATCCGCAAGAGGTTTGACCTTGAATGTCAGCGTCATCTTGTTCTTTTGCGATCCATTGACTGTTAGCGGAGCGACTTTGGCTGTCCGTGTAATCGTCAATGTTCCGCCGTTCAAACCAGTTCTGGCCACATCAAATTTTAGGATTGGCGGGAAGTAGTCAAGGATAGTCACTGTACGTTCTATGGCATTACTCGTCCGCCCTCGACTGTCTGTAACTCTCGCTCTGATAACGACTTGACCGTCATAGTTCATCAGACCAAGACCGCCGCCGTTTGTGGTCGTTGATCGGTTCTTGCCGACAATTTCCGCAAAGTAACCTGTGATAGTTGAGCCATAAGCCCCAGAAGCTGCCCCAAAATTAACT
The DNA here is from genome assembly GCF_963528215.1 of uncultured Streptococcus sp. Taxonomy (GTDB): domain Bacteria; phylum Bacillota; class Bacilli; order Lactobacillales; family Streptococcaceae; genus Streptococcus. Next base: position 45,681 of record NZ_CAURVL010000007.1, read on the forward strand.
CTGATGTCAGATAAAATCTTGATGAAGTGCTCACCGCCAGGAACAATATTTGCCGCTATCGCATTTCCGTCTGTTAGGGTAAATCCGGTCAAAGTTGGTTTGATATCATCTGGAACTGTTGCGGTGAAGTTGGCTGTTTGAGTACCTATCTTATCAGAGCCGGAATAAGTATCGACGTAAATCGTCCCTGTCCCACTCGTACTGTTTGGTAAGTCGTTGATAAAATCTTTTGGGATTGTCCAATTGGAACTTGTATCAACATTACTGGCTATCTCGCCAGACTTCCCGTACCAACTATAACGAAGCTTATGCTTAAAACTAGCGTCTGCTCTATTAATAGTGATAGACATATTTTGACCAATAGCGACTTGATTAATACCGATTGAGCTAGCACGAGGTATTGTTTTTAGGTGAACTGTCTGACTTACTGTAGAACTACCGTATCCACCTGTGTTAATATCGACTTTGACAGTTACATCAAAAGACTTACTACCGTCTGAATTATGATTTATTTCATATTCTTTGATAAATACAGTAGATTCTGAGTTTTTGCCTAGATTAACACTAATATTCTCAATCGCAGAGCCGCCATTAATTTGAATTGTCAAAGGTGCTGTGATGCCATGCAAAGCTCCATACCCATTCGTTCGCAACTTAGCCCATACTCGTACTTTGGAAGTGTTCCCGGCAATGTTTTGGGAAACAGTACCAGTCAACACTTCAAGCGTCAGATATGTCCCATAAGCACCACTAAAATTGTTTATCGCCAAACTTAAATACCTCCTACATATCTGATTACATTAATATCTGGATCGAGCTGATACTGCTCCTCACGGAAACGCCCGATTTGAAGCGTCCGAGTAAACACCCCGTTTTCAATCTTGAGGACACCTTGTGAGATGTAAGCCACCTCAGAGCCGGCGGAGTAAAAGCTAATGCGGTCACTTTCGACACGGACAGAGGACGATCCGTCTTTCTTGCCGATGATTAAGCCCTCGTTACTGGCGCTCATATAGCTGTCTAAGAAGCTCCAACGCTCGGCCATGTCACCCAGATTGTTCTCGATTTTGGCAACTCTTTGAGTTGCTGCTACAAGTTTAGCTTCTGCTGCAGCTCGTCCAGATTCGTCCGCTTTCACATAATCTTGATAAGATTTAACCCATTCATTGACCGTATCAATGCTTGCTTTAGCTTCAAGTTCTGCCTTGGCTAGTTGCATAGCTTCTGTTAAAGCGTTCAGCTGCTCTGCTGTGAGCTTGTTGTCGGCCTTGCTGTCAATCTTGTCATTGACTTGTTTTAGTTGCTCCTCGTCGAGCGCTCCTTTATCGCCTTTAGGCCCCGGAGGACCTTGTGCGCCAGGGTCTCCCTTTTCGCCTTTCGCACCAGCTTGACCGTCAGCCACATTGCTAAAAGTCACTTCTGTAGTTGCCACTTTCTCGTCATTGAGATAGGCTTCTACAGTCACTTGCAGAGTTCCCTCAAAGTCAGTCGCACGGACTAGCATTTGACTGCCACTGCCAATGATTGAATCACCTTTTTTGTAAAAGATAATCGGCTCGTACACCTTGCCGTTCTTTTCTAGCGTAGCCATGAGCAGGCTCTGTCCTGTGCGATTTTTAAAGGCTGTTCCTTGGTCGGTAGATAGTTTCAGCTCGTACGGTATAGCCTGCTCTGCAAGCTTAGCCATGCGAGTTAGCAAGCTATCTGATACCTTGTTTTGAAGAGCTTGGAAGTTCGCAAAGACCGTCTTATTTTCGCTTGGATTGGTAAAACTGATTTGTTGCTCACTAACCCTTGCTTCCAGCACTAACATAGGACTAAAGCCCGTATCTTGGATTTTGACAGTGTCTCCGATGTCTAAATCAAAATATCCGTCTGCTTCGTACGTGATAGCTGGATAACAATATTTCCTCAGATTACGCAAGGCCGTGGAGATAAGCACTTCTTCGCTATCTGTATCTACTTCCATGTCCTTGCGTATCCAGTTATCACTTATCTCAGTACCAGTCAAAACTGATGGATATAATTGTTTAGATAATGGAGCGAATAGCAAGCTCCCCTTTAGGTAAAATTCAACTTCCCCTTTTTCATTTTTCCATTCTTGCGTTTTTTGGGGATCAATAAATAATTGGCTTGTGCTGACAGTTACTTCTTTAAGCTCTATCTCTGGCACTGGAACATCAACTGTCCCTCCTGTTTCCGTCCTGCCCTCAACTGTCTTTCCAGCTTTTAGTTCTGGCGGATAACATAGCGTCTCTATCGCTCCTAGATATGCTTGTGCGTTATATGTTCCTAGCGTCACATACTGCCGGCCGGCATAGTTTTGCTCAAGTACCGTTACGGTACTTCCGTTATTAGCGATGATGATTGAAACGTGGCCATACTGTCCTGTACCTTGATATGAGTTATAAGCCTTGATATTTGCTAAAGCACCAGCTTTCAGCTCATTAGTCCCACGAGGTCGGACAACAGACCATCCGAAATTCCCCCAAGCATAGTCAGTTCCGATATAAGCCGCAGCAACACCGGCACCGACTCTCCCAGAGAAGCCGGTTACGCCACCACCAAGACCAGGGCCGCCTAGCTTCATGGAATACCAAGCTGCCAAGCCATAACATTGACCGCTGCCGACTGTCCGGCCTTGCAGGCCTTTCATTTCGTTGATGACTGCGATTGTCTTATCAGCTTTCACGATTTGTGTGATTGGCTGACTCGGTTGACTTACTTGGTTGTTAGGCTGTCTCCAGAGGTCATCTAGCTTGTCTAGGATATTTCCATTAGAGCGATTAACACCGCCCCGAATATCTCGCATTAAGGCGATATAATGGCCATATCCAGCAGCCGCATAATCGTATAATGCACCACCGACACGAAAAAGCCCTTTCGTGTATTCTTCGATGTTCTGCTTGCCTTTGACCCCGTAAAACTTCCGCCCACCGCTAGTCTGTTCAGCCAGAAGATAGGCATAGTCTTTCATAAAATCGTCTACGCTCGCGTAGTGGAAGTATGTTCCTCCCTCATTGGCCGGTCTAGCGCTTCCTGTCGTGACCTTGACACCACTTGGCCGAGTCTGAGCAGAGCCAGACATACCAGACCAGTTGTTATCAACCCTAGCAAGATAGGAACTTCCCCAAGAACTTTCGAGATAGAGCTGACATATCATACCAGACGGCAGAATGTTGTACTGCACACAGAGATTTAAGATAGTTTGGACTATTGCTGCGCTCATAGGATGCCCAGCGTAGTTCAAACCACCGCCAGTGTATTTCTTGCCACTGTTCGCCGCTTGTGTAACGGACGGATTGGCAACCTTAGTCGATGTCTCTTTGGTTTCTTCCTTGCGACCAACTGGCTTTATAGCGTTGTATAACTGCGTCTTGTCAACGCTTCGCTTAATACTTCGCACATTCTTTCCATACTTCAAGACAACATCGTTTCGCTTGCGTCCGACGCCTTGATTTTCTGCGCTATGTGCTTTATAGACGTTCAAAACAAAGCGGTCAAGCTGGCTATTAGACTTCAAGTGAGTTTCAAACTCGATTTCAGCGTCAAAGTTACGAGCCAGGGAGATTAAGCGAGCAAGAGAGGTTTCTTGTCCCTCCCACTCTAGCGAACGCCTTTGGTCTGTTATCTCATTGATGCCGATTTCTAGTTTTGCAAGACCAAGAGTGCCCCACTCTTTGAGATACTCTATAAATGTCATTGCTTTTGGTGCTTTGTAAGCTCCGTAATACTCAAGCAGAAGCTCAAGACTTAGGTTTTCGCAGTAACATTTGATGATCTGCTCGTTTTCCTCGGTCTTCATCACGTTAAAGAGATAAGACCGCCCTTTATACTTGAAGCTGACAAAAGACCGCTCATTGAGGTGCTTATATGCTTGTTCAACGTATGTGTCGGATTGGATTTTCTTCTTAAAAACTGAAAACTCAAAGACTGATGTTGCACTTTCAAGTGAGCGTGTCCACTTGTCGTTGAAGAAATTCAAGGTGGTCTGCTTGTCGTTGTCGATATAAGCAACCTTCTTCAAGGCGCTATCGTGGATTGTTAAAAGCATTAGAGCCACCTTTCTTCAAATTCAATCGTGACACTTGGTTTTTTCTTAGCCCAACTGGACTGCAGAATCTCAATCTCAGACTTACCTGGCGGAATGACCGGCCACAGAGAGCCATCAACTACTTGGTCTAAGTCGTAAATGTTATTTAAGATTAGATTGTCATTCTCGCTGTTGATAACAACTGTGCTTCCAGATGCATATCTGTTCGGCACATCTTCCCAAGCATTATTGTTTGTCTTTTCGTAAAGAAAACCATCAATGTGCATGTGTGTAGGCAATTCTTGATTTTCAAGCGCGATATAAGTAATGTGTATTTTCGCTGACTTCTTCCCTTTGATATGCGGTATGGTTCTTTCTTCCCTTGAGCCAAACCAATAAAAGCCAACCTTGTCATCTTCTCGGACCATATCGGACCACCCTCTGTTTTGATTAAAAGGGTTTTGTGCATCTTGGTCTGTTGCGTTAAAAGTTTTACGACCTAGTATCGTATAACCGCCTTTACCATCTGCCCCAAGAAAGTTGAACTCTGTCGCAAGTCCTAGCCTGCGCTTAAATGTCTCGACACCATAAAGGAAAGTTCCATCTTCCGCTGACACTGTTACTTTCAAAGCACCTTGCTGACTCTCTCGACCAATCCAGAATATCTGTCTCCACCAAATGTAATCTGTCAACGAACCTTTGACGCCGTATTCGTCAACAGGGATTTCCCAAGTCAAAGAAGCGCCTTTAGCCTTCCTGTTTTCTTCTGAATTTAATATGATATGACTTCTGCCCCAAAATTCATCTATTCTTAGAGTTCCTTGAAGTAATTCTGGAGCATTTGTTATCCCCTCGTTTTTCCGAGCAGAAGAAAATCCCTCTTTTATGCGGCCATCTCTAAAATCAAACATGGTCAGCTTCTTAGATACTATTTTCCCGTCTTGTTCTTCAACGTTCCCGACTTCAAAAGCAAAACGCTCGCTCACAAGGCCATAATAGCCGTTTTCGTCATTGGCTTTAAATGTGATAATCGGATAAGCGTCTGCTGTACCCTTGTTATCGATCGCAAAGACCATCTTGCCTTGGCGCTCCTCGTAGTCCACCACTCGCTTGTAGGTTGTAGAGTGTGCCACACCGTCGGGGATCAAAAAATCAATTTCTGCTTTTTGTAGCCAGCGAGTAATATTATCTGGGGTAATGTCATCGTAAGCAAAGCCCATGTAGTACTTGCCTGGCTTAAAATTAAAAGTGATTCGCTTTGCTTCAGATACATTCAGTACACCAGCAAGTTCATCTTTCAGCTCTTCCATCTCTTCCGGAGTCCTAGTTTGCATCTTGATCTTAACTTTAATTCTCTTGGGTCCGATTTTGACATTTTGGACGTTTACGCCCAAAAAAGGAGCGTCGCTTGTTGCGATACTCCTTGCGTTTCCTATCGGGATAATAACATCCAAGACCTTAAAATACTTGGACATATCAACTCCGTTGAAAGTCATGATTTTTGTCAAATTTCCACCCCTCTCATCCTGTTGCGAATAAAGTTTTGATTATCCTGCCAGTTTTTGAATTTTTCTCCTGTCTTAGCTACTAGTGTGCCGTCATCCAGAACAGTATAGACAGGTCTCTTCACGGCTTCCTCTGCCACTTCTAACGCCTTGCGAAGAAATTCATCCGCTTTATCCTTGACGCTCTTATTTTGGCCACCCTGCAATCGATCACTGGCTGATTTAAGCTGCACTTGACTTGTGATAGATCCTGCAGATTGACTGATCATTTTCTCTGGATGGAAGCTGTAGCGCATCATTTCTCGCTGGACTTTGTCAAGACTGTCTACCACATCTGAGGTATTCTGCTCAATACCTACAGCTATACCTTGAGCGATATACCGACCAACTTGGTCTCTAAAGAGCCTGGATGGCGAATGGATATCTGCTCTAGCTTTTGCCGCTCTCTCTGCCTGGTCCACGAGCGCATTAGCCGCTGATGTGACCGCTGGCAAAGCGGCAATCATGCCACGAGCTAGGCCGTTTCCGATTTGAGTACCGATATTAACCATGTTTCGAGCGCCGATATTTCCGACACGCTGAACAGACAATATAAGAGTATTCATGGCGCTTGTCGCTTGACCTACACCAGACCGGATGCCATTAGTGACTCCACGAGACACGCCTTGTCCTGCTTGTAATCCTGCCTGTGTCATTTGGATAGCGCTAGATCGGATAACCGTCACTATTACTAACATTCCAGATTGCACACTTGTTACAGCTTTTGTCATTGCGTTCGTAATTGCAGAAACCAATCCAGCCATCGCCAGTTGTGCGCTTGCTTCTATTGTAGAAAAAGCAGCAGAAACGCTCGGAATAATCCCGGTCAAACTAACAAGCGAAGTTGCAAAAGCACTCACGTTTTCTTTAGCATAAGAAAGCGTCGTAGTGATATTTGCGACACTCTGTTGTATCAAAGATAGTCCAGAACTTGACGCAGAAATACCAACCAAAGAAGCAGCGAAAGCAGCTATACCCTCTTTGGCGTATGACAACGTAGTCATAACATTAGCAACGTTTTGCTGTATAATAGAGAACTTAGCTCCTAAGCCGGAAAGACTCGCTAAGGAAGCTATCGCAGCAGTCGCAAAGTTTCTAAACGAATTAGCGGCCAGCATCAAACTAGGCCCAATATTAGATAGGCTACTCAACAAAGCGGGTAGAGCAGTTGCCACAACTGTTAAGGCTGCAGATGCCCCTGTTCCGCTAGACTGTATCATCAGCATTCCTTGGCCTAGTAATTTCATCCCATTGCCTGCGCTAGCCATTCCACCACTAACGGCTGTAATAGCACCAATTCCGGTTGCTACCGCAGCTAGACTAGCTGCCATATCTCCAAGATTAGTCTTAGTAATCATGACCACGCCCTCGGCCATTAGTTTAAAGCCTTTACCAGCATTCAAAGCAGCGTTTCCGATTGCGTCGAATATTCCGGATATACCGTCTAGTATATTTCTTACTGCGCCGCCGAAACTTTCAATCACACCTTTAGCACCGTCAAGAACAGCCTTGATAGACTCTCCTAAGCTCTTAAAAAGGTTGGCTATGCTGTCGATGATTGGGCTTATTTGACTAACAAGCGTCGTGAAGGCTTCGACAATTGACTGCAAGACTGGAGCTAACGCTTGGACCATTTCCGAAACAGCCGGCATAAATGGCGCTAACGCTTGTACAATCTTAACGATAGCGTCTGCTACGATTTGAGCTATATTAGTAAACACATTCCCCACAATCTCAACGATAGGTGTTAATGCTGTTACGATAGCCGCTGCACCATCGGTTAATGCTGTAATAACAGGTGGAAGCACAGAGATGATTGATGTAAATGCTTCTCCCAGAGCTGTTACGAACGGCGACGCTGCCGCTATTGCTTGCCCTACTGCTACAACCAACGGAGATAGCCCAGCAAGTGCCGATGTAACTGTCGGAAGTACTCCTGCTACCGTTACAATCGCTTGTGCGAATGCGCCGATAATCGCTGTAGCAAAGGCAGAGAATGCTTGCCCTACCGCTCCAATGATTGCGCTTATCCCTTGGCTTTGAGTAGCTAAAAGAGCAAATCCAGCAGCGATAATAGCTACTCCTGCTCCGATACCGACCGCAGCAATACCGACCGCAGCACCGAAGGCTAGGATGTTAGCCACTCCTGCGGTTTTAAGAGCTGCACCAAAAGCTATGATAACTTGTGATACGCCTCCTAAAGCAGCTTTGATACCTACTCCGATACCAACTGCAGCAGATTTAATCGCACCGCCGATAGATTTAATAACCGAACTTAGGCTATTCAATATTTGAGATATTTTAGATTTCCCTTGTGTAACAGCTTCGGCTGCTCCATTAGAGGCATCTGCTGCATTCCTTCTGAAAATACTAAACGGATTGAATGATTTTAGGAAGTTGAAGGATTTGAAAGCAAGCACTCCGCCTCCAATTCCAGTGATTAAACCACTCCAAACATCTTTACTGATAGATTGGGAAAGTTTAGAAATCCAGCTTATAATCGTTGAAATCGCATTGATTAAATGCCCAGCGGCTGCGCCTACGACATCCCAAGGGATTGCATCTGAAAGCTTCTTAGATAGGTCAAACGCTGCTTCAGTTAATTCTTTAAAAGCTTTATAAGCATTATTAATTGCTCCGGTTTCAGCAAATCCCTCTAAAGCAAATTGGAAAGCTGCGGCAAGGCTTTGTAGATTATAATTGAAAAGCTTTATGATGTTACCAACACCATCAATTAAATCGCCAAAACCGTTAGCTTTGTTTGTTAGCGTGCTAAACAACGTTTCAAATGTTACGACAACATCCCGAAACGAGTCTTTGATAGTGTCGAAAATAGTTGTGTCAACTCCGAAACTTGAAAAGAGAGTTTTGAAGCTACTTTCTATCTGTGGTCCTGCTTCAGATATTGCACTGGAAATAGCACTAGGAAGTTGCCGCATAATATTACCGACTATAGGAATAAAATTCCCAAGCAAGAAAGTGGACGTTGTAGAAACTAAGTTTTTGAGCGATGGGCCTATATCCATACCCAGAGCTAACTTCCCGGCCAAGCTTTGCCAAGCAGCTTTCATTGATGCAAAAGAACCACTCAGGGTTGAGCTAGCTTCCTTAGCTGTCGTCCCTGTTATTTCAAGTTTCTTCTGCATAACTGAAATAGCGTTCACGATATTTCCAAATGACATATTGCCATCTTCTACAGAGACATTCAACTCGTCTTGGATGTCTTTCATCGCTGCAGCATCTTTAATCAATCGCTGCATTTCCGTCTTGGTTCCGCCATAACCTAGCTTCAAATTGTCCAGCATCGTGTAGTTATCCTTGGCGAACCCTTGATAAGCATCCTGAATGCGCCCGATATCTGTACCCATCTTGTTTGCGTTATCAGACATGTCAATCATAGCTCTGTTAGCCACATCTGCAGCTTTCTCTGTGTCACCGCCCAAAGACTGTAACAAACTAGCAGAAAAGCTTGTCACATTTTCCATGTAGGCGTTGGCAGACAACCCTGCAGTCCTGAAAGCCTCGTCAGCATATGCTTTTACTTTATCTGCTGAACCCTTGAAAAGCGTTTCTACTCCTCCCAGAGATTGTTGGAGTGCAGCACCTTCTGAAATGACTGTTGAAAAAGCACCCTTTATGGATCCAGTCAAAGCTTCGATACCACTCATTAGAGCCCCGCTTATTAGATTCGCTCCTAAGACAGACTTGAATACTGATCCGACCTTTGTTCCGGTATCGCTCAATCCGCCTAGTAAGCCCCTTAGCTTACTAATGCCGCTCTGTGCTCTGTCGCCGTTCATGTCAACTTGAATAACGACTCTTCCGTCCGCCATTTAGTTCCTCCTTTCGTTAGTAATCAATTTCTTCTGGCAATGCGTATTCTGTTTGTAGCTTTCGCATGCTGCTGATGTATTCCTGAGTGTCGTCTTTTTGAGGCTCCCACGAGCGTATTTTCAGGACTTCTGCGAACTTCGTATTGCTTGGGAGCCCGTTCAAAAGAGCATTAAACTTTTGCCAGTGAAGTTTACCCTGGGCCTCAATTAAATCTATATTGTACGCCTGAAGAAATGAGGAATAGATGTAAACACCGTCATATTTCAAAGAAAAAAGCGGTTCTTTTTCATCTTCTTCCTCGTCATCATCTATTGGTGTACGCTCAATAAGATTGCCGGCCAAGTCATACTCTTTAACCTCGCCTCTGGAACTTTTGATGACGACGTGTTCCTCGGAAATCCGTTTATAGATCTCTAAGGCCGTTTCGATATCCAAGTGTTCCAAAAGATTATCAGCCGCCTGCTTATCTCTATCAGTGCTGGTCTTCAGCAATATTTTTAAGGCAAAGATAGGCTTGGCTATAACAGGGATGTAGTCATCGTGTATCATGTCGAAGAGCCTCAAAACATTGTCAAAAGACAGGTCAAGCGGATAGCTCGTATCATCAAGGACTAGCTCATCTCTAAATCTCCTTGATAAATCAAACATGGCTACTTACCAAGATAGCGATCAAGCAAATCTTGACTTTCTTTCGAGATTTGCTCCTGTTCAATCCCCTGCATAATCTCAATAAAATAATTAATACAGTCGACAGTGGACTGTCCAGAGAGATTATAAACCTTATCAAAAGAACCATCGCCAAAGATGCCGTTGTAGGCAAGCTTAAGAATTTCTCTTGCTTTGGTTACATCTCCTTTTCCATCCTCGTCCACAATTTTCTGAGCCTCTAACTGCAGATCTTGAGCTGATGACTGCATCTTCTCGATGTTTTCGTCACTCTTTGAAAATTCAAACTGAAACTCTCCAAAGTCAATCGGGATTACCTTGTTCCGTAAATTGATTACTACCATTTGATTTTTTCTCCTTTACACAAAATAAGAGGGCGCATATTGTACGCCCTCACTCAAATTTAACCAGGGACTACAGCAGATTTTTTCGGTTTCTGATCCCACATGATTTTGGCTTTAAAGCCTTCATGTTCAGTCGCTTCGCCATCTCCAATTTCAATTTCAGAGACAGTGGCTACTCCTACCCGCTGGTTTTTGCCATCAGCATCCACTTCCTTGTACCATACTTTACGGCCGTCTCCCACTTCGTCCTGCATATCCGCAATCATATTCTGAGCTTCGTCAGTGTCATTACGCTTACCTTCGAAAGAGCGTCCGCGCTTGACTGATGTGATTGTTTCTACAGGCGTTCCATCACCTGCGAAGTCTGCAGAGTCATCTGTCTGTTCGTCAACTTCCGGAGAAGATGAGGTGATGTCCTTTGCAAGCCATTTGTATTTTTCTTTAGCTGGCTCCGTATCTTGTGTTGCCGGGTCAAACGGAGCGATGTAGTGTTTCCGTAGGGCGTTTTTGCGTTTTGCCATGTTTTTATTATTTCCTTTCTATTTCGAGGCTGGCTGTGATATCCAGCTGATAAATGTAGAAGCCTTGTTCGTCTAAGTCGTTCAAAAACGGCTTAGCTACTTCAAGACCTAAAAATTCGTATGACTGATTCAGACTAGGTAAGTCTAAATCAAGCTGCGATAGAGAAGTATTAATAAGCCACAATGCGGCATTGGTTAATGACTGGTCCTGCGACTTGATAGCAATTTCAAAAGGCAGGCTCACTGTCTGCGTGCCTGCCATATCTTCTGCCTCTACCTTGCCACCTGGCAGCGGATAGATAACCAAGTCCTCATGTTCTCCCAAGTAGTCAAGTCTAGCTGGTATAGCCAGATTCAGTTTCTTGATATGATTTAGCAGAACCGTCGAAAAGTCGTTGTTATTGATCATGTTCGTACTCCCATGGCTCTAAGGCCGACCTTGGACCAGTCTTTCGCATGGATAGCTGATGCCTTCTTGTCCCACCTTGGGCCAGTTCCTGGAGTTGAATACCTCCTAAATTTAAAGCTTCTGTTCTTGTTGTAAGAACTGCCATAGTATTGAGCTCTAGCATATGGCTTTGAGTAAGTGATTCGGTCTCTTTGGACGCTTCCGCTCCCTCTCAAGCCTCCTTCTTTACGAGGAACAAATTGCTCCATATCCAAGAGCATCTGGTTAGCTATGGCTAGCTTTCCTTTGGCCAGAGCCTGAGGAGAAACCTTTCTCTCAATCCCATTGAGATTAAAAGACACCTTGACACCTCCAGACATCAAATCACCTCGATTTCATAAGCTAGAATCTTTCTGGTTAGCGGATGATACTGCGGGATGATACTGCGAACAAGATAGATGGTGCCGTCATCATCAACGACACCGCCTAAGTAAGACTTGTCCAATTCAACCGGACAGAATTGAGGGTAAACAATCACCGTTGATGGTTTCGTCTCGCTTCTGTTGCTTCCGGCTCCTGTGTGAGATAAGACTCGGTCAAACTTGCAAGGGGATAGCAACAAGGGCTCTGAATAGGTTTCTTTGCCCCAGTCATCCTTTCCTGCCGATTTCTGGATTTTAACAGAGTCAGAAAGCATTCTCTTATCTATCATATCCTACCCTCACAAATCCAAAACCGGCCGATTTCAGCCAGTTTTCTGCATCCCGAGATAGATTATAGCGAGCAGCCATAGAAAGCCCCTGAGAAGAGTTCTGAGAGCCATTTTGATAGCTTACAGTTGTTCGACCTACCGACATGCTGGCCACTGCCTGCTTGTCCTCGGCCGTCATGATGCCCGTGCTATCCAGATAAGCAACCTGAAAGGCCACAGCTCGCTTTATAGCCCGCCGCCTTGGCTCAAAATCACGCTCAAAGTCATTGTAAGAGTAAAAATCCCGAGTGTAGAGATCTACAGCCATTTCAGCACGCTTGAGCAAACTATCAAAGTCTTTCGCCTCGCCAAAACCTAAGTCTTTATACTCTCGTTCGGTCAAATAGGTCATTTAACACCTCCTTAAAAGGTGGAGGTCTCCACCTCAACTAACTCTTTCTCAGGCCCTTCAACAAGTTCAAGGCAATCACCACCAACAACCTCATTAAACAGACTATTGATTCTATTGGCTTCGTCTTGATCCAGCTCGTATTCTTGCCCTTTGTCAAAGTGGCGGTCAGACTTAGCAAGATAGGCGTTCAATTTTGCTTTAAACTTGGCCATTCAGAACCTCCAAGAGCTCGTCTTTTGCTTTGGTTGAGTAACCTTCAACCCCTCTTTCTTTCGCAAGAACCTTCAACTCTGCCAAAGTCATATCCGAAAGTGAACGAGTGGCCAAGATTTCTTCGATTTGGCCATCTTCAATCACTTCTTCAAATCCATCAGCCATTAGCTGAGCTTCAAGCAAGCTACCTTCTTGTACTGTGTAGACTTGATTCCCTTTTTCGTACTTACGCATGTTCTACCCCCTTATTAAGCAGATTTGTGAGATACATAGACTCCGTCTTTCTTGGTTTGCAAGACGAAAAGGTCATGATAGAGGCGGTTTTGGTACAAATATCCGTCGCCTTCTGTATGTTGACCAGGGGCGAAAAGATAGATTGAGTTAAACTTAGCCTTAGCGATTACTGCCGGCTTAGCCACGATCAAGAAGTTAATGTTTTTACCATCTGAAGCCTTAACAAAGCCTTCAGTGAAGTCAAACTTAGTTTTGAAGCGTGCATCGTCCCAAACTTCAATAAGTTGAACTCCATCAAGTGAAGTGACACGAGTATCAATTCCTTGAGGAGATGTAGTAGCGATAGAGCGTGTGAACTCTTTAGAGCGTTCCAAAAAGTCCATGACTTCGCTAGAAACATACATAACGATGTTTTGTGCACCGTATTTACGTACTGGCAAAAGGGCAGCTTTCAATTTAGTGTAGATGTTCACTTCTGATAGGTCATCTTCAGACTTGAAGTGGCTATTTGTGATAGCTTCTGTAGCCATCTTAGAGAAACGGTAAGCATCAACTTCTGGAGTTGCATGTTCTGTGATGAATGTGTTAGATACGTTAGCAGCAGAAAGCTCTTGGTCTGTTTCGTCGACGTCTGCAGCATCTACGAAGAACTCGACGTCACGGTCAAATCCGAGCGTATAAACTTTCTTGTCGTTCGATACTGTACCAGAGTTGTATCCTTTAGATCGAGTGTGCGCCTTATAGCCTGTAACTGAAATAGTTGGCAACTCGAACGACTTGGCTCCTAGCCAATTTACTTGTTGAGTTTCCAAAACGCTTGTAAGGGCGCCTTGCATCAATTTCTTTTCAAAAGTACCCTCATGTTTAGTGATGTAGTTAATTGTCATTGATCATTCTCCTATTAGTCATTTAATCCTAGAGCCTTCAAAAAGGCGTCTTCTTGGTTTGTTCCAGCCGGTGGATTTCCAGCAGCTGAAAAGCGCGGTTGCGGCTTTGCTTGCTCTTGCCCTTGTTGGAACAAGTAAGGGCTAGACTCTTTAAGACCGTTGATAGTTTCTTCTAGGACTGGTTTCCCGTCCTCGCCTAGTTCGATCTTGTCTAGGTCAATAAACTTCATGAGGTCCTCAGAGTTGTAAGCTCCTACATCTTTCAAGGCAAGGGCTACAGCATTGGTCTTTTGCAACTGTGCAAGATTAGCCTCGCTGTCCGTCTTGTAGGTTTCAAATTGAGCCTGTAGGTCTGCTAGCTGCTTCTTAGCTTCCTCACTCGCTCCCTCTTTGTCCTGTAAGTCCTTGATAGCTTGGTCTCGTTGCTCAAGTTGCTGTTTGTAGCTATCAATCTCTGCCTGCAGTCCGGACTTCGCTGACTCAATCCCTGACCCGTACGCTGCCATGATTTTATCAATCTGCTCTTTGTCCTCAATACCGGCTTCGACTAACATTTCTCGTTTTAAACTCATGTCTAAAACTCCTCCTCTTTTACGTCACATGGACGAATTCAGACAGTTTTACGCCATGCTCCAGGGCAAGAAAAAAGACCGGCAAAGCCAGTCTTGATTTTTAAACGTTAGAAAAGCGCCTAGATTTAACTATGCGCCAGTTATTACTTGAATTGATGAGATATCTCTCTCATATAGAGAAACTTCAGTGGGGCTATCAGGATTTGATCCGTCAATGAGGATAGTGATTTCATCTTGCTCGTCGTTATCCATTTCATCGACAAAATCCGTAACAAGTCCGCTAATGACATTGCCATTAATATCAACTACGCGAACTTTTGAGCGTAGATAATTCCATAACTTCTTACTCATTTTCGTTTTCCTTTCCCTTTGATAGTTGGTACGATGTGCGCGCCGGTTTTACTGTAATGAATGCGGAAATCAGTAACATCTTCGATAACTTGCCCAGTTTTAGGATCTATATAAGTTCCGATAGGTTTGTTTTGTGAGATGATTTCCTGCATTTTATCTGTTTTTGGATTGTACTTAAATTGTCCAGTTCCAGCATAGCGATCCACTAATTTCTGGCATTCTTCTTTTGTGATTGTCAGATAACTTGGCATGTTCTTTCCTTTGGCCAGGTTAGAATTTAGATAATCTTCATACCCCTTAGTCCCTTTGACATGCCTTTCAAAATGCTCGTTGTTAATTTCTGTCTTAATTATACCACTTTCAACAGCAAAATTGAACTTTTTCTGCATTTCTTTTTGCTCTGATCTGCGCTTTTCAAGCTTGGCCAGATTTTCCCTAAGCTTAACCTCTTTCTTGGCTTGCGTGTAGGGGTCGCTGTAGTATTTCTCCCGACTATAGTCACGGTGTAAGAATGGTTTATCTTTCAGGTATTGCCTCATGGCTCCCTGTTGGATTTGCACTTTGTTTCTGTAGCGGTTTATAAGCTCCTGGTCGCCAAGCTTTTCGGCGACGTGCAGCTTTTCCTTGTTGTTTCGTATAGAACGCTCTAAGGCCCTCTGCTTTGCTTCTACGTTGGCGTTTTCTATCGCCTGCTCCGGCGTGATGTCCTTTACGTCCGGTCCAAGTTCAGGTTTGTAGTTAGCTCCGACCACAAAAGGTGTCATGACATGGCTACAGTTGACGCCTCGGCATCCTCCGGGGCTTCCGTAACCGTAGTCATCCAGAGCCAAAATTTTCTCACCATGCTCCGTCCGAGCTTTTCCAGTGGTAACTATCCTATGCTGTAGAGGAGCACACATCTCTCGGGCTGCTGACTTTTGCGAATAGTAAAAAGTATCTATCCCGAGTTCCTCAGCCGGTGCTGTTCTAACCTCGTTGTAGGTCCTCCAGGCGGTTGATTTAATCAGGTTTCGGGCATAAGTATCTGCTTTCCAGCGTTTCCCCGAGCTATCTGTAAAGCCATAAAAGCCTTTGTTGGCCCATTTCATGACAGTGTCTGATATGGCCTTATCAGCCGTCTTTAAACCTGTTATAACGGCTGCCGCGGACTCCTCAACTATGGATTGATAGACACTTCGGACACTGGCCGGCAGGGTTGAATTTGTAAGGTTGCTGATGTCGCTCATGGTCTGGCTGACATACGAAGCAAGGCGATCTTGAAGTTCGCTATTTACAACACTCCCAGACTTTCCCAGCGTATCTAAGAGTTGTTGCTTGGTGTCTTGGTAGACCCTATATCCCTCGCCCTCTATGACATGCCTAAGCTGTTGCTCAGCTATCCCTGACCGCTCAGCAATGAGCTTGACATTGTCATCGTTGAGCAAGCCCATCTCTGACATCTTCTCAAGCTGCCAGATATAGGGGTTATCCTCAAGACTGACCGTCCCCCTCTCTTTTAATCGATCAATGACCTGGTCAAAGAGATCTAGGGTTAGCTGGTGATAGATGTCCGCTGCTTGACTAGCCTCTAACAAGAGCTGTTCATCATTCAGTTTGATTGATTTTTTCTTGCTTTTGGCCATGTTGCTTATTCTCCGTAAATATCAATATCTTCTTGAGTTCTGACCTGATTACTGGCCACCAGAGCTTCGTTTTGGATATCTGCAATCATCTTCCTAGCTTCTTCTTCTGATACTCCAAACGCTTTCTGGATAGCAAACTCACGGCTTACAAGTCCGCTTGCCAGCGCCTTGGTGTAGTATTCCAGCTCGTTGTTTTTGTCCGTAAAGACGCCATCGTCAAGATTGACTGTAATATTGGCCATCTCCGGGACTTCTCCATGATAGAGGTCATAAAGCTTGCCTATTTCACATATTGAGATGATTAACTCTTTTATTGATTGCTCTACCAGGCTCACAATACTGTTGCGCATTTGATAAGTATCCGAGTTCTCTGAGACTACTTCTGTAGCCGTCTTCAAGCTTTGGCCGTCAAAGGTAAACATCCCTGCAGATACTCCTAGAAGCATCTCAAAAAGGCTCAGCCCCTCGTTAATAGTCTTGATATAGTCTTCAGCTCTGATAGGAGTTGTTAGATCTGTGAGCTGACCTCCGTCCATATCGCTTGTCGAAAGTCTCAGATAGACATTCTGTTCGCTGTCAAATCTTTGGACAGTACGAACGTCACCATCTGTTGAAACCATCCTTGTCTCAGTTAGATTTTCAGGCACTGCTACCCTGCGCTGCCCCATCTTGACTTCCCATTTAAATTCATCGTAAGTGGTATTGATAAAATCGATGGTGCTCTTAGCATTGTCAAAGATAGACAGACCGAGGGGCGAATTGATGTCCTTGTTATTCATCCCTGGTGGTTTTAGGTAAGTAAAGAGCGGGCGAGATAACCCATCAAGCTCTACCGTCTCCTCAAGGTCCTCGTAAAGTTCGGCCAAAGCAACACGATCCCCAACCTTGTCAACATCCTTGGACTTGTAAAGTTCATTCGTGACAATATACTTCCCATCCTTTGCCCATTCATGGAACTCAATCAATGTGTAATACACATTCCTCTTGTCTTCAGACTTTACCGTCTTGGTCACGATAGCGGCGCTTGATACATCCTGAGTATTGGATTGTAAAGGCAAGAACACCGGCGCTTGAACGAATGACACCCGCACTCGGTCGTTATCCACATAAGGCCGCATAGCAAGGCCTCCAAGCGCTAAACAACTCTCAAGGTACCGCTCAAAGTTCTTGTTGAAGCGGTCGTTTGTCAGTGTCTTCTGGACGAATTTGTTAGCAATATCGTCATCTAGTTTGATTTCTGCCTGCTCGTTAAATACCAGGCTTGCAATCTTCTTAGCTGCTGTTCGTGCAATCGGCAAATGATTGGCTTTCCTATGCTTCCTGATTCCATCTGTATTGAGATATTCAACCTTAGGCCACTTGCTTTGAAAATACCTCAGATTATCGTTAATGCGTCGATATTCTGCGCTAGTGACAGCGATTTTGGGGTGGTCTGTAATGCTTGTCAGACTGTCTGTTGTCATTGCGTACTGTCCTCTCTTAAATAGATTTCTAATAGTCTGTATGATGCCCATTTACTCGCTCCTTGTTGCTAAAAATTGGCGTAGCGTGTATAGAACGCGTTCACGCTATATCTATATTCATCCATTGCGTGGTTGTCTTTATCAATTGGCTTGCCGTTATCATCTCGACTGTAGAGACCTATCTCTTTCAAGAAATAGTAATGGTCGTACTCTTCTTCTTGGTGATTAATAAGCAAGAACTGACCTGAAGAGATGATATTCTGGCCACGTTCAATCCCTACCTCAATACCTTTCGCTTTGCTGCTGACATCGTGAGCGTTGTTCATGGCTCCTCTGGTCTGTATTCCCAACTTATGCAATTCCTCTCGCAAGGATCTACATGCTGGGTCAATCCAGACATCAGTATAGCGCATCTGGTACTTGCTAATACACCACTGGATGAATGCTCGAAGCTCGACAGCGTAGGTAGACATGGCCTTTACTTGTCCAGTCTCAGCACCGCTATGGTAGTAATGAGCAACACGGTTGAGACGGAAGAAAGTCTTACCATCTTCTCTGTGTCTTGTCACGATATTGCAGCTCATGGATGTTGCGTCTGATTGGCCACCATCACCACAGAAATACATCTCTACAGGCTGTCCGGCCAATATATCACTGATATTCTTCTCGATGTCAAATAGGCCGTATATAACGCCCTGAGGCATGACGCGTTGACCAAGGACATCTCTCTTGTAGAGATAAGGGTTTTTCTTTAAGGCTTGAATGATGGAATGCTTACGCTCTTCAGACAGAATCGGATTGTCGTCCATAGTCCAATGCGTCCAGCGTGTATTTTGAACATCAAATACATCCTTAATGACTGGATGCTGAGGTGCTGGAGGGTTGAGGTCTGCTAAGTGATACCGTAGTTTGGCCGCCCAGGTACGCCGCAGCGCTTCCTGAATAAAATCCATGTGCAAGAGATTGATCTCGCAAAAAACCACAGAGCCTAGTGACATACCAGTAATAGCACCAACACTGTTTACCTTACCGCCGCCTTTGTAATATACACGCTTCTGGCCGGTAGGTGTATCAATCAGCAAGTGATCGCCGTGTTCGTCATGCTTGATTTTACAAGCGCCGTCAAAGATGTGCATTAGACCTGTGCCATCACCATCGATAAATAGACGGTAAGCTTGCTCTTGGTTATAAGCTGCTATAAGGTGGTTTTCATCTAGAGACTCAATCAGATACCTGGCGTATCGAAAGTGGCCAGCCGTAGTCTTACCGCTCCGAGGTGTCCCCTCGTTGACCTCGAGCTCGTAATTAAAAGGTCGCTTGATGATATCTAGCTGCTTCTTAGAAAAGGTTATATCCAAAGCTAGTCACCACCTTTCACGGCTTCCAAAAGGGCCGTCATGAGACTTGTATCAGACTTAGAGCCTTGGCCACTCTCGATCTTAATCTTAAGCAGCTCGATTTCTTTCCTCAGCTTCTCGTCTGTCAGCTCTAGATCCTTCCATGCCATTTCATTCATTCCGTCTAAAGCAGATAGAAAAGCATTGGAATTAGCTTGTCTGATTCCGTCTTGTTCAATGCTTGCTCGAGCTTTGTTTTTTAACCACTCATATTCATTAAAAGCCTGCTCCCTGGACCACAAGGACATATTTGAGAACTCCTTTAGAAGCTCTCTGTACCTTTTCATAACCTTTGCATTTTGCAAAAGTACTACTGCCTTGCTATCCACGCTATTATCTAGCCACTTTTTGGCAGATGGATAAGCCTCTCTATATGCCTGCCTCTGAGATAGTCCGGAGATTATACCTTGGACGAACTTCTCTTGCTTAACCGTAAGATTACCCACTCACTGGACTACCTCGCTTTCTTGTGGAATGAAAAAAGCAAGGCATTTATTGCCTCGCCTTGCGATATTAAAACATCCTACTCTATCGCCACCAGTAACCCAAGCTGGCAGTTTTTCAGAAGCTTTTCTAGGCTGTTGCCTAAGGTGCCTTTGCTTAATTCTTGATACTACCATTCTAGCACATCAGAGCTACAGTGCACACCAGATTTATCTAAGTTATTCCAAATTATTCCAGAATTTTATCCAGTTCTTCAATGGCAGTCTTACGTTGCGAATAGTAAGAACTCTGACTAATGTCTAGCTTATCGCATATATCGAAGACATCTTGCTTGATAATATAAGTCATCCTCAACACCGTCCTATGCCTTGGATTTTTCAGCTTATTGATCATTCGTCCAAGTTCAATCTTTCGCATGATGATTTCGCTCGTGTCCTGTTCTATGGCTTCCTTCATTACGATAAGCTGGCAGTAGACATCATCAATTTTCCGAGTTGACCCTCCTTTGATTTTATCAGACTTAAACTTAGGACTTGAAAGCAAACCAGCTTCAAGCTCGTTGATTTCATCTATCCTGCTCTGAATATCTAAATCTAGACTTTGTAGCTCGTTTAATAATTCTTTAGCCTTACTCACTTTTTGCCTCCCTTTTGTGGTATAATAGGTTTATCGAAAATATACCGAAGGGCTGCAGTGTGTCGGCCTTTTTTCTATTCAATCAATTCTGGATTTTCGTATGTGTTGCCGACGACATCTAATGATATGTGGTCTGCCAAGCCGTTAAAGAATAGCGCTCTTGGTTCGTTGTGTTCTATATCGATTCCAAACATGGCCCAATTATCAAAATATCTGATAACTCCTTTACTGTCAGCAGATGGAACTTTGCTATTTTGATATTGAACTATATCTCCCTCAAAAATCTCCTTGCCATTTTTGTCTTTTAGGCCTGTGGAAAGTATAAGCTCCACGTCGTCAAGATTAAAAGTGTCACTCTCGCAGACACCTCCCCAACAGAGGTCAATCTCTGATGAGTAATACCTTATAGATTCTATATAATCCGCAAAACATTTCTCTGACTTAATCCACGCTCTAAATTTCGGTATCATCTGTTCGCTCCTTCCACTTGCTCCAGCCTTGTTGTAAGTTCTTTGATTTGATTAAGTTGTCCTTGAGTTGCATAAACGAAGACTAGTAGTGTTGTGATGAGAACTGCCATAGCTAATATTGTCAATATCCGCAGCCTGGCCACTTCGTGCTCAAGTCTCTCAATTCTTGATTGTTGCATATTCCCTCCTTTTTTAAATTTCAAAAGATCTCTCTAAATACATTTCACGCTTCAATCTGCGCTTTAATTTCCGTTGACGCTCCGCTTCGCTGTCTCTCGTCGCCCCCCCAATTTTTGAATTATCATCGATGTAATCTTGTGCGACTTTCAGCCAGCGCTTATCAACTGTCTTGCAGTCCATTTTCTCACGCAAGCAAGTGATAAGAAAATCTCTGTCAAACAAGCTGTCTAGCTTAATCATCAGTCGAATTGGCGGAAATCTTCCTGCTCTTTCGTCGCTGTTAAGTCTAGTTCTATCCGAACTAAGCTTTGCACCCTCAAACCCTAGCTGCGCCATCATTTCTTTCTTTGTGCCGAAAGCTTCGGTCTTCTCAGCTAAAATTCTGTAAAATTTCTGTACATTGGTTTCAGTCATCTTGTACCTCCTCAACCTCAATCCCTGGGCAATCAAACACCCAACCAAAACCTGCTTTTTCAAGTTCACACTTTCCAAATTCTGTTCTAAATCTACCAATATCATTTCCGCAGAAGAAATAATTTTCTTCTTTTTTGCAAAGAAATTGACTTTGGTTTATATGATTCTTAGCCTTTGGGATTCGTGCTTTATATCGTTTTTCATTCTCATCATTAACCTCATACCCATCAAGCCAAGCACGAGCGAATATTTCTGCCTTAGTCACACAATCTCCATCCATCCATTGACGAATTTCGGGAGAAATATTACTCATAGCGTATGATAGAGACAATTGAGCGTTTTTGTAACTCTCAATCCAATTCGCCACAATTCGAGGAATTTTAACTTTTTCACATTCCATCATGCCCTCAATTTTTCCTAGCTCGTATCCCTCACGCCATTTTGCGTGGCTGAAATCCTGTTCGAATTCACTCATGATAGCTTTTAACCAAACCTCTCTATCATGCAATGGCAATTCTCTCAGTCGTGCTAGTATATTCTTGAGATATTGTGGAGATTGTTCTGCATAGCCTTTTTCTGGCTCGTCCAACTGGTCTATCAGTCCTAATACTGTACTTGACGGAATGCCGTAAACATCTTTGCCGAAAATTTTCAATCCCTTTACTTCGCTGTCTTTGAGCAATTGTTTTAATTCCTGTTTATTCATCTTCCAACTCCTTGATTTTCTTCTTCGCTTCATTGATTTTCTTAACAAGCATTTCTGTACCCGTGAACTTTCATATAAAACTTGTCTTCTTCCTTATCGGCAAGCCTTTTTTGATAGGCCTCTAAAGAGTGCCGGTACTGTTTCAAAATCTCCTCTTTACTCATGTAACTCCTCTATTTCTACCTCAATACGAGGGTTTAGGCTGTAAACTTTCTTAGCCCATATTTCCGACACTCTGCCGTCGTCAGTCCAAACGCAACCAGCGTCAGATATGCTGTCGAATAGTGATTTGATGTAGTTATCTGTGTCTGGCAGTGTAGCGACTGGGATTGTTTCAGCTTCCAGCATTGGACGCTTATATTTCGTATTCAGTAGTTGCTTTGTTGGTTTGATGTAAAATGTCGCTTTTACTTTTAAAGCTGTGTCATACTTCTTGCCTTTCCATTGGTTTCTAACCAAAAGAGCACACTGTTTGCGCCACAAGCGCATGTCGTTTCTTTCATAAGCCGAAGCTCTACCTCGGACGACCGCTAATCTCGGTCTGCTCTGTGGCTTCGGCTCTATGTTTAGTGTTAATTTCATCCCAACTTCCTCGCTATCGCTTCGATCACATTGACTGTCACGCTATTGCCAGCTTGTTTGTATAGCCGACTATTACTATTCACCTCTTGCGCCCTGTCAAAAGCCCAATCTGGGAAACCTTGCAGTCTCCAACATTCACGAGGTGTCAGCTTGCGAATACGGAAGTCTGACGTGACTACTCCTTGGCTTTCTCCAGTCAAGAGAGTGTTAGCCTG
Source organism: uncultured Streptococcus sp. (assembly GCF_963528215.1). GTDB lineage: Bacteria > Bacillota > Bacilli > Lactobacillales > Streptococcaceae > Streptococcus. The sequence goes on from NZ_CAURVL010000007.1 coordinate 68,500, forward strand.
TCCTTTTCCTACTCGTCCTCTGCGTGTTTTAGAGTTCGGATGTGCTAGGTTCACGCTGTCCCCAATTTCTGCTTCTGCATATCCTTGAGCGGTTGCTTCTCTAATCATAATTCCATGCTTATCTTGACTTGTTAAAGTAAACATAGGTTCCCCGTCAGACTTAAATCTGCGCCCGTTTTGTCGTTTATCCGTGCGATCGGGTGTCAAAACAGGTATGGCTATTTTTTGCTCCTCTCCCTTATTCGTTGTGAGCGTAGGAGCTAAGCCGTCAGCTTGATAGACTTCTCCATTCATGCCACTACCAGATGGGTTTACATTACCAATTTTCACAACTGATTGGCTACTAATTGACTGACTTTCTCCTCTGAAAGGAAATACTCCTCTGGTACATTCTCCTCTAAGATGTCCGATAATGAACACACGTTCCCTATTTTGGGGGACTCCAAAATTTTTGCTGTTAAGCACTTGCCATTCAGCGTCATACCCCAATTCATCCAAGGCTGAGAGGATGGTCTCGAATGTATCCCCCCCATCATGGTTGAGGAGTCCTTTGACGTTCTCAAGGAATAGCAAGCGAGGTCTGAGAATAGATGCGAACCGTGCGATTTCAAAAAATAAAGTTCCTCGAGTATCTTCAAATCCTTGCCGCTTTCCCGCAATGCTGAAAGCCTGACACGGAAATCCTCCGCAGATAACGTCAACCCGTCCAATTCCTCGAACAGTGTCGTCTGATACTGCTGTGATGTCATGCAGTTCAATTTCTCCTTTCGTATTGTGTATCGCTTTGTAGGATTTGCGAGCAAATTTGTCTATTTCGCAAAAACCCACACATTCATGGCCTGCGGCTTCCATACCAAGACGAAAACCGCCGATACCTGCGAATAAATCTAAAAATTTCATAATCTAATCAAAATCCACCAGCCAATTTGTTGTGAGCATGGCTTGGCTGGTGAAATCCTTTACGTCATCCGTCCAAGTCTGACGCTTAATTCTAGTTCGCTTTTTACGTGGTTCACGGCACGTTGTTTTGTTTATTTTTCAGTTTCTTTGTAAATAACCATAGCTGCACACCGTTCTTCAAAGCCGTACTTTGTTTCAGCTATAGCATTTTGGAATTTAATATCAATCAGTTCAACCTCGGGATTTTTCCTGAAAAAGTGATTTATATCCCATTCCAAGCCATTGATAGCATTTTCTCTAAATACTTTTACTTGGATCATGCTTTCTTCATCCCCTCAACTGTTTCAAATTCGATATCATGAGTATCTAGCCACTCTTTAAACGCATTTGCTTGCTCTAAATCCAGCCAGAACTTGATAGTCGTCACATACTTAGCCGTATTGCCGTCTGTTTTCGCCTGTTCTGCATTTTTTTCTTGTCCGAGGGTGTTTGCACCGCCCTCGATTATCTCGCCCGTGTCAGCGTCGTATGCCTTGATATGAGCTTGCGCATTTTCTTGAGCTAATCGCTCAATTTCTGCTTTGCGTTCTTCTTCGGCTTTTGCTTTCGCTTCCTGTTGCTGTTTAAAGAGTTTTGCAGACTCAATGTCTTTGTTAATGTTGTTCAGCACTTCTGCAAGCGTCAAGCCGCTTTCGTAAGCTCTGATATACGTTGCAGGCCCTAGACCGTTGTTAGCACATTGAGCACTAATAGCTGCTATGTCTTGGTCTTTCTGGTTTTGCTTGTTCAACTCGTCCATAACGATAGCTTCAAGCTCTGTTTCTGTTTTCTTTAAGAGCGTAAAGCTATCTTTCTTGAATTGTGTAGCTTTCGTGTACTCGTCCAAGTATTGCTCAAAGACTTCTGGATTGAGATTGCCCTCTGCTGCTTTTTCAGCGAACCACTTGCGGACTGTGTCTTTCCGTAGCGCCTTTTGGTTTTCTTCATATCCGTCAATTTGACGCTTGAGTTCGTCAATCAAGCCTTTTAGTTTGCTGTAAGGCGCTTTGTACGCTTTTTCAAATTCAGCATAAGGCTCATTGATTGCACCTTTGATTTCTTTGCGTCGATCTTCTAGGTTCTTGCTTAACTTATTCAAGTCTGTCCGAGCTTGCTTTACTTCTTCAATCGAGTTGACCTCAAGGTCAAATGTTCCATATCGAGCAATAGCTTGCTCAATTCCTGCTTCAAAGGCCGCAAAGTCGCTAAATGCGACCTTGGCCGGTTCGAAAGTAATTTTAATATTGTCTAGTTGATTGATTTTTTCTGCTTCTTTCATTCTTCACTCCTCGTTTTAGATAAAAGGCAATTCGATTTGTTCTGCTTCTGCTTCTGTTCGAGCTTCCGCTTCTTCAAAAGCTTTTTGCAATTCGGCTTCACGGTTGCGTTCTTCTTCGTCTTGCTTCATCTGCTCGATTTCTTGCATCTTACGTGCTCGGACTTCTTCTTGTGTTTCTTGCGGTGTCACATCGATAGGCGCTGCTTGTTCCATTTCGTCGCTAGTGTACAGTCCACCAACATTTTCGCTAAATGCTTCACGAAAAGCTGATACGACGGCTACTTTACGGATCATCAGACCAGGCGCTTTAGCCCACATGGATTTTCCTGTGTTGTATGCGACAAGGTCTGCGTCTGCAGAGATAGGACGTGACCGGTCTTTGCGATACACCTTGCACCAACCACCCAGCAGAGTAGCTGATTTTGGTTTGATTGTCCCCTCAATCTGCTTGATTTCACCGTCTGGTGTTTCAATCACAATCCCAGCTTCAAAGCCGTCAAATTGTACGTTTTCCTCTGCCCGCTTCATGAAAGCGTCTTTTGATACTACAATCTGAGCCGGATTGTTGCCGTATTTGATAAAGTAAACTTCTTTCGTGAATGGATTAAGATTGCGGTTTTTCACGATGGCAAGTAAGGTCTGTAATTCCTGCGGACTTGCTTGATGTTTTGGATCGACAAAGTCTCGCAAGGTCTTTCCGTCCAGTTGCTGTAGGTCGGTCAAATAGCCGCCTTTTTGAGTTGAAATTTCATTTGTCATGTTGTTACTCCTTGTTCTACGTTTGTAGTTTTTGCTTATATTTTCGCTTCTAATCAATTTTATTGTTTTATTGGCACAATTATACTCTCGATAGGTTAAAATCGATTGTGCGCCATTCTGTGGCTTTCTAGGTATATATGAGCTATAAGTCGTCTCCGATATATAGCCATTGGCCACCTGAGAAGATAAAACATTCTTCTTTTGGCTCTGGTTGCTCTGGTTCTGTCGTCAGCCACTTGTCATAGTCAAACGGTTCGAGCATAGACTCCCTCCTTTAGCGCCTGGTGGAACTTCACCAAGTCGACCGACTCAACTTTTGATACTCGGCGTTGTGAAGTTCTTATTTGACCTTTGTAAGCCTGCAGACCTTCCTGGCGCTCTTCTTCATTCCTTGGCAGATAATAGCCATTATGCCCGGCTTGTTTGATTGCCACGATAGGAATACCATCTCGATAGATCAATCGCTCGATAGCTTTTTCTACAGAGCGCTTGCTCAGGCCGAGCATTTGTTCAATTTCCCGCCGTGGTCTCGGCCGATCACTTCCTACAGGAATGGCTTGTAAAATTCGTTTGTGTAATTTATTCATTTTCTTCTCCCTTGTATTTTCGCCAAAGTTTTCCTAATTCCTTAACAAACTTCACTACATCATGTCGCTTATACCACTTCAGGCGTTTACGCTCGTTAGGTGTGATATGATACAGCAACGCTGTTTCAAGTTCTGGTATTGTCATAGCCCTACCTCCCAAGTAAATATTCCGCCGGCTTGATGCAGGCTTTCCATTTCTCGCAGTTTCCAATAGCAGACATCACCACTTGCTTTCATCAGCCTATTTACAAGCATGTCTGACAGCTCGTAGTATTTGTCACTAAATACTGCCACCATTTCAAAATTGCTCATTTCTGGTTTCAAGACACTTTGTCTTTTTTTCATATCCTCCTCCTGCTTTCTGTATCTGTCTTAAATCTAAATACATTGTCCTTTCCGGCAAGTATGCGGTCTAGCAAACTAGGCTCATACAATTGCTTTAGTTGCTCCCCTGCGTAATTAGTTGTAATAATCGTTTTTGTTCTTCCCTCAAGCAGCCGATATAAAACTGACTGCGCCCAACTGCTGCCCTCTCTGATAGAGTTCCCAACGTTTGACTCTTTGCCAAGGTCGTCTAATACCAAGAAATCAACATCTTGCAAGAATTTGATTGTCGCCCGTTCTTCCCACTTCGCACCTTTGAGGTTAAAGGCTTCTTTCATTCGCATAAAAAGTTCAGATACTGGCATATAGACCACTGATTTCTTTTCTCCGATTTTTTGAAAGCCCTCATTGAGCGACTTTGCCATGCCTAAAGCAAGGTGACTTTTCCCGACGCCTGGAGGGCCTTGTAAAATTACATTCCCCTCATAGCGTCCTTTGAAATAGTCGGTCGCAAATCGTTTGACGAAGTTCACTGCTTCTGCGTCTTGCTCTGTGTGGATTTCATAACTTCCGATTGTTTCTTTTGCGATTTTCGGAGATACAATTGACTCTCTCTCAAATACTGCATAGCTTTTAAAATTTCTGATTTGTGCTTCCGCTTCTGCCCCTGCTTTGGCAATATCCCTGTTAATCAGCTCTTGTCCGCATTCCGGGCAGAACTCTAATACATTTCCGGTGCATGGGTTTTTAGTCCGTATCATCAAAACGGTTGGGTGTTTTTGACATCGCTTGTCAATGGCATGCGTGTTAGCGTAGTAGGCTGCTCTTAGGTCTTTAATACTTCTAACTTCTTCTGCCATACTAAATACCTAGTTTTGGATCGTATCCGTCGTCTAGCATAGTGATTTTGCCAGACTTGCCACGAGGTTTCACACGATTGCGGACAAGCTCTGCTGTTGTTAGTCCCTCATGCTTCCAGCAATTAAGGATGCCGTTCAAGTAAGCGAAGTATGGCTTGCCATTGTCTACGGCTTCCTTGACTGCCAAGCGCAAGACCTCCATTTTGTGTTCTTCAACCAAGTAGCGCATTTCATCAACTTGTAAAGGAGACGGCTGTTTCCCAAAATTTTCTAAAATTAGTTGATTAAATTCACCAAGGGGGGTAGTGGTTGGAATTTCATTCTTTTTTTCTTTCTCTACCTCTACCTCTGCCTCTATATCTATATCTATATCTATATCTCCGTTGCACTTTGTTGCATTAGCGTTGCATTGCAACGCTTTTTGTGTGCTTCGATACTTGCGAGACCTACGGGTGCTTGCGGTTTCGCTGCCTATCATCTCTGGTACTTGTTCCAGTTTATAGGCAAAATTGTCTGATGTCGTCAATAGCTTTTTTTGCTCAAGGAACATCAGTGTCATTCTGACCGCTTCAGCGTCTTCGTCGATGATAAGAGCCATTTCTTCTGCCAGACTGTCAGCCAAACCCTCAAAATAGATATTTCCGTTGTCTTGCAGACTTGCTAGCATGAGTTTGAGATAGATGATCGTGTGTTCTTCGCCTCCTGGAAGCCGTCGAAGGAGCTTCATTTCTTTCGATTTGAAGAACTCCTCGGACAGCTGCAACCAATAGAAGCGCCTATTTTTTGGATTTGCTATTTCAATCCCCTCCTTACTTTTTCTTGTTATCGTGCCAAATCATCGCTCCGCTGATTAGCAAGGAGATACCGAAGATTGACAGAAAGACATTGCTGACCTCTCCGGTCTTCGGCAGCTCGTTCGGAGAGGTCTCTAATTTGCTCCCTACTGCGTTTTTAGGTTCTTCCTTAGTACTTGGAGCGGGCGGCTCTTTTTCGAGCGATTTAGGCTCTTCTGGAATAACCAACTCGGGCAAGTCTAACACAGGCGGATCGTTTGGCACTACTCCTCCATTCCACTCAGGCTTGTCAACTGTAGGAGGGTCTAACGGTGTGGTACCTCCTTGCCATTCTGGAAGCTCATGAACAGGAGCAGGAGGCATTTCTGGAATACCTGAGATGTCAAGTTTTGGTTTCTCATGCACAGGTGGGTCTAACGGAACAGCGTCTCCTGTGTACTCTGGAATGTCATACACTGGAGCTGGCGGGACGTCCCAAGAATAAGGGCGGATAGTTCCCTTAGCTGAACCCTTGGCATTTGCAACCACAATCTCACGCTCAAAGCTATACTCCTGGCCGCTTGCTGTGAAGCGTAACACATTCACAGGGTTCTGGAGCTTATTCTTCAGGCGTGTTTTGTATTCCACGCTCACGATGTTAGTCACATGTGGCAGGTTGAACTTGAACCCATTCTTGTAGAATTGCACATTAGCCTCTGTTAGAGGAATTTCTCTAATCCCTACCCAGGGCTCTGCTGAAGACAATTCAAACAGACGCATTGAGCCTTCTACATATTCATTGTTATCGTCCCAGGTGTCAGATACGTTCACATCATGAAGGTCATGCTTCACAAAGTTTACACGTCCGCCCCACTGGATAAGTGAAGGATCATCTTTGTCTTGCCAGCCCCATTTAGCCACAATCTCAGTAGGATTTGCCTTGCCTTGAGGCTTAACCTCTGCCTGCTGAACTACTGTGCCATTAAAGCTTAGGTCATATTTTTGTCCTTCTTTAACAACTTCCTTCTTCCACATAGTTGAAAGTGTCATGTCAAATTGTTTGTTAAGTGGGTGCTCTTTAAAGTACCCGTTGAAAGTAGTAGTTACATTCTGTGAGTCATTTGAGGCTACAGCACGTCCTACCACTTCACCTTCTGGGCTAGTCACATCAAACTCCTGTGTGGTAGTCCATTGAAGCTGTTCAGGCAATGTATAAGTAAGTGTATCGCCTTCCTCAATGTCAATCTCATCAGGGATTTCTGTGTGATATGTCAATTCCTTATTCACATACGTTTCAGAAGCTTCTGTATTGTATGTGATTTCAGGTTCTGTGACCTGAATTTGGTTTCCGTCCTTAGCAACTTCACTTGCCAATACATTTGTGCTGATTAGCAAGCCTGCTACAGCTGTTAGTCCTACCACTGATAATTTAATTCCTTTTTTCATTATTTTCCCCTCCTAATATTCAAACGCTGGCGTGATACCTTTTCTAGCCATTGCCAAAGCAGCAATTTCCGCTTGTCGTTGTTCCATGTGGTACAGCTCCAAGTCTTCGTGATACTGTTCCATCAGTTCGGTTTGCATGCGCTCCAGACGCTCTTTTTTTGCACGCTTACGAGCGTCCATTCTATTGCCGTACCAGCCAGCAACGAATGCGATAGTTGCAATCAAAGCAACTCCCATGATTTGACTTCCTAATGTTGGTTCCATTGTTTTTTCTCCTCGTTGTGTTATATAATTAAGCAAATACTTTTTAGAAGCCTAATCGCTTCGCTAGTGCCTTGTCCGACTCTATCTCGGCAAGGCTTATTTTTTTGGCACGGTAGCGGTTGAGTTGCTTCCACTTCCAGAACTTGCGGAAACCATCATAGTCTACAAACATCAGCTTATGCGTTGGGTTGAAGACATATTGCTCAAATTCTGGGTTTTCTCGCATTTCTTTGACAAATTGTTTTGCCGTCGGAAGTGTTAGCCCTTGCCACCTTTGCATTAGATGATCATAATCTCCGCCTGTCGCTTCTTCCGTCCCGCCGGCTGGCGTGTAGATGATTTCTTTTATCTTTACCTGCGGCATCTTCTCCTCTACCTTTCTTCAAAGACGGTCCAACTATCAGAGATAGATAGCTTTTTAGTGATTTCAAGCTTTAGGCCGTCGCTTCCGTGCCCCTCTTTGAGCAACCGATTGATTGCGGCCGGTGTTACACCGATGACTGTTGCGAGGTCCGATTGACTCCAACCTTTTTCATTGAGTCGCTGCTTTACCAACTCAATCCATTTTTGGTGTTGTTGACTCATGTTTTCTCCTTTCTTAATTAGAAAGTTAAAGAAATAGTAAATTATTTTGTTATATCGCTTGACAGATTTTACACTAAGGTGTAAAATGTAAGCATGATTAAAAGGCTTGATAAAACGTTATATCTATCAATTCAATGCGCTCGCCAAAGCTATTTAATTTTTAGATAAGTTTTTACAAGGTTTTTTACTAAATCTTTAACTTACAAAAACTATTTTACACTAGAGTATTATTTTTGTCAACAGAAAATAACACTTTTTTATAAAATATTTTTTGTCATGCCCAAGAAAGGCTTTGTGACAATGTTTTCTACACTTGAAAAAATAAAAGAACTATCCTATAAGCGACACATAAATCTACAAAAAGTCGCCGAAGACTTAGGTTATAGTGTAAATTATTTTTATTCACTAAAAGAAAAAACTTTAAAATCTGACCGTCTTCAAGAAATCGCAGACTATTTCGGAGTATCTACTGACTACCTACTAGGTCGGACAGATAACCCTGCTATTGCAGGAGAAAAAGCTCCAGATCATGAAATAGAACTTGACGACTTGGACGGCCGCATCATGCTGTTTGACGGCAAGCCATTGTCCGATGACGACAAGAGAGCAATCAAAGGCATCATAGAGGGCTACCTCAATAGCAAGAAATAAGTTTAGGTGAGGGAGATTATGGATAAAGAAAAAGAACTGTTGGAGCAGTATGAGGTATCACTTTATACTTTTAACCCAGACCAATGGGCAGGACGTGGTTTCTATGACGCAGAGACAAGGACTATTTTCTTGAACAGCTCCTTGTCTTCTGCAGAACGCCACAGAGTATTGCTACACGAATTAGGACACTTAGAGCATATCGGCTCTATCTATCGTCACTCTGCTATGCGCTGTGAGAATGAAGCCAATCGTTTCATGATCCGCCATCTGGTCCAGGAAGAGCTGGCCAGCTATGATGACCCAGCAGCATTTAACTGGTCTAACTTTGCTAAAAAATATAATTTAAAAACGACCGCAGACGAACTCATGATACAAGGCGAGTATCTGAAGTTTGCCGGAGGTCTTTAGGAGGTTCAAATTATGGGGATTTTTAGCGCTCTATTTGGAAAGAAAAATAGTGCAAGGGTTGATTTGGTTGTGAGAGGTAAATCTAGCTTCTCTGAAGACTATTACGATATTTTGATCACTCGTCCTAGTCTAGTAGATTATTTCGGCCGCAGTTTTGATTTGCCGGCTTACAATGACAGTTTTAAGACAGGCGACGGTCACAAGCTTAGAGAGTGGTTGCTGCTCGTTTGGTGGGGGAAGACTAAGCAAGGGCGTAAGTCATCTACAGCAATCCCCAAATACTTCTTTAGCCAGTATAATCTTAATGCTGAAAAGGTAACCCGAAAGCTCAAGGTCGAGGGATATCTAGAAGATTTGGGCGAAAAAACAAAACTTACAGCCGCCGGGCAAGAATTTTATGATAAATATGCCACGCTGTGGGAGATTCACTCTTTTAAAGGCTTTCCTACTAACTTAGATATTGACTTCCCGACTTGGGACAAGACTAGATCTGAGATAGATTACTACAGGATGAAAGAAAATTATCTGCGAGATAGTATCGCTTTTTATAAGCGGATGATTGATTACTTAAACCAGTATGGACATCCTGGTGGAAAAAGAGAAGCCAAACAAGACATAGACTATTACATCAGCACAGCCAATAGTGAAATGATTGAGCTGGAAGATTTGAAACAGAAGATAGAAATTTTGTTAGAAAAATAAAAAAATCCCCACATTCTCGGCCGGCAAGCTTGAATGTAGGGAAATCCCGTATAAGAAACAACCATTCAAAAGGTCGTTTTCTTGTACTCATTTTACCAAAAATGAGGAGAAAAAACAATGTGGATAGAGAAATTAGAAAACGGAAAATATAAATTTTTCGAGAGATATAAAGATCCATATACAGAAAAATGGCGCAGAGTCTCAGTTACACTAGATAGTGGCTCTAGCCGAGCAAAAAAAGAAGCTCAGAAGATTTTAGATGAAAAGATTGAGAATGTTCTCCAGAAGCTTACGACATCAGACAGGCTGTTTGCCGATGTCCTGGAAGAATGGTGGACATTTTACCAAAAAGAAGTCAGACGGTCTAGTGTCCGTGCTCGTAAACCAGCATACAAAAGACTATCCAACAACTTTGCGCCTAATGTTCCTATCCGCAATATCGATGTCGCTTATATTAAGAGATATATTGCTAATTCTGACTACACAGCTTCTCAACTAAACCATATCAAAGTTGTCTTAAACGGAGTGTTTGATTATGCTCAAGAGCTAAGGATCATAACTGACAATCCTGCCAGGGCTACTACTCTTCCTAAACGTGTATTGACGCTGGAAAATATGCAGTCGGTCACAGAGAAATATCTAGAGCCGGAAGAACTAAATTTGCTCTTGAAAGAGTTATATAAAAGCACTAGAACATACAGAGCCGGACTATTGGCTGAATTTATGTCTTTGAATGGCTGCCGCATTGGTGAAGCTGTAGCTATCGAAAGACACAATTACCGCAAAGAAAGCAGAGAGCTTGATATACACGGCACACTAGACAGTATTGACAGAAACGCCAAGAAAGAACTGACGAAAACTATATCAAGTTACCGCACGACTAACTTGACTAACCGTGAAATCGAGATCATTGACGAGTTTATCAAACTAAACGAACTAGCCGCTAGTACGAACCCTAAACTCTCTGATACAGATTATATCTTCCTCAACAATCATGGGAAGCCAATTCAAAGAAACGCTTTTAACATCACCCTGCAGAAAGCAAATCAGAGATTGGATAAGCCGATTAATAAGCCCCTCAGCTCCCACATCTTTAGGCACACACTAATCAGCATGCTTGCTGAAAGAAACGTACCAGTAAAAGCTATTATGGCAAGAGTCGGGCATAAAGACTCTAATACTACCATGCAAATCTATACACATGTAACAAAGAGCATGAAATCCAATATAGAGAATATTTTAGACACAATTGCCAATGACCGAAAATAGATTTTTGCCCCTTGCTTGCCCCTTATAAAAAATAAAAACCTTGCCAACAACGCTGAAACGTTGATATAGCAAGGTTTTTAAATTCTTATTAACGTACTGTACGGATACGCATTGTGTTGGTACGAACAGCTTCACCAAGTGGCACACCAGCAACGATAACGATATCATCACCAGATTCAACCAAGCCTTGCTCAACCGCAATCTTTTCAGCGATGTCAAACATATCATCTGTGTTAGATGGAGTGTTTGTAGTCACTGGAATTACACCCCAGTTCAGCATAAGACCGCGTTGAGTCAATTCGTCAAAAGTGATAGCCAAGATATCAGCATTTGGACGGTATTTAGAAATCAAACGAGCTGTGTGACCAGTCTTAGTAAGGGTAACTACCAACTTGATATCCATTGAGTTTGTAGCATCTTTAACTGCTGAAGCCATAACTTCAGTCTTAGAGTTACGCTCAAAGTTATCAGTTGTCAAGCGGCCATATTCGTTAAGAAGGGTTTGAGCATTCTTATCGATAGTAGCCATTGTTGTTACTGACTCAAGTGGGTATTTACCATTTGCAGACTCACCTGAAAGCATAGTTGCATCAGTTCCGTCGATAACAGCGTTAAATACGTCTGATACTTCTGAACGAGTTGCACGTGGTTTTTCAGTCATTGTTTCAAGCATGTTTGTTGCAGTGATAACAACTTTACCTGCAGCATTAACTTTAGTGATGATCATTTTTTGGTAAACTGGAACCATTTCGAATGGTACTTCGATACCCATGTCACCACGGGCAATCATGATACCGTCAGCAGCTTCAATGATTTCGTCCAAGTTATCGATACCTTGTTGGTTTTCGATTTTCGCGAACAATTGAACGTGTCCATTACCAGTTTCTTCACAGATTGCACGAACTTCGTTGACGTCTTTTGCAGTACGTACAAATGAAATCGCGATGAAGTTGATTCCTTGCTCAAGACCGAAGCGGATATCGTCATTGTCACGCTCAGCAAGTGCTGGGAAAGGAATCTTAGTGTTAGGAATGTTCACACCTTTTTGCTTAGCAATGATGCCGTCATTTTCAACTTCTACTTCAAATTCACGACTAGCATCATCTTTAGCGACAACACGAAGACCAAGTTTACCATCGTCAACCAATACTTGACGACCAACTTCAACATCATCGTAGATGTCCAAGCCGCCAGCAACGTTCAAAGCAATTACTTCACGAGTAGATTTGATACCTTGCTTAGTAGCAACACGGATTTTTTCACCAGTTTTGTATGAATACTCTTTTGCATCGCCTTCGAACAATTCTGTACGAATTTCTGGTCCTTTTGTATCAAGAAGGAAACCAACTTTTTGACCGGCAATTTCTTCTGCACGCTTAACAGTTGCCATGCGCTCTCCTTGCTCAGCATGGTCACCGTGTGAGAAGTTGAAACGGAATGTGTTTGCACCAGCTTCAATCAGCTTAGCAATGTTTTGAGCTGATGCTTCAACATCCAGCTTTTCTCCCCAATATCCGTCATCGCCGAATTTTTTACCACCGCGGATTTCTACCGCAGGACCTAATGTTGCAACGATTTTTACACGTTTATTCATGATTGTATGAAACTCCTTCTTCTATTTGGCCTCTTGGCCTGAATAACAAATAATAATTAAATATTGATGCTGCGGTTCAAATCAGCCAAGCCCAGATCAGCCTTGTGCGGATTATTGACGACAATCTTACCTTCAGCAGTCAAGCTAAAGAGTGCTCCTTCTTCAGCAGTTCCCAAGATTGGGCTTTCAACCATCTGCTCATTGCGGATTCCAACAGCAACTCCGCCGATACCTTCTTTAAGAAGTTTAACAGCATGTGCTCCCATACGAGATGCAAGAACACGGTCACGCGCAGTTGGTGAGCCTCCACGCTGGATATGGCCGAGCTCTGTGACACGCAAATCGCTCATATCTCCAGCTTCTTTCAGCTTTTCAGCAAATTCATCCGCTGACATAACACCCTCAGCCAAGACGATGATGTTGTGTTTCTTACCCTTGGCATAGCCACTCTTAATGCTTTCAACAACTTCTTCGATTTTGAAACCTTCTTCAGGAACGATGATTTCATCCGCACCAGATGCAATACCTGCCCAAAGAGCAATATCACCAGCATTACGTCCCATTACTTCGATAACGAAAGTACGGCGGTGACTGGATGAGGTATCCCGAATCTTGTCAATCGCATCCATAGCTGTAGTAACAGCTGTATCAAAACCGATAGTGAAGTCTGTTCCGACGATATCATTGTCAATGGTTCCTGGAACACCGACAGCTGGGAAGCCATGCTCTGTCAAGCGCATCGCACCGTGGTAAGATCCATCTCCACCGATAACAACGACACCTTCGATTCCATGTTTTTTAAGCTGCTCAATCCCTTTCAGCTGCCCTTCAACTTGGGCAAACTCAGGGTAACGAGCAGAGTGAAGGAAAGTTCCACCGCGAGAAATAATGTCACCAACTGATGTCGCATCGAGTGGGTAAATCTCGCCAGCTACCATTCCAGCGTAACCATCATAAATACCGTAAACTTCCATTCCTTCGGAAATTGCTTTACGAACAACCGCACGGATGGCAGCATTCATACCAGGGGCATCACCACCACTAGTCAAAACAGCAATACGTTTCATTTCGCTTTTTGCTCCTTTTTCTTTTTAACATTCTTATAGATTATACCACAATCATCATGAAAATTCTCTTATTTTCCATATTTTTTAACGAAAAATCGTTTTCATAGTATAATTCTTCAATTCCTCTTGCAGCTGCTCTGATTTCTCCACTCGGAAATGAGGTGCAGATATGGTTCGCTTCTCATCTTCGTAGCGCAGGACAACCGGAATATTGCCGGGGTATTTCTGCAAAACATGAGATATTTCCCGATCATGTTCATGGCCCGCAAGTTTTATCCAGAAGCGTTCAGTGGTGGCCTCCTCTATGTCTGCCAAGACCAACTGTAAACGACCATCCCGCTCCTGCACCTTGCCGCTCAAGTAGTAAATCCCCTTCTCCTTAATGCGTTCACCCAGCTGGCGATAGGTATCAGGGAAGAGTGTAACATCCAGCTTTTTCTTGGTATCTGAAACCTGCAAGAAGGCCATATTCTCGCCCTTTTTAGTCCGGATAGTCTTGATAGTCTGGACTTGAGCCAGAATCCTGGCTCTGCTATTTTCTGTCAGCTCACTAATCCAGCTAAAGGGCTGATCCGCTTCTTTGGCCAGTTTAACCAAGGGGTGATCGCTAAGCCCCACACCGATAATGCTCTGTTCCAGCTCAAACTTTTCGGCATCGCTGAAATCCTGAGCCTCTGTCCAAGAATAAGTCGTATCCGCAAAGAGACTGCCCAGTTCATCCGCAAATACAAACAGATTAGGAAGATTGGCTAGAATTTTTTGGCGATTTTTCTCAAAACTGTCAAAGAGCCCCAGCTGGATCAGAGGAGTCAGCAGCGGAATCTTATGGTAATTCTGAGGCAGGCGCAGAATAAAGTCTTCCACCCCAGTAAAGGCGGCATTTTGTCGCTCTTCGATAATCCAGTAGGCCAAATCCCTAGGCAGGCCCTTGATATTTTTCAGGCCCAAAAAAATCTTCTTATCCTGAAACTTATCATGATAGGGAATATTGTTGATACTGAGGGGTGCTGTTTCAAAGTCAAAACTCAGGGCATCGGTGATATAGTCATTGCTAGAATAATTGAGCATGACATCAAAGAAAACATCTGGATAATGAGCCTTGAAGTAAGCCAACTGAAAGGCCAGAGCTGAGTAGGCATAGGCGTGGCTGCGGTTAAAGCCATAACCAGCAAACTTCTCCATAATAGCAAAGACTTCCTTGGCTTTAGTTTCCGAGTGACCTAACTTGAGAGCACCTGCAACAAAGTCCTCCTGCATGCGGTGCATTTCAGCAGCACTCTTCTTTCCCATGGCCCGCCGTAAAATATCGGCTTTCCCCAGACTAAAGCCACCAAAGCGCTGGGCCACCTGCATGACCTGCTCTTGGTAGAGCATGATACCGTAAGTCGGAGCTAGAATATCAGCCAAACTGTCATCAATCAACTCCACCTGCTCCAGTCCATGCTTTCTTTTGACAAAATTATCGATATAATCACTGGCTCCAGGACGATTGAGAGAGGTTGTGGCTACTACTTCCTCAAAGCGAACCGGCTGAACCCGCTTAAGCAGGCTGATTGCACCCGGCTGCTCAAACTGGAAAATCCCCTTGGTCTGGCCAGCCGCAAAGAGTTTCAGAGTGTCTGCATCCTCCAAGTCAATCTCTGCAATCTCAATATCTATCTCATATTTTTTCAGGGTTGCTTCTTTCATCCGCTGGACAAAGGTTAGATTGCGCAAGCCCAAAAAGTCCATCTTAAGCAGACCGTTGCTCTCGACTCCGTGAGCATCATACTGAGTGATATACATGTCCTCGCCATATTTGAGAGGTATCTGATCAGTTAGGTCATTGTCGCTCATCACAACGCCGGCTGCGTGGATAGAAGTCTGACGGGGATGACCTTCGATTTTTTTAGCAATATCAAAGGCCTTTTGGTACTCTAGCTTGCTATTAATAATCTGGCGAAAGGCCATATTTTTCTCATAAGCAGAGGTCAGACTATCGCCGAAGCGGATTTTCTTGGTGATATTGGTTAGCTCATACTCTGGCAGACCGAAGCGCTTGAAAACATCACGGATGGCTTGCTTGGCTCCAAAGGTCGAGTAGGTCACAATCTGAGCCGCATGCATACTGCCATAGCGGTCCCGAACATAGCGGATAAACTCCGGCCGGTAAACATCAGGAATATCGATATCAATATCGGGCATGGTATAGCGCTCTAGATTTAGAAAGCGCTCAAAGAGCAGGTTATTCTTGACTGGATCAATCCCAGTAATCTCCAAAGCATAGGCCACTAGACTGCCGACAGCTGATCCTCGGCCCATGCCCATATAATAGCCCTGACTGCGACCAAAGCGCAGCAAATCCCAGACAATGAGAAAATAATCATCAAAGCCCATCTGATGAATGACATCCAGCTCCTGGTCCAGTCGTTCCTGATAAAGTTTACCTGTTAGACCACGTTTTTTTAAGCCAGCTTCGGAGCGCTCCCTTAACTCTTCCACGGCTGGCCGCTCTCGATTAAAGCGTGGCAGTTTCAGCTCCCTATTGATATCATAGTGAACATGACGGACTAGCTGCTCAAGGTTAGCCAGACTCTCTGGGAAAGTTCCCTTAAAAGCTCCTGCCAGAGCATCTGGTGCTAGCAAAAACTCATGATTGGGGAGGCTGCCAATCTCCCGCAGGCTGGCATTTTCTCGAATAGCCCGGAGCATCTGCAAGGTCTCCAAATCCCCCGTGTCAAAATATCGGACGGTATGCAGGGGCAGGGTTGGCCGACCAAACTCCTGCTGGGGCGTTGCTGGAAAAACTCCAACATAAAAATCCAAACCCAAATCCAGATCTGCTACTCCGTCAAAAGCAGGAACAATTACAGCCAATCCCTTAAAGAGATGCTGGAAATCCTCCCAGTTTTTTTGTCCCATCATCTTGAGAGTCGAGACTTTCATCAGATTGCGATAGCCCTGACTGTCTAAGGCCAGCAGACGGAGATGAAGCTCCTGCTCTGCCTTGATCAGACTCAGCTCCAAGCCTAAAAGTGGCTGCAGTCCCGCAGATTCAGCTTCCTCTAAGAAATGATAGGCTCCATAGAGATTGTCCACATCCATCATGCCCAGATGACTGTATCCTAACCCCTTGGCTTTCTGCACATATTTCTTTATCGGGATCAAGCTATCCATAAAACTGTAAACAGTCTTGGTATCAAGTTGTATCACCACATTTTTCTCCTTGAACATGCTTTGCTTCTTCTTATAACTATTATACCGCAATTCACTGAATGAGGGAAATAGGAGTTTGACTGAACATAAAGATTCCATTCACCCTTTCCGGCTTTCTTTGCCATTTTCCTTAGGAAAAGGTATAATAATGATAAATTTAACAAAGTAAAGGAGACATGTATGAATCAGTATCCTCTGGTCTATCTTGACCATGTCCATAAAAATTATGGCGACGCACCCGCCCTGTACGATGTGAGCTTAAACATCCAGCCTGGCAGAATCATCGGACTTCTAGGTCCTAATGGCAGCGGCAAGACAACTATTATCAAGCTTATCAATGGTCTCTTGCAGCCCACCTCTGGCCATATTTATCTCAAAGGCGTCGAACCTTCTCCTGATACGAAAAGAATCGTTTCCTATCTGCCAGATACGACTTATCTGAGCGACAGCTCTAAAGTAATCGAAGCTGTAAAATATTTCCAAGATTTTTATGATAATTTTGACAGCGCGAAAGCCATGCAGCTTCTAAAGGATCTTCATATCGATCCTCAAGTCCGCATCGGAAGCCTTTCAAAAGGAAACAAGGAAAAAATGCAGCTCATTTTGGTCATGAGCCGCCATGCGGAACTGTATATCCTAGACGAGCCTATCGGTGGTGTCGATCCGGCTGCTCGTGACTATATCCTGCAGACCATCATCCAAAATCGCACGCCTCAGTCTTCTGTCATCATTTCCACCCACTTGATTGCGGATATCGAGCCAATCTTGGATGAAGTAATCCTGATTAACCAAGGTCAGATTCTTTTGCATGAAAATGCTAATCAGCTGCGTCAACAGTACAATCAATCCATTGATAATCTCTTCCGCAGCCAGTTTCGCTTTTATTAGGAGGTCTTCATTATATGTTTGGAAAACTCTTTAAATACGACTTTAAGTCTAATTACAAATGGTACTGTATCACCTTTGCCATTCTTCTCACTCTATCTATCTTGATGGGATTTATAACTGGCAGCAGCTTGAGACCTGAGGTCATGGAGCGATATAGTGACTACCCAATGGCTACTAGTGGTGTCATCGTCACGTTATATCTGCTCTTCCTCTTGCTGTTTTCTGCATCCTGCGCTGTCTTTCTGTCCAATACCATCATTATTATCCGTCGGTTTTATAAAAATGTTTTTGGGCGAGAAGGCTACCTGACTTGGACCTTGCCGGTTACGCCGCATCAGATTCTTCTGTCTAAGCTTCTTTCCGCATTTGTTTGGACTCTCTTGTGTATGCTGACCATGTTTATTAGCGGCCTTGTCATTTTTGGCATTGCCCTCCCTATTACCGGCTATTCATTTAATGATTTTTTTAAATATATTGGCGAAATCCCAAATCTATGGCTTTGGATTGTCAAATACGGCTTCCTTAATCTCCTCCAAATCCTTTCTGGTATCCTCTTCTTTTATCTAGCAATCTCAGTCGGACAGCTATTTAAGAAGAATCGGATTATGATGGCTGTGCTTTTCGGATTTTTGATTTGGAGTGTTCTGGCGGTCCTGTCAATCTTCTTACCTAGTCTCTTCAATCCGTATGGCCTATTTGTTCCATACGATTATAGTTACTCCGCTACGGATTTTGAAATGATGCTAGACCTCTCTCTGATTATCCAAATTGTCTTTGAGCTCGTGAAAGTTTTTGGTTTCTATTTTACCATCTATTTCATCGTGAAAAAGAAGCTAAATCTTCAATAAGCAAAACAAGGTTGAAGCATTTTGTTTCAACCTTGTTTATTTTTACTTCAGAATAATGGCTGCCACGATGGGGCTGACCAGAACGTACATGAGCCCAGTCACGCCAATCGCAAGTCCTGCCATAGCTCCTGCGACCTGGCCGTATTTAAAGGCGGTTCCCGTTCCTACCGCATGGCCGGTCCCCCCTAAAGCTAGACCGATAGCTACTGGATCTGTGATTTTTAAGAGCTTAAGAAGCGTTGGCCCCAAGACACTGGTCAGAATGCCCGTCGCAACAACCACCACTAATGTCACTGTAGCAAGCCCTTGCAGCTTGTCTGTGATACCGACAGCCATTGCCGTTGTGACAGATTTCGGAAAAAGAGAAACAGCCAGAAAAAAATCCATGCCGAAAAACTTAGCCAACAGAGCAGTAAAGCTAGTATTGACTACAACCGCCGCAAATGTCCCAATCAAAATACTGCGTGCATGGTGCTTCATCAAATGAAAAGTCTTGTAAAGCGGAATCCCCAAAGCAACCGTAGATGGCACAATTAGGTTGTTTAAATAGGAGCCGCCGACATAGTAATCCTTGTAGGAAATACCGGTTAATTTTAAAAAAGCAATGACCAAAACTGCTGCAATCAGCAAAGGAGTTGTTAAGGGATGAGGAAATCTCCGAAAAATCAATAAACCGAACAGATAGGCCAAGATAGACAAGGCAAGGCCAAAGAGAGGGTTGCTCCATAAATCAGACATTACTGGCGTCTCCTTCCTCATAATCTCCTTCAAAACGAGTCTTAATCAGCTGCACTACAACTGCAATCACGCAGACATTGAGCACAATCGCTCCTAAAACAATCAAAATAATTGGCAGCAGATAAGGTGCAATGACCTGAAATTTATCCATGATACCAACCGCAGGAGGCAGAAAAAGAATGGTCATATTTGCCAAAAGAAAATTGCCAACCATGCTGATATGACGCAGGCGCAGGAGCTTGAACTGCAGAGCCAAAAACAGCAAGACCAGGCCAATGATACTACCCGAGACAGGTAGGTGGAAAACACTTGAAATCCCTTCTCCAACGAGGGAAATCATAAAAATAATCATCAACTGAACGTATAATTTCATACCAAACCTCCATCACTAGTATATCCAGTTTACTCCTTTTCAGAAAAATATCAAGGTGCTTTCAGAAATTAAAACCTTTACATAAAAAATTTGCTTATAAAAATTCCCTCCATTGTCTGCAATAGAGGGTCTTTCTTATTTAGGCAGCCGTCAGGACAGCTTCGCTACCTAAACAGATACTAAAGGGATTGAATCATAAAGAAAATCATAAGCACAATCAGAGCAAGGCTTGCCAAAAGAACTAGAATTTTCTTTGCGAAGTGAGTTTCCCAGTAGCCTGACTTGCCGATTGATGTATTGGTGTCTCTGTAAAATTGCTGGCTCTCTCTGGGAAGAAGACCAACCAGCAAAATCAAGACAAGAGCTGCTACAATGGTAAGTGTAATCAATATTGTTTGCATTTTATTTCCTCAAGGCTCCAATCAATGTAAAAATCAAACCAATCAAGATCATCAAGCCCAAGGCGATGACAAAGGCCTTGTTGAGATTTTCACCCAAGCTGGCCTTTTCTTTCTTGGGCTTGCCATGCTTGAGCTCATCTAACCGCCCCTCAATATCCTTATGAAATAAATCTTTTTTAGCCATGCTGACCTCCTAGTACGCCTTGGAGAGTCTCCTGATAAAGACTGACTGGCACATCGTTGGCATGTCGGCCTTGTGCTTGCAAGGCTGACCGCATCTGCTCGACACCAGATAAGGCTTCTTCCAAAGTTGATGCCAGTTGAGCAGGCTGGCTGCTGTCGAAAATATGCTGCTGGGCAATGTAGTGTCTGTCATGCAGGGTCTGCTCAAAGCCTAGAATTAAGAGATTATTCTCAAAAGCCTTGCGCACTGCCTGCAGAACCTGTCCGCCGTGATTGATATCCAGATAGATGTCTGATTCCAAGTAGAGCTGCTCAATCTGCTTGAGACTGGCATTTTGATAAAGAACGACATTCTTATAGGACAGCATAGACAAGAGCTTGGGCGACATTTCCGTAAGGGCAGCAATGCGAAAGACCACCTGCGGCAAGGCCTGAACCAAGGTCTCTAAGCCTTCAATCTGATCCGAGTGGGTCAGGATTAAAGCATCTTTTCGTAGGAAGTTGTCCCGCTTGAAATCATAATGATAGCCTAGATGCAGGAACTTCTGCTGCTGGTCAGCTACAGCCAAACTCATGGCCTTTTCATAGGTCGCCAAGTCTGGAATGACAATGGTCTGCGCCCGCAGCTGACTATTGTCCAGAATCAGCTGCATATTGCCCGGAAGCTCGTCATACAGGGGCTCCTGCCAAAAGAGAATGTCCTGTCCAGCTCGACCCGTCAAGCTGTGAGAAACTAGGAAAGAATAGGCCAGCGAATTAAAGAGAAAGTGATCCAAGTCAAAGTCTAGCCGTTCCAAGAAGAAACGGATAAAATCCACTCGGCTTTTAAAAATTCGCAAGGGCTCTTGGTCCAAAGTCAGTATGATGTCACCAGTGGCGTGATTCTCCACGATGCGCTCCTGGCCGTCTGTGCTGTAATAGGTCGTGTTGAAGGCTTCCTGAGCAGATTTATAGGCTGTTTTGGCAAAGCAGCGGCCTTGCTTATTATAGCGCTCACTCAGTCGCAGCTGGCCTTTTTTATCCAGCCAATCCACCTGCTTGACCAGCCGGCCCTTGGCCTGACTGGCATAGTGAATCCGCGCTCTTTCTTCTCCCATGTCACTGACACGCGCAGCCTGATGGTCGCCTGTGATTTCCCAGAAAGGTGGCACTGGCACTTGATTGAAAAAGAGCGGGTGGTCTACTCCCTCTTCATCCCCTAAAAAATAAGTATAGGGGGAGATCATGTCGTCCGGCAGAAAGCCATTGGCCTCAATGACAATGGTCGGACAGTCATAGCCAGCTGCAAGGAGGGAATCATGCAGATCCTGGGTTTCCTGATTGTAATAATCAAAGAGCTGAATCATCTCTGACCTCCTTTAAAAGCTGGGACCAAGCCGCTTCAACCCGGCTGGTCAAATAATTCTCGGCCACTTGATAAGAGCGTTGGCTCATCTCCTGCTGGCGCCCTTGACTAAAAAGAGCTACTATTTTCTCCACAAAAGCAGCAATAATCTGGTCCTCGACCTGATTGGAACTGACCGGCAGCAGATAGCCATTTTTACCATCATCGATAAAAGTCTGATTGCCATAGCGGACATCAAAGCCGATGAGAGGCAGACCCGATCCGACCGCTTCCATGAGAGTCAAACCAAAGCCTTCACTGGTTGAAGCTGTCAGATAAAGCTCATAGCCTGCATAAATCTGACTCAAATCTGCATGCCCTTTAAGCCGAATGTAGTCTTGAGCTCCTGCTTCCTCAATCCTACGGCGCAGCTTCTCCTCTTCGCCCCCCTTACCGTAAATATCCAGAGTCAGCTCAGGCAGCTGGGCATGGGCTTGGACGGTCGCTGCCACTAGCCAATCAATATGCTTTTCTGTAGCGAGACGCGAAGCCGTAATCATAGAAAAAGGCTTGCGAGGCTCTTTGGGATAAGTCAGCTGGCCAAGACTGCCCACCGGTATTGTGACAATCTTGGGCCGCTTGTCCGAGTAATGCTGGAACTGCTGCTCTAGAATCGTTTTCTGAGCCTCAGTTGCCACGATGAAAAAGTCCACCTTGTCAGCATTGGTAAACTGGTAGTCATAGAAATTGTTCCAGAGAATGTAGTCGTCGCTGCTGGCATTTTCACTGAAATGCTCCGCATGGACCACTACTCCCAGCTTAGCCTTCTGGCTCTCTTCAAAGACAACCTGACCAATCCCTGTCTCCCTATCCAAGATAACTACATCATCCACATGCAGCTGCAAACACTGGAGAAAATAACGAACCAGCTCAGCCTTGGAATAGAAAATCCGGTCTGGAAAACGATAGAGTTCTTCCTGACCATCCTCTATCAGCATGTCATAAGCCACACTGCCGTCTTCATGGTAGAAACGGCGCTGGTAGAGGGTTGCGGCGTCATTGTGAGGCGCGAAGTATTCACTGGCATAGCGGACATAGGAGAAATAATCCTTGCGAATCAATCTCCCCCGCGAGACATACTCTACATGCTCCACAAAGTCCTGGTCTTCCTGCCGCAGATAACAAGTGATAAACTGATCATCCTGCGGATAGAAATAGCGAACAATCTTGCCCTCTCTCTCCGAGCGCTCCGGCTGACCGGCAACTTGAGCCAGCACTTGGTCCAGTGTCACAGTCGTCGGCGCAATCTTGATATCCGTAAAGTAGTTATAGAGCCAGATAACTTCCTCATCCAGAAAACCGATATTTTCCGTCAGATGCTGGATATTATCCGCTAAAATCATATCCATAAAGATAAACTTAGCCGGCTGCTGGATTCTGCGCAGAAGCTGGGCCCGATAAGCTTGGGCGTATTCCACACCGCTACTGGCCCAGCCAATGCCTAAGTTGATGTTATATACTGTCATATTCTCCTCGTCTTACGGGAAGTACATGATGACTTCTCCTTTAGGGTTGAGTGCCAATTCACTCATCAAAAGATTCTTGACAATCTGCTGTTTCATGCGCTCCTTCATATATTCAAAGCCATCGTAAGCCTCTTGGTAGTATTCTACCAGAGGATTTTTCATAGAGAAATGCTGGCCGCTCAAAGCTGTCTTGAGCTGCTGCAGATAGTCCACCTGCTCGACCCAGTTCTCATCAATAGCCTTGAGAACGGACACCCGCTGAAAATGGGTAAAGAGCTTGTCAGACTTGAGATAGGCTTTCTTTGCCTGCAATTCCTGCTCGGCAATATCCTGCAAGAGCTCTGCAATTTTCTCTGGCGAATAAATATCGAAATCATAAGGAATACGCTCAGCATGATAGCTGAAATGGTCTAAGATAAAGCGATAGAGGTCAGCCCGTGTCGCATAGGACTGCTCATAGGCTGCCTGATGGATGACCTGACTAAGGACACGGTTGATTTCCTCGTCAATCCGCTCTTCGGCTTGAATTAGACGGTTGCGCTCAGCATAGGTAATCTCCCGCTGAATCTTCATACACTGGGCATATTCCAGCGTCATCCGACGGGACATCTTGGCGCTGCTTTCACTAGCTCTCTGAGCCCTGGCCACCAAGTGTCTAAAGCGGCGCTGTCCCAGCTGGACTGGATTCTGCTCAACCTCTTCAGTAGAGTAGTCCTTGTAGAACTTTTTGAGCCAGTCTGGCCCCCACTTCCTGAGCAGATCATCCTCTAGCGAGATAAAGAACTTACTGATTCCCGGATCACCTTGGCGGCCTGAACGGCCACGAATCTGTAGGTCAATCCGCTGGTTCTCCATACGCTCAGTGCCAATCACCACGAGACCACCCAAATCTGCGACACCCGGTCCAAGCTTTATATCCGTACCGCGGCCGGCCATGGATGTAGCCACTGTCACCGCACCTTTCTGCCCAGACTCAGCGATAATTTGTGCCTCACGGGCCGCATTGTTGGCATTGAGCAAATTGTGGGCGATACCTTCTCTCAGCAGTAGGGAAGAGTAAATCTCTGACATCTCTACTGAGCCGGTAAAAATCAAGAGCGGATTGCCTTGAGCATGGTAGTGCTTGACCTCGTCCAGTGAAGCGAAAACTTTTTCTGGCAGGGTCTGGTAAAGCTGATCTGGCAAGTCTTGCCGAATAACTGGCTGGTTGGTCGGGATCTTGATGACAGACATGGAGTAAGTCTCCATAAACTCGTTCTCCACCACCTTGCCGGTTCCAGTCATACCAGAGATTTTCCGGAAGAGCCGGAAAAGATTCTGATAGGTAATGGAAGCCATGGCCCGCGTTTCCTCCGTCAGCTTGACATGCTCCTTGGCCTCAATAGCCTGGTGCTGGCCTCCCTGAAGCCGGGTCATTTCCAGCAGACGGCCGGTTGCGCGATCCAGAAGTACGACTTCTGCCTCTTTATCACCCTGTCGGACAACATAGTCCTTGTCTTTCTTGTAGAGCTTGTGGCCCCGCAAGGCTAGATTGAGGTGGCGGACCAACTCTTGATTTTCCTTGGAGAAAAGATGCTCCAAGTCAAGAAAAGACTCCGCCGCCAGAATACCTTTCGATGTCAGCCAGACTTCATTCTTCTCGTCATCGTAGTGATAATCCTCGTCTTCTTTCAAAGTCGTAATGAAGGTATCCATGATACCATAGAAGTTTGACTGAACCCGAGGCGCACCAGAGATAACCAAAGGCACCTGAGCACTGTCCAAGAGGATGGAGTCAATCTCGTCTATGATGACATAGTTGAAAGGACTAAGATATTGGCTATCCTTATTCTCTGCTAGATTTTCAATCAGATAGTCAAAGCCCAAGGCACTATTGGTCGTATAGACAATATCCGCCTGGTAAATCAGCCGCTTCTGCTTAGGAGTCAAATTTTCAGTCTCATCCGCTACCACCGCTGCCTCAATAGTCAGCCCCAGAAAACGATAGACCTGTACCATTTCCTGAGCATCCCGCAGAGCCAGATAGCTATTGGTGGTTACCAGCATAGCTCCTTGACCAGACAGGGCATTGAGATAGAGCGGCATGGTAGCCGTCAGAGTCTTGCCCTCCCCTGTAGCCATCTCAGCGACATTGCCTTCATGGAGAACAATCGCTCCCATGACCTGCACATCGTAGGGAAACATGCCCAGCACCCGCTTGTCCGCTTCCCGCACCACAGCATAAGCCTCCGGCAGCAAGTCGTCTAAAGTCTCACCTGCGGTCAGTCTCTCCTTAAATTCCTGAGTTTTCTTCCGCAAATCAGCGTCTGGCAAGCCAGCCATTTCTGACTCAAAGCTCTTGACTTTGGCTAAGATTTTCTTTAAGCGCTGAATTTGAAAATGATTTTTAATCATCAGACTCCTCTATGATTTGGTCAATATTTAGGCAATGAAACTCTAAGGACTCAACTCCTGCACTCAGCAGCTGAACCTTATAGCTATAGGCTTCGTTTGGATAGGTAAAAATCATACTCTCCGAACGCTCCACTTGATTGCTGATTTCTTTCTCATAGCGGTCAAAGAAGATGATTTTCAGAAAGACGCTGGATTCAGGATAGGTGGTCATATCTCTAGACAGGCAATAGCGAGCTCCCTTTTTGAGCAAGGGGAGAGCAGGCACCTGCCGGTCTCGCTGATAATTCCATTTGGAAGACCATTCATGGATGGTCTGGCCGGAGGCCATTAGTTTATTTTCAAAAAATATATGTGAAGGGGAATGAATAATAAGGGTAGTGCCATAGAGATAGGTAAAGTCAGTCATTTTACCAGCTGCCGAAACCCCTCTCAGCTCTCCCCAGTAAATGCCCTTTCTTTTTTGAATGTTCATTTCTTTCTCCCAAATTCCTTTTCCAATATCATTCGATAGTAATTCATGAACCAAGACACAGACACAGCTAAGTCGTCATTATGGCGTCCAGGGACACCTCTGCTAATCAGCTTGGCCTCAGTCAGATGAAGAGCTGCCACCAGGTCCTCATAGGCCGTCGGATCATAGTCCTCTTCTTTCATATAGGCGATACCAAAGGTCGTCCGGCTGAAATCAGCCTTCTCAAACTTACGCCAGTAGCGTTGATTCAGCTCCTCTACATGCTCCTTATCTTTGCCACCCGTGTGACGGTGAAGGACATCTAGAGCCGTCGGAAAGACCTCGGGCAGGCGTAAACGGCCACGTTGGGCAATAGTTCCTAGATTTCCCAAGGGCTTGGACAAAACGATAGCCCGCGGACGAAACTCCGAACCGTAATAAACCGCACCATAGGTCCCCATCGACATGCCCGACAGGATTAGATCCCGCTCGGTAAAGCCCAGAAAGTCCAAATGCTCTTGGATAATCTTATGAATACCGCTCTCTAGCTCCTGACTGCCTAGATAAAACATACCGCCATCCACGCGCGGATCTGAAAACAAGAGAAAAGGACAGCCCAGACTCCGCATCATTCCGAAGCCCTCGAAGCCTTCCGCCCGACGGTAACCAGAAAAATAAACAGCCAAAGGCGGCTTCAAATCTCCCGGATAAAAGAAGTAATTAATCTCCTGACGGTGGCTATCGCGAAAAATCTTCCCACCCAGAACATACTTACCAAACTCAAAGCGGGTCAGACGCTGATGCAGAGCGCCAACCTGAATCCGTCCCACTCCTCTAGCCTCTAAACTGACTCCCAGATAGGAGGTAAAGTCATTGTCCAGAACCATGGATTCCCGCATGTCCTCTTCTGCGAAAATAGTCTCGCGAGCAATATCTGCAGTCGACCCTTCTTGGATATTATAGAGACGCAACCGCAGCTCACAGCTGCCTGACTTTTCATACTCAAGCCAGAGTTCAACTGGATTAAACTTGTTGGCAATAATATTATATTTCCAAGACAGGATTGGCTGAAAGTCCTGACCAAAGTCACCTTCCAGCTCCAGATTTTCATAGCCATTGTAGCAAATCTTGCCCCGAAATCCGGGACTGACCACCATATCAAGCGGGGTCATCTTATCGCCATACTGGCCGGAAAAGAGAGCCTTAGACAGCTTGCGGAGCAGGTCAGCTCGATCGCTCATATCCGTTGGCTGAGCACAGTGACGCTTAAGGAAGTACTCAATATCCGCTTCCTGGGTTTCCTGTTCCTGATCATAGAAAACTGTATAAGGAATAATCTTGGACTCAATCATAAACAAATCTGGAATCCGACGCAGGTCGTCCACCAGAATCGCATCAAACTTGCCAATCTTATCCATCTCCATGACTTTTTTGATAGCCAGATTGGAGTTGGGAAAGAAATAATACCAGGCCATATTGTCCGGAATGGCAAGCTCCTTACTCCAGTCGCTTGAGCCAATCTGTAAGATTTTTAGCTTATTTTGCATTCTCAGCCTCCTTGAGCCACTGCTCCCACCGGCCAATCAGCTCCAGACCAGTATTATGATGAATTTTTTCAATGGAATAAATCAAGGCCTGGTTCCAATTTTTCAAACCTTCCAAGTAATAGTCTGCAGCAGTCGGAACATCAGAGATAGAGTCCAAGATATAGCCATTTTGCAGATGGGTCACATAGTCCGAACCCACCAGATTGATCTGCGGAATCCCGGCAGAAATCCCAGCAATCTGTGTATAGAGATTGGGTTGCTCACTCAGGTCAATGATTAACCGTGTATCATCCAGCTCCTGAATCAAGCTGAGCTCGTCCGTGATATTCTTAATGGTGAAACGGAGGTCCTGCTCCTGATTTTCCAGCAGGGCATTCTCAGCCTGCTCACTGCGGCGGTAGTTCTTGACAAATTCATATTGATTCAGATACTCATCAATAACCTCCTGCACCTTGGTCTCCACCTTTTGGATTCCTTCCTGCCAGGCATTGTAAACACCGATAGTCAGCTCTGTATCCGGATGCTTGGCCACATAGTGGAGAACCTTGAAAACGGCATAGTCATTAAGCCCTTCTTCCAGATTAATCTGATAAAAAATCTTGGATTCCCGGCGGCGTTGGCTCTTGCCCAGCTGCAGACGGGTATCAAAAGGCGACAGGTAATGCACCTTCTGAGCCTGCCTAGGCAGGTAGCGCTGAATAGCCTTCTTAAAGTCCATACGATCAGTCAAGACTAAATCTGCCTGCTGCAAATCTGCTTCTAAAGCTGGCCAATCCACTGTATGATTGCGCTCGTGGAAAAAGCTGAGAATGATTTGAACATTCTTGGGCAATAAGCGCAAAATGGCTTGAGTGTATAAGGGATGCGTTGCTAGGACGAATCGGCTGTCCGCTCCTGCATTGCGCTCGATATAGTGGCCTAATTTCTCCAAGATTAAGTCCGGCATCCGCTCATACTCCAGCTTATCAAAGTCCAGTAAGTAAGCAGGGTTGACCTCTATCCGACCGTCGTCAGGCTTGAGATGCTCACGAATCCGCCAGTCACCATCTGGCTGCAGGTAGTCCTGATACAGAGGCTGACCTTCTTCATAATAGGTGATACTAGAGACAAAGCCCCGATCATCAAAGATATAAAACTTCTCCAGCTGGTCATCCTTGAAAAACTTGATGAAGCTGATAAAGCCTTCTACTCCAAACTCGACATGGGCATAGAGCTGTCCCTGACTGCGGACCATGATTAGAAAGGGCGTATAGACAAACTCGCAGTCTGACTCCCAGTCCAGATCCTTGATTTGCAAGACCTGCATTTCTTTAGACTGGATTCCCTGAATCTCATCAAAGACCGAGTAATAGTCCGTCTCAAAAATATCCTGCCGATGCAAGAGATAGCGGGCATGCGGCATATAAGCTGGCAAAAGCAGCTGGACTGGCAGATTTTCACTTTGAAAAATCCGAATCTGATGAATCGAGTCATCAAACTCCAGTCGCTGCATGGAGCGATACCAAGGGACAATATCCCGGTGCCAAACCCGATCCCCACTGCCACTCCACGAAGGAATAAAGTAATACATAGTTTCTCCTACAACAATGAACGATAACGGTCATTAAGTGTCAAGGCATCTACCTCGTCCTTAATAGAAAAGACCATCCCGATAAAAATCATAAAAATCCCCGGAATCATACTGAGCCGCAGATAGCGAATGTCCAGAAGGACCACCATCATAGGCAGACCAGAAATCAGGATAAGATAGAAAGCCCCCACTAGTGCAAAATAGGTCACCAAACCATTGATATACCGGCGGGTTGCTCCTCCCGGATAAACATTTTCAATATACTCTCCACTCTTCTGCATCCGCTCAGCAATCTGGTCGCCACTGATATTGATAAAGGCGAAGGCCAGTGCCAGGATGAAAATAGTCAGCAGATAGAGGATAAACCAAGCTGGACTTCCCATAGACAGTGCTTCTATCCAATGGTCAAACAACTGGTTGTCCGGCTGGAGAAAGTGGATTATCAAAAGGAAATACTGGGGAATGCTGACTAAGGTCATAGCGTACATAATCGGCATCCCACCAGCAGGATTCAGACGAATATCCAGATAAGAGTATTTCTTGAAACGGTTATGGATATTGATCTTATTGACTGGTATTCGGTACTTGGATCGCTCAACAGTAACAGCCAGATAGAGAAAGACTAGGCTGAAAACTAGCATCAAGGCTAGCCAAAGCGAAGAAATCTTCAACTCCTGAATGGAGTCCCAAATATCCTGCGGAATGTAGGCAATCATGCTGGCCATGACAATCATGATGGAGCCGCCTAATCCCATGGCAGCATTCAAATCCGTCAGCCAAATGAGAAAGTAGGTCCCAGCCATCAAGACCAAGGTATCTAAGACCATAATCGTAGTCATATCCACCCCACCTACTTCTTGCAGTGGCAGGTTTAGAACCAGTGCCACGGACTGAATCAAGGCAATGACCAAAGTCAGCAGCATCCGCCGCCTTTCCTGCACTTCCAGAGGGAGCTTACTCAAGCCTAGGCGCTTTGACACAGCAAACATCTGCCAGATCAGCATAGAGGACATCCAAGGAGACAAGCCGACAGAAAAGAGCGACATACTGCGTAGATTCCCCCCCATCAGGGCTGTCGCATAGTTCAAGGTAGTAGAGGTCCCGTCCATGGCAGCTGCCTTACTCATATCGATGAAGGGCAGGGTCAGCTTGGTTCCCAAGACATAGATAAATAAGAAAAATAAGGTCCACAGAAACTTTTTGATAATGATCGCTTTAAAAAATGACTTCACACTGACTCCTCATGACGATGGCTGGAAAGGCTCTAAGATAAGACTTCCATCACCGCATCTACTAAGACTTTTTTGCTAAAATAACCTTCCTTGAGCAGGAAAGAG
Organism: uncultured Streptococcus sp.; assembly: GCF_963528215.1. Classification (GTDB taxonomy): domain Bacteria; phylum Bacillota; class Bacilli; order Lactobacillales; family Streptococcaceae; genus Streptococcus. Next base: position 98,782 of record NZ_CAURVL010000007.1, read on the forward strand.
AACTTTCTAACCCGCTCGACCATAGCCTGATATTCCTCTGCAGTCAGATTTTCAACGATCCGACTGGCCTCTTCCAGACTGTCTACGACAAAGCCCAGACCGCGCTCGCGAATCAGCTCTGCATTGGACAGGTAAGAAGGGACGATGACCGGAATCC
>NZ_CAURVL010000008.1:0-98542 GCF_963528215.1 uncultured Streptococcus sp.
TAAAAACACCCCAAAAGTTAGATTTTTTCTGTCTAACTTTTGGGGTGCGGTTCAAACATGCTCTCAACCCTCTTTTCTTATTTATTTGACTTCTAACAGTCCAATATCTCCATCCTCACGACGGTATATAACATTTGTGCTGCTGTCCTCTGCATCGGAATAGATAAAGAAATCATGCCCCAGTAAATCCATCTGCAGAATCGCTTCTTCCAAGTCCATCGGCTTCAAATCTATATGTTTTGAACGGACAACTTTTGACGGAACTTCTTCTGATTCTTCAGCAAAGGAATCTGTGAAAAGCTGACTTGTAGCAACTTTATTGCGATTCTTTCTTTCAATCTTGGTCTTATTTTTGCGGATTTGGCGCTCAATCTTATCTGTGACCAAATCAATTGATCCATACATGTCCTGAGAGATATCTTCTGCACGAAGAGTGATGGAGCCTAGCGGAATTGTCACTTCCACTTTCGCAGTCTTTTCACGGTAAACCTTGAGGTTCACACGCGCATCAAGTTCTTGCTCTGCTTGGAAATACTTCTCAATCTTCTCAAGTTTAGAAACTACGTAGTCACGGAGAGCATCTGTTACTTCTAGGTTTTCACCACGGATACTATATTTAAGCATATAAGTACCTTCTTTCTAAACATAAATGTTTTATTTATAATATCATTATAACGCTTTCATTCCTTTTTTGCAAATTTTTTCTTATCTTGCGATTGAAAATGACAATACTTCTTTCACACCGGCTTCCAATAAGATTTGCTTGGCTAATTGTAAGGTTTTTCCAGTCGTATAGATATCATCAACCAGCAAAATTTTATCTGGTAAATCAACTCCATTCTTAATTTTAAAAGCCTGCTGCGTCTGCAGACGCTCCTCACGAGTCTTGCTAGACTGGGCTATGGTGTCTTTTTTCTCTAAGATATTTCTATATGCTACTTTTCCTGCATCTAAAATCCCCTGCACTTGATTAAATCCTCGAACTTGAAATTTTTCGACACTGACTGGAATCGGAACAATGGTATGCTCTCTAAACATTCTGACTGCTTTTCTAGCTGCTTTTGCAAATACAAAGCGCAATGCATAGTCTCCCTGAAACTTATATTGACTGAAATAAGCCTTCATTGCTTGATTATAAGTAAATAGTGACTGGTGTTGGACTTGATTTCCCTCTTCCTCCCACTTTTTGCAATCCGTGCATAAATCTGATTTCCCGTCGCGAAAACAGCGAGGGCAATGCTCTTCAGATATGCGTTCAAAATTTTGATAACAAGTGGAGCAGCAGCTTGGTCCTTCTTCTTTTAATAGAAAAAGCCGTAAAAAACTACTTTTGTCCTCAATTTGCCCTTTGCATAAAAGACACTCTGTCATAATCCCGCCTCCTTATTCATATCTCTCGTTTCCCGAATTGCCTTTTCCATAGCAAGGGTAGTCCCATCATGAAAAAATAGCAACTGTCCCGTCGGTCTATCCATACTACGGCCAACTCGGCCTGAAATCTGAACCAGAGCACTACGACTGAATAGGCGATGATTGGCTTCCAAGACAAAGACATCTACGCCAGGAAAAGTCACCCCACGCTCTAAGATAGTCGTTGTCACCAAAATAGTGATCTCCTTGCGACGAAACTGTTCAACAATCTCCAGACGATTTTCTGTTGTGGAGGCGACAAAAGCTAGCTTTTCATCCGGCAGAGCAATCTGCAGAGCCTGAGCAAAATCCTCTCCTCTTTGAATTTCTGCAGCAAATATCAAAAGAGGAAATTGAGTCTCCCTCTGTTTTTGTATATATTTTAAAAGCTTAGGTGCTATTTTCTTCTTCTGAAGATATTTTTGAAAATCAGATAACCAAACTTTCTGAGGGATAGTCAAGGGATTACCATGAAATCTTCTGGGAAGACTCAGGCGTTTCAGCTCACCTTTTTGAACCCTTTTATCCAGTTCATCCGTGGAAGTAGCTGTCAGAAAAATAGTTGTAGCATCCTCTTTAACTGAACGCTCTACAGCGTGATACAGCATGGGATTATCCACATAAGGAAAGGCGTCTACCTCATCCACAATCAGCAAATCAAAAGCCTGATAAAATTTCAAGAGCTGGTGAGTGGTCGCAATCACCAAGGGACTGCGAAAATAAGCTTCTGACTCCCCATGCAGAAGGGTTATTTCACAAGAAAAATCTTCTTTAAGGCGCCGATAAAGCTCTAAACAAACATCAATCCGCGGACTGGCCAAGCAAACAGAACCACCTCTATCAATAACTCTTGCAAGCACTTGGTAAATCATTTCTGTTTTTCCAGCGCCAGTAACAGCATGCACTAGCGTATTCTGCCTTTTCTCTAGCGCATCAAGTAAGCCTTTGGAGATTTTCCCCTGAAACTCTGTCAGTTGCCCCTGCCATTTAAGCACCTGATTTTTAGGAAAATCCTCTTGAGGAAAATAGTAGAGTTGTTGGTCACTCCGTACCCGACCCAAGATTAAGCATTCTCTACAATAATAAGCTCCAACAGGTAGCTGATTTTCTCGTTCAATCAAGCTGTTGCAGCGTCCGCAGCGGAGCTTGCCTTTTTCTTCTCGGATACTGGGAATTTCTTTTGCTTTTGCTCGCAAGCTAGACTCTAACTGATTTTCTGTAAATATCCGTCCTAAACAATCTTGTAACTCTAACATACTTATTTATTCGTAATTTTTTGGCAAAATCCATCTTTTTTTGTAAAATATAGTTATGGAATTTAAGACAATTAAAGAAGATGGCATGTTTCAAGAGGAAATTAAAAAATCCCGCTTTATCTGCCATGTAAAACGAGTTTACTCTGAGGAAGAGGCTCGCGCTTTTATAGCTGCTATAAAAAAAGAACATTACAAGGCCACTCATAACTGCTCTACTTTTATCATTGGGGAAAAGAGTGATATAAAGCGAACCAGCGATGATGGTGAGCCCAGCGGAACAGCCGGAGTTCCTATGCTGGGAGTCCTAGAAAAGCACAATTTGACCAATCTTTGCGTTGTGGTTACTCGCTATTTTGGCGGTATTAAACTAGGAGCCGGCGGTCTGATTCGAGCTTATGCCGGCAGTGTTGCTCTGGCTATTAAGGAGATTGGACTGGTTGAGATAAAAGAACAGGCTGGCCTGCGCCTACAACTGTCTTACAGCCAATATCAGGATTTTGCGAATTTTCTCAAGGCGGAAAATCTTGCTGAATACGATACTGAATTTACAGATACTGTCTCCACTCTTCTTTTCGTTGACAAAGGTGAAAGAGAACTGCTTAAAGACAAACTGACTGAGTTTTTTAAGGGCAAATTGGAGATGATGGATCACGGACTGCGCCAAGTAGAACTCCCCTTGACGTTTTGACATAAAGAAAAGCTATGGCTCTCATAGCTTTTTTATATTTTACAAAGCGCTTGTTTCATTTTATACTAATTCTATTAAATTATATTGAGGTATGTATCCTATGTCACGTATTTATCAAAATATTACAGAATTAATTGGGCAAGCCCCCATTGTCAAATTGAACAACTTGGTTCCAGAAGGAGCTGCTGAGGTGTATGTGAAGTTAGAAGCTTTCAATCCCGGCTCTTCTGTTAAAGATCGGATTGCTCTCAGCATGATTGAGGCGGCTGAACGCGATGGCCTTATTAAGCCTGGCGATACTATCGTTGAAGCAACCAGCGGAAATACTGGTATTGGCCTTTCATGGGTTGGAGCAGCCAAAGGCTACAAGGTTGTAATTGTTATGCCAGAGACCATGAGTGTGGAGCGCCGCAAAATTATCCAAGCTTATGGTGCTGAATTAGTCTTGACTCCGGGTAGCGAAGGAATGAAGGGTGCTATTGCAAAAGCACAGGAAATCGCCCAAGAACGAAATGGCTGGCTGCCACTGCAGTTTAACAATCCGGCCAATCCAGAGGTTCACGAACGAACAACAGGAGCAGAAATTATTGCTGCTTTCGGTGAAACTGGACTGGACGCTTTTGTTGGCGGTGTCGGAACTGGCGGAACTATTTCCGGTGTATCTCACGCTCTCAAAAAAGTTAATCCGGACATCCAAATCTACGCAGTTGAAGCAGACGAATCTGCTATCCTTTCTGGTGAGAAGCCAGGTCCTCACAAAATCCAAGGACTTTCAGCTGGATTCATTCCAGAGACCTTAGATACAGAAGCATACAACGGTATTGTCCGCGTAACTTCTGATCAAGCACTGGAATTCGGACGCTATATTGGCGGTCAGGAAGGCTTCTTAGTGGGGATTTCATCTGCTGCCGCTATTTTCGCAGCTATTGAAGTAGCGAAAAAACTAGGAGCTGGCAAGAAAGTCCTTGCTCTGGCACCTGATAACGGCGAACGCTACCTGTCTACCGCCCTCTATGAATTTGATGCTTAGTATTTTTTGAAAAACAAGTCCGTTTCAACTTAGCAGTCGGCTATGAATTGAATAGCAAGTCTATCTAAGCAAAATATCCTGTTCGATAAGAGAACAGGATATTTTTTAAACTTTTTCTTCTTTTAAGAATTTTTTTGCCTCTTTAATCCAGATAGGCAGCTGTCTGCCTAAAGGCTCAAAACCAATTTTACAGCGGTCGTTTGAAAAGCGGTGGCGTCTAGGAAGGCGATGCTTTTCTTCTTCTAAGGTCCGCATGGACAGACTGGACTTCCCAGAAAATTCATCATAGTCCACAACCTGCACTAAGACTTGCTGCCCAATTTTTACACTATCATGGATATTTTCAATATAGCCCGGACGAATTTCTGAAATATGAATCAGGCCAATCGTTCCGTTTTCTAGCTCAACAAAAGCTCCATAAGGCTGAATCCCAGTGATTTTGCCTTTTAATTTATCACCGATTTTCATCAGTCTTCTACCTCAATGGTCTCAATCACAACATCTTCCACGGGTTTGTCCATCGCACCCGTCTCAACAGCTGCAATCTTGTCCAAAACTTGGTAGGATGCTTCATCAACAAGCTGACCAAAGACAGTATGGCGCCGATCCAAATGCGGTGTTCCTCCCTGACTGGCATAGACTTCAGCGATAGCTTCAGGCCAGCCGCCGCGGCTCAATTCCTTAGCTGAATAAGGAAGATCTTTATTTTGAACAATGAAGAATTGACTGCCGTTAGTATTCGGCCCAGCATTTGCCATGGAAAGAGCCCCACGAATATTGTATAACTCAGGTGAAAACTCATCTTCAAATTTCTCGCCATAGATAGACTGACCGCCCATACCGGTACCAGTAGGATCACCACCCTGAATCATAAAGTCCTGAATAATGCGGTGGAAAATCACACCGTCATAGTATCCTTCTTTAGCAAGTCCAATAAAGTTAGCAACTGTTTTTGGTGCCTGTTCTGGAAACAGCTGAATTTTCATGTTCCCATGATTAGTCTTGATAGTCGCTTTTGGACCTTCTGCTGCTGCAAGTTCTACTTGTGGAAAATGTAATTCTTTTTCTACCATACCTAACTCCTCTAAAGCGGCAAAAATACCGTCTTCTTCTACTGTTTTTGTAATATAATCTGCTCTTTTTCGCAGTTCCTCATGGGAAACGCCCATGGCAATGCCAATTCCTGCATAGTCAAACAATTCTAAATCATTGAGTCCGTCGCCAAAAACCATGACATTTTCAGGTTTCAAGCCCAGATGTTCGACAACCTTGGAAACTCCGGCTGCCTTGGAACCTTCTGTCGGTACAACATCTGACGAATGAGGATGCCAGCGAACCAAACGCAGATGCTCCGCTAACGCCTCTGGCAGCTGCAGGCTATCTCCTCTATCTTCAAAGGTCCAAAGCTGATAAATATCCTTGTCTAAATGAAAGACTGGATTAACGGGCAAATCTGGATAAACCACATCAATGGCCTCTGAAATCAGAGAATTTCGATTGGACAAGGCTGCTCCATGGCTGCCGACCAGACCATAGTCAATCCCTTCCCCCTGAGCCCAAGCAATATAGGAAGTCACTCTATCGGCTGGGATAACCGTCTGAGAAATCACCTTCCCTTTGCTATCTTCGACATAGGCTCCGTTCAGGGTAACGAAAAAGTCTGGTTGCAAAGCTCTCAGCTCCGGCACGACACCAAACATTCCCCGTCCAGACGCAATACCCGTCAAAATCCCTTTGTCCTTCAACTGCTTGAAAACTGTCTGGATAGAGTCTGGGATAAAACCTGTATCCTTGACCCGCAGGGTATCATCTATATCGAAAAAGACAATTTTTATCTTTTTTGCCTTATACTTTAATTTTGCGTCCATATCTCCCCTTGTCCAATCTTAATCTTTTCTATTATACCATTAAAAGTCTTCTTGTGGGACAAGATGGTGCTGAAAAGCATAAACAACTGCCTGAGTGCGGTCGCTCACCTCCAATTTGGACAGGATATTGGAGACATGAGTCTTGACCGTTTTGAGGGAAATGAAGAGCTCATCCGCAATCCGTTGATTCTCATAACCCTTGGCTAACAGCCCTAAAATATCACGCTCACGAGCTGTCAAATCTTCATGGAGCTCGATATGGTTACGATGATATTCCACTTTCTTGCTGACTTCTGTTTCAATGGCAAATTCTCCCTTGGCCACTTTTTTGACAGCACGGAGAATTTCTTCAGCGCTAGAAGTCTTGAGCATGTATCCATGAGCCCCTGCATCCAGAACAGGATAAATTTTTTCATTATCCAGATAAGAAGTCAAAATCAAAATCTTTGCTTCTGGCCACTCTTTTAAAATGGCCAGTGTCGCTTCAATCCCATTCATCTCAGGCATGACAATATCCATGATAATCACATCCGGACGACTTGCCAAAGCCTGCTCAACTCCTTCTTTACCATTGACTGCTTCAGATACTTCTGCTATATCATCTTGCAGTTCCAGATAACTTTTCAATCCCAATCTGACCATCTGATGGTCATCCACTAACAATATCTTCATGATCTTCTCCTTCTAGTAAAGGTATCGTGATTTCAATAGAAAGACCTTTTCTGGGGGCAGTCAAAAGCTTAAAGGTCCCCGCCATATCCCGTACACGGTCTTCCATATTTTTCAAGCCGTAGCTGAGTTCATCCTGGGCCAGCGGATCAAAACCAACGCCATTATCAGATACCTTGATTTTAAGTTCATTAGGTGCCTGATAGAGGTAAATATCTAGTCGGCTGGCTTGGGCATGCCGCAGTGTGTTGTTGATAATTTCCTGCATAATCCTGAAGACATGCTCCTCCATCTGTTTGGGTAGATGCCCAACCTGATGATTGAAGTGAACATCAATGTCGCTTTTATCAGTCAGCTCCTTGATAATCACATCCATACCTTCGACCAGAGTCTTATTTTCCAACTCTGTAGGCCGCAGGTGGAGTAGGAGAATCCGCAAATCCTTCTGGGCTGTGTCCAGAATATCGGCAATCCCCTTGAGCTGCTTTTGCAGTTTTTCTCCATCGAGCCGTTCTACATTTCCAGCCACTCCTGAAAGAATCATATTGGCTGCAAATAATTCCTGACTGACAGTATCGTGCAAATCACGCGCAATCCGCCGCCGTTCTTTTTCGATAATTTTTTCTTCTGTCTGCAGGGTCTGATTTTCAGACTTTTGGAGATTCTCTGTCAGACGGTGCAGCCTTCTCTCGAGCTGATGCAGAGAACGATCCAGCTCGGGCTGGTCTGTCGGCTCCAGCCTCCGTCCATCCAGCAAATGCCGAAGATTTTTTTGCACATGGGCTACCGACAGATATTGTATCAAGCGGGCCGCAATCACAATCAGAATAGTCAGTGATAAACCGATAATCACAACAAAGAACACAAACGACTGCAACAGCTCCAAATCATTAAAGAGCTCCTGCCAAGTGAAATCAAAAATATTAAAAATATAGTGGAAAATGATAAATAAAACAAAGAAAGTATAGAGGAGAATGAGAAAATAATTTGATTTCTTCACTTTCTGACAACCTCCACATTTCCTAAGAAGCTGACGAGGACTATCTTCACTGTCTTATTGGCCCGTTTATAGTCTGGTGTCGTCAGCGAAATGGTTTCGTTGCGCAGCTTGCGAGATGGATGATGCAGAAAGTTCAGCTCCCCGTAAAGAGTATTGATTTGCAGCTGAATTTCCACATCCAGCGGCACAATAATCTTGGTATCGCCAAACCCCTTTCGAATAACAATGACATTATCATGATTAACCAAAATCACGTCTTCCAAATGAATGGTGTCTTTCCCAACGATACGCAAAAGATTGATATCGTGGAATTGACAGCTATCCTTAGAAAAATGCTGCAGGTCCCCCAACCAGCGATTCTTTTCACTCTGAATTTCCACATCTTCTTCGTAAACGAGATGGGTTTCTTGATTTTCCTTATAGATATAAGGGTAGGCCACAATCATCCCATAAAAAAGCGCAAATAAAAGGGCAGCAATGACGTAGGGATTGAGCATAATAATGAAAAACAGCATAATCATGGAAGCGACCAGCAGAAAATTCCCTTTTTGCTTGCCGAAGTAATAATAGAGCAGCAGCAAAAAAAGGACCAAGATAATGACAACTCGTGAAAAATCAGCTGCCAGCATGGTCACCAATGCCATGGATAATAAGACTGTTTCAACAAAGACAAATAATTGAACTTTCCACATAGCCGTTTCCTTTCTCTACCTTCCTATTTTAACAAAATTAGACCAAAAATCCTCCGTCCAAGGCATGAAATGGGGAAATTTGTCCAGTAAATAAGAAAAAACCATCCGTTTTAAGATAAAAAACTTGAAATGGATGGTTTATTAATCAACTATCAGATGAGCTGGAATTAGTTCCATGTCCACTATCTTCAGACGATGAGCTGCTCTTTGAGCTGCTACTAGACGATGATGATGACGAGCTAGATGATGATGGTGTCGTTGCTTCTGTCACATAAAGAGTGATTTTTTCATTAGATTTGAGGTCAATTGTCTGACCAGCCGCTGGTGACTGAGAAGTTACCAAGTCTGCCTGAGTCGAAGTGACTGAACGGTCAACAACTCGCTCAATTCGAGAAGAAGAAATTCCCATTTGAATCAAGTAAGACCGTGCATTAGCGTAGGTATACTGCATACTGCCAAAGTCCGGCATGGACACACTAGTTACTTCTTTCGCCACTGTCAGCTTGATCTTATGATTAGAAGTCAAATCATAGGTCGAACCAGCTGCCGGTGACTGGCGAATGACCTGACCTGGCTCATACTCGTCCGATTCTTCCTCAACAACCTCAATCAATTTCTCAGAAACATTATAGTTTGTTTTCAGATTTTCAAACACGGCCGATTTTGCTTGACCGACATAATCTTCCATCACAAAGGTCTTTGGTCCCTTGGAAATAATCAGGTCAATCTTGCTGCCTTCGCGGCGCTGACTATTTGCCTGTGGATCAGTTTTAATGACTTTGCCAGATTCAACATTGTCACTGTATTCTTCCTTTTCCTCTCCGACAACCAGCTTCTTAGCTTCTATAGCGGAGCGAGCCTCTGCCACAGTCTGACCAGAAACATCTGGCACGCTAGTATTAGACGGGCTGTTATAGAGAAGGACAACAAAAGCTGCCAAAACCAATAGGACTGCAAAGAAAAGCACCTTGTAACGCGTTCTCAAACGACGTTTCTTTGGAACTTTCTTAACCGTATCAGCTGTCTCTTCCTTAACTTCATCCGATTCCGTTTTAGCTGGAGTTGGCTTAACAGGTGGAACTGCTGGCTGCGGTACAGGTGAGATTTTTGGTAAGGTCTTGGTGTCTGCTTTCGCTACATCATCAAAGACTAATTTCTTTTCATTACGACGCTCATAAGATAAGCTGCTGGACAAGTCAACATACATCTCTGCAACTGACTGATAACGATCCGTCAGTTTTTTGGCTGTCGCCTTAATGACCACATTTTCCAGGGCTTGAGGCACATTAGGATTTTCAGAAATGATGGATGGCAGCGGCTTTTGGAAATGCTGCAGGGCAATCGTAACGGCACTATCCCCATCATAAGGGATATGACCAGTCAGCATTTCATAAAAAATAATCCCCATCGCATAAATATCACTTTGAACAGTTGCTTTAGAGCCACGCGCCTGCTCAGGTGATAGATAATGAACCGAGCCTAGCATTGAGTTAGTCTGAGTCAGACTTGTCTCTGCAAAGGCCACCGCAATCCCAAAGTCTGTTACCTTGGCATTGCCATCTGGGGTCAAGAGGACATTTTGTGGTTTCAGGTCACGATGGACAATACCTCGTGTATGCGCCAAGCGCATTGCCAGCAAGATTTGTCCCATGATTCTGACTGCTTCTTCATTTGAAATCGGAGAATTCTCTTTGATATAGCGCTTGAGGTCAAGACCTGCCACGTATTCCATAGCCAGATACTGCTGGCCATCTTCTTCCCCAATATCAGTAATCCGAACGATGTGCGGATGGTCCAAGTCAGCCATCGCCTTAGCTTCCCGCTGGAAACGCGCGACAGCGATAGGATCTGTCTGGTAATTGGTCCTAAGAACCTTTACCGCAACTTCCTCACCATCCAAAATCAAGTCCTTGGCCAAATAGACATCTGCCATGCCTCCGCGGCCAATCTGCTTGATGATTTTATATCGCCCGGCAAAGATTTTGCCGATTTGAATCATGCCTTATCCTCCTTGTCAAAGCGAACCAGAGCAACTGTGATGTTATCCAGTCCTCCAGCATTGTTGGCAAAGCGAATTAAGGTTTCTGTTTTTTCAGACAGGCTGATGTCGCTGGTGACAATGTCACAAATTTCACTATCTGAAATCATATTGGTCAGACCGTCACTATTAAGCAGAAGGTAGTCACCATCTTCCAAGGTAATCATGCCATAGTCAGGCTGCACTTCGTCTTTTTGACCAATAGACTGGGTAATGATATTCTTCTGCGGATGACGCTCCGCTTCTTCTGGAGTAATCTGTCCAGCTTTCAACAAAGCATTAACAAGCGAGTGATCATTAGTCAGCTGACGGTATTCATCACCGCGAATCAAGCCGATACGAGAATCACCGATATGAGCATAGATGGCTTGATTATCAATAATAGCCAAGGCTTCCAAAGTCGTACCCATGCCCTTGTATTCTTCATCTTGACCAAATTGATGAATGCGCTGATTTTCCTCTTCCAAGTGCTCCGCAAACCATTCACGCACCTGATTCACCGAATCAATCTGAGTATCAACCCAGGCAGCTCCTAAGTCTGTCACAGCCATTTCGCTGGCAATGTTTCCAGCTCTGTGACCGCCCATACCATCTGCCAAGATAATCAGGGTCTTGCCCGCCCGATTCACAAAAAGATTGGCATAATCTTGGTTATTTGTACGCTTTTGACCAACATCTGTTAATAATGAAATTTCCATACTGTCAGTTTCCTCCTCTTATTCCGATATCTTCCTAAATTGACTGATAAAAAATCCGTCGCTTTCATATAATTCCGGCGTAATTAAGATACAGCCGTCTTTGACGATATCTTTTCTTTCATGGTCTAATAAGACTTGCTCAAAGTTCGGATGACTGGCCAGAAATTTTTCAACAACCTCAAAATTCTCTTTGGCCATAATCGTGCAAGTACTATAAGCTATTATACCACCTTTACGTAGACTTTGACAAACGCTGTCTAGTATATCCAGCTGAATTTTTTGTAAATTCTCAAAATCTGCATTTTCTTTATTATATTTTATATCTGGTTTGCGGCGAATTAAGCCAATACCTGAGCAAGGAGCGTCCACCAGGATTTTATCGAAAGCATCTGGGCCAAAAGTCTCAAATACCTTGGTCGCGTCCAGCTTTTTAGTTGTGATTTTATCTGCCAAGCCCACTCTTTCTGCATTTTCTTCTACGAGCTCTAACTTATGATCGTAGAGGTCCAAGGCTGTAATGTGGCCGCTCGTCAGATAGGAAGCCATGTGAACAGTCTTGCCCCCCGGTGCACTGCAAGCATCCAAAATCTCCTCCTCTCCTTCGATGTCCAGAGTTGGAGCCACAAGCTGGCTAGACTCATCCTGAATCGTAATCGCTCCGCTTTCAAAGAGCTGATGCCCAGCAAAATGCCCCTGTCTTTTAACCAAGGCTGACCGAGATAAAAGCGAGTTCTCAGCCCCTAAAAGCTGGCGAAGCTCTGCCTTGCGCGACATATCCGTCACGCGAATGCTGGCCTTGCTGCGAACAAAGAGACTGGCAAAGATAGCTAGAGCTCTTTCTTCGCCAAACTCTTCTATCAGGTCTTTGACCAGCCAGACCGGCAAAGAATACTGGATCGAATAGCGTTTGTTTTTGCGCTTGATTGTTTCAAAATCAGCCACACCCTCACGCTCAATCCTACGTAACAAGGCATTGACAAATTTCTCGCTGCCACGCTTACGGATTTTCGCAATCTCAACAGCCTCATGAACAACTGCATGCTGAGGGATTTTATCCAGATAGAGCATCTGGTACAGACTGAGCATAAGCAGAATGTAGAGCCAGTTATCTAATTTGTTCCTATCCTCAATCAGATGGGATAGATACCATTCCAGAGTGATTTTCCGAGCAACTGTGCCGTAAACCAGCTCTGTTACCAGACCTTTATCTGCTTGGCTCAGCGGACTTTGACTCAGAGCTCGGTTTAAGGCGATATTGGAATAGGCTCCTTCTTCAAAAACTTCTTCCAAAATTTCCAAGGCCTGCCAACGGGCCGTTTTTTGCTTACTTTCCAAAAGCATCTCCTATGGACAGGCTGCGGCCCAGTCCATTCAAAAAATCAACGATAGCCATCTTGGGCTTGCCAGCAGGCTGAACCGTCTTCAGCGAGAGGGCTCCCTTACCAGCTGCAACCACCAGTTCTTTTTTACTAATAGACAATATCTGTCCAGGCTGACCGTCGCCATCTACCATATCTGCTTCATAAATCTTAAAGCGCTGCCCCTGCAGCAAGGTATGAGCTACTGGCCAAGGATACATGCCGCGAATTTGATTGAAAATTTGGCGGTTTGTTTTGCTCCAGTCTATCCTCTCTTCTTCTGGGCTGATATTCGGAGAGAAAGTGACCTGACTAGGATCTTGCGGCTGAGGGATAATCTGCCCTGCCCTATAGGCTGGCAGCACATCCAACAACAAATCTCGACCGATAAGCGCCAATTTTTCAAAGAGAGTTCCAACATTGTCAGTCTCTTCAATCTGCACCGCTCTGCTGGCTATCATATCTCCAGCATCCATCTCCTTGACCATTTCCATAATCGTAACACCCGCTTGCTCATCACCATTGATCAGAGCATAGTGAATGGGCGCACCACCTCGGTATTTAGGCAGCAAAGAAGCATGAACATTCACCGCAAAGTCAACACTGTCCAGTAAGCGGCTAGGTAAAAACTGCCCAAAAGCAGCTGTGACAATACCATCTGCTTCTAAGTTCATCAGCTCCTCTAAATCCGAGCTTTGAGCCAGCTTTTCCGGTTGATAAACTTGCAGCCCGTATTCCAAGGCCAATTCTTTTACTGGAGTCATGCGAATCTCTCTTTTACGGCCGACGGCACGGTCCGGTTGCGTTACCACTGCTAACACTTCGTATTGACCGCTGTCCAGCAGCCCTTTTAGGACAGTCGCTGAGAAGTCCGGTGTTCCCATAAATATTATTTTCATCATTTTCAACTATTGATTCCTTTTTTGTTCCTTCCCTTATTATATCAGAAGTCGTCTACAACAACCTTAATCTCGGCTAAAAAGCTTTACATAAAATTTTGTGGTTCATTATCAATTGTCAGGCGTAAATCTTTATTGTCCCGATTTTGTGTCCAGTCCAAGACTTGATTTAGCGTCGTCTGCAGCTTGTCTTCAAAGCGATATTTGAGCAAAATCTGATAATGATAGAGATTATGGGTGCGGGCAATCGGCTTCGGCGTTGGACCCAGTATTTGCACTTTTTCTGACAGACCGCTCCGCAGAATATCCATAACCTCATAAGCTTTTCGCACTGCTGTCTCTTCATCCTTGTGCGAAAGAGTCAGTCCGACCGTAAAGTAATAAGGCGGATAACCTAGCTGCCGGCGGATTCCCATTTCATAAGCATAAAAGCCCTCGTAATCCTGCTGCTTGGCAAATTCAATGGCATAATGATGAGGATTGTAGGACTGGATAAAGACCTGACCAGCCTTTTCAGCCCGACCAGCCCGGCCCGCCACCTGAGTCAGCAGCTGGAAGGTTCGCTCTGAAGAGCGAAAGTCCGGTAGATTAAGAGCAGTATCTGCATTGAGAACACCAACTAGCGTCACGTTTGGAAAATCCAGCCCCTTAGCAATCATCTGGGTGCCTAAGAGAATATCTGCCTGACCCTGACCAAAGCTTTCTAAAATGGCTTCATGACTGCCTTTCTTACGGGTCGTATCTACATCCATCCGCAAAATGCGAGCCTGTGGAAAGAGCTGAATCAACTCATCATAAGCTTTCTGCGTCCCAGTACCATAATAGCGAATGCTGCGGCTGGCACAGTTAGGACAACTCTGAGGAATATTCTTAGTAAAACCACAGTAGTGGCAGTTCATGGTCTTAGTGTCCATATGCAGGGTCAGAGAAATATCACAGTTGGGACAGCTGTCAACGGTCCCACATTCCCGACACATAACAAAGCTGGAATACCCCCGCCTGTTGAGCATGAGAACCGTCTGCTCTCCCTTATCCAGACGATCTTGAATAGCCTCTAGCAGGACTGGGGTGAAATTACTGGCCTCATGCTGCCCGATATAATCCCGAAAATCCACCACTTCCACTTGAGGAATCTGCGCCAGCGGATTTGCACGCTTGCTGAGCAGCTGAAAATCATAGACTCCACGGCTTGCTCGGGCACGGCTCTCCAAGCTCGGAGTTGCCGAACCTAACACTAAGACAGCTTGATTATACTGAGCTCGCAGGAGAGCCACCTCTCTAGCATGATAGCGAGGATTAGAATCCTGCTTGTAGGAGGACTCATGCTCTTCATCAATGATAATGGCTCCAATATTTGTCAAGGGAGCAAAAATAGCTGAACGCGCGCCGACAACGACCTGGGCAGCTCCTCGCTCCACCTTGCGCCACTCATCATATTTCTCACCGTCAGACAGACCTGAATGCAAAATTGCAACTTGGTCGCCAAATCTAGAAATAAAGCGATCTGTAACCTGCGGAGTCAGAGAAATCTCCGGAACCAGCATGATAGCGGTCTTGCCCTGGGCCAGTGCCTCTGCGATGACCTGAAGGTAAACTTCAGTCTTCCCGCTGCCAGTAACCCCTTCTAAGAGAACTGGCTGAGAATGACTCTGACCAATTTTCTGAGTGATTGCCGCAACCGCTGCAGCTTGTTCATCATTTAAGGTCAGACTTTGCTGCTGTCGCTCCTTTTGGAAATAAGCAACAGAACGGCTGATTTCTCTATCCTCAATGCTAATTAGGTTTTCTTTGATAAAGTAATTAATAATATCGCGCGAAAAATTTTCTCGCAAATCTGCCAAGAGCTGGCTATCCTGCTGCTCCAGCAAGACTTCTTTTAATGCTTGTTTTTTCTTGGCTTGTCGGGGAAGGTCATGATTTTGCAGAGCGGTATGATTGACCTGATACCATTTCTCAGTCTTAATATGCTTCTTGTCCGTTGCCTGATACTCCAGCCGAATGCGGCCAGTCTGGGTCAGTCGCATCAGCTTGGCCTGACTTTTCTTGTCCAAATCAGAAAAGCGAAGACTGTCCTCCTGACCAAAGATAGCTGAATGCTCCTCATCATTCAGCAGCTCCGTCGGATAGAGTAGTTTATCATAGCTGGAGTTGAGAAGACTAGGCAGCATGGCCTTTAAAAGGCTAATCTTATAGGAAAAGACTGACTTGCGCAGCTCATCCGCCAGCCAGAGCTGTTCCTGATTCAGCACGGGACTGAAATCAAGGACTTCCGCAATCTCCTTCAGCTCTTCTTGGTCTCCTGTCTCATCAAAACCAACCACAATCCCTTGAATCAGGCGATTTCCCTGCCCAAAAGGAACATGGACCCGCATGCCAGCTGTCAGCATCCCTACAAACTCTTCTGGAATAGCATAGCTATAGGGCTTGTCCGTCTGCATCAGAGGAACATCCACAATAATCTTTGCCACCTTCATATTCTCACCCCACTTTCCTCAACATCGTCACAGAAAAAATAAGATTGAGCATCCCCAACCTTAAATCTTCTCACCTTCTTCTTTTTCTTTAGCGATTTGCTCTTTAATCTTGCGTTCTTCTTCTTCTTTACGCAGGCGCTCTTCTTCTGCCCGACGGCGAACTGCCTCGCGCTTGCCTTCTGGATCTGGATGGATAACGACATTGCCGGATTCAATTTCTTCCAAAGCACGAAGAGTGGATTTAACAGACTGGAATTCCTGCGTAGCAGGAGCTCCAGCTTCAAGCTCATGAGCGCGTTTAGCTTCTAAAATAACCAAGGAATATTTTGACGGAACCTTGTCCAGCAAAGTGTCAATAGACGGTTTTAACATCATAATTTTCTACCTAATTTCTAACTTTCTATCGAATAATCGTTTCATTTTTGGGAAGCATATCCTGATAATGCCCGATAACACGGTCTACTCGGAAATGCTCTGCTTCAATCACGCGCTTGACTCGGTCGGCAGCCAGCGGAACCTGATCATTGACAATGGCATAATCATACTCGCGCATGAGGGCAATTTCTTCTTTGGCCTTTTCAATGCGCTGGGCGATAATCTCAGCACTGTCTGTCCCACGGCCGACCAAGCGGTCTTTGAGTTCTTCTAAGTCTGGAGGAGTCAAAAAAATAAAGACGGCATCTGGAACTTTTTTCTTGACTTGCAAAGCTCCCTGAACCTCAATCTCTAAGAAGACATCAATACCTTTATCCAACGTTTCATTGACATAAGTCAGAGGCGTCCCGTAGTAGTTTCCTACATACTCTGCATACTCCAGCATCTGTCCCTGACGAATCAGCTCTTCAAACTCCTCGCGAGTGCGGAAGAAATAGTCAACTCCATCCACTTCACCTGGACGCTGAGGACGAGTCGTCATGGATACCGAGTACTGGAATTGGTTATCAGTGCTTTCAAAAATTTCTCGTCTAACAGTCCCTTTTCCTACACCAGAGGGACCAGAAAAGACGATTAGTAAGCCTCGTTCCGTCATCATGTCTCCTTCACAGTCTTTCTATCTAGTGTAACAAAATTAGGCTGATATTTCAAGAGGATAGGAAGAAATGTATGTGTCTAGAGTTTTGAGAAAATAGAAAAAATAAGCAAGCAATCATACGGAAAACTAAATAGGCCAGCAGAACATTCAAGAAAAAAGCAATCTGTTACCAGACTGCATTTCTTCTTTATTTTGCGTAGTCAACGGCTCGCATCTCACGGATAACTGTTACCTTGATATTGCCTGGATATTCTAAGTTATTTTCGATCTTTTCACGAACATCGTGAGCCAAAATCGTAATCTTGTCATCCTTAATCTTGTCCGGCTGAACCATAATCCGGATTTCACGACCGGCTTGTAAAGCAAAGCTGTTCTTGACACCCTTGAAGCTATTAGCGATTTCTTCCAAATCTTGGAGACGCTTGATATAGCTTTCCAGAGATTCACTGCGGGCACCTGGACGAGCAGCACTGAGAGCGTCTGCTGCAGCTACGATAACAGCAATGACACTTTCCGCTTCCACATCTCCGTGGTGACTGGCAATCGTATTAACAACAACTGGATGCTCCTTGTACTTACGAGCCAGTTCTGTCCCGATTTCCACGTGGCTGCCTTCAACCTCACGGTCGATAGACTTGCCAATATCATGGAGGAATCCAGCACGGCGAGCTAAATTAGCATTTTCACCTAGCTCAGCAGCGATGATACCGGAAAGCTTGGCAACCTCAATAGAATGCCTCAGGACGTTCTGACCATAAGAAGTACGGAACTGCAAGCGACCCATGATTTTCATCAAATCAGGATGCAGGTTAGGAGCTCCGATTTCATAAGCTGCTGCTTCCCCGTACTCACGGATGCGATTGTCAATTTCCAGACGATTCTTCTCAACCAACTCCTCGATGCGGGCTGGATGAATGCGGCCATCTTTCAAGAGTGCTTCCATGGTCATACGAGCAATCTCACGTCGAATCGGATCAAAACCTGAGAGAGTAACCACTTCAGGCGTATCATCAATGATGACATCAATACCAGTCAGACTTTCAAAAGTTCGGATATTGCGACCTTCACGGCCAATAATCCGACCCTTCATACTGTCATCTGGCAGATGCACCGTTGAGTTGGTTTGCTCAGCTACATAATCACCGGCAATACGCTGCATGGCTTGGACCAAGATATTCTTCGCAACCTTATCAGACCGCTCTTTGATATCTTGCTCAGCATCCCGAATTCTAGTCGCAATCTCTTTAGAAAGCTTGTCCTCGGTCTGCGTCAAAATAATATCACGCGCTTCTGTCTGCGATAGCGAAGCAACTCGCTCCAGCTCTGCTGCCTTCTGCTTTTCAAGTTCCGCTACTTGTTCTTCACGCGCATCAATGTGTTTAGATTTATCTGAGAGACTTTGTTCTTTTTGCTCCAAAGCCTTTTCTTTGTTGCTTAAATTATCGTCTTTGCGGTCAAGGGTAGAAGCACGCTCTGTCAAGCGGCTTTCGATTTGTTTTAACTCTTGACGTTCAGACTTAAATTCTGCATCAACTTGTTCACGATATTTTCTGGCTTCTTCTTTTGCCTCCAAAAGTGCTTCTTTTTTAAGCGAACTTGTTTCTCGCTTGGCTTCTTTGACAATCAAATCAGCTTCGCGTTCAGCCTGTCCGCGTAAATTGGTTGCTTCTTGTTCAGCATTTAAAAGAGTAAGCTCTGCAGCTTCTTTAGATGATTTCATCTTAGCCGAGACACTTACATATCCAATCACTAAACCAATGATGGCAGCAAAAACAGACATAATTATAGGAAATAGGTCCATGTTTTTACTCCAAATCTATTTAATTGTTGAATTCAAAATTCCATACTATTCTATCACAAATCTAAAAAATTCACAAACCTATTTTTTGAAAATCAAGAAAGCTTTTGTCCATTTTTTAGAGACAAAATCTTCGAAGTTTGTAGAAGCATGAGCACCAAAACCTTTTCAAGACATAAGCAGGATTATTCAAACTTTTCATTTTTCTAAGACGTAAACTTTATTCCCAAATAAAAATTTTTTATGCTATAATCAGAGAAGAAATTGTGTATATGAGACAGGCTTTTTCTTCGCTAACAAGACAAACCTTTGGCTTAATATCACTAGAAAAACCTTCTCGCACTCGCTACATTATAAAGGAGAAACCATGTCTAAAGAAGTTATCGTTGAAAGCTTTGAGCTGGATCACACCATCGTCAAAGCGCCTTATGTCCGCCTTATCGGAGAAGAAACCGGCCCTAAAGGCGACATCATTTCCAATTTTGATATCCGTCTGGTTCAGCCTAATGAAGATTCAATCCCGACTGCTGGCCTGCATACTATCGAGCATTTGCTGGCTATGCTGATTCGCAAGCGCATTGATGGTATGATTGACTGCTCGCCTTTTGGCTGTCGCACTGGTTTTCATATGATTATGTGGGGCCAACACAGCTCCAGCCAGATTGCTCAGGTCATCAAATCCTGTCTGGAAGAAATCGCTGAGTCAACTAGCTGGGAAGATGTCCCTGGAACAACCATTGAATCCTGCGGAAACTACAAGGATCACAGCCTCTTCTCAGCCAAAGAATGGGCTAAGCTCATTCTCAGCCAAGGGATCTCTGATGATGCCTTTGAACGCCATGTGATTTAAAACAATAAAAAGTTCTCGAAATCGAGAACTTTTTTTGTGCATGTATAATCAAATCCATCAACAGACTTGAAAGCCAGCTGCTGAAGAAATGTTCACAGATGACTAGAAATCAAGCGAATCAGCATGACCTGGTCCATTTCCAACAAAGTATCCAGTCTTACAGTTGATACTGAAAAGGTAGGTGCCGTCTGGCTTGAAGAGGTTATAGTAGCCGTTTCCTTTAATAATATTGACGCGTTCCAGGATATAGTTATCACCAGAAATATAACCACGCTCACGAGAAGTTTGCAAAATTTTCTCCAGAACGCCAGGGTTGAATGTCCAAGCTGGATTGTTGACGTCATCAATAGCCGCTTGGTTATAAGGGACTCGACTGAGATCTCTCTGCAGATTTACTCCATTGCTTGGAAGACCATAGCCAGAGTATGAGCTGGAAGCGCCTGAACCAGAAGCAGACGAGCTTGAACCGCCGCTTGTACCCGTACCGGTGCCTCCCTGATCAGTAGCAGGAGCCGGTGTTGGAATCTGTTGGCCGCGTCCTTGGGCAATCGCTGCTTTTAGAACTTCATCTAATTTAGCATTGCCACTTGATACATCTGAGAAGGTCGCATTGGTATTGGCCTTGGCTTCCTTGTTCAAGACGCCGTCAGTGATCGCTCCGCCATCAAACTGCGAATTGACACTTTGGATAGCTGAAATTTGTTTTACTAGGGAATCATACTTGCTCTTGGCTGCATCATAGTCTTTGCTGCCTTTTAGCTTTTCAAGTAAGGTTTTTAATTTTTCCAAGTCGCCAAATTTACTATTTTTGACAGCTGTCTGATTGCTATCTGTGAAGAATGCAGCATACTCATCATTAAAGGACTTCAAATCCTTGGCAATATTATCAGAGCTAGAGGAAGACGAGCTCTTTTTGCTGGACTGCGATGTTGAAGAACTGGAGCTTGTAACGGTCTTGTGGCCCCAATTATGCCCCAGAGCAAAGTAAAGCCCTGTGCCCGCTACAGCAATCCCTAAAAGTCCTAAGACTGGATAAAGGAAAGCTTTTTTCTTGTAGAAAGGCGTCTTAGTAACCTGTAATTCCTTCTCATCAAGCGGTTCTGGAATAGGACCGTAAGATGTCTTTTGAACGGGAGCAGCGGGAACCGCATCTTCCTGCTCTGAGCGTTGACTGCGAGAACCTAAGGGGTTTGGAGCTGCTTCTGGTTCACTTGCTGTCTCAGTGCCGGGCGACTGTGCTGTTGGAATCTCCTGCTCACTTTCAACCTCTTGCCGTCTTTCTTTGATGAAATCGGTCAAATCAGAAGTGGCTTGCTCAGCTTGAGCCGCTTCCTGCTCCTGCAGCTTTCTGATTTTCTGGGTTTCAAATTTTCCAGCTTCGATTTCCTGACGGTGCTGCTTGATATACTTATCCAGCACATTGTCGCTTTCATTCACACCGGCTTCCAGCTCCTCTTTTTTACGAGTAGCTTGACCGACTGTCATTTCCTTGGCCTCTTCAAAATCAAGGACCGACTCTTTCTTTTCTTCTTCCGGTGAGTAGTTTTCTTCTTTCGTCACGGCAAATCCTTTCTAATCTAACTGACGTTTAACCCGCTGGCCAAAATACTGATACAAATCAACTTTTAAAGTTCCATTATAAAGTTTGCGTTTTTTATCGGCCTGACTACCATATTTGCTTTCAAAAGCTTCATCGCTAGTCAGGATAAACTTGCTCCAGGTTTTGAGCGGAGCAAAAGTTTCTCCCATCTCCTGATAAAGACGAGTCACAGCCTCATCATCTAGGAGGCGCTCCCCATACGGCGGATTAGAGATAATCACACCATTAATCTTATCTGTATGCAAATCCTGCAGACGCATCTGCTTAAAGTGAATCTGCTCTGCTACTCCTGCTTGCTCAGCGTTTTTTTGAGCTAGCTCTACCATACGGCCATCGATATCCGATCCAGAAATATCCAGCTGGATGGTCTGATCAATCTGACTGAGTGCAGTCGAGCGAGCCTGAGCTACCAGGTCTTTATCCACCCAATTCCAGTCTTCAAAGGCAAAGGAACGATGGAGTCCCGGCGCTATCTTCATCCCGATCATGGCTGCCTCGATACAAAAAGTACCAGAGCCGCAAGTCGGGTCTATCAAAGGCTTATCTGGATACCAATTGGACAGGAGTAAAATGGCCGCTGCCATATTTTCCTTAATCGGTGCACCGCCTTTATCGACACGATAGCCACGTTTGAAGAGGCTAGACCCTGTTGTATCAATCATGACCGTCGCTACATCTTTTAGAATAGAAACCTCTATCCTAAACTCAGCTCCATTTTCCTGCAGGGGCACCCCTTCCGGACGTGCATAATGCTTCTGCAGCTTCTTGACAACTGCCTTTTTAGAAATAGCCTGAACACTAGGCTCATTGTGAAGTTTTGACTTGACACATTTGGCCTTGGAAATAGGAAATTTAGCTCCCAGCGGTAGATAATTCTCCCAATCCAGAGCAAAAACTCCCTGAAAGAGCTCTTCAAAAGTCTTGGCTGGAAAACTGCCAACTACAATCTTAATCCGATCGGCCGCGCGCAACCAGAGATTGGTTTGAATAATGGAACTGACATCACCCTCAAAGCGAACCCGGCCATTTTCGACCTGACAATCAAGTCCCAGCTCTCTGATTTCACGGCCGACGACAGCTTCTAGCCCTGCCGCTGCGGTCGCAATTAAATTAAATTTTTCTTTCATCTTGGCTTTTTAAATGGATTCCAATCTATACAAACAAAGGGAGTGAGACAAAAATCGTGATTTCGTCACATCGATTTTCCTCACTCTCCCTTTTTAAATTTTGGGCTGAGAAGGTTTCGCTGCCATTTATCAATTAGCTCATTCCTTGAAATGTCCATCAGACAAATGAAGCAACAGCTAGTTGAACTTGGCAGAGAATAGAGCGCTCAGCCACTCTCTTGCTATTCTATTATAAAATTTAAAGAGGACAGGACTTGCCGTCCCAGCCTCAGCCTATATGCAATTTTCTGTAAGCCATGTTTTGTTCCGGAAATGACTAGGCACCATTTCCTTCGATAATCATCTGTCTACTGTTTCCAGTCAGAATGCAATGTTCGTTTCCACGCATTCCATGCCCCGACCAAAGTTTGGGTTGCTAGCTTGAGGGGTTTACCGCGTTCCACTTCTTCTGTTTCCAGAAGAACTACGTCACTGTGGCACTTTCAGACCTAATCAGACATATCCAAAGACTTAGCCCTTTCGGTCGCCGTAACGGAAAAATCCGTCCCTAGGCTTATTTCTTCGCCTAGCACAAACACTACCGGCATCACAGCCAGTGCTAGCATGGACTTTCCTCATGAAAATCTAAAATTTCCACGCGATTATCCAAAAATTGCACTGTTCTAAAAAGAACCATTATTCACGATCCAGAATTTGTTTTCCGAATACTTCCTTTTCAAGACGGTTCAAGCGCTTCAAGATATCAAAATTAGTCGCAGAAGTCATCTGAGGGAAGCTTTCTGCAGTTGACTGAGTCGCTTGTGTTGATTGGACAGGCTGAGTCGGCTCAACCGGTGCTTTTTCAACTGGCTTCGCAGCTAACTCTTCCTTGAGACGGCGATTTTCCTCACGCAGCTCCTTTACCAAGGCTGCATAAGTCTCATAATCCTTGATAATATCATCCAAAAACTCATCCACTTCGGACTTACTATAGCCGCGTACTTCGCGTTTAAAATCCTGATCAAAAATATCTTTTGCTGTAAAAATAATACTTGCCATCTTCTCTCTCCAATCTAGTTTATCATATTCAATTATAAACAAAATGCCTAATAAAAATCAAGATTTATCATCTAATTTCCCGAAAAATTTTCGGCCACTTCATTCAGGTCATCAAATGTTAATTTTTTGATAAAATATTGTTCTTGTTTTTTCATTTCTTGGTAAAGATATTTTAGTTTTGTCTCCTGTTCTTCATCGTAAAAGAGATAGGCTCCGTTGGTATTTTGAATGATGAATTGATTGTAATCACGAAACTGGCTGGGATTTTGATAGGTCGGATAAGCATACTTGACAAAATCGGTCTGCTTAAAAGCAGCTAATTTTGCTTGATTGGCTTCGTTCCAATTTTCACCTTGATTCTCAAAGAGAAAGATGGTTGCCATCTGAAATTCATAATCCTTTTTCAATTCATTAGCTAGCTCCAAAACCCAAGACTCAAAGCCCAGATTACCCATAAAAACCAGCCAGTCCACTCCATCTTCCAAAAAACGGATTAAGTCCCTCTTAGCGGCTTCTTTTATGATGTTTATTCTCATATCTTTTTCCGTCGAAATGCCGATTTCAAAGGCTTTGTAGCCTGTTATTAATAGACTGGTCATTTATTCTCCCTTAAAAAAGTTTTTTGTGGTATAATAGAGTGATGCTATTGTACCAATAAGGAGTTTTATGGTCAACTATCCGCATAAGCTAAAGGCAAAAAGCAGTATCAATAGGCCGGTTTCCGGCATGATTAACTTTGCCAACCGTGGGATGTCTTTTGAAAAGATGATCAACGAATCCAACAACTACTATCTTAGCAGAGGACTCGCTGTCATCCATAAAAAGCCCACCCCCATTCAGATTGTCAAGGTTGATTATCCACACCGTAGCCGAGCCAAGATTGTAGAGGCTTACTTTCGGCAAGCTTCCACAACAGACTATTCTGGCGTCTACAAGGGCCATTATATTGACTTTGAAGCCAAGGAAACCCGACAGAAAAAATCGATGCCCATGAAAAATTTTCATTCGCATCAGATTGAGCACATGGAGGCTGTCCTTGAGCAAAAGGGCATCTGCTTTGTCTTACTACATTTTTCCAGCTTAAGGGAGACTTACCTACTTCCCGCTTCTTATTTAATTGAGTTTTACAAGATCGACAAGGGAGGGAAGTCCATGCCCTTAAGCTATATTCAAGAGCATGGTTATCCGATTGAAATGCAGCAGCTTCCCAGCATCCCTTATCTTGAAATTATCGAACAAAAACTACTAGGTGGTATTATAAATGAATAAACAAACTCTTATGCAGGCTTTAAAATATCTTGCAAGTGCACTTATAACCCTGCTTATGATTGGATTCGTGATCGGCTGTTTGGTATTTACCTACTATGCGGTCAAGGCTCCCAAGCTTTCTGAAAAAGACCTGATTGCGACCACATCCAGTAAGATTTTTGACAGCAATAACAATTTGATTGCGGACCTAGGCGCTGAAAAGCGGGTCAATGCTGAAACTAGTGAAATACCTACGGATTTGGTTAACGCCATTGTCGCCATCGAAGACCATCGCTTCTTCAACCACCGCGGGGTGGACTTTATTCGGATTGCAGGTGCCCTTATCAGTAACATCCGTGGCGGGGGCCGTCAAGGTGGTTCAACTCTAACCCAGCAGTTGATTAAGCTGTCTTATTTCTCAACTTCTTCTTCGGACGCGACCCTTTCACGTAAAATCCAAGAAGCTTGGCTGGCCGCTCAGCTTGAGCGCAAAGCAACCAAGCAGCAAATCTTGACCTATTATGTCAACAAAGTCTACATGTCTAACAGTAACTACGGTATGCAGACAGCAGCCCGAAGCTACTATGGCAAGGACCTAAAAGACTTGAGCTTACACCAAACAGCTCTACTGGCAGGTATGCCTC
The DNA here is from genome assembly GCF_963528215.1 of uncultured Streptococcus sp. GTDB lineage: Bacteria > Bacillota > Bacilli > Lactobacillales > Streptococcaceae > Streptococcus. The sequence continues at coordinate 25,419 of NZ_CAURVL010000008.1, forward strand.
AGGCACCTAACCAATACGACCCTTACACTCACCCAGAGGCTGCAACCAACCGCCGTAATCTGGTACTTCGTGAGATGCATGATCTCAAGTACATCACAGATGAGCAGTATGAGCAAGCTAAGAATACCCCTGTAACCGACGGACTTCAAAGTTTGAAAGCTTCCACTAGTTATCCCGCTTACATGGATAATTATCTTAAGGAAGTAATTGAACAAGTAGAAGAAGAGACTGGCTACAATGTCCTGACAACTGGTATGGAAGTCTATACAAACGTCAACACTGATGCCCAAAAGAAACTCTGGGATATTTACAACACAGGAGATTATGTAGCTTATCCAGATGACGAAATGCAGGTTGCCTCCACTGTTATGGATGTGCAAACTGGTAAAGTCATTGCCCAGCTCGGTTCTCGTAACCAATCTACCAACGTATCCTTTGGTACCAACCAAGCTGTTGAAACCAACCGTGACTTCGGTTCAACAATGAAGCCAATCACCGATTATGCTCCAGCTCTGGAAAATGAAGTCTATACTTCGACAGCTGCTCCTATCACGGATGCTCCATATAATTTCCCGTATTCCAGCACACCAGTCTACAACTGGGATAAGAAATATTATGGCGGGATGACGATTCAATACGCTATTCAGGAATCCCGTAACGTTACTGCCGTGAAAACGCTGGAAGCCGTTGGTTTGGATGAGTCCCTCAAGTTCCTAAATCGTATTGGGATTAACTATCCTGAAATGTTCTATGTTAATGCCTTTTCAAGTAATACCAGCAAATCCGGCAACGAATACGGAGCCAGCAGTGAAAAAATGGCTGCTGCCTATGCTGCTTTTGCCAATGGTGGTACTTACTACAAGCCTCAGTATGTCAATCGCGTTGTCTTCAGCGACGGAACAGAGAAGACCTTCTCCAACAATGGTTCCAAGGCTATGAAGGAAACGACAGCCTACATGATGACCGATATGATGAAAACAGTCTTGCAGTCTGGTACAGGTACAAACGCTGCTATCTCTGGGGTTTATCAGGCCGGTAAGACCGGAACCTCCAACTATGCTGATGATGAATTAGCCAAACTGACCAAGCCTTACTACTACTCTAGCATTGTCACACCAGACGAGCTCTTCGTTGGTTACACGCCTAAGTATTCAATGGCTGTTTGGACCGGCTACTCTAACCGCCTGACACCAATCCTTGATGACGGGGTTAAGGTAGCAACAGATGTCTACCGCGAAATGATGCTTTACCTAGCTCAAGATGGCTCTGCTTCAGAAGATTGGGAAATGCCAGATGGTCTCTACCGCAGTGGCTCTTATGTCTACCTCAACAGTGGTACTGGCTATAACCGTTACTACAATAACCAGCAGTACTATAACTATTCTAGCTATAGCAGTTACAGTACAGAAGCTAGCTCTGACACATCAGCTTCCAGTGAGCATTCTGGTGATTCAAACAATAGCTCTTCTAACCACAACGACTCATCTTCCGGTAACGGTGGAGATGACTAGAGTGACGAAGATTAAAATACAAACTAAAAGAGTAAGAATGAAAAATTCTTACTCTTTTCTTATTCTCTCATCAAAGCTTACTTTGCCAAAGCCCCCATAGGATCCCACGGAGCTAGGACAAGAGGCTCTGCTTCATAAGCAGCTAATTCTGCGGCTGTCAGAAACTCCTTTCGGACGACGATTTGATAGGTATACTCGTCCATCCAAGCGTCACTGGCTACAAAGTAACCCTTGTTACCAACCTTTTCTCCCCAGGAGTTTTCGACCTTCCATTTCTTGGCTTTTCCATTTTCATCCAAGTCCACCCCTGTCAAAACCATTGCATGGGTCATCAGACTTTCGCTATAGTCCAAACGTCCTGCCTTGTCTTGAGTCAACTGGATATCCATACTAGAAGTGAAGTCATACATGCCGTCAGCCATAATACCCGCTTTACGATTGCTAGACTGTCCAACATCAGAACCAAACCACACGGTCTCGCCAGCTTGCATTTGGGCGATAGCCAGCTCTTTTAGCCTGTCCATTTCAACATTCAAATAACGAACTGGCTTGCTACCAACGACATTACCCAGCATCTCAACTGTATAAGACTTACCATAAGGCTTGTCTACAGTTGGCGCATTGATGATAGAGACATAATCGTCTAATTTGAGATCAACATATTTTTTGAAGAAAACTTGTGGTGTCAATCCGCTCTCACTGTGGAAATAATTGTCCTTATCGCGATAAGAAAAGTCAAACTGGCGAGGCGGCAAGCCTAAATTCATAGCTAGGAAGTTAAAGACTTCTTGTAGGAGTTCTTCTTTCTTGGCCTGGAGTTCTGACGAGTTTGCACCCTCTGCCACTAATTCTCGCAAAATCTGCGCATCCTGGCGCAAGAGCTTATTGAGAATTTGATTGAGCTCACGGCTGTTACTGGAAGAAATTGACTCCGGATAGACTGACTTAGGCACGACGCCGTATTTCTCAAAAAGCGCCACGACCATATCCCACTGACCGCCATCCTGCTGTGGCGTATCTAAGAGAAACTTGACCTTGCGACTCGTCAATTCTTGGTCAGCCGTCGCCAACACCTGTTCTAAGAACCAGTTGGATTTCTCATATTTATCCCAAAAGAAAGTGTGGGCCTGAGATAACTCAAAATCTTCCAATTGGAAACCAGCAATCATCTTGTGGCGGAAAGTATTAAGAGCTGCAAACATCCAACAGCGTCCAGATGCTTTCTGGTCACTAACCTTGTCCTTAGTAAGATCCAGTGAAAAGACAGGTGTATTTTCCACAGCGGCGCTTCGCTTCTCTAAGGAAGCCAAAAGGCCATTGTGACTGATGGCATTTTCCATCGCTGCAAACTTGGGATTGGCCTCATAAGCAGCATACAGCTTATCTGTAAAATCTTGTTCTAACGAATGCATAGAATCCTCCTTGTCATTATACATCTATTATAGAACTTTAAAAAAGGAGCGCAAGTAAAAAGGCTGGACAAAAGAGTCCTAGCCTTTTTCTAAATCGGATCTTAGGATTCCATAGACGGAAAAATCTTTGACTTGTCCTTTATGAAATACAGCCTGACGGAAAGTGCCCTCGTAGCTCATGCCAGCTTTGGCCATGACACGCCCAGAAGCTGGATTGGCTGTTACAAATTTTGCTGTGACACGATTGAATCCTGCGTCTTGCAAGAGATAGATTAAAACAGCTTTCAAAGCTTCTGTCATCAGCCCCTGCCCCCAGTAGTCTTTACTTAAAATATAACCGACCTCGCAAGCATTAACTGCCTCATCCATGTCCACCACACTGATGTCACCGATTACAGAATAAGGATTTTCTTTCAGACAGATGCCCCACTTGTAAAAATCCATGTTTTGATAATTCTCAACCCAGCGAGTAATAGACTGTTGGGTGACATCAGGGCTCTCATGAGCATCCCAGGTCACATGCAGCAAATTATCCGGACGAGAAGCCCAGTTGTCATACATAGCTTGAGCATCCGATTCCAGAAAAGGTCTTAGTAAAAGACGTTTGGTTTCAATGGACTGTGTACCTATCTTTTTCATAGCTTCCTCATTTCTTGGCTCGGACTAAAAAGATTCGATAGAGATTTTCACTTCCAAAATTCATCAAAAACTGTAATCGGCAAATGCCGTTTGTGCTGTCCCTTATGCCACCAAGATTCGATAGTTTCTTGGGCTTGGGCTGAAACGGACTTGCCTTCGAGGTAGTCATCAATTTCATTGTAAGTCACGCCCAGAGCGACTTCATCCGCAATCCCAGGTTTTTCCTCTTCCAAATCAGCCGTCGGCACCTTTTCATAGAGAGCCGGATCTGCTCCTAAAGCGGCCAAAAGCTGCTTACCTTGTCGTTTATTGAGGCGGTAAAGCGGTAAGATATCTGCTCCGCCATCCCCAAACTTGGTGAAAAAGGCGGTGACATTTTCTGCAGCATGATCGGTCCCAATGACAGCCCCACTGTACGAACCAGCCAAAGCATACTGGGAAATCATACGGCTGCGGGCCTTAATATTGCCCTTGTTAAAATCAGAGACTTTGGCCCCCGTTGTCTCCACAGCCTTTGTCATGGCATCAGCAGATTCCTTGATATTAACTGTCAGACTGACATCAGGCTGGATAAAAGCCAGAGCCTTTTGGGCATCATCTTCATCTGCCTGAACACCGTAAGGCAGGCGGACAGCGATAAAGCGGTAGCTATCATCCCCAGTCTCAGCCCGCATTTCCTCTACAGCCAGCTGGGCCAAACGGCCAGCCAAGGTTGAGTCCTGACCACCAGAAATTCCCAGAACATAACTTTTCAAAAAAGGATGCTTTTTCAGATAGGCCTTGAGAAAGTCCACCGACTTGCGGATTTCTTCCTCCGGATCAATGTTTGGTTTGACGCCCAGTTGAGCGATAATTTCCTCTTGTAGACTCATTTTTCTGCTCCTGTCTGGTAGGCTTTCTTGCGCATCTGGTCAATCAAATCCATCTTATCCTGCCAGATATCTCGAGCCAGGTCAACTGGATAATCCTGTGGATTGAGAACTCGTTTGTACTCGTCCCAAAGTTTATCAAATTCCTTACGGGCATAGACTTGAATCTCGGTCAGGCTCGGCTGAGAATAGACCAAATTTCCTTCTTGGAAAATATCCACCAACAGCGGTACGGCATCAAAATTTTTGACCCTTTTATTGATGTAGGTATAGGTAGGATGGAACATTTCCAGCTCTTCCAAGCTATTGACATCAATGCCATCATAGGTAATGTAGTCTCCCTCGGACTTCTCTTTTTCGCGGCTGGTAATACGCCAAACCTGCTTCTTGCCTGGGGTCGAAACCTTTTCAGCATTATTGGACAGCTTGATGGTATTGCGCAATTCTCCAGTCTCATCTTCAATAGCAACAATCTTATAAACTGCTCCTAAAGCCGGCTGGTCGTAGGCCGTAATGAGCTTGGTTCCCACACCCCAGACATCTATCTTGGCCTTTTGCATTTTCAAGTTGAGAATGGTATTTTCATCCAGATCATTGGACGCATAAATCTTAGCATCAGGGAAGCCAGCTTCATCTAATTGCTGCCGAACCTTCTTAGAAATATAGGCAAGGTCTCCCGAATCAATGCGGACTCCCAGAAACTTAATCTTGTCTCCTAGCTCACGCGCCACCCGAATGGCTGCCGGAACACCTAGGCGCAATGTATCATAGGTATCTACTAGGAAAACACAGTTATGATGAGTCTCAGCGTAAGCTTTAAAGGCTTCATAATCATTTCCATAGACTTGAACGAGAGCATGGGCATGCGTTCCCAAGACTGGAATATCAAAGAGCTTGCCAGCCCGGACATTGCTGGTGCCATTAGCTCCGCCAATCACCGCAGCCCTGGTCCCCCAAATAGCAGCATCCATTTCCTGAGCCCGGCGCGTACCGAACTCCATCAGTGGCTCATCTTCGATAACAGAGCGGATACGGGCTGCCTTAGTGGCAATCAGGGTCTGAAAATTAACGATATTGAGCAGGGCAGTCTCAACCAGCTGACACTGAGCCAGTGGACCTTCCACCTGCACGATTGGCTCATTGGCAAAAACCAAATCACCTTCCTGAACAGATCTTACTGTCAGGCTCATCTTGAGATTTCGCAAATAATCCAGAAACTCTCCGTGATAGCCCAAGGATTGCAAATAATCTAAATCGCTCTGGCTGAATGTCAGATTATTGAGATAGGAAATAATTCTTTCCAAGCCCGCAAAAACCGCGTAGCCGTTATTGAAAGGATTCTTACGGAAAAAAACTTCAAAAACTGCACGCTTGTTGTGAATATTTTGCTTGAAATAAACCTGCATCATGTTGATTTGGTACAAATCAGTGTGCAGAGTTAAACTGTCATCTGGGTACATCTTCTTGCTCCTTTACGCTAGATACCTTTTATTATATCATAATTCCAAAAAAGCTAAGCAAATCCTGTCAACTCACTTGAATAGACACGCTTGCTTAGCTTATATTTTTATGCTTGCTCTGTAAGATATTTGTAGGCTTCCTGACTGGCAATGGCACCATCGCCAACAGCCGTCGTAATCTGGCGCAGGTCTTTCTGGCGAACATCACCAACAGCGTAAATGCCTGCTACTGAAGTCTTCATCTGATGATCCGTCAGAATCCAGCCTGCCTCATCAGTGATGCCCAAGTCCGCAGCAAATTCGCTAACTGGATCTAAGCCAACATAAATGAAGATACCACCAAACTCTGCCTGACTAATCTCACCTGTCTTGACATTCTTGAAGGTTACGCCTGTCACTTTACGCTCATCACCATGGATGCTTTCCACTACAGAATCCCAGACAAAACGAATCTTTTCATTGGCAAAGGCGCGATCCTGCAGCACCTTTTGTGCTCGTAGCTCATCACGACGGTGAACAATGGTCACACTTTTTGCAAAGCGCGTCAGGAAAATAGCTTCCTCTACCGCTGAGTCGCCACCACCGACAACCAGCAGGTCTTCATCACGGAAGAAGGCACCATCACAGACCGCACAGTAGGAAACGCCGCGGCTGTTGTAGTCTTCCTCACCAGGAACCCCCAGATGACGATGATTAGCACCAGAAGCAATGATGACTGTTTTAGTTTCAAAACGCTCATCCTCTGTGATGATTTCCTTAAAATCGCCTCTGTCTTCAATTTTTTCTACTAGGCCAAATAAATGTTCAACCCCTAGATTCTCAAGAGGCTCAAACATTTTCTCTGCTAGCTCAGGACCGCTGATATTGGCATAGCCTGGATAGTTTTCAATGTCAGCAGTATTATTCATCTGACCACCAGGAATACCACGCTCCAGCAGGGCAACTTTTAGGTTGCTGCGGGCTGCATAAAGGGCAGCTGTCATGCCGGCAGGCCCAGCTCCAATAATAATTGTATCATACATAACTTTTCTTTCTCCTTGTTGTAACTAGAATTATTCTAACAACTTTTCTACAGTTTTACAAGCATTTAAGCTTTTAGGACAATGAGCAGGCCCAGCGTCGCAAAAGACAGGACTGGAATCGTCATAATGACAATCAAAAGGACATCGTACAGATGGCTCTGGCGCTCCTTGGCTGTCTTGTCCTTGCGGCGAATCATCCGCAGTCCAATCCATAAACCCGCAATGATCCCTACACCGACTGCAGTATAAATCAAGCTCTCGATATAAAGTGCAAATATTTGATCTAACATGTCAACTCCTCAAAGGTCAATCAGCCTCATAGCGCAAAGAAAGGGAACAATTCCAAATCTTGCCATCTGCATAAAACACCCACTAGACAAGAAAGCCTGCTCCGCAGTATGCTGAGACTGAAAACAAACTCAGCTGGTATAGCCAACTGAGCCTTCACTGTCTCTATTATATCAAATATAGGTCCGTTTGTAACTAGCAAAAAATTCCTTGGTTCTTTCTTCCTTTGGATGATGAATAATTTCATCTGGTGTCCCAGACTCTATGATTTTCCCCTTGTCCAAAAAGAGTACTCTATCCGCAACCTGAGCGACAAAGGACATATCATGACTGACCAGAATCATGGTCTGGCCAGACTTGGCTGCATCAGCGATCGATTTCTCTACTTCTCCGACTAACTCAGGATCCAAGGCTGAGGTCGGCTCGTCTAGCAAAAGAACATCTGGCTTCATAGCTAAAGCCCTTGCCAAGGCTACCCTCTGCTTCTGACCGCCTGACAGATGTCTAGGATAGTGATTTTCTCGGTCTGACAAGCCAACCTTTGCTAACTCTTCCTTGGCTATCTTGGTCGCTTCTTGGTCTGACAGTTTCTTAACTACCAGCAGACCTTCCTTGACATTTTCCAGAGCAGTCCGGCGAGAAAAGAGATTAAACTGCTGAAAGACCATAGCTAGCTTGCGGCGCAGCAGCAAAATCTCATCTTTGGAAATCCTTGAAAAATCTACTTTAAAGCCGTCAATAGCAATCTTTCCACTGTCTGGCTGTTCCAGATAGTTGAGACTGCGGAGGAAGGTTGACTTCCCAGCACCTGAAGAGCCAATCAAAGCCACTACTTCACCTTTTTGAATGTCCAAACTGAGATCATCCAGAACCTTTTGACCTGAAAAAGTCTTACTTAAATGTGAAATATTAATCATCAGATTCCTTCTCCTTCTGCTTGCTGAAGCGATTCAAATTTATCCGGCTGTTTGATATCCATCATCTTTTCGATCCAGCGGCCAAGTTGCTCAATGAGAATATTGACTGCCCAATAAATCAGCGAAACCGAAATAAAACGCTCAAAGTAACGGTAGTCCGCCCCCGCGATAGCCTGCGCCTTGGCAAAAATTTCCACTACACCGGCACTAAAGGCCAGAGAAGTTCCCTTGGTTAAGCCAATCAGGGAATTAATCAGACTAGGTGTCGCGACTACTGCTGCATTGGGGATAACGACACGCATATAAACCTGCTTGTTGGTCATCCCTAAACTGCGAGCAGCTTCAATTTCTCCCGAATCCACGGACAAGATTGCTGCCCGAATGGTCTCACTAGCATAAGCTGCTTCGTTGAAAGCGAAGGCAACAATCGCAAAGACAGACGCTGGAATATCGTTGATATTAAAGCTTGTCCCATACTTCTGATTGATGGCCTTGAGCAATAAAGGAATCCCAAAATAGGTCAGCATGAGCTGGACCAACAGCGGTGTTCCTCTCAGAAAGCTGACAAAGAAAGCCTGAATCGGATACAGGACTTTAACCCGATTAATCTTGACGATAGCAAAAACCATGGCAAGCAGAATACCAAAGACTGCACCACCCACCGTCAAGAGAAGGGTGATTGGCAGATTTTGCAAAATACCAGGAATAGCCTCAAAAACAGCCCTTAAACTAAATAATTTACCATCTGGAATGAACTTGAGGAACTCCTCATACCAACCAGTTGTCAGAAGATAAGTTGTAACCACCATTATTACTTCCTTTTCTTGATAATGAAATATTTTAACACAATTCTAGAACAAAACAAAGAATTTGCTTCGCTTTTACTGTCTTTTAGCAGTCAAAACGTGAGTAGCTAGTGCAAATCTCGTGTTCCTAAATATCAAATAAGCCACACTAAGCCCAATATAAAAATAGACTAGTTTCACTAGTCTATCATATCTATCTCACAAAGACTAATATATTTTTCTTATCACAGCGATAAGAAAAGTATATCACTAAAAGGTTTGGCGCTTAGCTTTACGTTCTGCCCGGCCACGTGCACGATTCTCTGCTCGCTTAGTTTTGCGGCGCTTTTCGTTCACTGCCCACTGGATTTTTTTCTTGTAGCCTGGTTTGATTTTTTTCTTTTTCTTCTTGACCAACCCCAGCATTTCTGTGTCCAGCTTCTCCCGGCTCTTTTCCCGATTGGCTCGACGGTCTCGGTCATAGGTATCCTGAAACTCATCATCCTTTATCATCTTGGGAGTGAATTTGATCCCCATCTTTTCCAGTTCACGAATATCTGAGTCGTCACTCGGCTGGTAGAGGGTAATGGCTGTACCGTGAAGACCATTACGACCAGTCCGGCCTACCCGATGGACAAAGAAAGACAAGTCCTGAGGAATGGCATCATTGATAACATGGCTGACACCTTCGATATCAATCCCCCGCGCTGCTAAGTCAGTAGCGACAATGTACTCAAAATCCAGATTCTTGACCTGATTCATGATGCGCTTGCGCTCCCGCGGAGCAATATCTCCATGAATTTTAGCAACTTTGAGTCCCTGAGCTGTCAGATAGCTGTGTAGCTCATCTGCCCTCGTCTTGGTATTGACGAAAATCATAGCCAGATAAGGCTGCAGAAGCTGACTGATTTGATAAATCTGAGCATTCTTGTCTCGTCCCTTGGTTGACAAGAGCCAGTTTTCAATGGTGTCCGCAATGACCGTCTTGGTCTTAATCTGCTCAATCACTGGATTAGACAGGTATTTTTTCAAAAATGGCTGAAGCTTCTGTGGAATAGTCGCTGAAAAAACGAGAAACTGCAGATCTTTAGGCAACCGGCCTGCAATCTTATCAACCGTCGCCAAAAAGCCCATGTCCAGTGTCATATCTGCCTCGTCAACGACAAAGGTCTTGGCCTTGTGAATAGCCAAATCGCCAGACTCTACCAGGTCATAAATCCGCCCAGGGGTTCCGATGACGATATGCGGCTGACTAGACTCTAACTTCCCAATCTGACGAGCCTTGTCCGTCCCACCGACATAGTTGGCCACCCGAATCTCTTTTTCAGAAAAACTAGCTAACTGGCGAGCAGCCTGATAAATCTGCGCTGCTAGCTCCCGACTTGGGGCTGTAATAACAGCTTGCACGCTGTCTGCTTCCTCATCCAACATTTGAAAGATGGGCAGCAAAAACGTGTGGGTCTTACCAGAGCCTGTCTTGGACTCACCGACCAAATCCCGACCTGACAATACCACCGGAATCAGCTTCTCTTGGACTGGAGTCGCTTCAACGAAGTTCAGATCCCTGAGCGCTTCCTGAATATAATCTTTAAACTTAAATTCTGTAAATTTCATCTTATCCTCTATTCTATTATCCTAACTATTATACCAAAAAATTGACCATCCTGCTTATCCTCAAATCTAAGAAGCAGAAAAGCGAGCCAGAGACTCGCTTCTTGCTATAGGTATAGGATAGCCAGGGTCAAAAGACTGCCCACGATACCGATTCCCCAGAAGAAGAAATCGACCTTCCACTCGCTCCATTCTTTGCCGTGACCAGTTAGGCCGCCCAGCTCAAAGTGGTGATGAACCGGAGTCATCCGGAAAATCCGCTTACCGCCGGTCAGCTTGAAGTAGGTCACCTGCATCATGACAGAGGTTGTTTCAAACACATAGACGATACCAATCAAGAGGAGGGTCCACTCTTGGTGAAGGGAAATGGAGATAGCAGCCAGCATACCGCCCAAAGCCAAGCTTCCCACATCCCCCATGAAGATTTTAGCAGGCTTGTGGTTGAAAACAAAGAAGCCTAGCAAGCCGCCAATCATGCTAATGATGACAATCAAAATATCAAAACGCTTCTGCTCAATAGCAATCACAGCATAGGCCACCAAGCTAATGGCCACAGAAATGCTGGCCAAACCATCAATTCCATCCGTCAGATTGACAGCATTGGAAAAGCCAATCAGCCAAAAAAGGACGAAAAAGACATAGAGGAAGCCTATCTGGACAGGAACGGTGAAGATATTCAGCTGGTCACCTGCACCGTGCTGATTATAAAAGAAGTAAAAGACAACTCCGCCAACCAGCTGCAAAAACAGTTTCTGCTTGGGATTTAGACCCTCGTTGATCTTACGAAACACCTTGAGGAAGTCGTCCAAAAAGCCGACAACACCATACAGGACCAAGATAAAAAGAATCATGATGAGGCCGTTGGACAGCTGGTGCGAAAACAGACCGATAACAAAGCTGGCCAGAACAGATGTCAAGAGAAAGACAGTACCACCCATGGTTGGTGTTCCGGCCTTGGCCTGATGCTGCTTGACATCTTCGTGCATCTGTTGGCCTGTGATACGAGCCTTATGGTAAAAACGAATAAAGGCAGGAATACCTATGATAGTTAGGATAAAAGTTACGATTCCTGCAATAAGAGCAATAAGCATATTAGTCTCCCATTGTAATTGTTATTTTCTTGAGATTTTTCAGCGAAGTATTGGTCTTCTCGCTCTGCTTGACGACCTTGGAGCCCTCTCCTTTGAAAGTGACTTCAATGCCCTGCCACTTCGCAAAACGTTCAACATTGGCCTTGGTCCAGCCGTACATATCGGGCAGACTTTCTAAATCATCTGACAAGATCAAAATCTGCTGATTGGCCTTGAGATTCTTGCCCTCTTTGACAGATACTTTTTTAATCTTGCCACCTGTTCCCAGCACAATTGGTTGGACGAGGTTGCGGCTCAATTCATCTGCCAGACCGTCAGGACTGACTTGATGTTTCAGACCTAGTTGCTTGGTCAGATCTTCCAGTGATGGCATCTTATAGCTGGTTTCTTCAGTGACTGTTTCGAGAGCTGGAGTCGTCTCTGTCGTCAGATTAAGACTGTCTTTAAGAGCGACTGCTTCTTCCAAGACCGGATTGACCACTTCCTGCCAGAATATTGGCTGGAATTTTTCCTCGGGCTGCTGAACTGTCACATACATGATAAATTCAGGATTTTCTGTCGGTGTCATGGCAACAACTGAATAGATATTGTCATTCTCACCCTCTAGATAACCATTTTCAGAAGCGATCTGAGCGGTCCCCGATTTGACAGCGACATTCTGACCAGCCACTTGAATGACGGGTTCTCCGCCAACATTCAGGGTTCCGTGGTAGGGGTCTGTTCCGACCTGAACCATATAATCCCGAGTGGTTTGAGCTGCTTTTTCTGAGACAGGATTTCCGATAATTTCTGTCGCTGTCTTACGAGCTGTATTGTTTTTTGGATCATGGATGGCATTGATAAACTTAGGCTCTACCATGACGCCGTCATTGGCAACGGACGAGAAGGCACGCAACATCTGCACCTGGGTCACACCAATCCCTTGACCGAAGGAGCTCATGGCAATCGTAACATAGTTATCACCTGGCAAGGAGCCATAGGTTTCATTACCCATACCAAAACGAGTCGGCAGACCAAACTTAAACTTACTCAAGTAGTCCAGCCACTTGTCATTGCCCATCTTCTGTTCCAAAATAGTCATACCAACGTTACTGGAATAGGTAAATCCTTGGGCAAAGGTCAGGGTTCCCCCTTCTGAAATCCCCATGTTGACGTTCCAGTCCCGAATGGTCGCATCCATGACCTTGTATTCTCTACTGTCAAAGGTATCGTTAGGATTAAAGCTACCATTATCAATAGCTGAAGCCAAAGTCATAACCTTCATAGTAGATCCAGGCTCGTACTGACCTTGATAGAGCATGGTGTTCCAGTTGCCCAGATTTTTCTCATTCAAGCCTTCCTTGGTATCTGCATTATAGGTCGGCCGTTGAGAAGTGGCTAGGATTTCACCAGTCTTAGCACTGACCAAGGTTGCATTGACAAACTTGCCTTTGACCTTTTCTTGGAAGGCATTCATCCGCGTTTCTAGGTAGGTTTGCAAATCAGCCGACAGCGTTGTATAGACGTCCTTGCCGTCCTCTGCCTGTACAGAGACCTTTTCTGACCCAGGCACAACATTACCATTCCGGTCTTTTTCATAGGTCACAATCCCATTCTGACCAGCAAGAATCCTATCCAGTGCCTGCTCCATACCAGAAGTCCCTTTCAGCGTCTTATTGCCTTCCTTATCCTCCTGCAGCTGGGCAAGACCGATAAACTGGGAGGCAAATACTCCGTTACTATAACTGCGGTTAGGACTGGTAGTAAAGTCAATCCCTTCAATACCAGCAGCTTCAAAGGCTTCCCGCATGGCATTCATATTACTGTAGGTAATACCATTGCCCTGGGCCCCAAAGGAAACCTGCTTGAGATTTTTCTGCGACAGCTGGGTTTTGACATAGTCCTTATCCAGCTCTAGGTATTGATTGAAAATCTCTGCCACCTTATCGTACTGGGATTCTTCCACATAGAGAATCTTGCCGGTAGCTGACTTGTAACTCTTGTCAATAATGGCATAGACATTATAAGTCGTTGCATCCTCAGCAATAGGAACACCATTTCGGTCATAGATTGTTCCCCGCCGGGCAGCGACTGTAACCGTCTTTTGATGGACTACTTCTGCTCCCTTTGATAGATTAACACCGAACTTCTGGTCTGTCCCGATAATGATGGCAAAATTAATCAAGAAAACGAAAAAGAGAAAGATAGCTAAGATACTCATGCTCTTTCCCACTTGCCGCCGATTGTATTCAGGGGTTTGCCTATTTTTCAGGGCGTATTTTTTAATTTTTTCAAAAATTCTATTCTTCATCCGTTGAACTCACTGTTTTACGATTTCCCTTCTGGAGTTTCATATCCTGAGAGCTGGCTAACTGAGACAGTCTTTCATAGCGGGTCAGTTCATTGACTTCCTGCTTGATGTCGGCCAGTTCTGTCTGCTCCGCTTCAATCTGGGTATTGACTTCCGTCAAATCCCGATCCACCTGCAATAGTTTGGTCTGCATAAAGACGATGCTGACCGCTAAAATAATGGCAGTCAAAACGATAGAGCCGTAAAAGGCCTTCTCAACTCGGGAAAATTTTCTCATCTGATCTTGAAGCGGGTTTGGTCTTTTTTCTGACATTTCTTCCTCACTTGTGTATCTTACGGGCCACGCGCAGTTTGGCGGAATGAGCCCGGTTATTACTTTCTAATTCTTCTTTGCTTGGTAAAATTGGTTTGCGGCTGACCAGCTCCAGCTTAGGCTGCAGTTCATCTGGGATGAAAGGTAAGCCCTTGGGAACATCCACTGACGAAGCCTCCTTGAAAAGCTGCTTGGTCAAACGGTCTTCTAGCGAATGAAAAGTAATGACCGCAATCCGACCGTCCACCGCCAGCAAATCAATGGCCTGCTGAATAGACTCATCCGCCGCTCCCAACTCATCATTGACCTCAATCCGAATGGCCTGAAAAATCTGCTTGGCTGGATGGCCTTTCTTCTTCAGCTCCTTAGCTGGCTTGGCTGACTTGATAATTTCAGCCAGTTCTGTCGTTGTTTCAATAGGCTTGACATTTCTAGCCTGCTCAATCTTGCGAGCAATCTGCTTAGAAAACTTGTCTTCGCCGTATTTAAAAAAGATTCGTACTAAATCCTGATAGCTATAATGATTGACAACCTCAAAAGCTGTCAAGGCCGCATCGCGGTTCATGCGCATATCCAAAGGCGCATCCTGTTTATAGGAAAAACCACGCTCACGCTGATCCAGCTGAGGGCTGGAAACGCCTAAGTCATAACAAATCCCATCAATTTCTTCCACACCGGCTTCTTGCAAACGGCTCTTGAGGTGGCGGAAATTGTCCTTGATAAAAGTCACCATCCCCCGCTCTACATAAGGAGCCAGGCGCTTTTTAGCATTGTCAATAGCTGTCTGATCCTGATCAAAAGCATAAAGATGCCCCTCATCTCCGAGCTGGCTCAAAAGATATTCGCTGTGACCAGCACCCCCAAGGGTCGCATCGACATAGATGCCGTCAGGCTTAACAGCCAGCTGGTCAACCGTTTCATGAAGAAGAACCGTAATGTGATGAAATTCGTTTGTCATATCTTACTTATTATATCACATTCAAAAGCAAAAAAAAATTTAAAAGAAAAAGTAAGCGGATGAAATCCTTTTTAAAATTTTTTGTCAGATATACTTGACACTTTTTCCAAAAAGTATTATACTAGCATAAAATAAAAGTCAAATATAACTGACAAACTGTCTGAAAGTTATTAGTTATAGTATTAGAAAGGAAGGGTGTAATGAATCGTGTCAAAGAATTTCGAAAAGAAAAAAAGATGTCTCAGCTAGAGTTGGCCAAGTCTATCGGGGTATCGCGGCAAACTATCAATATGATTGAAAACAACAAATACAACCCCACCCTCGAGCTCTGTATCAATCTGGCTAGAGCGCTGGATACTGACCTCAACGCCCTCTTTTGGGAACCCCAGCTGACAGATGAAGATTCAAATGACTAAGAGTTTTTCCCTGAAGCAACATTCATACCTAAAGAAAGGAAACAAACATGAAAAAAGAAACATTCTCAGACAAGATGATTAAACGATTTTACGGTATTACTGGACCTTTGGACGAGCAAAAGCGCCAACAGGCTGAGCACTTAGGAAATATAGGCTTTATTTGGCTTTTCTTTATCCTGATTTTTGGCAATGCCATCGCCTTTCCCCTAGCCTTTCGCTGGCCCAAAATTATCGCTGTTGCCTATCCTATCCTGCTGGAAATCCTTATCCTTGGCTTCTGTGTCTATATAATCATCCAAGCACGGCGCAAAGGAATTGATGACCTAGAGCTAGGACTTCAGGATGAAAAAGAAGAAAAAGCTATGAAACATGCTGGTCTAAAAGCAGGCTTCTCTTATTGGCTGCTCTTTTACCCTCTCTTCGGCATCATGATAGCTATCATGGAAAAGAAAGATATCCTACAAATTTTGCTTCAGCCTAAACTCATTATAGCTGGATTAGCCGCAGGTCTTGGATTTGGACTGATGATGCATTTTATTTCCAAAGGAAAGATTCGTCAAGCACAAAAAAAGGAGGAAGAAGATCTATGAGACTCAATCTCAAAGAAAAAATGGATTTAGGCATTCTATCCCTCATTATTGCCATTGCTGCTTATTTCTTTTTCCGTATCACGGAGCCTTGGATTTTCTGGCTGGATGTAGCAATCATCGTTAGCTGCATCTATGTAGCCCTCCGCATTTTGAAAAAACGTAAACAAGAATAAAAGAATCCCTCGACAGGAACTTTCTAGCTTCCTAGCGAGGGATTTTTTATTTATATCTACTTAAGACTCTGGGTCATCCAGACTTCGGCCATGAAGACCTTTCTCGCGCTGAACTTGACGCAACTTCTCAGGTGTCACATCATTGCCATCCTCATCAACAATCTTGATGCCTTCGATGTGATGACGAACAGAGCGACGGTAGCCTTCGATATACTCTTCACGAAGCTTGGCTTGTTCCACTTTTTCCTCAGCAGTTAAACCTTCCGTTTTTTTCTTTTTAGCCAGTTCATTAATACGGGCAATTTTTTTAGGATCCATGATTCTACCTCTCTCTTACCTTTTATTTGGTATTAATCTGATTAAACTGCGCCAACTGGCCAGCCTTGGCTGTCAAAGAAGCTAGGAGAGCCAGGCGATTGTCACGCACAGCCTCATCTTCTGCCATGACCATGGTATGGTCAAAGAAAGCATCGATAACTGGACTGAGAGCAAAGAGTTGGTCCAGATTGGCAGCTAAGTCAGGCGTCAGCTCCACTGCTTCAATAGCAGCTGCCAAGTCTTTTTCCTCTTGATTTTCAAAGAGTGCTGGATTGACAGCTGTCTGCCCTTGGGCTTTCTCAACTAGATTAAAGACCCGAGACAGGCTTTCAACTGCTGACTTGAAGATGTCTTCCTGAGCTTTTTCTGCTAGAAGCGCAGCTGTTTCTACCAAATCGCGTACGACAAAGTTAGTGCTTTGAAGAACAGCTGTCACGATATCTTTCGGAATACTGCGATCCATCATCTTCTCAACACGGGCACGGAAGAAGTCCAGCACGGCCTCTTGATTGTCATAGCTTAGACTATCAAACTTGAGTTCGTAAAGTCGACCAAGAAGCTGAGCCAAGTCGATGTTCCAGCCAAACTTGTCCAAGATACGCACAACCCCCTGAGTCGCACGGCGCAAAGCATAAGGGTCATTGGAACCGCTCGGAATCAAGCCAACTGAGAAGAAGGACAGAATGGTGTCCAGCTTATCAGCCAGCGCCAAGACCGCTCCGACCTTGGTATCAGGCAATTCGCCATCAGCTGAAGTCGGCATATAGTGCTCCCGAATAGCAGCTGCTACCGCAGCATTCTCACCAGCCAGAAGAGCATACTTCTCACCCATGATACCTTGCAGCTCATCAAATTCACCAACCATGCCAGTCAGCAGGTCAAACTTATAAATAGCCGCTGCGCGAGCCAAATCAGCTGCCTCATCAGCATCCAATCCTGCTTCTTGCGCCAAGAGAGCAACAATCTTACCAGTCCGCTCCATGTGCTCTGCCAGAGAGCCAATTTTTTCATGGAAGGTCACATTGCTCAGTTTGTCAACCAAGTCGGCAATAGCTAGTTTTTGGTCTTCCCGCCAGAAGAATTCCCCATCTTCCAGACGAGCTACCAAGACTTTTTCGTTTCCTTTTATGACATTTTCTAAATGCTCTGCATTTCCGTTACGGACAGAGATGAAGTGTGGCAAAAGCTTGCCTTCACTATCGCGCACAACAAAGTAACGCTGGTGCTCTTTCATGGAAGTCACCAAAACTTCTTCTGGCACCTCTAAATATTTAGCATCAAAATTACCTAGGAAAGCAGTTGGATATTCTACCAGATTCAAGACTTCATTGAGCAAGTCTTCGTCAATCTCGATAGAAACCCCGTGCTCCTCTTCCAGTGCTCGAATCTGCTCGACAATCATATCTCCCCGCTCAAGAGGATTGGCAATGACAAACTGAGCCCGTAGATCGTCTTCATAGGAATCTGCTGAAGCAATCTCTGTTTCTTTCCCCAAGAAACGGTGTCCACGGCTAGTACGGCCGCTCTTGATGTCCAAGAAATCCAAATCAAAGGCCCGCTCATCTAAGAGTACAGTTAAGGTGTGGACCGGGCGGATGTATTCAAAGGTGTTGTTGGCCCAGTGCATGCTGACAGGGAAGGTCAAAGCTTGCAGAACTTCCGTCACCGCTGGGATAATCTCCTCTACCGGACGACCGACCTCTTCCTTGGTTACATAGACGTATTCCTCACCCTTAATTTCGCGGAAAGTAATGTCCTCAACTGTCAATCCCTTGCCACGAACAAAGCCTTCTGCAGCCTTGGTAAAGTTGCCGTCAGCGTCCAGAGCAATTTTCTTAGAAGGGCCTTTGAAATCTTCGGTCAAATCAGACTGCTTATCCGCCAAGCCAACCACGCGCACCGCCAAACGGCGAGGCGTAGAGAACATTTCAATTTTCTCAAAGGTCAGACGATGGTCTGTCAGGAAGGCTCCCATCTTGTCGCGCAACTGCTTCATGCTCGGTGTCACGACATAGGCTGGCATTTCCTCCAAGCCTAATTCAACTAATAAATTTTTTACCATGATTATTCTCCCTCCTCTGCCAAGAGTTTCTCGCGAGTCTCTGCATCCAAAAGTGGATAGCCTAGACGCTTGCGCTCAGCCACAAAGGTCTTGGCCACAACACGCGCCAGATTACGAATACGAGCAATATAACCAGCCCGCTCAGTCACAGATACGGCTCCACGCGCATCCAAGAGATTAAAGGTATGCGAGCATTTGAGAACGTAATCATAGGCCGGGTGCACCAGATGCTCGTCCAGACAGCGCTTGGCTTCCGCTTCAAACTTCTCAAAATTCCCCAAGAGCAAGTCTTGGTCACTGACTTCAAAGCTGTATTTAGAATGCTCATACTCAGGATGCGTGAAAATTTCGCCATACTTAACGCCATCTGCCCACTCAATGTCGTAGACTGAGTCCACTTCTTGAATATAAGAAGCCAGACGCTCCAGACCATAAGTCACCTCAGCAGTCACCGGCTGAGTTGGCAGACCTCCGACCTGCTGGAAGTAAGTGAACTGCGTGATTTCCATACCATCCAGCCAAACTTCCCAGCCCAGACCAGCCGAGCCAGTTGACGGATTTTCCCAGTTATCCTCGACAAAGCGGATGTCGTGCTCCAACGGATTGATACCCAAGAGCTCCAAAGACTGCAAGTAAAGTTCTTGGATATTGCTTGGCGATGGCTTCATAACCACCTGAAATTGGTGGTGCTGGTAAAGACGGTTAGGATTTTCCCCATAACGACCATCTGCCGGCCGGCGAGAAGGCTCGACATAAGCCGCATTCCAAGGCTCTGGCCCAATAGCCCGCAGGAAGGTATAGGGACTCATCGTTCCCGCCCCCTTCTCATTATCATAAGCCTGCATGAGCATACAACCTTGGTCATTCCAGAACTGCTGCAAAGTCAAGATAATTTCTTGAAAGGTAAGTTTCTTAGACATTAGTTACTCCTTTAGTTTCTTGAGATTCTTGCGAAGCGTTCAAAAGGGAACAATTACTTCCCTTTTGAAAAGCTAGTACATCGCTTAGACAAACCGCCCCATAGCGGTTGTCGTTAGTCAATCGAACCTTTAGGTTCGCAATTGACTTTAGCGAGGTGAAACGTTAACTTCTTAGACATTTTTTACTCCTTTAGTTTGTTTATATCTCTTTGTCTATTATTTTCTGCTGTATGAACCAATCCAACAAGGTAAGTGTTTTATCTGTATTTGCCCACCGATGATAAGAATCAAAGACCGTTTGCACACTGCCTAGATTTTCTACTAACTTGTCAACTGTCAAAAAACTGCGCCAGTATTCGTAAAAAATACTAACATAATTCCCTTGATAAGTCGAAGTACCGAAATCATTCAATGAGTGCCAACCGTGCTTTTTCTGAAAGAGCTTTACGAGAGACTGATTATATGCTTTTTCTGCTAGAAATTCCTCATCTGTAAAGAAATACTTGCGACTAATATACTCAGCCATACCTTCTTCAAACCAGATGTAGGCACCGTATCCATCAAAGTCATCTGAAAAATGCTCTGACCAATGAGCCAACTCATGGCCTACAATCTGCAAGAGGGAATTTCCTGACAAAGACTTATAGTGGCTTTCTATTGCTCGAGTTTGGTGAGAGGTCTCGTAATTCTCCAACTGAAGAAGATATAAATCTTTCCAAACCGTCAATTCGGGAGTCATAACCATCCGCCTATCATTTGTATAGGCTGGTACAGGAATTTCCCGAATGATCTGCGTAGCAGAATCAAAATCGGACCAAATGATGGCTTGCGGCAAGTCATAAACCGCAAACTTGTCTTTTAAAAAAGCTAGATAATCCTGCAACTTTGCGGCATTCTTTGAAACGAAATCTCGAAAAGCTACTAATTGATTCTCATCTTTTACAAGATAAAGGTTCTCCATGAATCTCCTTTCTTTCGAACAATAGACTCAGTACGCAAAAGAACCACGTCCGACACTCCTAGGCTCTTCAACCTAGGGGCGTCAAGACGCGGTTCCACCCTAATTTATTACTTCATTACTTTAAAAAATTTAACCAAAAGCGCCATCTGCACTGCTTCCCTATCCGGCTCACACTATCCCGAACTCGCTAAAAAGTAGACAATGAGAATTCTTTCTAAAAAAGATTATAGCAGAAAATAGGGCCAATGTAAAATACTTATCGAAAAATCCCTCAAGTTTCAACTTAAGGGATTTTAACTCACTTGAAAACCAATTAGACTTGTTTAGGTTTTTTCGGTCTCACAACTCTTGGCTTTCTGCCATCAAGTTTTCTCTTGGCTGCTCTGAGGTTGGCAATGGCTTCTTTGACATCTTCCTGGCTGGCACCTGGATTGGCCAAAACTTCCTTAGCCTGTGCATAAGCCTCTAGATAAGCCGCCTTAACCGCGTCAGTCGCATAGATAAACTTATTGCTGATAGCTTGGTAATGCACCTCATCATCGACTAGCTTCTTGAGATTGGTAAAGTTAGTCGCCTTACCATCCAGCTTCTTCTCTGCTGTAGTCAGCTGAGCTAGGGCAGTATCGATTTGCTCCTGTGTCACCTTATCCTGCACCAAGAGCAGAGCCACTGCTTGGAAGGCCTTGTCATAAGCTCGGCGAGTTCTATCCTTAGCATTGGCATAAGCACCTGTCTTAGTGGTAGCTGCATAAGCCTCCACAGCCGCTTTAACCGCAGCAATATCAGAGTCCTTGCCGTCTAGATTAGTAGATGCTGTTTCTAGTTTTGCTCTTACGGCATCAACTTGCGCTTGAGTCAGTTTACTTGTCAAAGCTTCCTTGGCTGCCTGATATGCTTGGTCGTAGGCTGTGCGCTTCGCTGCAGAAGCATTGTAATACTGAGCAGTGCCGACCAGACTAGACTGCTGATTGACAGCCGCCAGCAAGCCTGACTTGACGATAACTCCCAGCTTGAGCAGGTTATTCTTGCCCTCTTTGACCTCAACAGTCGGCTCAGTTTCCCAGAGCTCGTAGCCAGTCGGTAGGTTGACAAAGACAGAGTAGAATCCAGCTGCTACAGATCTTCCGAAGGCATGCTTGCCAAACAGTTCTGCTGGAAGCGTATAGGCATCGCCATTGTTATTCTTGAGAACCACTTGAGTATTCTTCGGAACAGCTTGATCAAAGGCAACACTGACCGGTGCAAAGACCAGCTTCTTGACTAGAAACTCAATCGTCTTAAAGCTATCTTGGGCTGTCAGCTCAAACTCCTGAGTCAGATCGCTGTAGAAACGAAGCTCATCCTTATCATAAGTAAAGATCTCAGCTGTGTAGCGTCCAAACGGCAGAGCATTAATTTTCTTGCCCTTGTCCAGTTCGACATACTTGCCCTTGCTATCCTTGATTCGATAGACAAAGGTTGACGATACATCCTGACGTGTATTAGCATCAACCAGAGCAACACGGATACGCCCGTCATTTTCAGCACTGACTAGCTCTGACAAAGCTATGGCATCACGGTTACCCGCATAGTCCTCTACCACATAGAAAATCTTGGACTTGTCCACCCCTTTTGGCAAGGTGTAGCTGCCATCCGCATTGGCTGAGATGTAAACCCGACGCTCGTAATCACGCTCAATGCCAAAATCATCCACGGCTTTATAGGTCTCTTTCCCTTTTTCATCTGCTTGCAAATAGAAGACCTGTTCTCTCAAAATACCGCCGTTGCCAACATCTTTTGGCTTGCGAGCCGTAAAGGTTTCCGCACCATCCTTGGTACTGATATAGCCTGAGCTAATCAGAGGCTTCTGAGTATCAATCTGTAAGTTAAAGGTAATCTGCTGCTCTTTAGCACCTGGTACATCTGGAGTATAGCGAACCACATAGGTATAGAGGCCATCTTCCAGCTTATCACCCTTGCTGTCACGACCATCCCAGTATGTATCTTCTAGTAGGTAGGACTTAGGATTGTCTGACTGACCACTATAATAGTTCTTGCGGCCTTCTTTAATCGTGCTGCTCTGCCAGATTGGGAAGCGATAGTCCTTATCATCTGCCGTATAGACACTAGCTGTCAGATTATTGATATTGCGATAGAGAACTGTCCGATACTGGATGCTGTCCTGATTGCCATCTCCATTAGGTGAGAAGGCCAGACGAATCTTGCCATCCGCTCCCAGCTGCAGCACATGCTTACCATCCGCATTTTCTGCAGTTCCCAGTACAATTGAGCTGCGAGCAGCTGTTCGACCGGTAGAGTAGAGTGTATCATTTGACTCTGTCACAAGGGAAGATACATTGTCATCAGATAGGATACTCTTGTCCTCTGGCACTGGGTAATAGAAGCCTGACTTACCTTCTTGGACCAGATTATAGATTGGTCTTTCTACAGCTGGCAGATCTTGGAATTGCCCACGGAAGCCCATAAATGGCAGACTAACCACATCGCCGTCATCCGCTGGATCGACAAAACGGACAAAACCTTCTAGGAAATAGCCATTCGGCATCTGCTTAATCAACTCTTCCGCAAACTTAGCAGTATTTACCTTGACCGTCACTTTCTGGCTGCTGTGAGCCTTGACGGTAACTTCTGGCCAGACCGTTTCAGTTAGTTTGCGAGGTGTCAGGGTAAAGTAGCCATCCTTGACCGTATCCGTGTTGGTATTGACAATCATCTTCAAGGTCCGGTCCTTATCTGTGATATTATGGACCGTAACGTCAAAGGTGAAGCTGTCTTGGACATTGCCCAAGGAAACGCTAGGATATTGGTTGTCCCCTGTCACATAGAGGCCGGTAGAAATAGCCGCTGCCGTATCTACGATACCAGCACCCTGCTGACGCGGAGAGGTATAGGCACCTGTTTCCTTGTTGACGTGCAGCTTAGCTGTTGACATGATGAGCGCTTTGACCAAATCAGCATTCTGGGCAGGCGTCAGTTCTGGATAGTGCTGAAGGAGATATTCCTTGACAAGAGCCGCTACACCAGCCACATGAGGCGTAGCCATACTGGTTCCCTTCATAGAGCCATAGGTATTGTCATTAAGCGAAGAGTAAATATCGCCACCTGGTGCTGTCACATCTGGCTTGAGCAAGCCATCTGTCGTTACACCCCAACTAGAGAAGTCAGACAGACTACCAGCTCCTGGATGCGGCCGATTGACCTTAAGACCATTAAAGACTACCTTGTAATTACCAGCTGCCAAAGCCTCTCCATATTCCTTACTGATAAAGGCTGATGGAACCTTTTTAGATTCATTGTCCAGACTCATAGTTAGGTTAGCTCCGTCAACATTATTGTAGATCAGAGCACCAACTGCACCATGGCTGATAGCATTTCTAACCTTTTCAGCAAAGGTAAAGGAACCACGCTGGATTAGGGCCAGCTTACCTGTCAGATCCTTACCAGCAAAGTCCTCTTCACGGCCAAGACCAACATGGACATACTCATATTCCTTGCCCTTTTCAAAGGTTGCATTTGTCTCACCCATGGAGTAGCTGAAATGACCGTTCAAAAGCTTATCGTTCTTTTCCAGACCACGAACTTCCATGACTTCCTCTGTCAGAACAGTGTTATTGACAGAAGCGACTGAGATCGAGCTTTCTGCTGTTGAAGGACTGCCAACTAGACCATAGTCTGGATTTTCAACCAGCGGTTTAGAGTATTCACTTCCGAAGGTGTTGTCATTACCCGCTGCAATGATCACACTCACCCCCTTGGCTCGAGCGCGCTCAATAGCGGCCTGCAGACTAGGGCTGACGTCAACCGTTGAACCTGTTGCTGAACCTAGACTCATATTGATGGTATCAGCTCCCAAAGCTACTGCATCATCAATAGCTTTGATATAGATAGCGTCGCTAGTTGTGCGCTGACGGTCTGAGAAGACCCGCATAAACATAACTTGTGCTTCTGGCGCAACACCATAGACATACTCATCATTAGGAGCTTTCTTGTTGGGATTTCCCACTGAAATCCCTGTTACGTGCATACCATGCGAATAACTGTTCTTTTCCTTGATATTGTCATCACCGTCTATATAGTTATAGGCATAGACAACCTTGCTGTTGTACCACTTCCCGTAGTCAATACCAGCCTTTTTCTTAGCTTCTTCCAGAGCTGCCTCTGTTTGATACTTGGCCTTTGACGGGTCAGAGATCTTCAGAACCTCATGGTGGACATCCAGACCTGAGTCGATAATCGCTACCAGCCGGCCTTGACCTTTATAGCCCTGTGACCAGGTCTGGGGAACCTTGATAATCTCATTGGTACTGATGCTGCTTGGCTTAGCATCGCGAGAAGTTGGTGACTCTGCTACTGCATCAGGATTAGCAGCAGGCTTTTCTGAGTTTGCGGCTGTCGGAGACTCTACAGTCGAACTAGCTGGAGCTGTCGGCTTGGTCTCTGTGGCAGATGGCTGAGTTACCTTCTCAGCACTTGAAGAAGCCTGTTCTGATGAAGAAGTCGCTCCTTTTTCTACAGGAGCTGCGGCTGCTTCCTTAGCCTCTGCCGTAGAAGGCTGGCTAGAATGCTCTGTACTTGAAGTAGCCGATTCAGAAGAAGCTGGTGCTGCTTTCTCCACAGCAGCTGGAGTTACCGGCTGACTCTCAGGTGTAGCTGCTTGAGAAGCGGACTCAGTCGCTGATACCACAGCGGCAGTCGGCTGACCTTGCCCTGACGAACTAACTGTCGTCTGCTCATCCGCCTGAGCCTGTCCAGCACCAAAAACCAGAGCAGTTCCCAGCAGAACAGAAGCCAAACCGAACTTGTATTTACGGAGTGAAAAACGTTGTCTTTGCATAGAAGTCTCCTTACTTTATTTATAAACCATATTATAATAAAAATTTTCTGACAATTCATACACATATAACAAATGTAACAAAAATGTAATAATGGCGAACATTATAGTCAAAAACGGCTATATAATAAAGTTTCAAGCATCTATTTATTTGAAATATAGAACAAATACATGTTAAAATCCGGAAATAAGAAAAAACCAATCAGAACTAGCGCAGAATGGACCAGTTTGATTGGTTTGTTATAGGAACTTTATGAAATATTATTTCTCATTTATAAATAAGCAAACGGACTACTTCTTAGAATGATATTTACGGCATCTCTAGCTAATAAAGCATACTCTCCATCAAAAACATAATCAATAATCCCCTAGCCATATAATATGGATAAGGGCCTGATTTACATTCTCCCGAAACAATTGGAAAACGTTGATAATAAAAAAATTTGAAGTGATATATTTATTCAATGCCTAACTCAGTTCAAAGACTCCAGTTTGGTCAAATATAGAAAAAATGTCATCAACCGTCATTTCTCCAGATTTATATTTTTCAAATAACTTTAAAAAATGTAAAGTATCTATAATTAATACATTATACACCTGATTTTTTGCTACGTCTATAACATTATGACTGACTGAGGGTCTATCTTTCGAAGCTACATGCTTAAAACGATTTACGATGATAATTCTCCTAATGTTCTCATCAGAAACCTTGTTCTTCTCTGAATATTTATGTACATGAGTAATCAACTGAGAAATATTAGATTTTTTTACATCTTTAGTTAACCCTTTAAATTCAAATAAATAATGTACTCCGTCTTTTTCAAATGAAAAATCTTCATCTTTGGTGTCTTCAAAATCAGACTTTACCTCCAACATTTCTACTAGCATTTTAGTTAGAACAGCCTCTAAATCAGAACCTGCTTTGAAAAGTATAGATTTATAATATTTATTGCAGTTTATAATTTCTTCCGATTTTTTTATCTTATCTTGTGCTTTCTCAATCTTGAGCTTTTCGTTATCAATAATATTAAATTGTTGATTGTCATCAAAAAACTTTATCGTATTAAACCAATCCGGAACATCTTCTTCTGGATTACTGGGAGATATTTTCGTAATAAGAGTAGATAATTCGTTTCGATTTGTTACTTGCAAAGTGGTAAGAGTGACATTTGCCTTAGTTAAACAAACTAACTTATTACTCCCGTCTGAACGTATTTCATTCTCAGAGATTATATCTACTCCAAAATCATAACGTGATGGGTCACGAAAGTAAAAATCAGAAGAAAATTTTATTCCATCTAATGTAGTAAAAGTTTTCTCATATGTTAAAGTAAAATTTGTTTTAATTATTTTGTTTAAATGTCCATAAAATTCTTCTGGAATATCCTTTAAATATTGTCCACATTGAAAGACGCCATTTGAAGAATAGTAGCCATTATTGCTTGTTCCAAAAAAATGATTCTTAGGCAATATATAAAGAAATCTTGTTTTCATTGAATCCACAACACTTTGGGATAATGTAAATAAATCTTGATCAGAATCAAGCTGGTGATAATCATCTTTACAATTAGTATTTCTCCAAAGTAATTGGTCACTTAAGTCAATGATATTTAAATCAAATGAATCCAAGGAAACAGCGTTACCAAATGAATTACATTCTTCTACTTCCAAACTACTAACATTATCTCCTGAATAATTTATGAGCTGTATTTTCATAATTCTCCCCTTTTATATAGTTTCCCTTAATCTTTATTATACCAATTATCTCACCATCTTTAAAGCATATCTACAACGAAACGATAACTATCCAGCATTGCTAAGTCTATAAATGTTCAACTTCTCACACTCTCATCTCGTAGTTTTATGAGCTATGAAATCTTCTGAAAAAAATGACTGTTTTTTGCTTTAATTCTTTAATAAACTCAGAAAAAATTTGCCATCTATTTTTATACCAAAAGATTTTAATAGAATCTTTTTCTTCGCCGGCTTTATTGTAGAGCTTTAAAACTTCTTGGTCGCCCTGAATTTTATTTATATCAAAATCTATGTTTCTTGTTTGATCTTCAAAATATAAATCAAATTCACTTTTATCCATCAAAGGTGTAAAACTGATAGATTTTTGTTCACCATCTTTTTTTATAAAAATGTAACTATCATAAAATTTCCCAAATCTCTTCTGAATTATTGAAATTGAGACTATAAATAGTATAAATGCTACCATCAAGGACACATAATAGTCTATAAATATTAATAATAAGTTAATAAAAATAATAATTCCTATATCAATACAAATTGTATAAAGCATACCTCGAATGGAATAAATTCTTGTTATGGTCCAAACTATTCCCCATAAAATGAATAATACGATAGCAAAGAAAGCTAAGTATATATCCTCCAACTGAGCTTCAGCACTTTTTCCAATTACAAATTCATAGTAATTTTTTTCAGATAACTCAGCCGGATGATGAACGCTAAAGCTCATTTTACTAGGCAAAACTAACGAAGATTTGCTAGGTATCGTTTTAATCGTGTAATGGTATTTACTGTCATTTCTATAAAGATTCCTGTCATATACTCGCTCAAAAAATAACTGACTGCCCTCTTTTAATACAATTTTCTGATTCGGTCCTATTCCCCATTTACTATCATAATAAGAGGTAAAGAACTCATTTGTAATTAACTTATCTTTTTTCTTATTTTCAATATCAAATTTCTCACCCTTATGTATAGAGAAGATGGTTCCTGCAGGTAACGTAACTGGATTTCCAGATTCATCTACTAACTGATCTGTGAGTTCCTTATTAGAAGAAAGATAAATTTTTTCATTTGCTACAAAAGGATAATCAATATCATACGATGAAGTCATCTGTCTATATATAAGCTGAATTGATAGTAATACCATTGAACAGCTTAATAAGACAAAAAGTCTTAAAATAAATGAAAATAACCTAATTTTCTTATTTTCGCTTTTATTATCAGTAATATAAGATTCTGTCACTTCATAACAAAACTGATACCTTTCGCATTTCTTTATATTGTATTTTCTATCAATAACCGTAACTTCTCCCATTTTGTTTATCATTTTTGAAAAATAGAAACTTGTAATTAAACCTGAAATTAAAAATACTGATAAAAATATCCAGAGCCGGAATTCATCCGCAGGAGAAAATCTGATAATTTTAATTAACACAAAGACGATAGAAATGAAAGCGAACAAAGATCCGCTCCAGAACAGTGATGATAAAAATTTGGAAATCTTCTCTTTATTTGAATCTCCTTCAACAAAACGATTATCAATAAACACTACCTTAATGAGAGTAATTGATGACACAACTATACCAGGCAACGATAACCAATTCATTTTCCTTCTCCTAATTCTTAATTTTTTCTATTTATTATATCACTTTCTTATAGATAGAATAATCACGTCTAAAATAAAAAAGCTAATGAAATCTTATATCTCATTAACTTTTATTCTTTATCCTGCCACTTCTGACACTGGTTCAGTTTTAGTTTTCTTATTTGGACTGGCCAGGCGGCGCTTGCTGTCTCGGATGGTGTTGAGATCCTTGAGGAGTTTGGCAAAGTGAGCTTTCTCTGGATAGGCTTCTGCGGAGGCTGCAGTATAGCGCATAAAGAGGTCATAAGTGCGGGAGATTTCCATACGCAGCTGCTTGGTCTTACCGACTTCCTTACTGGACTTGGCTGCACGCGCTAGGGCTTCGGCCTTATCATAGTCTTCCTGAGCAGTCGTCACTGCGCTAATCACTGGTGAGAGTCCCAGCGTAGTCACTGCTGCATTGTAGGGCTCTTCCTTGAGGGTTTTGAGGAGACTCTTAATCTCAGCAGTGCCGACATCGTTATTATGCTTGGTGATGTCCTTGTACTTGATCAGGACTGGAGCCAGCGTCTCATGGGCTTCCTTGAACTTTGCTTCCTTTATCTTAGCAAATCCCCTATGCAGGGTAAAGAGCCCGACCAGAGCGCTGTCCCGATCCTTATCTACCTCTGCCAGACTCGTGGTCTGTTTCTTTTCCACACTGGCTAGCTGTTTTTGGAACTCTTCTAGCTTGCTCGCAAAGGGCTCCAAGTGCGTGCCATACATATCTTCGTTCTTATTTGCTTTGACAAAGTCCGTGATGATTTGACGAGAATCTGTCATCAAACTTTCAAACTCACGGTGAGTAAAGTTGCTATAGGTCAGGGGACGAATGGTGTAATTAGTAGTCATAATAAAACCTCTCCAATAATTTGATGAACTAAGTATAGCATGTGACAATAAATCTTTTGCAAGGCTGCCCTGAAATGTCATTTTTTATCCCTGAAATAACACTTTTTCAAAATCAAAGACATAAAATATCCCCACCCGATAATTTCTTCAACTTCAGATAGGGATTATTTCTCTTTAAAAATGAATTATTAAGGCATTTCACGCTTAGAATGCTTTAAAATTTTAATAAACGCTAGTATTCGAACTTTAGAATGGTTTAATATTTTGACAAACCGCATCAAGTGATACTTAGAAAGCACGGATTTTTTCATAAACAGGACTATTCGAAACCTAGTTTATCTAAATATTTTAGTAAACACTCGTATTCAGCCTTTAGATTGATTGGATATTTAACTAGAGTTTACTCTTCGAAGTTTTGATGATTACTTTTCACTCTATCTCCCCGCTCTCAAGGGCTCGATGACCTCCTAAATCAGTCGGGTGTAATTTCCAATTCTTGGATCTTCTTCATCTAACTCCCCTATCTTAGTGTTTCGTTGGATATTAGTCCTATTTTACACCTTTCATTATTGCACTGAAATATCTTCTTTTATAGTTTCTTCTGGCGGTAGAGATAAAAATCCCCAGTTCTTTTCAAACCGGGGATAGCTTTATATTTTTAATTCATAGACTTCCTGCCAGCCGGCTGGTCCTAATATGCGTTGGGGCTGTTTGCTAAAACCGGTTTCTCGGTAGATATAGGAGGAGACTTGATTTCTCTCATTGACACCTAGGATGATGCTTTTATACATAGGCAAATGCTCTCTTATGAAATCAGGCAAGAGCTTCAGCGTCTGACTACCGTATCCTCGCATCTGAAAGTCTTCATCTGTTGAAAAGCTACGAAGGAGCAGGCTATCTGGCTGACCGCCATAAGTATACTTCTCTTCTCCAGCATCCAAGATCAGAAAGGTTACGATTTGATCTTCTTCAAGACCCAAGATGGCATAGCGATTTTCCAAGTCAGCGACAGCCTGGCTAGGATGGCTGGTAAATCTCAATTCGGTTAAATGGTAAGACTGCAAGGCTTCTCTATCTGAACTTCGATAGAATCGGATTTGCATCTAAAAATCCATCCCATCCGGATTTGGTGCGCCACCGGCCAAACCGCTGACATTTTTGAGCACTTCCAAGTCCGCAGTATCTAGCTCAATGTCAAAGCAGTCCAGATTGCTGGCAATCCGGCTCGGAGTGACCGACTTAGGCAGGGGCAGGAAGCCTTCCTGCAAGCTCCAAGCTAGCGCGACTTGTGCAATGGTCTTGCCATACTTGTCTGCCACAGCCTGTACGGCTGGATTTTGGAAGAGCTCTCCTTGACCAAATGGTCCCCAAGCTTCCAGTAAAATCTCATGCTCACGGCAGAAGTTCACCGCCTCTGTCTGATAGACACCTGGAGCCAGGCGGATTTGATTGACAGCAGGAGTCATACGTGATGTTTCAAGCAAGGCTTCTAAGTGATGAGGCAGGAAATTGCTGACGCCAATCGCTCGAATCTTTCCGAGATTATAAAGATCTTCCATAGCCTGCCAGACTTCGACATTGCGCTTTTTCCAAGCATCGTTTTCCCTCAGGGGTTTGGGATTCGGCCAGTGGATGAGGTAGAGGTCCAGATAGTCCAGTCCCAACCGCTCCATTGAGGCCACAAAGGCCTCTTGAGCTTCCTCGTAAGTATGAATGTCATTCCAGAGCTTGGTCGTGATGAAGAGTTCCTCCCGCGGGATGCCACTGTCCTTGATTGCCCGTCCGACGCTCTCTTCGTTCTTATAGATAGCTGCCGTATCAATGTGCCGATAGCCTGCCTTGAGAGCGGCTAATGTTGCTTGATAGGCTTCTTCGCCATCCTGAGCCTTCCAAGTACCGAAGCCCAGCACCGGAATGCCAACACCATTGTTCAAAAGATATTCTCTCATCTCACGTCTCCTTTACAAGTTCCATCTACTGCTTGCCTTCAGCAAGGCAGCTGCTACAGTGATTACAAGAGCAGAACTGCTCACTTCTTTTCCTTTTTCTTCAGTATTGGCTTAGGTTTGAAGATATTTTCCTTAGTCGGCTCCATTCCTTTACTGAAAAAGCTATAGATAATGAAAGCAACTCCTGCGACAAGTATTAAGATTCGTCCAAAGATCAGTCCCGCCAGCAGCAAAGCAAGTCCCATTATCAAAAATTTCGCATCAATTCGTTTCATAGCCTACTCCTGTTTACATTATAGTCTCATTATATCACGCCTAAGGAAGCAATTCAAATCTAGGCGAAGACTATCAAGGCGTCTGCCAACCAAAAAGAACAGGTTGCCCTGCTCTTTCTGAAAAATATAAGGAGACTAATTTAAAATACCTGCGGTTCTCATACATGGAATCGTTCTTGACCATCAAGATAAGTAGCTACCAGCTCTAAATCTTTATCTAAAACGATAAAGTCAGCATCGTAGCCTTCCTTGATCTGTCCGCAGACATCATCAATATGGACTGATTTTGCTGGAATCAGGCTAGCCATCATAACCGCCTGATGAGGATTGGCAATACCCCATTTGACCACATTTTTCAATCCGTCCTTGAGTTTGAGGATAGAGCCAGCTAGATTGCCCGTCGACTTGAGCCGAGCGGTTCCTTCCGCCACAACCACTGGAAATTCTCCCAGCATGTAGTCTCCATCTTCAAGACCTCCTGCGGTCATACAGTCAGTAATGAGAGCAATATTTTCATGTCCCTTCTGCTTAAGCAAGATGTCACAGGCCTTAGGATCCACATGGTGGCCGTCACAAATCAGTTCCGCATAGGTGTGGGGCAGCTCATACATGGCACCAACCATGCCCAGCTCCCGGTGGGTCAAGCCCCGCATACCATTGTATGCATGCACCCAGACACTGGCACCTGCTTCGACCGCAGTTTTGGCTTCATCATAGGTTGCGTTAGAATGTCCCAAAGCAACGGTCACACCTTCATCAGTCAGCGTGCGGACAAATTCCTCAACGCCATCACGTTCTGGCGCGAGAGCAATTTTATTGAGCAAGCCATTTGCGGCCTTCTGCCAAGCACGAAACTCATTCATGCTAGGATCTTTCATATAGGCCGGATTTTGGGCACCTTTATACTTCTCAGTGAAGTAAGGCCCTTCAAAATAGAGACCGCGAATCTTGGCCCCGCTAGCTTCTTGATAGCGAGCACCGATATTTTCAGTTACTGCTAAGAGTCGCTCATAGGATGAGGTCAAGGTTGTTGGTAAAAAGCTGGTCACACCGGTAGTCAAGAGACCCTCACTCATGGTATGAAGAGTTCCTTCGATGTTGTTGTCCATGACATCAACACCGCCGAAGCCGTGAATATGAGTATCCACCAGACCTGGTGCAATCGAGTAGCCACTGTAGTCTATGACTTCTGCATCCTGCGGAACAGACTGCACCAGCTTGCCAAACTTGCCGTCAATCAGCTCTAAATAACCGCCCTGACGGATTCCCTGAGGATAGAAAAATTGATCTGCTTTGATATATGTAGGCATAAGACTGCCTCCCTTGTTCTTGAATGCTATATTCTCTGCCATTCAAAGCGGAAGTCTGTGATAGAGCTAGCATCTTTCTATAGATACTTTCTACCCCCCGCTTTTGAATCTCTGAGTTTTCTTGACTATATTATAACTCTTTCTTTTTTATTTGTAAATGGTATATACCTATTTTTGCAAAAAATTGTTATATTAAATTTAAAAAACAGAAAACCCAGCCATGACAGCTGAGTTTCTGCTTTATTTTTTCTCTAAATCGCGCAACATCTGGTCGATTTTATTTCCATACTCGATGGATTCGTCCTTGACAAAGGTCAAATCTGGAATCTTGTACATCTTCAGATTGTGACCAAGCTCTCGCTTGATGGTACCGGTCGCTTTTTCCAGACCGGTCTGAGCTTTTTGATTATCAGAGGCTAGATTGCTCATAATCGTGTAGTAGACCTTGGCCATGGATAGGTCGCCCAGCATTTGAACATCGGTAATGGTTACTCCCTGCACCCGCGGGTCACGAACTTTCTTCTGCAAGATTTCATTGACTTCGCGCTTAATTTCCATGCCGACACGGTCTGTACGAAAATTATTTGCCATGAGATTTCCTTTCTAATTTTTCTCTTCTGCAATATAAGCTAGGCTAGGCCTAGCTTATATGTTTAGTTTTGGTTAAATAAGATTCGTTTTAAACTCTTGGTGAAAAAAACATGGGACTAAAAATACTGACTTCCACCAACAATGATTTCACTGCGAGTTTTTAACGGACTTCTTATCTTATTTCTTAATTTCTTCCATGATGTAGGCTTCAATCGTATCATCTACTTGGATGTCATTGTAGCCATCAATCATGAGTCCACCTTCACGGCCGTTAGTAACTTCCTTAACATCATCCTTGAAGTGCTTGAGGCTGGCAAGCTCACCATCGTAAATCACGACGCCATCACGGATAACGCGAACCTTGGAATCACGGGTCACTTTACCGTTGATAACCATAAATCCACCGATAGTACCAACCTTGGAAACCTTGAAGGTCTCGCGGATAAGAGCTTCCCCGATGATTTTTTCTTCGTATTCTGGATCCAGCATTCCCTTCATGGCATCTTCCATTTCTTCGATAACCTTGTAGATAATGCTGTGGAGACGGATTTCGACATCATCAGCTTCTGCCTGTTGGCGAGCTTGAGATGTAGGACGAACGTTAAATCCGATGATGAAAGCATTTGAAGCTTCCGCCAGTGTTACGTCTGACTCATTGATAGCACCAACCGCTGAGTGGACGATGGTAATCTTAACGCCTTCCACTTCAATCTTTTGCAGGGAAGCAGACAGAGCTTCTACAGAACCCTGCACATCAGCCTTGATGATAACATTAACAGACTTGACTTCACCAGCTTTGAGGGTATCAAAGAGATTTTCCAGACTGACGCGGTGAGTAGCTTGACGCTGTTTGAGAAGGGCACGTTTGGCACGTTCTTCACCGGCTGCACGCGCAGCTTTTTCATCTTCATAGACAGCAAAGTGGTCACCAGCCATCGGAGTTTCATTGAGACCAGTGATAGAAACCGGTGTAGATGGTCCTGCCACCTTAACACGACGGCCTAGGTCATTGGTCATAGCCCGAACCCGACCGAAGGTATTACCAACAACGATTGGATCCTGCACATTCAGAGTTCCCTGCTGAACCAAAAGGGTTGCGACAGCACCTTTTCCTTTATCCAGACGGGCTTCAATGACCGTACCAATCGCTCGAACAGTCGGATCTGCCTTGAGTTCTTGGATTTCAGCCACCAAGAGGACTGTCTCCAGCAAGCTATCGATATTTTGATTGAATTTCGCTGAGATTTCTACAAATTCAGAATCTCCGCCCCAAGCTGTTGACATGACACCATGCTCAGCCAATTCACCAATCACGCGCTCAGGATTCGCTCCTGGCTTATCAATCTTGTTGATAGCTACGATGATTGGGACATCAGCGGCTTTGGAATGGTTGATCGCTTCGATCGTTTGCGGCATAACACCGTCATCAGCCGCCACGACCAGGATAGTGATATCGGTCACAGAAGCACCGCGGGCCCGCATAGAAGTAAAGGCCGCGTGTCCAGGCGTATCCAAGAAAGTAATCTTCTTGCCGCTTTCCTCGATCTGGTAAGCACCGATGTGCTGAGTGATACCACCTGCTTCACCTGTTGCTACGCGAGAGTTACGCAGGGTATCCAAGAGAGTTGTTTTACCATGGTCAACGTGTCCCATGATGGTGACAACTGGCGGACGCTCTACCAAGGCATCTTGGTTGATATAACCTTCTTCTACGAAGAAGCGCTCAATGTCAGCTGTGTCAACTTCCACCTTCTTCTTAGCTTCAATACCGTAGTCCACCATGAGGAGCTCAATAGTATCGCCGTCAAGAGATTGGTTTTGCGTTGCCATTACGCCCATCATAAAGAGCTTCTTAACAATTTCAGCTGGCTCGCGCTTAATCCGTTTTGCAATTTCTGCAACGGTCATTCCGTCTGTATATTCAAATTCAGTTGGCAACTCATGGAACTTACGTTCTGTAACAGGTTTTGGTGCCTGGTTATTGTTGCCCTTTCCTTTTTTATTTTTCTTGTTTTTATTCCAATTACTATTTCTTTGATTTCTCACTTGATTTTGACTGCTTCGATTCTTTTGTTGTTTTCTTGGACCTTCTTCTTCGCGATCAAAATCATCGCGCTTCTTATCTGGTCGAGCTTGCTTCTTACGACGCGTATCCACAGCGGCTGGCGCTGGGCTTGGATTCGCTGCTGGAGCAGATGGAGCTGGTGCAGGCTGAGCTGCTGCAGGTGCTTCTGCCTTAGGCTGCTCCTTGCGGCGGTTTTGCCGTTCCATAACTTCTTTAGCTTCCTGTGCTTGCTTAAAGCGTTCTTCGCTTGAGCGAGCGTATTCAGCATTCTGCTCTGCTTTCAAAGCTGCTGCTCGAGCCTTAAAGTCAATCTTTGGTCCTTGAGGCTGTTGGCGGTTTTGACCATTAAATCCTTGATGACTCTGACCATTGCGGCGGCCATCTTGACCACGATTATCGCGACGCTCATTTGGACGATTGCCCCTATCTCGGTCGTTGCGGTTTCCGCGA
The DNA here is from genome assembly GCF_963528215.1 of uncultured Streptococcus sp. Classification (GTDB taxonomy): domain Bacteria; phylum Bacillota; class Bacilli; order Lactobacillales; family Streptococcaceae; genus Streptococcus. The sequence continues at coordinate 61,727 of NZ_CAURVL010000008.1, forward strand.
TTCTTATTTCGATTATCGCGGTCCTCACGCTTGCCTTGCTCTTTGTTTTGTGGTTTGCGGTTGCCTTGCTGCTTACGACGTTCTGCCTCTTCTTTGGCTCTCGCTTCACGCTCTGCCTTAAAGTTCCGGCTTTGCGGGCGCTTGACTGGTGCTGCCGTTTCTGCTTTCGCTTCTAGCTTAGCAGCTGCTTTTGCTTCTGTCTGTTCTGCCTTGACTGGCGCAGCCTCTTTGGCAGGAGTTTTTTGCGATGAAGGCTGAGCTGCTGCAGGATTTTCTGCAGGAGCTTGAGGTGCGGCTGCTTTCTTGAAGCTGGATTTGATTCGCTCACCAGCGTCAGCTTCTACGCTGGATGAATGACTTTTGACATCCAATCCCAGCTCCTTAGCACGAGCCACTACCTCCTTGCTTTCTTTTCCCAGTTCTTTGGCGATTTCATACAATCTTACTTTAGACAAATCTTGTCCTCCTCTTCTATTACATAAGAGACCTCATTTTCTTTGTAAAACCAGCATCTGTCACGGCGAGCACTTTTCTGGCCTTGCCAATGGCAGAGCTTAATTCCAGTGTTGAAAACACGGTTGATACTTCTACTTGGTAGTAACGACTTTTATCAGTGATTTTCTTGCTGAGATTAGGAGCTGCATCCTGGGCCAAAAAGACCAGACGTGCTTTTCCCTCCTGAATAGCCTTGACGGTCAGCTCCTCACCAGAAATGATGCGGCCAGCCCGCTGAGCCAGTCCCAGCATATTTGCAAGTTTCTCTTTATTCAAGACCTAACTCTCTTCTTTTGACCTTATGATCAACATAAGCGATTAACTCATCATAGAAAGCCTCATCCACTTCCATATTAAAGCTGCGGTTAAAGACCCGCTTCTTCTTGGCTTGAAGAGCTTCCTGATTATCCAGCTTGATATAGGCTCCACGACCGTTGGCCTTGCCTGTCGGATCGATAAAGACTTGACCTTCCTTGTTCTTGACAATCCGCAGCAAATCACGCTTGTCAATCACTTCGTTGGACACCACTGATTTTCTTAAAGGGATTTTTCTTGTTTTTGCCATTCCAGCCCCCTTAATCTAGTTCTTCAGCTTCGCTTTCTAAACCAGCTGTTTCTAGTACAGTTTCCTCTGCTGCTGCGTCAAAGTCAGTTGCTTCTGCTGCTGAAACTTCTGTCTCTAGAATAGCTGCATCCGCAAGAATTTCTTCTGCTTCCTGAGCAAATCCGCCCAGTTCATTGGCTGCTTCCATTTCTTCAAACTCAGTGGCAGACTTGATATCAATTCTAAAGCCTGTCAAATGAGCTGCTAAGCGTACGTTCTGTCCGCGACGACCGATAGCCAGAGAAAGCTTGCTGTCCGGTACGACAACCAAGGCCCGCCTGTTATCTTCTTGATTAAAGATAACCTGGTCAACTTCTGCAGGAGCGATAGCATTATAGATAAATTCAGCTGGATCTGCGACCCACTCGATGACGTCGATATTTTCTTCAGTCGGCACCATACGGCCACTCTTCGGATCGTATTTGGCAGGATGGAACTTGCTCGTAATTTTCTTGATATTAGCTCCGCCGCGTCCGACGATGGTTCCGATAGCATCCACGTTAGGATTGTGGCTGCGAACAGCCACCTTGGTCCGATCGCCCGCTTCCCGTGACACGCTCATGATTTCTACAGTTCCGTCATAGACTTCAGGGATTTCCTGCTCCATCAAGCGCTTGATCATTTCTGGATGGCTGCGGCTGACAAAGACATTGACACCGCGAGGATTGTCTTCTACCTTGTATACAAAAACTTCGATACGGTCATGAGAGGCAAAGACCTCACCAGGAATCTGGTCTTGCTTCGATAGCTGCGCTTCAATGCTGCCAAGATTGACATAGATAAAGCGATTGTCAAAGCGCTCCACAGTGCCTGACATGATTTCATTTTCATGTTCTTTGTAGGTATTGTAGGTGATTGCTCGGGTTTGTTTGCGCATCTTTTCCATGATGGTTTGCTTGGCAGACTGAGCAGCGACCCGGCCAAATTCAGCAGGCGCTTCTTCAAACTTGATCTTATCTCCCAATTCATAGGCTGAACTAATAGCCAAGGCATCTTTGAGACTGATTTCCAAACGGCTGTCAAAGACCTCGTCCACGACTTCGCGAACAGTATAGACACGGAAATCTCCTGACTTTTCGTCAAACTCAATGGCTGCGCTGTCTGCCTGACCATAGCGACGACGATAGGCTGAGCGGAGTGACTCGGTCACTGCGTCAATGATATCTTCTTTCTTGATTCCTTTGTCTTCTTCCAAAATGCGGAAGGCCTCTAGCATTTCTTTACTCATTTTCATGTGACTTTTGCCGAAACAAAAGTGTTCCTTTCTTTTCTATATTGCTTCTGCGGCTAAAACTTAACGGCTAATCTGGCTTTGGAAACCAGACTGTAGGGAATTTCGACTTCTTTTCTGCGAGTCTTGTCCAGATATTCCATGTGCAGAACATCCTCTTCAAAGCTCAGCAAGGTGCCTTCAAAGACTTTCTGCTTGTCAACAGCCTTATAGAGACTGACATGGATATAACTGCCGACTGCATCGGCTAGCTGTTCCTTGGTCTTGAGCGGGCGCTCCAAGCCAGGACTGGTCACTTCCAGAAAATACTGTTCCGGGAAAGGATCTGGCTTGATTTGATCCAAGAGCGGACTGATAATATCCGTCAAATCCGCTGTATCATTGACCGTAATACCTTCTGGCTTATCCACAAAGACACTGAGAACGTAGTCTCCGCCCATCTTTCCGTACTCAATATCGACTAATTCATAAGGGGCCAAAATGGCTGGTTCAATAACCTCCCTCACCAATTCAACAATCGTTGCGATATGACGACACCTCCTCACAGATAAGAGGCGAAGATACTTCCTCGCCTCTCTTTCCTTATTCATTACTAGTATTATAGCACGACAAGTCCCAGAATGCAAGGGAAATATGCTGTGCAAGCTTTTAAAGACCGAATTCCACTTAAAACACTCTTATTTTTAAGTAGAATTCTTTCCTAATAATAAAGTCTTCAAGGAGTATTTCCTCGAAGACTCTTTCTTATTCAAATGCTGCTTCCACCCGATAGATGACTTGTCCTTTGTTAGCAAATTTTTGCTCATACTCAGTCAGGACATTATCCTCGAAGTCGCTGGCATGCAAATCCAACCACACGCCCTTTAACTTCATACCATACTGTGAAAAGCTTACTAGGCTATACTCAAAAAGACCGCGGTTGTCCGTTTTAAAGTGGATTTCTCCATTTTCCGGCAAAATCTGCTGATAGGTCGCCAGAAAGGACTGATAGGTCAGACGACGCTTTTCATGACGTTTCTTGGGCCAAGGATCCGAGAAGTTCAGATAGAGGCGGTTAATCTCGCCCTCTTCAAAATAATCAGTCAAATCCGAACCGTCAACCCAGAGAAGCTTGATATTGGGCACATCCGTTGCTAGTACCTTGTCCAAGGCATAGCTGAGAACCGATTTCTGGATATCAATCCCGATGTAGTTGATCTCAGGATTGGCCTTGGCCATGCCGGACACAAAAGCTCCTTTGCCACTGCCAACCTCTACATGAATGGGATGGTCGTTGCCAAAAATCTCCTGCCATCTGCCCTTGGCGTCTGCTGGATTTAAAATCACATACTGGGGATGCGCCTCTAGCAGTTCCGTCGCTCCCTTACGATTCCTTACTCTCATTGTCCTCTTCCGTATTTGGAACGGAAGTTTCGTAATGCGTAAATCTCCCGGTTCACATTTTCTAAATCATTGTTTTCATAGTATTTAGCAATCTGCATCAGATAAGAATACTGTCCAAACCAGTATAGCTTATTGAACACTGTCTGATTATATTTATAGCCATAAGCACTCAGCCACTCTTGCCAACCTGAATCAGGCACATAATGGCTCAAAATATGAGCTACATCCATCATCCTGTCTGTCAGACGCACAGAATCCCAATCGACCAAGTAAATAAGCCCGCTGTCGGTCTCTACCCAGTTGCTGTGGCGCACATCTCCGTGAACGATGGTCGCATAATCCTCACGAAAGGCCGGTACTGTCTGGCGCAGGTCGCGGATAACTGATTGCAGATATTGATTATTTCTCAAAGCAAGCGGCACTTGATTGAGCCAAGCATTCAGCAAATCAGTTGGCGTTTCCAGTGTATAGCCCAGCTTGGTCAGCTGTGTCATCAATGGGCGCGAGCGATGCAGCCGTGTCAAAATATTGATTACCTGCTTTTTGGACATATCATTTGGGGTCAGAATAGTGCCTGAAAGCCACTCCTGCCCGCTCATAACGTTGCCGTCCGGCATCCGGCGGCTCCACAAAAGCTGCGGTGCGATTTGTTCTCGAGCTAAGCCTGCTAAGATAGGGGTTGTATTCATCTTGACGAAAACGCGCCCCCCGTCCGGATAAGTCCCCATATAGGCCTTTCCGCTCTTACCAGCTATCGGTGTCAGGGTCAGCTCGTTATCAACCAAGTCCATGTTTCCCCTCCGTAAAAAGTTTCTTTATCATTTTACTAGTTTTACCTCTTTTAGTCAACCAATCTCCGTAACTTGAACGGCAGATAGAACAGATAGAGTAGGGCAGTCGCTCCCAGCATGGCCAGCACTGCTAACTTGTCTTGGAAAAATAGCAGAGCAGTCAGCACTTCAGCCAAGAGAACGCTGCTGCCAATAGATGTAATAATTTGTCTTGCTCCCTTCAGCTTTTCCCCTCTTTCTATCGGAAAAAGCTGGGTCAAAAACTGATAGTCAAAAGCTTCGTACAAGGCTGTCAGCTGGAAGAGCAAGAGGTAATTGAACAAGACCGCAAAAGCTGCAGCAATCCAAACTTGACTGACAAAAACCAAAGCCAAAAGAGCCAAAAAGAGCAGTCTCAAGGTCAGAGCAAAGAAGTCTCCATTTCGCAAGTAAGAGCGCAAAAAGAGATTCTGCCAGGTCTTGCTATGCTGCTTGCCCACAAGTCTCGTCAAACCATCCAGATAGGCCCGGCGCTTGACACTATTTGAAATGCCTTTAACATTTGTAAAGAGAGCAAAGAAACGGAGAATCGTCTGCTTTCGAGCAGCTTCATAAGCCACCAGAACCTGCCAATCTAGGCCATTTTCAGTAAAGAACTTCTTGGCCTTAGCCTGAAACAAGAACCATTTCAAGACTAGCATAAGGAGGCAGTAGAGCCCAAAGCCCCAAATAGGCAATCCCAAAGCCAGAAAAAGCGGAGCTAACAGTAGCAATAGCCCAGTCTGTAAGACTGCGTACAAGAGATAGGAACGTAGATTCTGAGCCTTGATAAAAGCCCTGACTTCTGCTTCTCTGACCAAGAGAAAAAGAGCATCCGGCTTTTCCAGATAGGTCGCAATCCGTCCAAAGGGTAGGATAAAGAGCGATAGAATAACCAGACTAGCAATAATAGGGAGGTGATTGGTCGGAAAATGCCGCAAAAGCTGACTGTACTGAACACCTAAAAATCCCATAAAAATCAGAAGAAAGAGCACGAAATGATCATTAAAAACATAACGCAGGTACTTCAGGCACTGCTGACGAAAATCCTGCTTTCGTTTGGCAAATAATTCTTTCATAGCGCTGCCTCTTCTGTCAGGGCTAGATAGATGTCATTCAGACTAGCATCCGGCATTTGAAATTGAGTCCGCAACTCAGTCAAGCTGCCCTTGGCCCTCACTTGACCCTTGTGCAGAATTACAAAACTATCGCACATCTTCTCGGCAGAGTCCAGGACATGGGTACTCATCAGAATCGACTTGCCCTTCTTCTTTTCCTCGTTCAAGAGCTGGATAAGGTCTGCAATAGCTACCGGATCCAGACCCAGAAAAGGCTCATCCACAATAAAAAGGCTGGGATCAACTACAAAAGCACAGATAATCATCACTTTTTGCTTCATCCCTTTTGAAAAGTGAACAGGGAACCAATCCAGTTTTTCCTTGAGCCGGAACATTTCCAGTAGCTTATCCACGCGCTCAAAGGCTGTCTCCTGCTCAATGTCGTAAGCCATAGCTACCGTCTCAATGTGCTCGCGCAGGGTCAATTCTTCGTAGAGACTAGGCGTTTCCGGAATAAAACCGATCTTCTTGCGGTAATCGCTGGGACTGGTTCGCAGCTCCAGTCCATCAATCTGAATCTGCCCCTTATAAGGGGTCAGAAGACCAATAATCTCATTGATAGTCGTGGACTTGCCCGCACCGTTGAGACCAATCAGACCAACCAGCTGGCCATTGCCCACTTCAAAGCTGACATCCTTTAAAACCGGGATATTAACATAGCCGCCCGTAAGCTCTTTGATTTCTAACATATTTTCTCCGAATTCTGGTATAATGGTTCTTATATTATAACAAAATCTAGCGAATAGAGGTACCATTTATGGCCGATTGTATTTTTTGTAAAATTATTGCCGGAGAAATCCCTTCTTCAAAAGTCTATGAAGACGAGAAAGTCCTTGCTTTTCTGGATATTTCCCAAGTAACACCAGGTCATACCTTGGTTGTCCCTAAAGAGCATTTCCGAAATGTGCTGGATATGGATGCCGACAGCACCAGTCAGCTCTTCGCTCGCGTACCTGACATTGCTCGAAAGGTCATGAAAGCCACAGGTGCAGCTGGTATGAATATCATCAACAACAACGAAGAAATTGCTGGACAGACTGTATTTCATACCCATGTGCATTTGGCACCACGCTACAGTGATGCAGATGATCTCAAAATTACTTTCGCAGCCCACGAGCCAGACTTCCCAGCTCTGGCCGAATTAGCTGAGAAGATTGCGCAAGCTTAAGGAGGGAATATGAAACTTTCAAATATTTTCCTATTTATCGGTGCCGCAGCAGCCAGCTACAAGCTAGTTGAAAACCGTCAAAAAATCCAAGAAGAAATCATTGAAACAACAGTTAGTCTAGACAAAGTAAAGGACAGTCTAGCCAATATCCAACGAAATATTGCCATCATTCAAGAGCAAAAAGAGCAAGTCAAAGACATGGCTCAAGATCTTACTTATAAATATAAAGTCCTTGAAAATCAGGCTCAAGTACAGCTCCAGCAAGTCAAAGAGATCTGGGCAAAGTACGAGTCTTGATAGAGTAAAGGTGGGTGATAGGGTAACAAAAATTCCAATCAGCCACCGCGTCAAGAGTTTTCCGCCATAACCAAAAGAGACCGAGACATTTTGTCCCGGCCTCTTTTTATATTTAACTTTTTTACTCTGTAGTCGCATTGACTACTGGCTGACTTTGTGGGGCGCTGACACTGACATCTGCCGCTGGGGCGGAGGAAGCTGCTGGAGCAACTGGAGTCGTATTCGTAGTTCCAACTGTTGTATCTGTCGTCGGATAAGAGTAATTCTCATAGCCATTATTATAAGTTGGCTGACTATAAGGAGGCACGTAGTTACTATTGCTTTCTGTACTGCTAGACGCACTGCTGCTATTGCTGCTTCTTAGACTGTTGCCGCCCATAATATCTTCATAGAGAACAGCATTGGTCTTCAGACTCTTAACTGTGTCCAAGCCCAGAGACTTGCGGATTAGATTCTGCATGCTCAGCAAATGCTCTGACGTCACCAGCTGATAGCTTCCACCGTCAGGCAAGGTCGCATCTTCTCCACGTAGCTGCTCAGACTTAATGTTCTTAAAGGCATCCTGATAGCCTAGCAGTTGGGGAATGCTTTTTGAATCAAGCGCGATATTGGTCTGCATATTGCTGCTGACAGCTTTTAAAATAGCCTGATAATGGCTGACACTGTTGAGACTGAGAACTTTTTCAACCACTTTCTTAATTACTTCACGTTGACGCTTTTGGCGGCCATAGTCACCCTCTGGATCCTGATAGCGCATGCGGGCATAGACCAGTGCCTGATCACCATTGATGGTTTGCTTGCCAGGCTCAACCTTAGCAGTATACTCAGGCTCATTATCCTCAATAGAAATTGGGAAGTCAAAGGTATTATTGACCTCAATACCACCTACTGCGTCTACTAACTGAACCAAGCCCTGCATATTGATCATCACATAGCGGTCGATGTGGATATTCATCAAGCCCTCAATAGTCGAAATGGCTAACTCTGCTCCGCCAGTTGCATAGGCTGCATTCAGCTTAGCTTCAACTGTCTGACCGTTCTCATCAATCTGAGTCAGAATATCACGTTCTAAACTCATCATGACTGTTTTCTTGGTCTTGGGATTGACACTCAGGAGAATCATGGTATCGCTGTTCCCGACCCAAGTATCCTCGCGGGATCCGCTCCCTGTATCTACACCCATCAGCAAAATGGTCATGGGCTTAGTCGCAGAAATGACATCTGTCTCATTTCCCAAGCCCTTATACGTCTTGGACAGCTCATCTGTTGACTGACCATAGATTGTCCAAGCATAAGTACCGATACCAGCTGTCGTTACGACAAGGAGGCTAAGAAACATCATTATAATCTTTTTAAACATATCTTTTTTAGTCTATCAGTTTACCCATCAGGTAAACATCAAGAAATATCCCTTCTTTTAAATAGGCTCCTCTTTTTTGTAAGCCTTCAATTTCAAATCCTAAATCTTTATAAAGGTAAACCGCTCGTTCATTTCTAACCTGAACGCTCAATTCTAAACGTCTAATATCCTGAGAATCTTCTGCCCAAGTCAGTGCCTCTTCCAGCAATATGCGTCCCAGTCCTTGATTCCAGAAAGCTTTCTTCACAACAACAAAGACTTGACCAATATGGCGAATTCGCTCATGGAAATCAGCTGTGATGCTGACAAGGCCAGCAATCTCACCATTTAAAAGCGCCAACAGATAAAGCTGATTACTAGAAGCAGCCTGATGTTCAATGAACGAAGCCATCTCCTCCTGATTCATCAAAATTCCATCTTCATCCAGCGTCATATAATCTGACTCAGACCCAACCTGATTGAGGAAGGCAATCAGCTCAGCAGCATCTGTTTTCTCTGCTTCACGCAAGCATAATTCATATTCAGTCATTCTGCAGTTCCTCAAGTAGCTCTTGGGCTCGTGTTCCTTTGGCTTCAAAAACCAATTCACGCTCGTCTTCCTTTTTCAAGAGGCTTAATTTTAAATAGTTATCAGGCAGATTTTCTCCCAACAGCTCCCCCCATTCAATGACCGTCACGCCTTCCCCGAAGAGAAAGTCATCCAAATCAATGGAGTCTGGATCGTCTCCGATGCGGTAGACATCCAGATGATAGAGTGGCAAGCGACCCTCGTATTCCCGAACAATGGTATAGGTTGGACTTTTAATCATCTGACTGATACCCAAACCTAGAGCCAGACCCTTAGTAAAGGTTGTCTTCCCTGCTCCTAAATCTCCCGTTAAAACCAGTACGTCCTTTGCTTGAAGCAATTTGCCCAGGCGCTGACCCCACTGGATTAATTCTTCTTCATTATGACTAAACATTCTCTTATTATACCAGAAAAAAATTTTTTCTGCTTAATTTTGCAAAAGAAAAATCAGCTATCGAAAGCTGATTTTTTATACCAAAAACATATCCTATACAAAGGGTACTAAAATCAAGGAAATCCAGCAATGTTTAGACCTAATTTAAAGCCAGATTTACGAAATTCAAAATAAATAGAAGATCCAAAATCCAAATCATAGAATGCACATCCTTAGTTTGACCTTTGAAGATTTTGACCAAGGTGTAGGTGATAAATCCAGCTGCTATTCCGTGAGTGATAGAATAGGCAAACCCCATAAAAATAGAAGTAAAGAAAGCTGGAATGGCCTCTGCCATATCATCCCAATGGATATTTTTCAGACTAGCCAGCATCATAATCCCAACAATAATCAGAATCGGTGCAGTTGCAGCGTTGGGAACAATGGCTAAAAGAGGGCTAAAGAAACTTGACACCGCAAAGCAAATAGCTACGACCAAGGCGGTCAGACCTGTTCGGCCGCCAGCTCCGATACCAGCTGCAGACTCCACATAAGTCGTCACGTTAGAGGTTCCAGCAATGGCTCCAATAGAGGTTCCAATGAGGTCTGCATAGAGGGCCTTATCCAGACCTTCTGATTCATGATTTTCCCCAGAAGTCGCCACAATCCCAACCTTTTCACCTGTACCAATCAAGGTACCAATGGTATCAAAAATATCTGTCAAGGAGAAAGCCAGAATAGCCATAAATGTCTGAGGCCAGCGAGCCGAATCTGCTAAGAGAGCACCCAGACCTTTCGGACCTACTGCCACCCCAAAAATCTGTCCCAATTCACTAACAGCAGTGCCAATGTTATTCTGCCCAAAGTCAATAGCTGACAAATCAACCAAGCCAACCAGAATAGCCACAACTGTCGTTACTAGGATGGATAGGATAACACCACCCTTGATATTTTTCACGATAAAGAAGATTGTGATAGCAAGACCGACTAGGGCTACGATGACAGCTGGATTGTTAAAGTCTACCAGACCGGGAGTTGCTGCCGAATTGGCCGTAATAGCCGCTGCAGCCTTATCTGCTCCCTTGCCAGCTACTGTATAATTGCCTGGATCGATTGAAAACTTGAGCAAGCCAGCATTTTTAATACCTACATAGGCCAGAAAGACCCCGATCCCTGCTGAAATAGCTGCGCGCAAGGAGCCTGGAATTGACTCAATGATCATCTTACGCACCTTGGTCAAAGTTATAATGAGCGAAATAATCCCGCAGATAAAGACCATAGCCAAGGCTTCCTGCCATGTGTAGCCCAAGGCAAAGACGACCGTAAAAGTGAAAAAGGCATTCAGACCCATGCCCGGTGCCTGCGCATAAGGCAAGTTGGCAAAGAAAGCCATCATCAAGGTACCTGCGACAGCTCCGATAATCGTAGCTAGAAAAACACCCTGCTTGGGCATGCCTGTCTGAGCCAGCATAGCCGGATTGACGAATAAAATGTAGGACATGGCAAAGAAAGTCGTCAGACCCGCCAAAACTTCTGTCCGGATATCTGTCTCTTTTTCGGTCAGTTTGAAAAATTTATCCATTTTTCAACAAATCTCCTTTTGAGTAAAATTTCTAATATCTAGTTCAATAACAAAGAAAAAAGATTGAATTCCGTTTATTTGCGAACGATAATTTAGATTATAATAAAAAACATTCACTTTTTCAAGATGAATGTCTCGCTTTTCTTATTTTTTATTATCTCTCATCAGAAATACCAAACTCATAAACTGCAAAAAAGCAAAACCAAGAATGAATGGCAGTCGATCAGGATGCAAAGTTTGCAAAAGCTTCTGTATAACCAGCTGTGGATGAAGTAATAAATCCCAGCTATTGAGGCGATCATAACGTCCTATGTAGATAGCCAGACTGGACACAGCCGACAGAGCTGCCGTCAGCAACAAGTCCAAATACCAGTTAAACTTCCAGCGTTCCTTGATGACATACCAACTCTCCATACCACAGAAAATCCCGAATAAAATACTGGAAACAAAAGCTAAAAAGAGCAGGAAAACACTTGGCTTACTCAGAACATCTGTCACCCAAGTCATATGAATCAAATCAGTAATCATATAGAAAGTGTTGGGGAAGAAAAGCAACCACGAGAGGAAAAGAAGAGGATAGATCCATTTCTGCTTCTTGAATAAAAGCGTCAAGACAGCTGCATCATAGCTAATTAAGGCCAAGGTCATATTCCAGATGAGATAGGTCGGACCGCCATTTAGAGATTGGATATAGATAAAAAAGGCAATCATCAGAAAAAGAGCATGAATCATGATCGGTTTACGCATACAAAAAGCTCCTCCTTGGTGTGTCAACAATGTGACTGATTAGAGCACCATTATAACATAAGTCGTGTTATTTACACTGAATTCTGTTATAATAGTCTGTATTATCACTGAAAAGAGACTCACATGACAAAAAAAGTAATCGCCGTGGATTTGGACGGAACCTTGCTGGACTCTAATAGCAATCTGTCTGATTTCACCAAAGAAACCATCAAAAAAATTTCCCAAAAGGGCCACAAGGTTATTATCACAACAGGCCGGCCCTACCGTATGGCTTTGAAATATTATAAAGAATTAGAGCTCAATACGCCCATGATCAACTTCAACGGCTCTTTGACTCACATTCCAGAAAAGAAATGGGATTTTGAAAAATCGCTGACGCTGGATAAATCCTTTCTGCTGGATATGGTTAAGCGCAGGGATGAGATTGAAGCGGATTTCATTGCTGGCGAATACCGCAATAAGTTCTACATCACCAATCCCAATGAAGAAATCGCTGATCCCAAGCTCTTTGGCATCGATGCTTTCAAGCCAGAAAACCAGTTTCAAGCCAACTTGGTAACGGAGAATCCTAACGCCATTCTCCTGCAGACACGAGCAGCGGACAAATATGCTCTGGCAGATGAAATGAATGCTTTTTACCAGCATGAACTTTCTATCAACTCTTGGGGCGGACCACTCAACATCCTAGAGTGTGCTCCCAAAGGGGTCAATAAGGCCTTTGCCCTTCAGTACCTACTTAATGTTCTCAATGTAGATCGTAAAAATCTGATTGCCTTTGGCGATGAGCAAAATGATACTGAGATGCTGTCCTTTGCTGGCACTGGCTATGCCATGAAAAATGCTAATGCCGCCCTGCTGCCCTACGCTGACCAGCAGTTATCTCTGACTAACGACCAAGATGGTGTCGCCCACGAGCTCAACAAACTTTTTTTATAAAAGTAGACAATTAGGCAAACTCTGTTCGAGAGTTTGTCTTTTCTTTTTTGTCTTCTATCGACCCCAATCATGCTCAAAAGCTTTAAAAATTGGATCTTATCCGCCGTATCATAGTTTTAAAGGTTACTTTCACTCATAATTGTAAGCGTCTTCCATTTGTTTGAGTTTGTGATGTAATTAACATAATCAAAAACTAAATAACAGGAGGAAACTACTTATGAAAGCAGTCGTTGTAAATCCAGAGGGAACCAATGTCCAACTCATCGAAAATAAAGAAATGCGTCCTCTTGAAACAGGGGAAGCTCTCGTTGATATCGAATACTGTGGTGTCTGCCATACTGATTTGCACGTCGCACATGGTGACTTTGGCAAGGTACCGGGTCGCGTTCTTGGGCATGAAGGTATCGGTATTGTCAAAGAAATCGCTCCAGATATAAAAAGTCTCACAGTCGGAGACCACGTCAGTGTCGCTTGGTTCTTTGAAGGCTGCGGCGCTTGTGAATACTGTACAACTGGCCGCGAAACCCTTTGCCGTACAGTAAAAAATGCTGGTTATTCCGTTGATGGTGGGATGGCAGAACAATGTATCGTAGCAGCTGACTACGCTGTCAAAGTCCCTGAAGGACTCGATCCTGCACAAGCTTCTTCTATCACTTGTGCCGGTGTAACAACCTACAAGGCTATCAAAGAAGCCCAGCTGCAACCAGGCCAATGGACAGTTATCTTTGGAGCAGGTGGATTGGGTAACCTAGCGGTTCAATATGCCAAGAAAGTCTTTAATGCCCATGTTGTCGCTGTTGATATCAACAATGATAAGCTAGCTTTGGCCAAAGAAGTCGGTGCTGATATCGTCATCAACGGCCATGAAGTTGAAGATGTCGCTGCTCTTATCCAAGAAAAAACTGGCGGTGCGCATTCTGCCGTAGTAACAGCCGTTTCTAAAGTTGCCTTCAACCAAGCTGTTGATTCTGTTCGTGCTGGCGGTCGGGTAGTTGCCGTTGGATTGCCATCTGAAATGATGGACCTCAGCATTGTCAAAACTGTTCTAGATGGTATCCAAGTCATCGGTTCCCTCGTTGGTACTCGCAAGGACTTGGAAGAAGCCTTCCAGTTTGGCGCTGAAGGATTAGTGGTTCCTATCGTTCAAAAGCGTCCTGTTTCAGATGCTGTGGATGTCTTTGACGAAATGGAAGCGGGTACCATTCAGGGGCGTATGGTACTTGACTTCACACACTAATGCTTTAAAGCATGTCAGTCCCAACATTTACCAAACTCTTGGAAACGTATGATGGACAGACTTGATATTATTTAGAAACTTTTGCCATTATAGAGGGAGACTAAAGACATAAGATGCGATTTTCTGTCTTTGGTCCTCCTCTTTCTTTTTTGATAAATAAACACTTTCTCAAACAAAATTCTCTTCTGTCATTTCAAAAGTCTCTTTCATATTATTTCAATCTTTTTCATATATTAATCTATTGTATTTTCTATTTTCCTAATTTATTAAAACATTTCTATAGCTAAGGTTTGCTTATACCTATATTTATCAGGGTTTCGGCAAATACTGACATTTTTGAAAGAAAAAGTTGTTTTTAGGAACAAACGCTTGCATTTTTCATGAAAACGTTTTATAATAAACTTGCCTTAAAGTTTTCTTAAAACTTAAGTCAAACATTTTATAAGGAGGAATGTCAATAATGAGTATCGGAATCATTATTGCTAGCCACGGTGAATTTGCTGCTGGTATTCATCAATCAGGTTCTATGATTTTCGGTGAGCAGGAAAAAGTACAAGTTGTAACTTTCATGCCCAACGAAGGACCAGATGATCTCTATGCAAAGTTCAATGACGCTGTGGCTTCGTTTGATGCGGACGATGAAGTGTTGGTCTTGGCTGACCTTTGGAGTGGCTCTCCATTCAACCAAGCTAGCCGTGTCATGGGTGAAAATCCAGACCGCAAGTTCGCTATCATTACAGGCTTGAACCTGCCTATGCTGATTCAAGCTTATACAGAAAGGATGATGGATGCCAACGCCGGCGTTGAAGCTGTTGTTGCTAACATCATCAAAGAAGCCAAGGAAGGAGTCAAAGCTCTGCCTGAAGAGCTGAATCCTGCTGCTGAAGAAGCAAATGCTCCTGCTGCAGCTGCTCCAGTTGCCCAAGCAGCAATCCCTGAAGGGACTGTAATCGGTGACGGCAAGCTCAAAATCAACCTTGCCCGGATCGACACACGCTTGCTGCACGGTCAGGTAGCAACAGCTTGGACTCCAGATTCAAAAGCAGACCGTATTATCGTTGCTTCTGACTCAGTAGCTCAAGACGAACTTCGTAAAGAATTGATTAAGCAAGCTGCACCAGGTAATGTCAAAGCTAATGTTGTCCCAATCGACAAATTGATTGCTGTTTCAAAAGACCCTCGCTTTGGTAACACTCATGCCTTGATTCTGTTTGAAACTCCTCAAGATGCCCTCCGCGCTGTTGAAGGCGGTGTGCCAATCAAGACCCTTAATGTCGGTTCAATGGCTCACTCTACTGGTAAGACCATGGTCAACAATGTACTGTCCATGGACAAGGAGGATGTAGCCACTTACGAAAAACTCCGTGATTTGGGTGTTGAATTTGACGTACGGAAGGTTCCAAACGATTCTAAGAAGGATTTGTTTGACTTGATTAATAAAGCAAATGTACAGTAAGATCAACTATCTCACTCTCATTTTTTACGAAAGGATTTAGAATATGTCTATTATTTCTATGGTTTTAGTAGTCTTAGTTGCCTTCCTAGCTGGGCTTGAAGGTATCTTGGACCAATTCCAATTCCATCAACCGCTTGTTGCTTGTACCTTGATTGGACTGGTAACTGGTAATTTGGCAGCCGGTGTTATGCTTGGTGGCTCTCTCCAGCTGATCGCTCTTGGCTGGGCTAATATCGGAGCTGCTGTAGCACCTGATGCTGCCCTCGCTTCTGTTGCCGCTGCCATCATCATGGTACTGGGTGGAGACTTCTCAAGCAAAGGAATCGCTGTAGCACAAGGTGTTGCTATTCCACTTGCTGTTGCTGGTCTCTTCTTGACTATGATTGTCCGTACTTTGTCAGTCGGTTTGGTTCACGGTGCAGATGCTGCTGCGAAAAAAGGAGACATTAAAGGCGTTGAACGCGCTCACTTTATCGCTCTCTTCATGCAAGGAGCACGTATTGCTATCCCGGCAGCACTTCTTTTGATGATTCCAGCTGAGTCTGTTAAATCTGCTCTTGAAGCTATGCCAGCTTGGCTATCAGAAGGTATGCAAATTGGTGGTGGTATGGTCGTAGCCGTTGGTTATGCTATGGTTATCAACATGATGGCAACTCGTGAAGTATGGCCATTCTTCGCTATTGGTTTTGCTTTGGCTGCTGTCAGCGAACTCACTCTGATTGCCCTTGGTGCAATTGGTGTCGCTATTGCCCTCATCTACCTTGCCTTGTCTAAAAAAGGCGGAAATGGTGGCGGTGGAGCAACAGCTTCATCTAACGATCCAATCGGCGACATCCTAGAAGACTACTAAGAAAGGAGACACACTATCATGACAGAATTAAATACTGTAAAACCTGATGAGTCAGGAAAATTGACTCTTTCAAAGGCTGACCGTCAAAAAGTTTGGTGGCGTTCTACTTTCTTGCAAGGCTCTTGGAACTACGAACGTATGCAAAACTTGGGCTGGGCTTATTCACTGATTCCAGCTATTAAGAAGCTTTATACTAAAAAAGAAGATCAAGCTGCTGCTCTTGAGCGTCACTTGGAATTCTTCAACACTCACCCGTATGTTGCAGCTCCAATCATCGGAGTTACACTTGCGCTTGAAGAAGAAAAAGCAAATGGTGCAGCAATTGACGATGCGGCTATCCAAGGGGTTAAAATCGGTATGATGGGACCTCTGGCTGGTATCGGAGACCCTGTCTTCTGGTTCACAGTTCGTCCTATACTTGGAGCACTTGGGGCATCTCTTGCTTTGACTGGAAATATCATTGGTCCACTTATCTTCTTTTTAGCTTGGAATGCTATCCGGATGGCTTTCCTCTGGTACACACAAGAATTGGGCTACAAGGCTGGTTCTGAAATCACTAAGGACATGTCTGGTGGTATCCTCCAAGACATTACCAAAGGTGCTTCAATTCTAGGTATGTTTATCTTGGCTGTTCTGGTTGAACGTTGGGTATCTATTAAGTTTGTCTTTAACGTTTCATCTGTTAAGCTAGATGATAAAGCATATATCCATTGGGACAAATTGTCTAGTGGCTATAAGGGTATCCAAGAAGCCTTTGCTCAAGTAGGTCAAGGACTATCTCAAACCCCTGAAAAAGTTACAACTTTCCAACAAAACTTGGATTCCTTGATTCCTGGTTTAATGGGACTACTTCTAACTTTCGCTTGTATGTGGTTGCTTAAGAAGAAAGTATCCCCTATCACTATCATCATCGCCCTCTTTGTAGTTGGTGTACTAGCTCACGTTGCTGGTTTGATGTAATCAAAAAGAAGGTTTCGGCCTTCTTTTTATTGTGGTATAATAGCTATATTATTTAAAAGGGAGTTACTCTATGGCACAGTCACAAAACAAAACAGTTGAGTTTAATACTACTGGCGTATCCTATCTTGGATTAGGCGGAAAGGTTGGGAAATTTTTAATCGGCGAGACTGCTCTGGAGTTTTACGCTGATGCCAATGTAGAAGATTATATCCAGCTGCCTTGGATTAGCATCACTGCTATCGGCGCCAATGTTTCTGGCAAGAAAGTCAGCCGCCACTTTGAAATCTGGACTGACAAAGGAAAGTTTCTCTTTGCCTCCAAAGACTCTGGTAAGATACTCAAAATTGCGCGGGAGCATATCGGCAACGACAAGGTTGTTAGATTGCCGACTCTGTTACAGAAAATTGCTGAAATCTTTAAGAAGAAAAAATAGGGTTGAAAAAGTTTCAACCTTATTTTTTATATTTTCGACTAAGATACAAGCTGCTTGTATCAGCAAGATGGAGCTAGCACAAAAAATTGGAAAGTGAAACAATCTGAGAATGCGCTATTTCAGCCCCTTGAAATGATAGGGTGGGCTAAGCTAACATTATCAATGCAAGACCGCATCATTAGATTTTTAAAAAGTATAAACATCAGCTAAATTTTTCTCGAAAGTCCATGTCTTGACACCTTCAACATCACGGACATCTAGTTGTTTAAATCCGTTCTTTTTGTAAAAACGACAGTTGCTTTCTGTATGAGTAATCAAAGTAAGCCGCTGGCATTTCTCTTCTTTGGCAAGTAGCTCAAGTCCCTTTGATATAAAAAGACCGCCAACTCCCTGTCCTTGATAATCAGGCAGCACACCCAGCAGTTCAAGATATAGAGTTGAAACACCCCTTTTCTTAGCTTCTTTACTCCCCTCCCCAAAGACTTTTTGAAAGGCTAAAAGTTGGGGAATATATTGCCACATCCTCCATGCTCCTGCCCGCAAAAAGGAAAGTATACCGACAGGATGGCTACCGAGCTTATGAATAGTAGCGACCGCCATAAGACGCCCGTCCACTTCAGCAAGTAGGCAAATATGATGACGCATCGCCGCCTTAACCATAACTGCATGCAATCTATTTAGAAAATCAATATAAGACCGGCTGCTGCCAAAGAGAGGACGGAATTTTTCTCTGTAGACCTCATGCTCAGCAAAAGCAGCAGTTAAAACCGAGACCGCAGCAGCAAGATCCCTTTCATCTGCTCTTCTAAAATGAATCATAATAGCTACCTCTTCAAATCTTTTCTGCTAGTTTTTCTAAGAAAGCCTGCCGTTTTTCGGCTGTAGACTGAGAAATATTCCCGAAATTCAACCAACGGCGCTGTCTAGCACCGATAGACTTAAAGGTATGGCCCAACATGGCTTTCTTGACGACATCACCACAGAAATACTTAAGATAGAAAGTCGGTGCTGCTGAAGTAGTAATAGCCAATACCTCTTTAATATTGGTCAAACGACCAACTAACTGGCGAGTTTTCGTCTCCTCGTAAATCTTATTTTTCAAAAAGACCTTATCTTCAAAGCCCTTGACAATAGCTGGCATATCCGCCCACCAGATAGGAAAAATCATGATAAGGCGGTCACAGGACGCAAGAGCTTCCTGATATTTTAAAACCAGCGGGTCTAGTGCCTGCCCTTTATTAAAAAGCGCTAGCTCTTCCTTGGTATAGACTGGATTAAAACCATCCTCATAGAGATCGATCAGTTCATAGGTCTGACCTTTCTTCTCCAACAAGTCCTGAACCTGCTCTAAAATAGCATGGTTAAAGCTTTTATCATAGGGATGTGCATAAACAATGAGATTTTTAATCATGTTTGTAACCTCCTAGTAAATCATTGAACATTGAGCGATAGACTTCCTCATCAAAAGGCTCCAAACCTTTGGCAATAAAATGGCCATAGCCTGTGATGAAGGTATCCAGCTTGAGCAAGAGAATCTTTTTCTCTTGCTCACTCTCCATAGGCAGCCTATCCAGATAAGCCACCGTCTTGTTCCCGATTTCCAGAAGCTCACCTTTCCGGTAAGCCTCTATCGCCACAGGACTGAAAAAGAGAAAATCCATCATCCGACTGTTGGTCTCATATTCCGATAAAAGAAAGATTCCTATCTGCCAAATGCAATCCAAAGGATCAGATACTCCGTCAAGATACTGCTCCTCTAAACGTCTAAGCTGGCTCTGGTTTTCCAAAAGACAGACCTGATAGTAAAGATCCTCCTTGTTTTCAAAAGCCTTGTAAAAAGCACCAGTCGTAACCCCCAGCAAAGATGCCAGTTTCCTCAGGGGGATATTCTGATAACCATATTCTCTGATAAGCTGGCTTACCTTCTCAATCATACGGTCGCGCGTTGTTTGTTTTACCATAAGAACTCCTTTAGATAACAACGTTACCTTTATCTAAAGATAACATAGTTATCTTTAGATAAAGGTAACATAGTTATCTTTTTCTGTCAAGATTTTTCCTATCCTAGGATTTACATTTTCCGGAAAATCCTGTATAATAGTCGAAACGGATAAGTACTATTGGACACTTTTCAGAAAGTCTGCGGCGGCTGTGAGCAGATAAGGAGAAAATAGGAAATTCTACCGTTAGTTTAAAAATGAATAATTAAGCAAGTGCACTTTTGTGAAGTTGGATGGAACCGCGGTTATGCCGCTCCAACAGTTTCATAAAGTGCTTTTATTTTTGGAGGTACCTATGTTAGATTTAAAACGCATCCGTACGGACTTTGATTCTGTCGCTGAAAAATTGGCTACGAGAGGTGTTGACGCCGCTACCCTCAACCAAATGAAAACCATTGACAAAGAACGTCGGGATTTATTGGTCAAGGTCGAAGAACTCAAGGCAGAGCGCAATACTGTTTCTGCTGAAATTGCTCAAGCTAAACGCAACAAAGAAAATGCAGATAATAAGATTGCTGCTATGCAAAAACTTTCTGCTGAAGTCAAGAACTTAGACGCAAGCTTGGCTGAGCTGGATGCTAAGTTGACTGAGTTCACTACCACTCTGCCTAACATCCCGCACGAAAGTGTTCCTGTCGGAGCAGATGAGGACGAAAACGTCGAAGTCCGTCGCTGGGGGACACCTCGCCAATTTGACTTTGAAGCTAAGGCACACTGGGATTTGGGTGAGGATTTGGACATCTTAGACTGGGAGCGTGGGGCAAAAGTTACTGGTGCTCGTTTCCTCTTCTATAAGGGCTTAGGAGCTCGATTAGAGCGTGCTATCTACAACTTCATGCTGGATGAGCATGGCAAAGAAGGCTACACAGAAGTCATCACTCCCTACATGGTCAACCATGATTCTATGTTTGGGACAGGGCAATATCCTAAGTTCAAAGAAGATACGTTTGAGCTAAGCGATACCAACTTCGTTCTGATTCCAACTGCTGAAGTTCCACTGACCAACTACTATCGAGACGAAATTCTAGACGGCAAAGAATTGCCAATCTACTTCACAGCTATGAGCCCATCATTCCGCTCTGAAGCTGGCTCTGCTGGTCGTGACACGCGCGGTCTCATCCGTCTGCACCAATTCCACAAGGTTGAAATGGTTAAGTTTGCCAAGCCAGAAGAGTCTTATGAAGAGCTAGAAAAGATGACAGTCAACGCTGAAAACATCCTGCAAAAGCTGAACTTGCCTTATCGTGTTGTAGCTCTTTGTACTGGAGATATGGGCTTCTCTGCTGCTAAGACCTACGACTTGGAAGTTTGGATTCCTGCTCAGAACACCTACCGTGAAATCTCTAGTTGCTCTAACACAGAAGATTTTCAAGCCCGTCGAGCTCAAATCCGCTACCGTGACGAAGCAGATGGCAAGGTCAAACTCCTTCATACTCTCAACGGTTCTGGACTGGCTGTCGGACGCACAGTAGCAGCTATCTTAGAAAATTACCAAAACGAAGATGGCTCTGTGACTATCCCAGAGGTTCTGCGTCCGTATATGGGTGGATTAGAAGTTATAGCGCCAAAATAAAAAGCAGATTATCCCGACACTTTGCCCTCATCAGTCGGTCTAAATGCAGACTTATTTTGCTAAAATAAAAAAATCCGAGATTAACTCAGAGAAAATCAAAAACAGAGTTTCAAAGAGTATCATCTCGGATTTTTTGTTATCTTTCTGGCTCGCAATGAGACTGTATAGTAAAAACAAACATAGAGGACGATTACGAAAGCTAGCAGAGCTTCTGCATGACTTAGCCAAACAAGCCAGGTCCAACCTAGATAATCAAGTCCTAGTTTCAGGGCAAAAGCTGTATTGACAAGAGGAAAGGTCAAGGCTGACCAGCTAAGCTGAGGCCCCAGTCGGAAAATGCGGGGTAAAAGACATAAAACCAAGAGATAAAAGGCCTGCGATAAGAGGAGCAGCAAGGCGACAAACCAACCTTCAGCATCAGAACCAGCCAGACGGATATAACTTCCCAACAGGAGCGAGAAAGGTGCACAGTAAATGGCCCACTGTGGCTTTAAAGTATCTGGCATCCTTTGTGACCGCCTAACCTTGTAAAACAAGGGATAGAGAATCAAACTCAGTAGCAGAGCAAAAAACCAAGCCAAATAGCCCAAAAGCAGCTGATGAACTACTCCCTGGGTCAAGCTTGCCATGGCCAATCCAACATAGAGAACCGTCCAGCTCGGGGTCAAAGATAATCCCTCAGCCTTAAGCACATACTTCCATGTAAAGATAGCTATTAGAACAATATGCAGCAACAAGGCCATGTACCAAATTAATTGGCTTATCCAAAGTAAACCAAGCTTGTTCAGGTAAGCAGCTAAGAGCATACTAGCCATTGGATAAGTCGCAAAGCTCGATAAGAAAGGGGCCTTTTGCAAATCTTGCCGATAGTCCGAAAATGACAGTACTAAAGCCAGTGTCAGATAAATCCAAAGTATCAATGCCAGACCATTTAACAAGTGGAAAAAGATAGAATGGTAGTTCAGTAAAAGATTAGCTAAGCCAAATAGGCCAAGAATCAACCCAGATAAGAGAATGGGCGGTCGTTTGCTGTTCACGTAGCAACTCCTTTATAGTAATATATCGAAGCCCCTTTTCAATGACAATCAGACGTTTGTTTGCCATCATTTCTATGAAACTTCTAAAATATGCCGCAGCTGGACTGCACTCGGTGAGACAATGGGAAGAAAAGCTCCTTCGTTCCAACGGCGAATAAAGCCAGAAGTCGAATTACTCAAATATCCTCTGCCTCCACTAGCCTGCAGCTCCAAGAGCAGACTTTGGGCTACCACATCAACTATATCAATTCGCAGCTGGAAGAGCTCCTTAGGACGCTCAACAAAATAACCAGGCTGGAGAAGACCTCTATAGAGCTGATCCTGGATCGCAGTCAGAGCAGCTACTTGCTCCTCCCACTCCTCTCTCAAAATGGAGCGTACTGATAGATTGGCTTCGACCTCTGCCAGCGATTTCTCCGCTAGGCCAAGAGCCAGACCAAACTGATAACCTAGAAAAGTTGGGCGATTTTCCGCCAAAAATTCCAGGGCATCTTGTGCAAGAATCCATTCCTCTTGCAAAGTCACATGGTTAAAGGTTAGGGCAGCTGTATTTCCCCCTTGCAAAGATACAAACTCTAAATCCGCTGAACGGGAGAAATTCTCCGCATCAGACGGGACAGCCAGAACCAACGGCTGGTGGCTCCCGTCTTCGAAACCAGCAACAAATATGCTGAGGAAACGATCCGCGCGAGCATTGGTTACCCAAGGCAGACGCCCCTGGAGATAAAGCTGCCCGTCTTCCTCCACAATAGAGACATTTAACTCTTCTAAGTCCGACAGGAATTTGACAGCATTGGACAGGGCTGTCGCACCTGCATATTCCCCTGACAAGAGCCCTTCCAAATAGTGGTCTCTAAAGTAGGGATTAGGAGATTTTAAAATGTTATCAATAAAGGTCCTTTGCCCCCAAGAGATAAAGGAAGCGGTCAAAGAATGGTGAGCCAGCTCCTTGAGCACTTCAACCACATCCGTATCATTGCCACCTCGGCCTCCCAGCTCTTCTGGAACGCCAACCCGAAAGGCTCCTTCAGCGGCGATACGCTCAATCAGTTGATTGCCTGCTGCACAGGATTCTTTGTCAATTTGGTCGGCGTGGTCATCCAACCAGTTGATAAACTCTTCTGAAAAAAATGTCATTTGCCACCTCCTCAAAGACTAGGCATAAGGCTGCAATTCCGGATTAATTGGCGTGTTGGCCAGATTATTGGCATAATTGCAGAGGGTCGCAAGGCTGACACCCAGAACTACATCCAGAGCATTCTCATGTGTGTAGCCCGCTTCTAGGAAGTCTGCCAAAGCCTCGTCTCCGACCCGTCCCTTAGTATTAATGACAGCAATGGTAAATTTAGCAAGTGTATCTAACTTCGGATCTGTATCAATCGGAGTACGATTGCGCAGAGCCTCCAAAAGATCATCATTCATTTGAATCTGCTTGATTGAAAAAGCTGTATGACCGGCTACACAGAAAGCACAACCGTTGGTAACTGCAGCCGTTATCTGCACTACTTCACGCTCAGTCGGTGTCAGGCTGTTACGGCGATTGATAGCTCCAACCGTCCGATAAGTTTCCAAAGCCGTTGGCGCATTGGCCAAAAGACCGATAAGATTGGGAATGTAGCCACCGTTATCTTTTTGAACAGTTTCCAGGACTTCTTTTACCTCAGCTGGTGCGGACTCAATCGTGTGGATAGTAAATTCTGACATATGAAACCTCATTTCTTTTAATTAGAAACTATCTTAACATAGGACCAATGGCTTGTATAATATATATTTTATATAAGTCCTATAAAGAGAATATAATGCGATTTTTCAAACTAAAATATATTTCCCTCGTAAGGTAGCTCCACATCAATTTCAAACGAGAATTCGAAACGAGAAAAAGAAGCCTTTTGGCTTCGATTTTTTAATATTTCCTAAATCGCTGGTAACGATTTTCCAGTAATTGCTCCAAGGGTAGCTGAGACAGACTATTCAACTCAGTTGCGATTTCTTCTTTCACTGCAGCCAGTAATTCATGGTTGTTAAAGCCTCTTTCAGTAATAACCTTATCTACCACTTCCATCTGCAAGAGCTCGTGTGAAGTAATTTTCATCAGCTCGGCAGCTTCCATAGCGCGGCTACCGTCTTTCCAGAGGATGGAAGCAAAACCTTCCGGACTGAGAACTGCATACATAGAGTTTTCCAGCATCCAGACCTTGTCTGCTACAGCCAAAGCCAAGGCACCACCTGAGCCACCTTCACCAATGATGATGGCAATAATCGGTACTTTGAGATTGCTCATTTCCATCAAGTTACGGGCAATGGCTTCCCCTTGGCCACGTTCCTCAGCACCGACACCAGGATAAGCACCTGCCGTATTGATAAAGGTTACCACAGGACGGCCAAATTTTTCCGCCTGTTTCATGAGGCGCAGAGCCTTACGGTAGCCTTCCGGATGCGGCTGTCCAAAGTTTCGTCGCAAATTATCCTGCAAATTGCGACCCTTTTGAATACCGACCACTGTTACAGGCTGACCATTTAGCGTCCCAATACCGCCAATCACCGCACCGTCATCTCGAAAAGAGCGATCCCCATGCAACTCAACGAAGTTGTCAAAAATTCCTTGTGCAAAATCCAGCGCAGTCAAACGAGCCTGATCACGCGCTTCTTTAATAATCCGAGTGATTTTTGTCATGCTTGACCTCCATGAAATGCTAATAAGGTAGCAAGTGTATCTCTCATGTCACCACGCTTGACGATGGCATCAACAAAACCATGCTCCATGAGAAATTCAGCCTTTTGAAAATCATCTGGCAGCTTCTCACGAACTGTAGACTCAATGACCCGACGCCCGGCAAATCCAACAAGAGCCTGAGTTTCAGCCAGAATAATATCACCCTCCATAGCGAAAGAGGCTGTGACACCACCAGTTGTCGGATCTGTCAAGACAGTCAAATAGAAGAGGCCTGCAGCAGAGTGCCGCTGAACAGCCGCAGAGACCTTAGCCATCTGCATCAAGCTCATAATGCCCTCTTGCATGCGGGCACCGCCAGAAGCCGTAAACAGAACGACTGGCAATTTATGCTCTGTCGCATACTCAAAGAGGCGGGTAATCTTTTCACCCACAACTGTCCCCATAGAAGCCATGATAAAGTTCGAATCCATGATTCCAAGAGCCGTTTTATGCCCCTTGATGCTAGCCGTCCCAGTCAGAACAGCCTCATCAAGTCCCGTCTTCTCACGGGTAAGAGCCAACTTCTCCTGATAGTTTGGGAAGTTCAGAGGATCCTTGGTTTCAATTCCAGTGAACATCTCCTCAAAACTGTTCTCATCCACAGTTAGGTTTAAGCGCTCATGAGCAGAGATACGGAAATTATAGCCACAGTTAGGACACACACTGTCATTCCCAAGATCTTTTTGGTAAATGGTATGCTTACAACCTGGGCATTTCGAAAAGAGTTCGTCTGGTACCTCAGGCTTTGCTTGAGGCTTTTCCCGACTCGCTCGATTAGGATTGATACGGATATATTTATCCTTCTTTGAAAACAAAGCCATCGTTTACGTCTTCTCCTTTTCAAGATTTTATACTCAGGCACATCAAACAGCAAGAGCCGCCGTCTTTTTAGTTTACAGAGCAGCTCTTACATGTCGTATCTATTGTTTCTCTTGATAAGCCGGAAGGAACTTCTCCATGAGAAAGGCTGTGTCATAATCACCAGCAATCACATTGGAATCTGAGATTAAGTCCAGTTGGAAGCCGCTGTTGGTTACAACACCGTCAATTTCTAGTTCATAGAGTGCACGTTGCATCTTCATCAGAGCATCAAAACGATTTTCACCATGAACAATTATCTTCGCAATCATGCTATCGTAGTAAGGGGGGATGGTGTAGCCAGGATAGACGGCCGAATCCACACGCAACCCCACTCCACCGCTTGGTAGATAAACATTTGAAATCTTACCAGGACTCGGCGCAAAGTTAAAGGCTGGATTTTCAGCATTGATCCGACACTCAATCGCATGCCCTCGGATTTCAACATCATCCTGACTGAAGGACAGCTCTTGACCGTTTGCAATCTTGATTTGCTCTTTTACAATATCCACACCAGTAACAAACTCGGTGACTGGATGCTCAACCTGCACCCGAGTGTTCATCTCCATAAAGTAGAATTCACCCTTAACTTCATCAAGCAGAAACTCAATTGTACCAGCATTTTCATAGCCGACAGACTGAGCAGCCCGAACAGCTGCTTCACCAATCTGCTGGCGCAGGGTTTTACCAATCGCCACAGATGGACTTTCTTCCAGCACTTTCTGATTATTACGCTGCAAAGAGCAATCCCGCTCGCCCAAGTGGACCACATGCCCCTGCTGATCTGCCAGAATCTGCACTTCAATATGGCGCGCTGGATAGATGACTCGCTCCATATACATGGCACCATTACCAAAGGCCGCTTTGGCTTCGCTAGATGCAGACTCAAAGGCCGCTACTAAATCCTCAGCCTTTTCAACCTTACGAATGCCCTTGCCGCCGCCGCCAGCAGAAGCTTTAAGCATGACTGGATAACCAATCTTTTCGGCGACTTCCAAGGCTTCTTCAGAGGTATGAACTTCTCCATCAGATCCTGGGATGACCGGCACTTTCGCCTTAATCATCTGAGCCCGAGCATTAATCTTGTCCCCCATCAAGTCCATAACAGCGCCTGAAGGTCCAATAAACTTAATGCCGACCTCTTCGCACATGGTCGCAAATTTAGAGTTTTCACTCAAAAAACCAAAACCAGGATGAATGGCTTCTGCACCTGTCAGAACAGCAGCAGACAGGACTGCATTCATATTCAGATAAGAATCAGTGGACTTGGCTGGACCGATGCAGACGGCCTCATCAGCCAGTAAGGTATGGAGTGCTTCCTTGTCAGCCGTTGAATAAACAGCTACCGTATCAATTCCCAACTCGCGGGCTGCACGAATAATTCTGACCGCAATTTCCCCACGGTTAGCAATTAAAATTTTACGAAACATGGTGAAAGCTCCTTTTATCTACTGGCCGATCGCAAAGGTCAAAGTACCGCTGGCTGCAAGTTTTCCATCAACTTCTGCTTTCGCCTCTACAACCGCAATCGTTCCGCGGCGCTTGACAAACTTAGCTGTCATAATCAGCTGGTCACCTGGTACAACTTGCTTCTTGAACTTAACCTTGTCCATGCCAGCATAGAAGACCAGTTTGCCCTTATTTTCTTCTTTAGACAATTCCAGCACACCAGCCGTTTGAGCCAAAGCTTCCATGATTAAGACACCTGGCATAACAGGATATTGAGGAAAATGTCCGTTAAAGAATGGCTCATTGACTGTCACATTTTTCAGAGCAATAATCTCATCTTCACTAACTTCCAAAACGCGGTCTACCAAAAGCATTGGGTAGCGGTGCGGAAGTGCTTCTTTTATTGCATTGATATCAATCATTTGATGCGTACCAGCCCTTTCCCAAATTCAACCATTTCTTCATTCTGAACCAGAATTTCTGTAACCAGACCATCTTTAGGTGCTGGAACTTCATTCATGACTTTCATTGCTTCAATAATCATCAGGGTTTGACCTTTTTTAACTTGGTCTCCAACTGATACAAACGGCGGCTTGTCTGGACCAGCTGCTAAGTAAGCCACACCAACCAAAGGACTTTCCACAACATCACCTTCAGCAGCAGGTGCCGGAGCTTCTGAAACTGTTTCTGGCTCTGCAGGCGGAGCTGCTTGAGGAGTTGGCTCAATCACAGGCGCACTCGCAGCCTGCAAAGGTGCAGCAATTGGAGCTGCACTGGCTGTTGGAACTGCAACCTGACCTTCATTCTTACTAAAAGTTAGCTCATCGCTCTGATTTTTGTAAGAAAACTCACGCAGACTAGACTGGTCAAACTGTGCCATTAAATCTTTAATTTCGTTGATATTCATAGATTTTTAAGCCTCCCAGCGTTTAAAGGCAAGAACGGCATTGTGACCGCCAAAGCCAAATGTATTGGAAATCGCATAAGGGATTTCCTGTTCCTTACCTTGACCGTAAATAACGTTGGCTTCAATATAGTCTGGCAGCTCTGTTGTACCAGCTGTTTTTGGCACATAGCTATGACGCATTGCTTCAATCGTCGCAATAGCCTCAACTGCGCCCGCCGCTCCGAGCAGGTGTCCTGTAAAGGATTTAGTTGAAGACACCGCTACATCTTTACCAAAGACAGAAACAATGGCTCCGCTTTCACCTTTTTCGTTAGCAGGGGTTGATGTACCATGAGCATTGACATAAGCTACATCTTTTGGCTCAATTTCAGCTTCTTCAACCGCTTGTTTGATAGCCTTGATAGCTCCCAAACCTTCTGGATGCGGAGAAGTCATATGGTAAGCGTCACAAGTATGACCGTATCCTACCACCTCAGCCAAGATAGTAGCTCCGCGTTTCTCAGCATGTTCCAAACTTTCCAGAACTAGCATACCAGAACCTTCACCCATGACAAAACCATTGCGGTCCTTATCAAAAGGAATAGAAGCGCGCTTAGGATCTTCTGTGGTAGAAAGAGCAGTCAGAGCTTGGAAACCAGCAATCGCAAATGGTGTAATAGAAGCCTCTGAACCACCGACCAGCATGATATCTTGATAACCGAACTTAATTAAGCGGAAAGCTTCACCAATCGCATCGTTTGCTGAGGCACAGGCTGTATTGACAGACTTACAGATACCATTGGCTCCAAAGCGCATAGCCACATTTCCCGCCCCCATATTTGGCAGGGCTTTTGGCAAGGTCAAAGGTTTGATACGTTTAGGACCTTTTTCATGCAAGCGAACAACCTGTTCTTCAATTTCCTGAATCCCGCCGATACCTGAAGCTACAATGACACCAAAGCGATCCTTATCCAGCGCATCTACATCTAAGTGAGCATTGTTGACCGCTTCTTGAGAAGCATAAAGCGCATAAAGAGTGTAATTATCATAACGGTTGGTATCCTTTTTGACAAAATATTTATCAAAAGGGAAATCCTGAATTTCCGCCGCATTGTGAACACTATATTCACTATGATCAAATTTAGTAATTGGACCGATTCCAATGTTACCTTCTTTTAAGTTATTCCAGAATTCTTCTGGAGTATTCCCGATAGGTGAAGTTAAGCCGTATCCTGTTACAACAACTCGATTAAGTTTCATATTGAGCTCCTTTATTTAGATGAATCAACTGATTTTATACTCGTTAATATTCAAAAACTGTGACTTACTGCATGGTAAAGCCGCCATCAATCGTGAGGACTTGTCCCGTCAAATATTCCTGACTTGCTAAGAAGAGTGCAACATCTGCAACTTCTTCTGGAGTACCAAAACGTTTCATTGGAATGAGTGCCAGAGACGCAGCCTTTACTTTTTCTGGAAGTACATCTGTCATATCAGATGCGATAAAACCAGGGGCAATACAGTTGACACGGATATTACGCGCTGCTACCTCACGGGCAACTGATTTAGAAAAACCAATCAGACCAGCCTTGGAAGCTGCATAGTTAGCCTGACCGACATTCCCTGCCAGACCAACGACACTTGACAGACTGATGATAGCACCCTGACGAGCTTTTGTCATCGGTTTCAGGACTGATTGTGTCATATTGAATGTCCCAGTAAGATTCACTTTCAGCACCTGCTCAAAATCTTCTTCCGTCATTTTCAGCATGAGCTTATCACGTGTAATACCAGCGTTATTGATCAGTACATCAACAGATCCCAAGGCTGCAACAGCTTCTTCTACCATTCGCTGGGCATCTTCAGCTTTGGAAACATCTCCAATAACAGTTACAACTTTCCCAGAATAGCCGGCAAATCCAGCCAAAACATCATCAGAAATCTCCGCTAGTCCGTTTAAGATGATATTGGCACCTACACTAGCAAATTTATGCGCAATTGCCAATCCAATTCCGCGAGCGGACCCAGTAATTAATACATTCTTGTTTTGTAATTCCATGATGATTCCTCATTATTTTTCTAGAAGAGCATTTAAACTTTCTACATCTTCAACTTGGCGGACATCCGCAGACTTATCAATTTTCTTAATAAAACCAGACAGAACTTTGCCGGGACCAATTTCGATAAACTCAGTCACACCAGCTTCCTGCATTTTAGCAATGCTGTCATAGAAACGCACTGGCTCCATTACCTGACGAGTCAAAAGCTCTCTGACTCTCTCTTTTTCCATCACAGTTGCTTCTGTATTTCCGACTAATGGCCGCACAAAATCTGAAAACTCAACTGTTTCTAACACTTCTGCCAATCGTTCGCTGGCTGGCTTTAAAAGCGCTGTATGGAAAGGTCCGGATACATTGAGCGGGATTAAGCGCTTGACACCGGCATCTTTCAAAAGCTCCACAGCCTTGTCCACCGCTGCTACTTCTCCGCCGATAACGATTTGACTAGGCGTATTATAGTTAGCTGGTGAGACTACACCAATAGCACTTGCTTCTTGACAGACCCCTTCAATGAGAGAAACTTCTGCATTTAAAACTGCGACCATTTTCCCAGAACCAGCTGGAGCCGCCTCTTCCATGAAGCTACCACGCTTAGCAACCAAGGCCACCGCCGTCTTGAAATCAAGGGCTCCCGCAGCCACCAAGGCAGAATATTCTCCAAGAGAGAGACCCGCTACCATGTCAGGCTCTACTCCCTTATCAGCTAAGAGGCGATAAATAGCTACTGAAGTCGTTAAAATAGCCGGTTGCGTATAGCGAGTTTGATTGAGCTTTTCCTCATCCTGATCGATCAAAGCTCGGACATCATAGCCTAGAACTTGGCTAGCCTCATCAAAAGTTGACCGCACAAGCACATACTGATCATAAAGCTCGCGCCCCATTCCAAGATACTGCGCTCCCTGACCGGCGAAGAGAAAGGCTCTTTTAGTCATTTCTAGTTACTCCTGCCCAACGTTTTGCTTCCTGCTGAATCTTCTCAGCAGCACCATAGTAGATATCTTTGAGGATTTCTTCGACTGTTTCTTCCTTACTGATTAAACCAGCAATTTGACCAGACATGACGGAGCCATTTTCCACATCTCCGCGAACAACCGCATTGGCCAAAGCACCAGCACCCAGATTTTCAAAAACAGTCAAATCCGGATTTTCTTGCTTGAAGGCTTCTTTTTCTGCCTTTTCGAAATCACGCGTCAGCTTATTCTTGATAGCCCGGACTGCATGACCGAAATGCTGAGCAGAGATAGTCGTATCAATATCGCGAGCCTTCAAAATCATGTCTTTATAGTTTTGATGGGCATTGGATTCCTTAGCAACGACAAAGCGTGTACCGACCTGAACGGCCTCGGCTCCAAGCATAAATCCAGCTGCAGCTCCAGAACCGTCCGCAATACCACCGGCAGCAATAACCGGAATGCTAACTGCTTCTGCAACCTGACGAACCAAGGACATGGTAGTCAATTTTCCGATGTGGCCACCAGCTTCCATACCTTCTGCGATGACTGCATCCGCACCGATCTTTTCCATCCGCTTAGCCAAGGCCACACTTGGCACAACAGGGATAACTGTAATCCCCGCTTCATGGAAACGAGCCATGTGCTTGCTTGGATTACCCGCACCAGTTGTTACTACTTTTACTCCCTCTTCAATGACGAGATCCACAATGTCATCTGCAAAAGGAGAAAGGAGCATGATGTTAACTCCGAAAGGACGGTCCGTCAAAGACTTAATCTTGTCAATATTAGCCTTTACCACTTCCTTGGGTGCATTTCCGCCACCGATGATACCAAGACCGCCAGCTTTTGAAACTGCGCCAGCCAAGTCACCATCAGCAACCCAGGCCATTCCGCCTTGGAAAATAGGATAATCAATATTCAATAATTCTGTAATACGTGTTTGCATAATACCTTCCTTTTATCATTGCTTAAGTAATAGCTTGATCTCAAACTATCACATACTGGATGTATTTTCTTTACTTTGACAGTCAAACTATTACCTAAACAAGAGAGAATATCTTTCGATACTCTCAGTTACTTGCTTATTTAGTTTTTTCTTCTACATAAGCAACCAAATCACCAACTGTGTTCAAACCTTCTTCAGTTTCGATTTGGATGTCAAATGCATCTTCAATTTCTGAAATCACTTGGAACAAATCCAATGAATCTGCTTCAAGATCATCGAAAGTTGACTCAAGAGTAACTTCTGATGGCTCTTTGCCAAGTTCTTCAACGATAATTTCTTGTACTTTTTCAAATACTGCCATGGATAGACTCCTTTAAAAATAAAATATTTTTTATCATGTGTTTCCACTTGATTAACTAAATTGTAACAATAAGCGTGCCCCATGTCAAACCTCCACCGAAACCTGACATCAAAATTGTCTGATTTCCGTTCAGTTTGATTAGTCCTTGCTCGACACACTCAGATAATAAAATCGGGATGCTAGCTGCGCTAGTATTACCATATTCCATCATGTTGGCCGGAAGTTTCTCACGAGCAACACCAAGCTTCTTAGCCATTTTATCCAAAATACGGATATTGGCTTGATGCAGCAACAGAAAATCCAAATCTTCCGCTGAAAGCTGACTGCTTTCGATGGTTTCTTTGATAGAACGAGCAACATCACGAATAGCAAAGTCGAAAATAGCTCGACCGTCCATTGTCAGATAAGGTTGATTCTCACCTTTTTCAGAAAAAGGTGAAGCCAAACCCATTTTTCCGCAGGTCAGACTATCTCCGCGAGATCCGTCCGTAAACTGACTTTCTGCCAAAAAATGCTGTTCTGAAGCACTTTCCAACAGTACACCGCCAGCACCATCTCCGAAGAGAACAGCCGTTGAACGATCCGACCAATCTACCGTCTTAGAAAGGGTCTCACTACCTATGATTAGACCTTTTTGATAACGGCCAGAAGAAATTAATTTTTCCCCAGTTGATAAGGCGAAGATAAAGCCACTGCAGGCCGCCGTCAGATCAAAGGCAAATGCATTCTTGGCCCCAATATTGGCCTGTACTCTCGCAGCCGTTGAAGGCATTAAAGAATCCGGCGTAATGGTGGCAACAATGATAAAGTCCAGGTCTTGAGCAGAAGTCCCTGACTTTTGCAGCAAATTCTCTGCTACTTTTGTAGCTAAATCACTGGTCGTTTCATCTGACGATAAATGGCGGTTTTTAATCCCAGTTCGACTTGAAATCCACTCATCACTGGTATCCATAATCTCGGCCAGATCATCATTGCTGACAACCTGACGGGGAGCATAATGAGCCACCTGACTAATCTTAGCATAGTTCATTATTTCAAATCCTCTAGGAAACTATATAAATTTTGCAGGCCCTTTTGCATCACTTGTCTCTCTTCTGGACTCATCCCATCCACTACCTGCATGACCATGCGGTTGTGGAATCGCTTGTGAAGACGATACAAAAGCCGCCCATTCTTTGTCAAATTCAGATGTACCACACGACGGTCAACTTCCGACCGACGCCGCTCAATATAACCCTTACGCTCCAAATTATTCAAACTGGTTGTAACAGTTCCCAAAGTAACCATCAATTCTCGTGATATATCACTTGGAGTAGCATTTGGGGTTGTTCCAATGACATCTATTGTATGCATTTCCTTAATGGAGACATCGTTGAAGCGACTGCTTCTTAGGCTCGATTCTTCAATAACCAAGACATTATTGAAAATAGACGTTAAGTAATCATTTACTAACTGAAAATTCAAAACCAACCCTCCTTAAGAAAATACTTTGACAATCAAATTTTATCAGATAGAAAAGTAATTTGCAAGCTTTTTTGAAAATTAATTTGATTTTCAAATATTTTTGTAAACAACTTGCAAAATAAGCAACCTTGAACCAATACATTATTTACCAGTGAAGTTTGGACGACGTTTCTCAGAATAAGCCCGAACACCTTCTTTGAAATCCTCTGTGAAAGCCAGCGATTTCTGCAGTTCCAACTCTAGTTCTGCATACTCAGACCAGCCGCTGAACAAACTCTTCCAGACCATTTCTTTCATGGCTCTGTAAGAATTCAGAGAGCCACGTTTCAGCTTCTTGAGCAACTGTTCCGTTGTTTTTTCTAATTTCTCTGCTTCACAGACTTTATAAAGCAAGCCATAATCCAGAGCTTTCTCTGCAGTCAGAGCTTCCCCAGTCATAACCAGATGGGTCGCCCGAGTCACCCCAATAGCACGAGTCAGTAAGAAAAGACCGCCAGCATCTGGCGCCAGACCAACTCCGACAAATGCTTGAATGAAACGGGATTTTTCAGTCGCAATACAGAAATCCGCTGCAACGACCATATTGGCAGCCGCACCAGCAACAGGACCATCAACACTCATGATAACTGGCTTAGGAAGGCGTTTCATAGCAAAAGAAATATCATTGACCAATTCAGCGATTTTCACCAAGGATTGGACATCATCATCACTGACTGCTCTCTGCATCTCAGCCAAGTCTCCACCCACTGAAAAAACCTTTCCATTCGCATTGATAACTAAAAATTTGACGGACTCATCCTTAGCAGCAAGTTCAATAGCCTCTAAAATTTCCTCACACATAGGAATATTAAAGCCATTTGAAACTTCAGGACGATTGAAAGTAATCGTTGCTACTTCATCTGCTACATGATAGAGAATTCCATTAAATGTCATTTCAGCTCCATTCCCGACCTGATCTCAAATCAGCCGTTTTATTTTATTCTTAAATAATTTGATATTCAAATTATACACAACTTATATTTTATCATAAAATATAAAAGAAAGGAAATAAAAAATGGGAAAAATTAGATGCTCTTCAAATTTGAAGTGTAAAAGTAATAATTTGGATAAAAATAGTATAAAAACAGCGTTTGAATAATTTTCAGAATTTTGTTATAATTTTTAAAATAAGATAGGAGAACCAATGAAAGTTGTAAAATTTGGCGGAAGTTCACTGGCTTCTGCGACTCAATTAGAAAAAGTTTTGAACATTGTCAAATCTGATCCTGAACGTCGATTTGTTGTAGTATCAGCGCCAGGAAAACGCCATGATGACGATATCAAAGTAACCGATGCTCTGATTAAATATTACCGAGAGTATATTGCAGGAAATGATGTCACACCAAACCAACAGTGGATTATCAATCGCTATGCAGATATTGTGGCGGAATTAGGTTTGAAACCAAAAGTTCTGGAGAAAATTTCCAAAAGCATCACAAGCCTTGCAACTTTGCCAATTGAAGATAACGCATTTCTTTATGATACTTTTCTTGCAGCAGGAGAAAACAACAACGCTAAATTAATTGCAGCTTATTTCAGTCAAAATGGCGTTCCAGCTCGCTATGTTCATCCGAGAGAAGCAGGACTCCTTGTTTCCAATGAGCCAGGTAATGCTCGAATTCTCCCTTCCAGCTATGACAAAATAGAAGAACTCAACAATTCTGATGAAGTTCTAGTTATTCCTGGTTTCTTTGGTGTAACTCAAGATGGCCAAATCTGTACATTTTCTCGTGGAGGTTCTGATATTACAGGATCAATCATTGCTGCGGGTGTCAAAGCAGATATTTATGAAAACTTCACTGATGTTGACGGAATCTTTGCTGCCCATCCCGGCATCGTTCACAAGCCACATTCCATTCCTGAGCTAACCTATCGGGAAATGCGAGAATTAGCTTACGCAGGCTTTACAGTTCTCCATGATGAAGCTCTGCTTCCAGCTTACCGCGGCAAAATCCCGCTGGTTATTAAAAATACCAACAACCCAAAACATCCAGGTACTCAAATTGTCCATAAACACAGTAAGGACCATCTCCCGGTCGTTGGGATTGCTGGAGATGCAGGATTTGTCAGCATTAACATGTCCAAGTACTTGATGAACAGAGAAATCGGCTTTGGTAGACGCGTCCTTCAAATTCTAGAAGATTTGAATATTGGTTGGGAGCACATGCCTACAGGAATCGACGACCTCTCTATTATCTTGCGCGAGCGCGAATTAACTCCTATCAAAGAGGAAGAGATCCTTCGACAACTTGTCCAAAAAGCTGAGGTTGATCATGCAGAAATTGAACACGACCTTTCCATTATCATGATTGTTGGTGAAAAAATGAAAAGTCATATCGGGGTTACAGCCACTGCAACCAAAGCTCTTTCAGAAAACAACATCAACATTCAAATGATGTCCCAAGGCTCAAGCGAAGTGTCCATCATGTTTGTTGTTGAAAAAAATCAGGAAAAAGCGGCCATTCGTGCACTTTACCGAGCTTTCTTTGAACCCCAAACACAGGAGTAAGACCAGACCTAGGAACCATTTTTATCAAATAAACTCTAATCAAAAAAGCAGAAACCAGTCTCAGACTAACTTCTGCTTTTTTCATTCAACTATAAAGAATACAAAGTCAAACTTTAAAATACACTAAGTACTAATAGAAGTTTCATAGCTCATCAATAAGACTATAGAATACCTTGTCTCCATTATATCTATCACTAAAAATAAAAAGAGGTAAAAACCTCTTTGAAACTCCGCCAGTAGGACTCGAACCTACGACATCATGATTAACAGTCATGCGCTACTACCAACTGAGCTATGGCGGATAAACGCTAAGCGACTTCCATATCTCACAGGGGGCAACCCCCAACTACTTCCGGCGTTC